>NZ_JBFANJ010000008.1:0-300403 GCF_040674795.1 Nonomuraea sp. NPDC049725 | reverse complement strand
CCCGTGCGGCCCATCACCCCGTGCGGCCCATCACCCCGTGCGGCCCATCACCCCGTGCGGCCCATCACCCCGTGCGGCCCATCACCCCGTGCGGCCCATCACCCCGTGCGGCCCGCCCCCTGTACGGCCCGTCGCCCCGCGCGGGTCGGCAGCCGTGGTCGGCGTCTCGGTCAGGCTCGTAGGCGGAGGCCGCGGGGGGTTGGGTGGAAGCCCGCTTCCTCCAGGGCCGCTGCGAGGGGCGAGTCGACGATCGGCTCCCCGTCGGCCCGCTCCACCGTCAGCTTGCCCAGCGCCCCGTCACGCACAGCCAGCGCCAGCGCGTCGACGGCCGGCTGCAACCGCTCCCCGTCGGCGAACGACAGCAGCGTCTTGCCGCCCCGCTCGACGTAGAGCACCAGGTAGCCGTCGACCAGCACCACCAGCGCCCCCGCCTTCCGGCCCGGCTTGTGCCCGACTTCCCCCGGATGCGCCGGCCACCCCAGCGCGGCCCCATACGGGTTGGCCGGGTCCGCCGCCGCCAGCACCACCGCCTGCCGCCCCCGCCCGGCTTCCCCCGCCCGGGACGAGACCGCCCCCGACGAGATCGTCCCCGACGAGACCGCCCCCGACGAGGTCGCCCAAGCAGCACCCGCCGGGGCGCGCCCGGACCCCGCCTCGCCGGACGGCGCCCCTTCCCAGGGCCCGCCTCCGTACGAAGCCGAATCCGTGGGCGTTCCCACCCCACCCCCGTACGACTCGCTCCCCGACGGCGAGGCTGCCGGGGAGGTGAGGCTCGGGGACATGGCACGCATCCGGTCGACCGCCCCCGGGAGGGCGAACTGCGCCCCGCCGAGCCCTTCGACGAAGTAGCCCCGCCGGCACCGCCCGCTCTCCTCGTACGCCCGTAGCACCTGGTAGATCGGCGTGAACCCGCCAGGCAGCCGTTCCGCCGTGACCGCGCCGCGCGTCACCACCCCGTGCCGTTCGAGCAGCGCCTCGGCCTGGGCCTGGGCCCGCTGGGTGGCGTCGGCGGCGGGCTCGGGGAGCAGCCACCAGCGCCCGCCTACGGTCGGTGGCCCGCTCCGGCTGGGCAGCACCGCCCGCCGCCGCCTGGTCGCGGGCCGGTGCGCGGGCCGTCCGGACCCGAGCGCGGCCCGCAGCGGCGCGAGCGTGTCGCCCGACACCCGCCCCGACCACACCAGGTCCCACAGCGCGGCGGCCAGCGTGGAGTCGTCGAGCGACCCGAGCCGGTCGGACAGCCCGCGGAAGAACAGCGCCCCGCCACCGCCGAGCGCCTCCAGCACCTGTTCGTGCACCGGCGTCATGGTGATCTCGGCGGGCTCGGCCAGCAGCAGCGGCGCGGTGTCGGCGAAGTAGAGCGACACCCACCCGTCGCCGCCCGGCAGGGCCCCCTGGCCCACCCACATCACCTCGCCGGAGGAGGTCAGCTCGTCGAGCAGCGCCGGATGGTAGCCGGGCACCCGCGACGGCAGCACCAGCGTCTCCAGCGCCGAGGCGGGAACCGCGGCTCCTTGCAGCAGCTCGACGGCCCGTACGAGCGAGTCCATCGCCCGCGCCGTGCCGCCGGACCCGCCGGCGCGGGTGGCGCCCCGGGATCCGGTGATGCCGTGCCACGCGGGCAGGAACGTGGCCAGCGTCTCCGCCGAGACCGGCTCGACCTCCTTGCGCAGCCTGGCCAGCGACCTGCGCCGCAGCGTGCGCAGCACTCCGGCGTCGCACCACTCCTCGCCCCGCCCGCCGGGCCGGAACTCGCCGCTGACCACCCGCCCGGGCACGGCCAGCCGGCGCAGCGCGTCGGTCACCACGGCCACGCCCAGCCCGAACCGTTCGGCGGCCGTGGAGGCGTGGAACGGCCCCCGGGTGCGCGCGTGCCGCGCCACCAGGTCGGCCAGCGGGTCGGCGACCGGCTCCAGGAACACGTGGGGGATGCCCACGGGCAGCGGCGCCCCGAGCGCGTCGCGCATGCGGGAGGCGTCCTCGATCGCGGCCCACTGCGTCTCGCCCGCGATCCGTACGCGAATCGCCCGGCGCGCCCGTTCCAGCTCCTCCAGCCAGGCCGGGTCGCCGCCGCGCACGCTCACGTCGGGCGCGAGCAGCGGCCCGTGCGAGCGGAGCAGGTCGGCGAGGTCCTCCGGGTCGCGCAGCGGCCGGTCGAGCCGCGCCAGCTCCCGCTCGGTGTCGGCGATCACGTCGGGGTCGAGCAGCTCGCGCAGGTCGGCCTGGCCGAGCAGCTCGGCCAGCAGCGTCGTGTCGAGGGCCAGCGCCTGCGCCCGCCGCTCGGCCAGCGGCGCGTCGCCCTCGTACATGAACGCGCCCACGTAGTGGAACAGCAGCGACGCGGCGAACGGCGACGCCTGCGACGTCTCCACCTCCACCAGCCGCACCCGCCGCGCCGCCAGGTCGCGCATCAGCGCCACCAGCCCCGGCACGTCGAACACGTCCTGAAGGCACTCGCGCATCGTCTCCAGCACGATCGGGAACGAGGCGTACTGGGAGGCGACGCCGAGCAGGTGGGCGGCCCGCTGGCGCTGCTGCCACAGCGGGCTGCGGCGGCCGGGGACGCGGCGCGGCAGCAGCAGCGCCCGCCCCGCGCACTCCCGGAACCGGGAGGCGAACAGCGCCGACCCGCCCAGCTCCTCGGTGACGATCTGCTCGATCTCGTCGGCGTCGAAGGCGGCCACGTCGGTCGGCGGCTCGGCCAGCGTGTCGGGGATGCGCAGCACGATGCCGTCGTCGGAGTGCACGGCCTGCACGTCGACGCCGTAGCGCTCGCGCAGCCGCCGGTTGATCGCCAGCGCCCACGGGGCGTGCACCCGCGCGCCGTAGGGGGAGTGGATGACGACCCGCCAGTCGCCCAGCTCGTCGTGGAAGCGCTCGACCAGCAGGGTCCGGTCGTCGGGCACGTAGCCGGTGGCCTCGCGCTGCTCGCGCAGGTAGGCCAGCAGGTTGGCGGCGGCGTAGGGGTCGAGCCCGGCCTCGCGCAGCCGGTCGGGCGACTCCTGGGCGGCCTGCTCGCGCAGGAACCCGCCGATGGCCTTGCCCAGCTCGGCGGGACGGCCGGGCGTGTCGCCGTGCCAGAACGGCAGCTTGCCCGGCTGCCCCGGCGCGGGCGAGACGAGCACCCGGTCGGCGGTGATGTCCTCGATCCGCCATGATGTCGCGCCCAGCACGAACACGTCGCCGACGCGCGACTCGTACACCATCTCCTCGTCGAGCTCGCCCACCCGGGACGCCTTCTCACCCACGAGGAAGACGCCGAACAGGCCCCGGTCGGGGATGGTGCCGCCGTTGGTGACGGCCAGCCGCTGCGCGCCGGGGCGGCCCTGGAGGGTGCCCGTCACCCGGTCCCACACGATGCGCGGACGCAGCTCGGCGAACTCCTCGCTCGGATAGCGGCCGGCCAGCATGTCGAGCGTCGCCTCCAGCGCGCTCCTGGGCAGCGTCGAGTAGGGGGCCGCCCGCTTGACCACGGCCTCCAGCTCGTCGACGGTCCACTCGTCGAGCGCGGTCATCGCGACGATCTGCTGGGCCAGCACGTCGAGCGGATTACGCGGATAGCGCAGCTCCTCGATGAGGCCGCTCTTCATCCGCTCGGCGACCACGGCCGTCTGCACGAGGTCGCCGCGGTATTTAGGGAAGATCACGCCCTTGGACACCGCGCCCACCTGGTGACCGGCCCGGCCGATGCGCTGCAGCCCGCTGGCCACGCTCGGTGGCGCCTCCACGCACGCGACCAGGTCGACCGCGCCCATGTCGATGCCCAGCTCCAGGCTGGAGGTGGCGACCACGGCCGGCAGCCGCCCCGACTTGAGCGCCTCCTCGATCTGCGCCCGCTCCTGCTTGGACACCGAGCCGTGGTGGGCGCGCACGATCTCGGTGACCACGCCCTTGCTCGCCCCCGCCTGCGCCATCACCTCGGCGGGCACGCGCGGCGGCCCCGTCTCCCAGATCGACAGGTCGACGGCCTCGGTGCCCTGCTGCCGGCCGTAGGCCAGCTCGTTGAGCCGGGTGCAGAGGCGTTCGGCCAGCCGCCGCGAGTTGGCGAACACGATCGTGGACGAATGCGCCTCGATCAGGTCGAACAGCCGGTCTTCCACATGCGGCCAGATCGACCGGTTCGCCGGGTCGGGCGCGAGGTTCTCCGCGTCGGGCGGGCGGGACTCCACCTCCGTCATGTCCTCCACCGGGACGACGACCTCGACCTCGATCACCTTGTCGGACGGCGGCTGCACCACCGTCGCCGGACGGGAGCCGCCGAGGAACGCCGCCACCTCGCTCACCGGCCGCACCGTCGCCGACAGCCCCACCCGCTGGGCGGGCCGCTCCAGCAGCGCGTCGAGCCGCTCCAGCGTGAGCGCCAGATGGGCGCCGCGCTTGGTCGCCGCCACCGCGTGCACCTCGTCGACGATCACCGTGCGCACGCCGCGCAGTGCCTCCCGCGCCTGGCTGGTGAGCAGCAGGAACAGCGACTCGGGCGTGGTGATCAGGATGTCGGACGGCCGGGCCGCGAACCGCCGCCGGTCCTCGGCGGGCGTGTCGCCCGAGCGGATCGCCACCGAGATCTCCGGCACCGGCAGCCCCAGCCGCCGCGCCGTCTGCTTGAGCCCGGCCAGCGGCGCGCGCAGGTTGCGCTCCACGTCGACGGCCAGCGCCTTGAGCGGCGACACGTACACGACCTTGGTGCCGCCGCCCTCGGACGGCTCGGCGGCCAGCCGGTCGAGCGACCACAGGAAGGCCGCCAGCGTCTTGCCGGAACCCGTGGGCGCGACCACGAGCGTGTTGTCACCGCGCGCGATCGACTCCCACGCGCCGTCCTGGGCGGCGGTGGGCGCGGCGAACGCCCCGGCGAACCATTGCCTGGTCACCTGACTGAAGTGGTCGAGCGAGCTCACGCGCTCATACTGCCTCGCCGCACCGACAGAAAACGCTTCGCCCCGCGCCGCGTGATTGAGCGGCCGCTCAGCGGACATACACCGACCGTGACCATCGACAACGCAGCCTTGGAGGCTCGCCGCGAGGAGATCCGCGAACGGTACGTCTTACCGCACCGTCCGTCGAGCAGCGCCCGCGGCCTGCATCACATCGCCCTGGTCTCATCGGACGTGGAGCGCACCGTCAAGTTCTACCAGGAACTGCTGGAGTTCCCGCTCACCGAGATCTTCGAGAACCGCGACTACGAGGGCTCCAGCCACTTCTTCTTCGACATCGGCAACGGAAACCTGCTGGCGTTCTTCGACTTCCCCGGCCTCGACCTCGGCCCGTACCTCGAGGTGTTCGGCGGCCTGCACCACGTGGCGATCTCCGTCGACCCCGCCACCTGGGAGCGGCTGCGCGGGAAGCTGGAGGCGGCCGGCGTGCCGCACCAGATCGAGAGCGGCGCCTCCATCTACTTCAAGGACCCCGACGGCGCCCGGCTGGAGCTGCTCGCCGACCACCTCGGGGAGATGTACGGCGCACGCGTGCTCTGATCCTGTACGGCTAGCGGCGCGACGCCCTGCGCGTGCGCGGCGTGCCCGCACGCGGCTCCTGCCTGATGCCCGCGTGCCTCTCGGCACGCTCTTCCTTCTCCTTCCGTACGGCGAGCCGCCGGTCGAGCTGTAACCGGCGCCGCCTGGCCTTGTTGGCCTTGACCTTGGCGGATCTGGGGGGTGAGGACTTGGGGGTCTTCGGCATGGGGATGTCCTACCCACTCCCGGGGGCGTCCCATACTTGGGTGATGCGCCTGACCGAGTTCTGGAGACGGATGCGCGAGCACTTCGGCGACGCCTACGCCGAGTCGTGGGCGCGTGACTACGTGCTGGCCCCGCTCGACGGCCGCACCGTCGTGCAGGCGCTGGCCGACGGCGAGAGCGCCAAGTCGGTCTGGCGGGCGGTCTGCCAGGTGGAGGACGTCTCTTCCCGGCTCCGCTGATCACTCGGCCTCCGGCGCCTCCAGCGCGTCCCTCAGCTTGTCGGCGGCCCCTTCCGGATCTTCGGCGTCGTGCAGCCCGCCGGGCGACCACAGGAACTGCCAGCCCTGCCGCGACGGGGTGGCGAAGACCAGCGTGCGCCGTCCCGAACGCGGATGCCACGTCCACAGCACCGGTTCGTCGCCGCCGACCAGCCGGCTCACCAGCCCCTGGCCCTTCAGCAGCGCGGCGAGGGCCTCCAGATGGGTGCGCCGTTCCCCGGTGTACGCGCTCGCCACGTCGCGGCCTCCTGACGTCTCCCTGTGAGTCTCCCCAGCTCACAGCCGCTGACAACACGTCCCTGTCGAATCGCGGACCGGCCCGTTCGTCATGCTTCTCGAAGAGACTCTTCGAGGAGGTACGACGATGAGGTTCGCTTTGCTGCTGTTCGACCCGGAGGGCTACGCGGAGTCCGTCACGGAGGCCGGGATGACGGCCGCGCTCGCCGAGCACGAGGCGTTCGCGCGCCATCTGAGGGAACGCGGCGTCCCGTTCACCGGCGAGGCCCTGCACCCGGCGGCCCGCACGCTGCGCCCCGGCCCGCCCGGGGAGCCGCCGGTCGCCGCCGACGGGCCGTTCGTCCCGCTGCGGCACGAGCTGGCGGGCTTCTACCTGGTCGAATGCGCCGACCTCGACGAGGCGGAAGAGCTCGCCCGCCACTGCCCGATCGGCGCCGGCATCGAGATCCGCCCGATCTGGGACGCGCCTGGTGGGTGAGCTGGAACGCGCCCGGCGGGTGAGCCCGAACGCGCCGGGCCCGTGACGGCGCGTTCGGCGTGTGATCGAACAGTCGTTCGGCTACCATGGACCTCGCCGGGCCACTTCTTCCCCGGCGGCGGCCAAAAATGTCGGTGGCAGGCCATAGCTTTCACTCGACTGTTCGGACCCAAGACTCTCCAGGGGGAGTTCCCATGGCAATCAACGACCGCGAGAAGGCCCTCGAGACCGCGCTCGCTCAAATCGAGCGGCAGTTCGGCAAGGGGTCCGTGATGCGCCTGGGCGATGACGCCCGAGCCCCCATCGAGGTGATCCCCACCGGGTCGATCTCCCTGGACGTGGCCCTCGGCATCGGCGGCCTGCCGCGCGGCAGGATCGTCGAGATCTACGGCCCGGAATCCTCCGGTAAGACGACGATCGCCCTGCACGCGGTGGCCAACGCCCAGCGCGCGGGCGGCATCGCCGCCTTCATCGACGCCGAGCACGCCCTCGACCCCGAATACGCCAAGAAGCTCGGCGTCGACACCGACGCGCTGCTGGTCTCCCAGCCCGACACGGGCGAGCAGGCGCTGGAGATCGCCGACATGCTGATCAGGTCCGGCGCCGTCGACATCATCGTCATCGACTCGGTGGCCGCCCTGGTGCCCAAGGCCGAGATCGAGGGCGAGATGGGCGACAGCCACGTCGGCCTCCAGGCCCGCCTGATGTCCCAGGCCCTGCGCAAGGTCGCCGGCGCCCTCAGCAGCACCGGCACCACCGCCATCTTCATCAACCAGCTCCGCGAGAAGATCGGCGTCATGTTCGGCTCGCCCGAGACCACGACGGGCGGCAAGGCGCTGAAGTTCTACGCCTCCGTCCGCATGGACATCCGCCGCATCGAGACCCTCAAGGACGGCACCGAGGCGGTCGGCAACCGCACCCGCGTCAAGGTCGTGAAGAACAAGATGGCGCCGCCCTTCCGCGTCGCCGACTTCGACATCCTCTACGGCGTCGGCATCTCCCGCGAGGGCGGCCTCATCGACATGGGCGTCGAGCACGGCTTCGTCCGCAAGTCCGGAGCCTGGTACACCTACGAGGGCGACCAGCTCGGCCAGGGCAAGGAGAACGCCCGCAACTTCCTGAAGAACCACCCCGACATGGCCAACGAGATCGAGAAGAAGATCAAGGACAAGCTCGGCGTCGGCCCCCGCCTCGACACCCCGGCGGAGCCCGCCCCCGCGGCCGCCGCCGCACCGGCCCCCACCGGCCGTGGCTCCAAGTCCACGCCGAAGCCCGGTGACGTCTGATCGGTCGCCGCATGAGTGACAAGGATCCGGACCAGGCGCCCCACTCCCGAGACTGGGGCGCCTGGCCCGACCTCCCCACCACCCCACCCCGCCGCCGCCGCAAACCCACCCGCCTCGCCCCGGGCGGCCTACCCCGCCCCACCGACCCCCAGAGCACTGACGCCCAGGGCTTCGACGGTCAGGGCGTCGGGGGTTCGGGCACCAGCGCTTCGGGCATCGGCGCCCGAGGTGCCGACGGTCTGAGTCCCGGCGGTCAGGGTGCCGATGTCCCAGGCGCCGGTTACTCGGGTGCGGGTGCCTCAGGTGCCGATGCCTCCGCCCTGGACGCCCCGTCGTCCCGGGCCTCCGGGCGTGGCCGTTCTGGGCGCTCGACGACCTCGGGCCGTCGAGGGGGCCGACTTACGGGCCGTGGCCGTGGCGCCTCCGACGACCCGACCGGCACCCCCGGCGGCACGTCGCGCGGCTCCCGTAAGGGTGACGGTCCCTGGGCGGACTCCGACCCCATCAACAGCCGGTCATCAGACGGTGACCGCGACACCGGCTGGGCACCGGGTGGTAGCGGCGGCTGGTCACCGGGCGGTGGCAGTGGCGGTGGCTGGTCGCGGGGTGACGATGACCGCGGTGGTGGCCGCCGACGGTTCGATGATGGGCGCGACGAGCGTGCCGGTGGCGGTTGGCCGTCGCCGGACGAGTGGCAGGAACTGCGCCGCTCCCGATCGGCTGCCCCATCGTCCCCGGAACCGGATCCGGCCGCTCCTCAGTCAGAGGCGGCGGCGTTCCCCGGGACGCCCGGAACGGCGCACCCGTTCTTCGGGTCGGGCGATGCGGCGTCTGCGGGGGATCGTACGGAGCCCGCCCCCTGGGAAGCGCCCACGGCGTCGGTCTCCTTCACCGAGCCACCTCAATTCGAGTTCGCCGACTCCAAGCCACTCGAACCCGACCCCACCGGCTCCGGGCCCACCGAGCCCACCGGCTCCGGGCCCACCGAGCCTGCCGGTTCTGAGCCCATAGGCCCCGAGCCTGTCGGTTCTGAGCCTGTGGCGCCCGACGCTAGGGGACTTGGGCTTGTCGGGTCCGACGCTACGAGGTCCGGCCCTGCGGGGGCCGACGCTGCGGGCGAGCCCGTAGGGTCCGATTCTGCGGGACCCGACCTTGCGAGCCCCGACCTCGCGGGACCCGAGCCTGTCGGATCCGACCTTGCGGGACCTGAGCCGGCCGGGGCTCAGCTTGGGGAAGCCGGGCTTGAGCCTGGGCTTTCGTTCACGTCCGACAGTTCGGAGCCGCCGCCCCCGTTCGTGCCCCGTGAGGCCGAGCCGGAGCCTCCGCCGGCTCCTACTGCTTCCGATCCCACTGCCGCCGAGCCCGCACCTCCGTTCGAGCGTGCGGACCCCGAGCCCTCACCCTCCATTGCCCAGAACCCCGGCGCGGGGTCCGGTGAGCGGGTAGAGGCGGCGTTCGGTGGGCTGTTCGAGGGCGGGGGATCGGACGAGAACCGGCCCGAGGAGCCCGGGGAGTGGGGCTCGGGGAAGGGGCGTCGTTCGGGAGGAAAGGGTCGATACGGGAAGAATCGGCGCTCCGGGCGGGGTGCGGCAGGCGGCGGCGGGCGTGGGGCCGGGCGCGGTTGGCTGCCTGACGGCCCGGATCAGGACTCACCGGCAGGTACGACCCCGCATGCCGATCCCGAGTCGGTGGCCCGGGCCATCTGCCTGCGGCTGCTCACGATGGCTCCCAAGACGCGCGCCCAGCTGGCCGAAGCCCTCCGCAAGCGGGACGTACCGGATGAGGCCGCCGAGACGGTGCTTGACCGGTTCTCCGAGCTGGGGCTCATCAACGACGAGGCGTTCGCCGAAGCGTGGGTCGACTCCCGGCACCACGGCCGGGGCCTGGCCAAACGTGCCCTGGCCGCCGAGCTGCGCCATCGGGGCGTCGACTCCGAGACCGTCAACGAGGCCGTCGAGCGCCTGGACCCCGACCAGGAGCTGGAAACGGCCCGCCGCCTGGTGGAGCGCAAACTCGCCAGTACGCGGTCCCTCGACCCCAAGGCCCGCACTCGCCGCCTGGCCGGCATGCTCGCAAGGAAGGGCTACCCGTCCGGCCTGGCGTTCCGCGTGGTCCGCGAGGCCCTCGAACAGGAGGGCATCGAGATGGAGGACGACTACCCGTAGGACGTCCACACGGGTGGACGGCTGGCTGCAGGGAGTCGCCCGTACGAATGGTGACCCGTTCGAATGGCTGCCTGCACGGACGACTGCACGAACGGACGGTGATCCCGTATGGGCGGTGACCCCGTATGGGCGGTGACCGTCAAGGACGGTGGCCCGGGCAGATGGCGACCCGTACGAGTGGTGATCCGGATGGGCGTGGCGTCGGGGCTTCGGGCGCGCCGGGCACCGGAGAGCCGGGCGGTGCCGAATCGGGGGGTCCACCAGCGGTAGGGAGGGCGGTGTGTCCCGAGGTGTTCACGCACGGCGGATGCGAGCGTAAGACACGCTTGATAACGCGTTTGCTTGCTCGTGACCTGTTCGACGCATAACCTCGACGGCAGTGAGGAGTTACTCCGCGCAGTGCGGATTGCCATACCGGTGAACGACGGACTTACGAGTTTGAGTGATCGAGGCAGGCGAGGTGCCGGCTGCGGGTGTCGGCGCCCGATGTGCCTTGGCTTGATATCGGTCCTGGTGACGACGCCGATCGGGCTTTCCGTGCCGCGCCCGTGACCCTCCTGGGCGAGGGCCGCGTTTGTGGGTGTTGACGACGCGAGGAGGGCGGGGCGCACATGGGGCCGCTGGTCGTGGTGCTGTCGGTGGCGGTCGTGGCGCTGACGTGCGGGATGATGAGCGCCCTCTACATCGTCGTACGCCGGACGTCCGGCGGTGCGCCCGCGAAGAAGAAGCTGACCCCGGAGCAGGAGCAGGCTGTCACGGACGAGCTGGAGCAGGCCCGCGAGGAGGCCGGCAAGATCCGTGACCGGGCCGAGGCCGACGCGGAGGAGATCCTGCGCAGGTCGGAGGCGGCGGCGGAGAGCGCCGCGCAGATGCGCCGCGAGGTGGAGCAGGAGAGCCAGGTCCTGAAGTCGGAGCTGAAGGAGCTGCGCGCCGATCTGGAGCGGCGGGAGAGCCGCCTGGGTGAGCGTGAGCAGCGGCTGGACGAGGAGGCCAGGCGGCAGGCGGAGCGTGACCGCAAGCTGGCCGAGACGGAGATCGAGCTGGCTGACCGGCGTGAGGAGCTGCTGCGGGTCGAGGAGGAGCGCCGGGTCATCCTGGAGCGGGTCGCGGGGCTCACGGCGGAGCAGGCGAAGGCCGAGCTGGTCAAGGAGATCGAGAACCAGGCCAAGCGTGAGGCCGCGCTGATCATCCGGGAGATCGAGGGTGAGGCCCGCAAGGAGGGCGAGAAGCGCGCCACGAAGATCGTGACGCTGGCGGTGCAGCGGGTGGCGGCGGAGCAGACGGCCGAGTCGGTGGTCAGCGTGCTGCATCTGCCGGGTGACGAGATGAAGGGCCGGATCATCGGTCGTGAGGGCCGCAACATCCGGGCGTTCGAGTCGACGACGGGCGTCAACCTGATCATCGACGACACGCCGGAGGCGGTGTTGTTGTCGTGTTTCGACCCGGTGCGCCGGGAGACGGCCCGGCTGACGCTGGAGAAGCTGGTGCTCGACGGCCGCATCCATCCGCAGCGGATCGAGGAGGCGCACGACCGCAGCCGCCAGGAGGTGCAGGACCTGTGCGCCCGCGCGGGCGAGGACGCGCTGGTCGAGCTGGGCATCACCGACATGCATCCGGAGCTGACGCTGCTGCTGGGCCAGCTCCGCTATCGCACCAGTTACGGGCAGAACGTGCTCAAGCATCTCATCGAGTCGGCGCACATCGCGGGCATCATGGCGGCCGAGCTGAAGATGGACCAGGCGCTGATGAAGCGCTGCGCCCTGCTGCACGACATCGGCAAGGCGCTCACGCACGAGGTCGAGGGCAGTCACGCGCTGATCGGCGCGGAGATCGCGCGGCGCTACGGTGAGCAGGAGGACGTGGTGCACGCCATCGAGGCGCACCACAACGAGGTCGAGGTGCGCACGGTCGAGGCGGTGCTGACGCAGGCGGCCGACGCGATCAGCGGCAGCCGTCCGGGCGCCCGGCGCGAGTCGCTGGAGGCGTACGTGAAGCGGCTGGAGCGGCTGGAGGAGATCGCGCAGTCGTACGAGGGCGTGGACAAGGTCTTCGCCATGCAGGCGGGGCGGGAGATCCGGGTGATGGTCAAGCCCGACGGGGTCGACGACATCCAGGCGCAGGTGATCGCCCGCGACGTGGCCAAGCAGGTGGAGGAGGAGCTCACCTATCCGGGGCAGATCCGGATCACGGTGGTGCGGGAGTCGCGGGCGACGGAGTTCGCGCGCTGATCAGGTGAACAGCTGCTGGTAGAAGGCCAGTTCGGCGGCCAGCGCGGCGGAGCGGGTCTCGGTGCGGCGGAAGCCGTGCGACTCGCCTTCGAAGGCGAGGTAGGTGCAGCGGACGCCGCGTTCGGACAGGGCGTCGGCGAAGGCGGACGACTGCTCGGGCGGCACGACGGGGTCGTCGAGCCCTTGCAGGAGCAGCATGGGGCAGGTCACGCCGTCGGCGAGGGCGAGCGGTTCGCGTTCGGCGTAGACGGCGGGGTCGGAGCCGACGAGCCATTCCACGTAGCGTGACTCGAAGTCGTGCGTGTGGGCGATCAGCGGGGCGAGCGCGCTGACCCCGAAGTAGGACACCCCGCCCGCGAACTCGCCGGACCGGCAGCAGGAGGCCATCACGGTCCAGCCGCCGGCGCTGGCGCCGCGCACCGCGATGCGGCCGGGCTGAGCGAGCCCTTCGGCGGCCAGCCAGCGGGCTGCCGCGACCGTGTCGTCCACGTCGACCAGCCCCCACGTGCCCTTCAGCCGCTCGCGGTAGGCCCGGCCGTAGCCGGTGGAGCCGCCGTAGTTGAGGTCGAGCACGCCGATGCCGCGCGAGGTGAAGTACGCCTTCTCCAGGTCGAGCGCGACCCCGGCGTGCGCGGTCGGCCCGCCGTGCACGAAGATCACGTACGGGGGCGGCTCCTGGAGGATCTCGACCGGGTTGGCGGGCTCGTACAGGAAGCCGTGCACGCCGATGCCCGGCAGCTCGATGGGGCGTGGCGTGGGCAGGTAGGCGGGGTCGGGCAACCGCTCGACGTCGCGCCTGAGCGGCTCGGCCTCGCCGCTGCCGAGGTCGACGCGGACGACCGTGCGCGGCGTCGCGGACCCGTACGCGATCCCGGTGAGGGACGTGCCGTCGGCGCTCAGCGAGGGCTCCCAGCCGTCGAAGGGGAGCGGCAGGTCGGTGAGGACGCCGGTGCGCGGGTCGAGCACGCCGGCCCGCAGGTCGGCGCGGCCGTGCAGGACCGCGAGCCGGCCGTCGGCGAGGATCGTGTACGGGGCTCCGCCCAGGTTCCACAGGGGCCCGGTGAACTCCTCGTCGCGGGGGCAGAGCGGCCGGGGCGAAGGGTCGCCGAGGCCCGTCTCGTACAGGTTCCACCAGCCGGAGCGGTCGGAGATCAGGTAGAGGGTGTCGTCGTCGCGCCAGCTCGGGGCCAGCACGGACTCCGACGGGCCGCCCAGCAGGGTGCGGGTGTGGCCGTCGGCCAGCCGGGTGACGCGCAGCTCGGTGCCGTCCCACGGCATGCGGGGGTGGTCCCAGCAGATGTAGGCGAGGTGGCGGCCGTCGGGGGACAGCGCGGGGAAGGCGTAGAAGTCGCTGCCGGTGACGTGCTCGCGCACCGGCCCGCCGGTCAGCGGGACGGACACGACGGCCCGGCTGACCTTGCCGTCGCGGTGGCGTTCGCGCACGCACCACACGTGGCCGTCGCGGACGAGCAGGTCGGCGTAGCGGTCGCCCTCGGGGGTGAGCGGGGTGCAGGCGCCGGTGTGGTCGCGCAGGTAGAGGCGCTGGTCGGCCAGGTTGGCGAAGATCAGCTCACCGTCGGGCGTCACGGTGTAGGGGCGGCCGCCGTACTCGTGCACGCGGGTGCGGGCGCTCCACGGCGCGGGCAGCAGCTCACGGTGGCGGCCGTCGGCGGCGCGGTGCATGACCGTGGTGCGGCCGCCCTGTTCGGGCCGCTCCTCCGTCCACCACGTCTGCCCGTCGAGGGCGTACGGCCAGCCGGCACGCGCACCGGCACGGGCGACGTCGGCGGTGGAGATGGGCGAGGGCCACGATGCGACGGGCATAACCGAATCTTGCCGGAAATCCGCGCCGCCCGTGGTCAAGGTCACGGTAATGGCCGGCTGGATCCGGGGCCGGCGCCGGGCGCGGGAACGCTCCATCGGCTGAATTACCGGCTATTACTATGCCCAGCAAAACAGGACAATATGATCTAGATCACATGGTTTTGATCTTGAGGGGGTAAGGCTGGAAATGTTTACTGATCTCACTTGCACAATTGAGCGCGGAAAGGAGTCAAATGCTCAGTAAAATGGGCAGCCTCGCCGATCGCCTTCTGGGTGCGATCGTCCCCCGGACCAGCGCGGCCGCCGCTGACGACGAATGCGTCGTCACCTGGGGATGCTACTACTGGCACAGCCAGCTCTGGTACGGCAAGAAGACGTGCTGCCCTGGCGGCACCGGCTCCATGAACTGCTACTTCGAGCGCCACTACGAATGCTGATCGCCTGATTCCTGGGGATTAACGGTTGGGCTTGGCCGCATTTCCGGTCAAGCCCGATCCTCGTATGAAAGAGAAAGAGTCAACAGTGGACGTCCTTTCTGCCGCGGTCATTGTCCTGGGAATTGTGTGCCTGCTCAATCTGCTCCTGACTTTCGGGGTGATCCGCCGGCTGCGCGAACACACCGAGGCGCTGGCGAAGCCGGCTCGCCCGGCCGTCTCCCGGCCTGGCCGGCCGGTGGGGGAGTTCAGCTCGGCTGGTCTGTCGGCGGCCTCGCTGGGTGAGCGGGCGCTGGTCGGCTTCTTCGCCGTCGGGTGCCGGCCGTGCGAGGAGAGCCTGCCGAAGTTCGCCGCCCTGGCGGCGGGTGCCCCGACGCCGGTGGTGGCGGTCGTGGCCACGATGGCCGAGCTGGAGGACAGCTCGGCGTACGTGTCGGCCCTGGAGTCCGTGGCCACCGTGGTGATCGAGCGGCCGGACGGCCCGATCGCCACGGCCTTCGGGGTGGCGGGCTTCCCGACGTTCGCCCTGGTGTCGCGAGGCGTGGTGGAGGCCGTGGGCTCCGATCCGGCCGCGGTCGCCGCGCTCGTATGAGCGTGCCGACGCGGGTGTCACTGCCGCGGACGGCGGCGCTGGCGGCGACGATCGCCTGGCGGGCCGGCCGGTGGACGCTGACCGCGTACGCGCTGGTGACCGTCGTGCAGGCCTGCCTTCCGGTGACCACGGTGTGGCTGACGAAGCTGCTCTTCGACGCGCTCGGCGGCCGGGCGGGAGCCGCCGCGCTGCTCTGGCCGGCCGCCGGGGTGGCCGCCGTGGGCGCGGGAGCGGCGGTGCTCGGCCAGGCCGCGCAGTTCCTCCGCTCGGAGATCGACCGCCTGAGCGGCCTGCACGCCAAGGACGAGCTGTTCCGGGCGGTGGAGCGGTTCGCGGGGCTGGCCCGGTTCGAGGATCCGCAGTTCCTGGACCGGCTCAGGCTGGCCCAGCAGGCGGCGCGCTCGCCGGGGTCGCTCGTCGACGGCGGCCTGAGTCTGGTGCGCAACGCCGTGACGGTGCTGGGGCTGCTCGGCTCCCTGTACGTGGTCAGCCCGTGGCTGGCGGTCGTGACGCTGGCCGCCGGGGTGCCGATGTTCCTGGCCGAGCTGGCCCTGTCACGGCGGCGCGCCGGGATGCTGTGGGAGATCAGCCCGGCCGAGCGGCGCGAGTTCTTCTACGGCCGCCTGCTGGGGACCGTGGAGGCGGCCAAGGAGATCCGGCTCTTCGAGATCGGGTCGTTCCTGCGCGGGCGGATGCTGACCGAGCACCGCGCCTCGCTGGTCCGGCGCCGGGCCATGGACCTGCGGGAGACGCGGGCGCAGTCCGCCTACGGACTGCTCGGCGCCCTGGTCGCCGGGGGCGGGCTGGTGTGGGCCGCGCTCGCGGCGAGCCGGGGACAGCTCACCGTCGGCGACGTGTCGATGGTCATCGGCTCGGTGGCCGCCCTCCAGGCGGCGGTGACGTCGCTGGTCACCGGCCTCGGCCGGGGGCACCAGGAGCTTCTGGTGTTCGCGCACCTCTCGGCCGTGACGGAACTCGGCCCCGACCTGCCCGAACCCGCCACCCCGCGCCCGCTGCCCGGACTGCGCGAAGGCATCGAGCTCAGGGACGTGTGGTTCCGCTACGCCGACGACCAGCCGTGGATCCTCCGGGGCGTGAGCCTGTTCATCCCGCACGGCGCGGCGGTGGCGCTCGTCGGTCTCAACGGCGCAGGCAAGAGCACGCTGGTGAAACTGCTGTGCCGCTTCTACGACCCCGGCCGGGGCGCCATCCTGTGGGACGGGACCGACCTGCGCGAGCTGTCCGTGACCGAGCTGCGTCGCCGCATCGGCGCGGTGTTCCAGGACTACATGCACTACGACCTGACCGCCGCCGAGAACATCGCGCTCGGCGACCTGGCGGCCCTCGGCGACCGGCCCCGTCTGGAGCACGCGGCCCGGCGGGCCGGCATCCACGACAAGCTCACCACGCTGCCGCACGGCTACGACACCCTGCTGTCGCGGATGTTCGCCAGCGAGGCCGACAAGGACGACGCGGCCACCGGCGTGGTGCTCTCGGGCGGCCAGTGGCAACGCCTGGCGCTGGCCAGGGCGTTCCTGCGCGACCGGCGTGACCTGATGATCCTGGACGAGCCGAGCTCCGGCCTGGACGCCGAGGCCGAGCACGAGATCCACACCGAGATCCGGCGGCAGCGCGAGGGGAAGACCAGCCTGCTCATCTCCCACCGGCTCGGCGCCGTACGGGACGCCGACCTGATCGTCACCCTGGAAGGCGGGAAGATCGTGGAACAGGGCCGCCACGATGAGCTGATCGAGCGTGACGGCGCCTACGCGCGCCTGTTCCGGCTGCAGGCCACGGGATACCAGCGGACATGAGCTGGTGGCTGATCGCCCTGGGGGCGCCGGCGGCCGTCGCCCTGTGGCTGCGGCGCACGTACGTCGTGGTCACGGTGTGGGGGGAGAGCATGGCGCCGACGCTGCTGCCCCGCGAGCGGGTGCTGGTGCGCAGGACCCGGCTCGGCCGCGTCCGCCGGGGCGACATCGTCGTCCTGAACCCCGGCGGTGAGGACCCCGACGCCGTACGCCGATCGGCGCTGAACCGGCCGTGGATCATCAAGCGGGTGCTGGCCGCGCCGGGCGACCCGCTGCCCAAGGACCTGCTGCCGAGCCTGGCCGGCGTCCCCGAGGAGAGCGTGCCGCCGGGCAAGCTGGTGGTGATCGGCGACAACCCGTCGCGCAGCAGCGACTCCAGGACGCGCGGCTACTTCCCGGGCGAGAGCTTGCTGGGCGTGATGGTCAGGAAGCTGAACGGCGGCGGGGCCCCGGGGCGTGCCCCGGGACCCCGTCCGCGCGGCTAGTCCGTGCTGTCGAGCCCGCCGCCGGAGCGCAGGCCGACGGCCTCGGCCCCGGGAGGCGCGACCGGCGCGGCCGACGTCTTGCGGCTGCGCCGGCTGCGGCGCTCCAGCCAGTTGGCCAGATAGCTGAGCAGCAGGTTGAGCCCCACGTAGATGACGCCGATGACGATCGCCGCCGGGATCAGCGAGCCGAAGAACACGGCAGGCAGGATCTTGAAGCCGGTGTTGAGCAGGTCGACGTAGGCGATGATGTAGCCGAGCGCGGTGTCCTTGAGCAGCACCACGAGCTGGCTCACGATCGCCGGCATCATCGCCGTGACCGCCTGCGGCAGCAGCACCAGCCGCATCACCTGGTTCTTGCGCATGCCGACCGCGTAGGCGGCCTCCGACTGGCCCCTGGGCACCGCCTGCACGCCCGCCCGGACGACCTCGGCCAGCACCGACCCGTTGTAGAGGGTCAGGCCGAGCACCACCGCGATGAAGGCGTAGTCGCCGGAGCCGAACATCGTCGGCGCCAGGTAGAAGATGAAGAAGATCAGCAGCAGCAGCGGGATGGCCCGGAAGACCTCCACCACCGTGGCCGCCGGGACCCGGATCCACCGGTGGTCGGAGAGCCTGGCCAGGCCGAAGACGGCGCCGAACGCGAGCGCGAGCACCGCGGCCAGCGCTGCCGCACGGAGCGTGCCGATCAGACCGGGGATGATGTAGTAGCGCCAGGTGTCGGCCTGGAGGAACGGCTCCCAGATCTTCCCTTCCCACTGGCCCTTGGCGTCGAAGCCGCTGTAGACCCAGTAGAGGAGCGCCGCCACCGCCACGACGCTGACCACCGTGAGCAGGTGGTTGCGGATCCTGCCGCGCGGGCCGGGGGTGTCGAAGAGGACCGAGGTGCTCATCGGGCCACCGCCAGACGTCGGGCCAGCCAGCCGGTGAAGAAGCCGATCGGCATCGTCAGGGCCATGAAGGCGAGGATGATTCCGATGAAGATCGGGATCGACGCGCCGGTGTCGTCGAAGACGATCTTCATGGTGGCGGCGACGTCGGCGAGGTAGCCGCCGGCCGTCGCGACCGTGGTGTTCTTGATCATGGCGATCATGACGCTGCCGAGCGGCGCGATGACCGCGCGGAACGCCTGCGGAAGAATGATCATGCGCAGCGACTGCGAGAACGTCAGCCCGATCGCCCGCGCCGCCTCCGCCTGGCCGAGCGCCACCGTGTTGATGCCGGAACGCAGAGCCTCGCACACGAACGCCGCGGTGTAGGCCGACAGGCCCATGGCGACGATCCAGAACGAGTTGGTCCTCGGCACCTGTGAGAAGACGAGACCGAGCTGGTCGCTCAGACCCAGCGCGGAGAACGCCAGCACCAGCGTCAGCGGCGTGTTACGCACCACGTTGACGTAAAAGGTGCCCACGACTCGGAGTACGGGAGTAGGCGAAACCCGCATCGCCACGAGGATCGTGCCCAGGATCAGGGAGACGACCGCGCCCACGGCCGAGAGCTTGACGTTCTCCCAGAAACCCAAGGCGAGCTCGGGTGCGTACTTGATTAGGTCGTCCATCGTGCTCCACCACATAGGAGGGCGGCGGCCGGGAGACCGGCCGCCGCCTCAGAGAGGATCAGCTGCAACCCTCGGCGGTCGGGGCTTCCGTCGAGACCTTCAGGCCCTCGATGCCCCCGAACCACTTCTCCAGGAGCTGCTTCATCGTCCCCTTCTGCCAGAGCGACTGGACCGCCTTGTTGACGGCCTCACACGTCTTGGTGTCGCCCTTCTTCAGGCCGATGCCGTACTTCTCGTCGGTGAAGCCCTGACCCAGCACCTTGAAGTTGCCGCCGGCCTGCTTGGCGAAGCCCGCCAGGATCAGGTCGTCGGTCGTGACCGCGTCAAGGTTGTTGCCGCCCAGCTTCTGGATGCACTCCGAGTAGCTGGCCGCGTCGACCGTCGTGGCGTCGAGGTCGAGCTCGCCGTCCGGCGGCGGGTCGGTGATCCGCTTGTAGGAGTTGGAGCCGGCGGCCTTGCAGATCTTCTTGCCGACCAGGTCCTGCGGGGTGTTGATGGAGGTGTCGTCCTTGCGGACCATCACGTCCTGGTGGGCGATCACGTACGGGCCGCCGAACGTCACCTTGGACTTGCGCGACTCGGTGATGGAATAGGTGGCGAAGATGATGTCGACAGTGCCGTTGGCCAGGAAGGGCTCCCGGTTGTCGGACTTCGACTCCTTCCATTCGATCGCCACGTCCTTGCCGCCGTTCATCTCCTTCAGGACGGCCTTGGCGACGTCGACGTCGAAGCCCTCGGGCTCGGCGCCCTTCTTCAGGCCCAAGCTCGGCTGGTCCCACTTGGTGCCGACCACCACGGTGCCGCCGTCGGCGACCTTGTCGGCCACGGACGCATAGGTCTCGCCACCGCCGCAGGCGGCCAGCCCCGCGGCCATCGCCGCAAAGGACAGCACCGCTCCCATTCGACGCATGTGCATGTGTACCTGCCTCTTGCTCGTCAGTGCGTAAGGATCTTCGAAAGGAAGTCGCGCGCCCGATCCGTCTGCGCGTTGGTGAAGAACTCGTCCGGGGTGTTCTCCTCGACGATCTGGCCGTCGGCCATGAACACCACCCGGTTGGCCGCCCGCCGGGCGAACCCCATCTCGTGCGTGACGACCATCATGGTCATCCCGTCGCGAGCCAGCCCGATCATGACGTCGAGCACCTCCTGCACCATCTCCGGGTCCAGTGCCGAGGTGGGCTCGTCGAACAGGATCATCTTCGGATCCATCGCCAGGGCCCTGGCGATCGCCACACGCTGCTGCTGGCCGCCGGACAGCTGCGCCGGGTACTTGTCGGCCTGCGCCGCGATCCCGACACGCTCCAGCAGCTCCATCGCCCGCTTGTCCGCGGCGTCCTTCGCCTGGCCGCGCACCTTGACGGGGCCCAGGGTGACGTTCTCGCGGATGGTCTTGTGAGCGAACAGGTTGAACGACTGGAACACCATGCCGACTTCGGACCGCAACCGCGCCAGTGACTTGCCCTCTGCCGGCAACACCTGGCCGTCGAAGACGATCCTCCCGCCGTCGATGGTCTCCAGCCGGTTGATCGTCCGGCACAACGTGGACTTACCACCGCCGGAAGGACCGATGACGACCAGAACCTCGCCACGAGAGACGGTCAAGTTGATGTCCTTCAGGACGTGCAGCGCCCCGAAGTGCTTGTTGACGTTCTCCATCTGCACCAGTGGAGTGACGTCCCCGTTCTCCGTCATGGAGTCAAACGGTAGAGGCACGAAGGGCGCTGGTCACTAACCGGCCGGTACCGATCCGGTCACATCGTGCCGTCAAGCTGGACTTTTAGCTCCGGAGGGCTGTCGCGATCCGCGCAACGACTACCCTTGAACATGCGATGACTGTGACCCAGGAGAGCGCCCGCACCTATCAAGTGCGCACATACGGGTGCCAGATGAACGTGCACGACTCCGAGAGGCTGTCCGGCCTGCTGGAAGACGCCGGTTACGTGCCCGCGGCCGACGGCGAGACCGCCGACGTGGTCGTCTTCAACACGTGCGCCGTGCGCGAGAACGCCGACAACCGCCTCTACGGCAACCTCGGCCACCTGCGGCCCGCCAAGGTGTCCAACCCGCGCATGCAGATCGCTGTCGGCGGCTGCCTCGCGCAGAAGGACCAGGGCGAGATCGTCCGCAAGGCGCCGTGGGTCGACGTGGTCTTCGGCACCCACAACATCGGCTCGCTGCCCGTGCTGCTGGAGCGCGCCCGCATCGAGGGCGAGGCGCAGGTCGAGCTCAAGGAGTCGCTGGAGGTCTTCCCCTCCACGCTCCCCACCAGACGCGAGTCCGCCTACGCCGCCTGGGTGGCCATCTCCGTCGGCTGCAACAACACGTGCACGTTCTGCATCGTGCCGTCGCTGCGCGGCAAGGAGAAGGACCGCCGGCCCGGCGACGTGCTCGCCGAGGTCCGCACGCTCGTCGAGCAGGGCGTCCTCGAGGTCACGCTGCTCGGCCAGAACGTCAACACCTACGGCGTCGAGTTCGGCGACCGGCTCGCCTTCGGCAAGCTGCTGCGCGCCTGCGGCGATGTCGAGGGCCTGGAGCGGGTCCGCTTCACCTCGCCCCACCCGGCCGCCTTCACCGACGACGTCATCGCCGCCATGGCCGAGACGCCCAACGTGATGCACCAGCTCCACATGCCGCTCCAGTCGGGCTCCTCGCGCCTGCTCAAGGCGATGCGCCGCTCCTACCGCGCCGAGCGCTACCTCGGCATCATCGAGCGGGTGCGCGCCGCCATGCCCGACGCCGCGATCTCCACCGACATCATCGTCGGCTTCCCCGGCGAGACCGAGGACGACTTCCAGCAGACCCTCGACGTCGTACGGCAGAGCCGCTTCGCCAACGCCTTCACCTTCCAGTACTCCATCCGGCCCGGCACCCCGGCCGCGACCATGGACGACCAGATCCCCAAGGAGGTCGTCCAGGAGCGCTACGAGCGGCTGGTCGCCCTCCAGGAGGAGATCTCCTGGGAGGAGAACAAGAAGCAGGTCGGCCGCACCCTGGAAGTGCTCGTCGCCGAGGGCGAGGGCCGCAAGGACGACGCCACCCGCCGCCTGTCCGGGCGCGCCCCCGACAACCGGCTCGTCCACTTCGCCGTCGGCGACCGGACGCCCCGGCCCGGCGACATGGTGACCGTCGAGGTCACCTACGCCGCCCCGCATCACCTCGTCGCCGACGGCGCCCCCAAGGCCGTGCGCCGCACCCGCGCGGGCGACGCGTGGGAGTCCCGCCAGGCCGGCCCGACGCAGGGGCCCGGCGTCCTGCTCGGCATGCCCGCCATCGGCCGCCCCGCCCCTCTCCCGCCGCCGGTCAACGGCTGCTCCACCCACTGAGCCGTACGCGACGCCCCCGCACCGAAGCCAGGCGCGGGGGCGTCGGCATGCGTGCTGAAGGGTCAGCCCACCGGCCTTTGCCCGGCGTGCGTGCCGGGGGTGGTCAGCCCACTGGCCCCGGTCCGGCGGGCGTGCCGGGGGTCAGCGGGTGAGCTGGTCCAGGAAGCGGTAGCAGGGGTCGCGGCGGAAGTCGTGGAAGGTCGCGCACGGGTCGGGGCCCAGGCGCGCCGTGGACGCCGGGGTCGGCGCGGGCGGCGGCGGGGTGGTCGCCGGGGCCGGGGCCGGGAGCGTGCCGGTGGCCTTCGCGGACGGGGGGCGGGTGGACGACGGAGCCCGGGTTCTGGCGGGGGGCGGGACGGCGTGCGCCCATCCGGTCGTGGCGGCCGGCGAGGGCGCTCCGGACGAGGGCACGCCTGCTTTCGGGACCCCCGCCGAAGGCGCGGTCCCGGACGGAACGCCCGGTGACGGCACCCACGTGAGCCCGCCTGAAGGCGCCCCCGACGGCGCCCCCGACGGCCCTTCGGAAGGCGTCCCCGAGGGGGCCGGGCGGACGGGGGATGACCAGGGAGTTCGCACAGATCCGCTTGATCCATGGAAAAGCGGCTTTTCCTGATCATATTCCGGCGCGCTATTCCGGCCTTGATTCCCCGGGGCGGTGAACGCCAGCAGAATGCCGAGACCGGCGACGGCCAGGACCGCGATCACGCCGGCGGCGGGTGCGAGCCGCCCCCGGCTACCTGGGCGAATGGATCTAAGGGGGGACAAGTCGTGATTCCTTTGTGATTGTTGCGCGAGCATTCAGCTGTTGCGGCTAGTGTGGTCCATCGCCCGCGGAAGCCGGAGAGCTTTCCCGATACGACCGCAGGGAGCTGTAAAACCATGCAAGATCCGACCGAGCCGGATCGCCAGGAGATCCTCGACGGGCCGGGTGACCGCCGTCGCAGGCCAGGCAGGAACAACAAGAAGACCGCGATCATCGCCGCCTCCGTCGTCGCCCTCGCGCTGGCGGCCGGGGGAGCGGGCTACCTGCTGACCGGTGGCCCGTCAGGCACGACCCCCGCCTCGACCCAGCAGCAGCAACAGGCCGAGCCCGCCCCCGACCCCGCGGAGCAGGAGCTGCTCGGCGAGGAGGAGGCCGAGATGGGCGACGCCAAGACCGACGCCCCGGCCGAGGACGCCCCCGCCGAGGACGGCGGAGTCGGCGACGTCGCCGACCCGGCCCCCGACAGCGGCAACACCGGCAACACCGATGCCGGCGACACCGGCGACACGGCCACGACCGGCAACACGGGGAACTCCTCCGACAAGGGCTCCGCCGGCAAGAAGGACGACAACACGGGCAAGAAGCCCACGACCGCCCCCAAGCCCTCGGAGGACGCCGGCAGCAGCCCGGCGGACGGTCCGGCGGGCGCCGTGACCGGTCAGTGCGCCAAGGACGGCTGCTGACCAGGGTTCTCCTTCGCGGGCTGTGAAGGCAGCGCGGGGCCGCGCGTCCGCCCACCCTCCGGACCGCGCCCCGCGCTTCCCTTTCCGGCCGCCCCAGGAGCCAGGCCAAGTGCCGTTCCAGGGCCCGGCCAAGTGGTCCGGCGGTAACCGCCGCGACTGGACCTACAGGCGCGCCCGGCCGCTCCGTAGGGTTCCGGCATGACGACTGACAGAGCAGCCGAGCTGCGGGCCCTGCACGTGCCCGGCAAGCCGCTGATCCTGCCCAACGCCTGGGACGCCGCGTCGGCGCGGGCCGTCCGGGAGGCGGGTTTCCCGGCCGTCGCGACCGGGAGCGCGGCGGTGGCGCGGGTGCTGGGCTACGACGACGGCGAGCACACGCCGGTCGAGGAGATGCTGGCCGCGGTGGCGCGGATCACGCGGGTGGTGGACGTGCCGGTGACCGCCGACCTGGAGCGCGGGTTCGGGCTGGAGCCCGCCGAGCTGGCCGCCAGGCTGGCCGCCACGGGCGCGGCCGGGTGCAACCTGGAGGACTCCGACCCTCGTACGGGCGAGCTCGTGGACGTGGAGACGCAGGCGCGGTTCCTGGCGGAGGTGCGCGCGGCGGCAGGGCCCGGGCTGGTGCTGAACGCCCGGATCGACACCTACATCGCGGGCGACTCCAGCCGCGCGGCGGCGGTGGCGCGGGCACGCGCCTACCTGGACGCGGGCGCCGACTGCGTCTACCCGATCGGGCTGGCCGACGAGCGGGAGATCGACGCGCTGGTGTCGGAGGTCCCGGGGCCGGTGAACATCCTGTTCAGGCCGGGGGTGCCCGGCCTGGCGAGGCTGGCCGCGCTGGGCGTGGCCCGGGTGAGCTACGGTCACGGCCTGCACCAGGCCGCGCACGCGTACGCGGTGGGCCTGATCGAGGCGGTCGCGCAGGGCCGCGACCCCTACCAGCGGGGGGAGTGACCGGGTCCCACTACGCTGACGCCTGTGCTTGTCGCCGCGGCCGTCTGCCCGCACACCCCGCTGCTCGTCCCCGCCCTGGCCGGCGCCGGCCAGGGCGAGCTGGCCGGTCTCCGTTCCGCCTGTCATGAGGCCGTCGCCGCCCTGCTCGCCGCCGGGCCCGACCGGGTCGTGGTCGTGGGCGGGGCCGATCACGACAGGGCGTTCGACGGGTGGGCGGCGGGCTCGCTGCGCTCCTACGGCGTGGACGTGACGACCGGGGCGGGCGTGCCGGTGCTGCCGCTGTCGCTGACCGTCGGCCGCTGGCTGCTGGAGCGGGCCGCGTACGACTTCGGCGCGGTCGCGCTGCGGGCCGTGGCGGCGGACGCGCCGGCGGACGCCTGCCTGAAGCTCGGCGCGGAGCTGGCGGGGGAGGGCCGGGTGGCGCTGCTCGTCGCGGCCGACGGGTCGGCCTGCCTGACCGCGAACTCCCCTGGCCACCTCGACCCGGCGGCGGCCCCGTACGACGACCTGGTCGCCGGCGCGCTCGCCGGGGGCGACCACGAGACGCTGGCCGCGCTCGACCCCGGCACGGCCGACCGGCTCTGGGCGAGCGGCCGGGCCGCGCTCCAGGTGCTGGCCGGGGCGGCGGCGGGCGGCGCGTTCGACGGTAGCCTGCTCGCGCGGGCCGCCCCCTACGGCGTCGGCTACTTCACGGCCGTGTGGCGACGGCGCGGCGCGGCACCGGGATCTTCATAAGGTCCCTGGCCAGGATCACCTCACCGTCGTAGGAGCGCCGCACCTCCTCCAGGAACGCCGCCTCCTGGGTGATGCCGTAGCGCTCGGAGAAGTGCGTCAGCACCAGCCGCCGCACGCCCGCGTCGGCCGCCACCACGCCCGCCTCGTACGCCGTCAGGTGCCCGTACTCCTTGGCCAGCACGCCCTCGGACGACAGGAACGTGGCCTCGATCACCAGCAGGTCCACCCCGTTGGCGAGCTCGAAGACCGTGTCGCACAGCCGCGTGTCCATGACGAACGCGGCGCTCTGCCCCGGCCGGGGCTCGCTGCACTCGGCGAGCGTCACGCCGCGCACCGACCCGGTGCGCTGCAGCTCGCTCACCTCCGGGCCGCGGATGCCGTGCGCGGCGAGCCGGTCGGGCAGCATGCGGACGCCCGGCGGCTCCTGGACGCGGTAGCCGTAGGACTCGACCGGATGCGACAGGCGGCGCGCGGTGAGCGGCCCGACGGCGGCGCGCGAGCCGGAGACGGGGTGCTCCTCGATGACCTGCGTGTCGGCGAAGGCGGCGGCGTGCCGCAGCCGCCGCCAGTAGGACGTGCCGGACGCGGGGAAGACCGCCCGGACCGGATGCCGGACCCGGTCGCGGGCGATGCGCTGCACGACCCCGGGCACGCCCAGGCAGTGGTCGCCGTGGAAGTGCGTCAGGCAGATCCAGTGCACGTCGTGCGCGCTCACCCCGGCGTGCAGCATCTGCCGCTGTGTGCCCTCCCCGGGGTCGAAAAGGTAGCCTTGGCCGTCCCAGCGCAGAAGGTAACCGTTGTGGTTGCGGTGCCGGGTCGGCACCGCGCTGGAGGTGCCGAGGACCACGAGCTCACGTGAGGACATGATGGCCGCATCTGCCGTTACGGTCGCGTTCGCCGAGGTGCCGACGCCGGTCGGCGCGTTCGTGCTGGCCGTCACCGAGGACGGGCTGGCCGCGTCGGGCTGGGGCGCCCGCGAGCGGCTGGGCGAACTTCTCGGCCTGCCTGAAGTTCATGACCCGGATCGTACGGGTTTCGTGGTGGAGGAGTTGCATGCTTATTTCGGCGGCGGGTTGCGGCGCTTCGAGACGCCGATCGACTGGCGGCTGACGTCCGGCTCGCGCCGCCGCGTGCTCCAGGCCCTGTTCGAGGTCCCGTACGGCACCGCCGTCACCTACGGCGAGCTGGCCGAGCGCAGCGGCTCGAACGTGCCCGCGCGCGGCATCGGCTCGATCATGGGCTCCAACCCGCTGCCGATCGTGGTGCCCTGCCACCGGGTGGTCGCGGGCAACGGGCTGGGCGGGTTCAGCGGCGGCGTGGGCGTGGAGACCAAGCGCTGGCTGCTCACCCACGAGGGCTACCTGCAGCCGACGCTGCTCGATCTGTGAGAGTGGCGAGGGTGCGCGAAAAGCCGGTCATCGCCGTGGTGGGGCCCACCGCGGCAGGGAAGTCCGATCTCGCCGTGGACATCGCGCTGCGGCTGGGCGGCGAGTGCGTCAACGCCGACTCCATGCAGCTCTACCGGGGCATGGACATCGGCACCGCCAAGCTGACCCTGGAGGAGCGGCGCGGGGTGCCGCACCACCTGCTCGACATCTGGGACGTCACGGTGACGGCCAGCGTCGCCGAGTATCAGAGGCTGGCCAGGGCGGTGATCGAGGCCGTCGACGTGCCGGTGCTGGTCGGTGGCAGCGGCCTGTACGTGCGGGCGGCGATCGACGACCTGGAGTTCCCCGGCACCGACCCGGAGATCCGGGCCAGGCTGGAGGCGGAGCTGGCCGAGACCGGCCCGGCGCCGCTGTACGAGCGGCTGCGCGGGCTCGACCCCGTCGCGGCGGCGGCGATCCTGCCGAGCAACGGCCGCCGCATCGTGCGCGCGCTGGAGGTGATCGAGCACTCCGGCAGGCCGTTCTCGGCGACGATGCCGTCCTACGACGCGGTCCACCCCGCCGTCCAGATCGGGCTGGAGGTGCCCAGGCCGCAGCTCGACGAGCGGATCGAGGTCCGGGTCGGGCGCATGTGGGCGGCCGGTCTGGTGGAGGAGGTGCGCGGGCTGCTCGGCCAGGGGCTGGCCGAGGGCCGCACGGCCGGGCTGGCGCTCGGCTACGCGCAGGTGATCCGGTTCCTGCGGGGCGAGTGGAGCGAGGAGCAGGCGTACGAGGAGACGGTCCGGGCCACCCGGCGCTTCGCCCGGCGGCAGGAGTCGTGGTTCCGCCGCGATCCGCGGGTGTGCTGGCTGCCCTATGACGCCCCCGACCTGCTCGAACGGTCCCTGGCGCGGATAGCGGGGGAAGGCTGCGCTTAAAATTCGACCATGCGCTTTCTCAAGGGGCACGGCACCGAGAACGATTTCGTCATCCTCCCCGACCCCGATGGCGAGCTCGACGTATCCGCCTCGCTGGTCGAGAAGATCTGTGACCGCAGGGCCGGGATCGGCGCCGACGGCGTGCTCCGGGTGGTGCGCACCAAGCAGGCTCCCGAGGTGGCCGACCAGGCCGGTCAGGCCGAGTGGTTCATGGACTACCGCAACGCCGACGGCAGCGTGGCCGAGATGTGCGGCAACGGCGTGCGCGTCTTCGCCCGCTACCTGGCCGAGGCCGGGCTGGCGGAGTCCGACGAGTTCGGCGTGGCGACGCGGGGCGGGGTGCGCCGGGTGCGGCTGGAGCCCGGCGGTGACGTCACCGTCGACATGGGCAAGCCGCGCGTGGGCGGCACCAGCGTCACGACGGTCGCGGGGCAGGAGTACGAGGGCATCTGCGTCGACATGGGCAACCCGCACCTGGCCTGCTCGATCGGCGACCCGGTGGTCCAGCTCGACCTGTCGCACCAGCCGAACTTCGACCCGGGGGTGTTCCCGGCCGGGGTCAACATCGAGCTGTTCAACGCGGTGGGCACCAGCCGGGCGGTGATGCGCGTGTTCGAGCGCGGCTCCGGCGAGACCCGCGCCTGCGGCACCGGCGCGGTCGCCACGGCCGTCGCGGCGGCGGCGCTGTCGGGCGACACCACCGGCACCTGGACCGTCGAGGTGCTGGGCGGCACGCTCACGGTCACGCTCGACGAGGAGACGAGCTACCTGAGCGGCCCGGCCGTGATCATCGCGTCCGGCAACCTGATGCTTGCAGAATGATGTTCTCCTGAGCGATGCTGGGTCTGCTAACCGAACCGAGAGGGGTGGAGATGGCGGACCCGCGAGCCACCGCGGTGGCGGTCAAGGGGCCCATCGGGCACTACGGCGGCGGCTTCATGGTCTCCCGCGAGGCCAAGGCCGTCTGCGAGGAGCACGGCCTGGGCCCCAGGGAGCTCTACTTCCGGGGCCGCTGCGGGGTCCTCGGCGAGTGCGACGCCGACGTGGTCGTCTCCGTGGCGGTCTTCTTCCCGGCCGAGCACGTCGCCGACAACTGGAACGGCGGCCGCAAGATGCCCGTCGAGCAGGCCGTCGACCTCTACGCCGAAGCCTGCCGGCAGTGGGGCAGGCGCAAGCTCGGCGGCTACGCCGGGTGCGCCAGGATCGCCGAGCTGCTGGAGCCGGTCGTCGAGCACGCCTCGCCCGTCGGGGCGCCGCTGTTCGCCGGGTGGCGGGCCGTCCCGCTGGCCGACGACGCGCCCGCGCGGGCCACCCAGCTCATGCACGTGGTCCGCGAGCTGCGCGGCGCCCTCCACGCCAACGCGGTCGTCGCCGCCGGGCTGCACCCGCTCGACGCCACGCTCGCCGCCGCCCACGACGGCACCCCGTTCGGCCCGGCCGCCGGAGAGGTGATCGCCCGCTTCTTCACCTGGCCCGAGCCCTACGACACGCCGGGACCTGACCTGATCGCCCGGCGGGCCGCTGTGGAAGATGTCACCGACGATCTGATGGCACCGGTCTTTTCGGTCCTTAACAGTGACGAATCAGACGAGCTCATCGAGCTTCTGCGTTTTGGGCACGGTGATTGACCTGGCAGACTGACTGCCCATGGACGTGGACATCTGGGCCTGGGTCGGCGAAACCCAGCAGCAGCTTTCCGAGGCGGGCAACGTTGGCCTCGCCATGGCGCTGGGAGACCTCCCCGCACAGGCCTATGAGGGGCGTTATCCCCAGCTCGACGTGATGGCCCCGGCCATCGCCCAGCAGGCGGAGACCCTGGAGCAGCCCTGGCTCGAGTTCTACGCCCGCTACTGGCACCTGATCGGCCGCATCGGCGACCGCGCCCAGGGCGCGGTCGCGATCGAGGACGCCCAGCACCTGCTCGCGTTCGCCCAGCGCGAAGAGGTGCGCTCCTGCCCGGCCACGCCGGCCGCGGTCGAGGCCCTCGCCATCGCCTGGGCCAACGCCGACGGCCCCGGTTACGCGGCCGAGCGCCTGGAGACGCTCGGCGCCGCGATCGAGCAGGCCGAGCCCGCCGGTCCCGCCTACAGCGGCCTCGTGACGCAGTACGTCGCCGCCCTCGTCGACGCCGGCCGCGCCGGTGAGGCGGTCAGCTACGCCGAGTCCGCCGTCGAGCGGCTGCGCGCCGCCGGCCGCGAGTCGAGCTGGGAGCTCGGCGCCGAGAGCGCCCGCGCGCTGCTCGTCGCCGGCCGCGCCGAGGACGCGCTGACCGCGCTCCAGGCCGCCGCCGGCTTCCAGGCCGACGACCCCGTGGCCAAGGACCACCGCGACGGCGTCCGCCGCGCCCTCATCCTGGCCACCCTCGGCCGCGTCGCCGAGGCCGTCGACGCGCTGCCCGACCTCGACGTGGTCGGCGAGCACCCGAGGGTCTTCGTCGAGTGGACCCGCGCCGTCAGCCTGCTGGCGAGCTCGTCCCAGATCACCAACACCTGGCAGCTCGGCCGCGTGCTGCGCCAGTGGATCGACTACTTCGGCATGATGGGCGGCTACCGCTCCCGGGTCGAGCTCGCGCTGGTCGCGGGCGACCTGGCCGTCGCCCGGCAGGGCGTGTGGCAGGCCCGGCTGCTGGCCGACCTGGCCGAGTCCGGCGCGGGCGAGCTGCGCGACGCCTCCGGCGTGGCCGAGCGGGTGGCCGCCCTGCGCGCCGCCGCCGACGCCGCCACCGAGCCCGAGGCGCCCGGCCCGCTGGAGGAGCGCGTCGGCTACTTCGACGCCGCCGACGGCTACAACGCCGACCCCGAGCGCTGGGTCGGCTGGCTGGCCCCGCTGTCCGGCAAGGACATCGAGGCGACCCGCCGCCACACCACCACGCTCGGCTTCCTGGGCTACCCGTCCTCCGGCGCCGACATCTACTGGAAGATGCTCGTCGACAGCGGCGACATCGCCTCCGCCGACGGCGACGACGTCGCCTACCTCACCACGCTGCTCATCGAGGCCCGCCAGGACGAGCGGCTGGAGCAGATGGCCGGCAAGCTGCCGCACGACGCCAAGTGGCTGACCCTGGCCCGCCTGCACAGCGCCCGCGAGCGCTGGGCCGAGGCGCTCGACGCCGCCGAGCACGCGGTGGCCGCCGGCGCCGGGGTGGAGGCCCGCCGGGTGCTCGCCGGAGCCGCCCAGCAGGTCGACGAGAACGCCAGGGGCGCGGGCGCGCTGCTGGAGGTGCTCGACGAGCTCACCGACGAGGACGTCTGGCGCATGATCGTCATGGCGACCGCCGCCGAGGACTGGGACACCGTGCGCAAGGGCGCCGCCAAGATCGGCATGCCGATCAAGTCCACCGAGGGGCCGATCGAGGAGGAGCTGGGCCTCATCCGGGTCATCCTCCCGGCGCCCGACGGCGGCCAGCGGCAGGTCCTGTCCATCCGCACCGGCCCCGCCACCGCCCGGCTCGCCCTGCCGCAGCCGCGCGGGATGGAGTACAACGCGGGCGACCTGGTCGTCTTCGACCCGCAGCTGCTGGAGCCGCTGCCCGAGGACCCCCAGGAGCAGCAGAACTTCGTGCCCCCGTTCGCCGCGGTCAGCATCCTGCGCCCCGGCGGCTACACGAGCTACTTCTTCGACGGCGCCGCGCCGAGCGAGGCCGACTGGACCGAGTTCACCGAGGTCATGGCCGAGCGCGGCTGGCCGATGTGGGTCTACAGCGACGAGAACTACAAGGTCACCCACCCGACCACCGGCGAGCAGATCCCCGGCGTGTTCGGCTGGGTCGCGGTGCCGCCCAACGTCTCGGCGGTCGAGGTCGACGCCCTGCTCGACGACGCCACCGAGCGCTGGTCCCACCCGCTGGCCTGGCTCGACCTGGCCCGCGAGGTCGACGTCGAGGTCGAGCGGCACGAGCGGATCGTCAAGGAATACGGGCTCTGACATGCTGGGCCGCTTCAGCCTCGACGGCAAGGTGGCCATCGTCACCGGCGCGTCCGCGGGGCTGGGCGTCGCCTTCGCCCGCGGCCTGGCCGAGGCGGGGGCCGACCTCGTGATCGGCGCCCGCCGCGCCGACCGGCTGGAGGAGACCAGGCGGCTGGTCGAGGAGACCGGCCGCCGCTGCGTGGCCGTCGCCACCGACGTGACCCGGGTCGAAGACTGCGACGCGCTCGTCGCGGCGGCCGTCGACGGGCTGGGCGGCGTCGACGTGCTGATCAACAACGCGGGCGTCGGCACCGCCGTGCCGGCGCTGCGCGAGACGCCCGAGGAGTTCCGGCAGGTCGTCGACATCAACCTGCACGGCACCTACTGGATGGCGCAGGCGTGCGCCAGGGTGATGCGGCCCGGCTCGTCCATCGTCAACATCGGCAGCGTCCTCGGCGAGACCACCGCCGGGCTGCCGCAGGCCGCCTACAGCGCGTCCAAGGCGGCGGTGATCGGGCTGACCCGCGACCTGGCCCAGCAGTGGACCGGGCGGCGCGGCATCCGGGTCAACTGCCTGGAGCCGGGCTTCTTCGCCTCCGAGATGACCGAGCAGTACAAGCCGGGCTATCTGGAGGCGATGCTGGAGCTGCGCGTGCCCATGCGGCGGGCGGGCGATCCGGCCGAGCTGGTCGCCGCCGCGATCTTCCTGGCGAGCGACGCGTCCTCGTACATCACCGGGGTGACGCTGCCCGTCGACGGCGGGATTCTGATCACCTAGCCGCGCCCTCCGGGAGCGGGGGCCTTGTCGGAGGTCCCGCTCGGCCTTATGTTCGTTGCGTAATCCGGTCCATGTTGCGCATCAGGGAACAACCGGAGGGCCCATGGTGAGCCGGCCGCGTACCGTGATCATCGGAGCCGGCATCGTGGGCTGCGCCCTGGCCGACGAGCTCACCGGCCGGGGGTGGACCGACGTCACCGTCGCGGACCGCGGGCCGCTTCCCGCCACCGGCGGATCCTCCTCCCACGCGCCCGGCCTGGTCTTCCAGACGAACCCGTCCAAGACCATGACGGAGTTCGCCGCCTACACCGTGCGCAAGTACGCCGCGCTCGGCTGCTTCGAGCGGGTCGGCGGCCTGGAGGTGGCCACCACCCCGCAACGCTGGCTCGACCTGCACCGTAAGCACGGCTGGGCCGAGTCGTGGGGCGTCGAGGGCCACCTGGTCGACGCCGCCCGGTGCGCCGAGCTGTGGCCGCTGCTCGACCCCGCCCGGGTGCTCGGCGGGTTCCACGTGCCCGCGGACGGGCTGGCCGACGCCGTGCGCTGCTGCGAGGCCCAGGCCGGGCGGGCCGTCGGGCGCGGCGCCCGCTTCCTGCCCGGCCACACCGTGGTGGGCGTGCACCACAAGGGCGGCCGGGTCACCGGCGTGGCCGTCGAGCACGCCGGCGGCTACCGGGTCGTCGAGGCGGACGTGGTCGTGTGCGCGGCCGGGTTCTGGGGGCCCTCGATCGGCGCGATGGCCGGGCTCACCGTGCCGCTGCAGCCGCTGGCCCACCAGTACGCCAGGTCGGGGCCGGTGCCCGGCGCGGCGGCCGGGCCGATCCTGCGCCACCAGGACCGTGACCTCTACTTCCGCCACCACGGCGACCGGATCGGCGTCGGCTCCTACTCCCACCGCCCGATGCCGGTCGCCCAGCACGAGATCGAGCCCGGGGGCACCACGATGCCGTCGGTGCGGGCGTTCACCGAGGAGGACTTCGAGCCCGCCTGGCGTGACGCCGCCGAGCTGCTGCCCGCGCTCAAGGAGGCGGGCTACCGCGACGGGATCAACGGCGTCTTCTCGTTCACGCCCGACGGGTTCCCGCTGATCGGGGAGGCGCCGGGGCTGGACGGGTTCTGGGTGGCCGAGGCCGTCTGGGTGACGCACTCGGCGGGCGTCGCCAGGGCCGTCGCCGAGCTGCTGGTCGACGGCCGCTCCGGCTACGACCTGCACGAGTGCGAGCTGAGCCGGTTCGAGCCCGTCCAGCTCGCCCCCGCCTACGTGGCCGAGCGCGGCGCGCAGAACTTCGCCGAGGTCTACGACGTCATCCATCCGCTCCAGCCGATGAGCTCGCCGCGCCCGATGCGCACCAGCCCGTTCCACGTCCGCCAGCGCGAGCTGGGCGGCTGCTTCCTGGAGGCGGCCGGGTGGGAGCGGCCGCACTGGTTCGAGGCGAACCGGCCGCTCGCGGACCGGCTCGCCGAGCCCGCGCTGGGCGCCGCCCGGCGCGACGAGTGGGCGGCGCGGCACTGGTCGCCGGTCGCCGCCGCCGAGTCGCACGCCACCCGCGAGGGCGTCGCGCTCTACGACATGACGCCGCTCAAGCGGATCGAGGTCGGCGGGGCCAAGGCGGCGGCGTTCCTGCAACGGCTGATGACCAACGACGTCGACAGGAAGCCGGGCTCGGTCACGTACACGCTGCTCCTGGACGCGGGCGGCGGCATCCGGTCGGACCTGACGGTGGCGCGGCTGGCGGAGGACCGGTTCCAGATCGGCGCGAACGGCAACCTGGACCTCGACTGGATCACCCGGCACGCGCCCGGCGACGTGTACGTGCGCGACATCACGCCGGGCACCTGCTGCGTCGGGGTGTGGGGGCCGCGCGCCAGGGAGCTGGTGCAGCCGCTGACCGACATGGACCTGTCGAACGAGGGCTTCCGCTACTTCACCTGCCGGACGGGACACGTGGGGATCGTGCCGGTGACCGCGATGCGGGTCTCGTACGTGGGGGAGCTGGGCTGGGAGCTCTACACCACCGCCGACCTGGGGCTCAAGCTGTGGGACACGCTCTGGGCCACCGGGCTGCCGGTCGCGGGCGGGCGGGCGGCCTTCAACAGCCTGCGGCTGGAGAAGGGCTACCGGCTCTGGGGGGTCGACATGACCACCGAGCACAGCCCGTACGAGGCCGGGCTGGGGTTCGCGGTCAAGGAGGGCAAGGACTTCGTCGGCAGGGACGCGCTCAGCCCCGACATCGGCCGCACCCTGGCGCCGCTGCTGCCGGACGAGGTGGTCATGGGCAAGGAGCCGGTCCGGCACGCGGGCCGCACGGTCGGGTACGTGACCAGCGCCGCCTACGGGCACACGATCGGGCGGCCGATCGCGTACGCGTGGCTGCCGGTCGAGCTGGCCACCCCCGGGACAGAGGTTGAAATTTCCTACTTCGGGCGGCGGGTTGCCGCCGAGGTCGCCGCCGAACCGCTGTACGACCCGCGGATGGAGAAGATCCGACGTTGACCCACCCCGACTTCCTGTGGCGCGACCCCGACCCCCGGCCCGCCTACGACGTGGTGATCGTCGGCGGCGGCGGCCACGGCCTGGCCACCGCCTACTACCTGGCCCGCGACCACGGCATCACCAACGTGGCCGTGCTGGAGAAGGGCTGGCTGGCCGGCGGCAACATGGCGCGCAACACCACGATCATCCGCTCCAACTACCTGTGGGACGAGAGCGCCGCACTCTACGAGCACTCGCTCAGGCTGTGGGAGGGGCTGAGCGACGAGCTCGGCTACGACCTGCAGTTCAGCCAGCGCGGCGTGCTCAACCTCGCCCACAGCGTCGCCGACGTGCGCGAGGGCAGGCGGCGGGTCAACGCCAACCGGCTCAACGGCATCGACGCCGAATGGCTCGACGCCGCCGAGGTCAAGAAGTTCTGCCCGGTCCTCGACGTCTCCGGCAGCGCCCGCCACCCGGTGCTCGGCGCGACGTTGCAGCGCCGGGGCGGGATCGCCAAGCACGACCACGTCGCCTGGGCGCTGGCCCGCCGGGCCGACGCGTACGGGATCGACCTGATCCAGGACTGCGAGGTCACCGGGTTCGAGATCACCGGCGGCCGGGTCGGGGCCGTGCGGACCTCGCGCGGCCGGATCGCGGCCGGCAAGGTCGCGCTCGCCGCCGCCGGGCACACCTCCGTGCTCGCCGGACGCGCCGGGCTCCGGCTGCCCCTCCAGTCCCACCCCCTCCAGGCGCTCGTGTCGGAGCTGCTCGAACCCGTGCTCGACTGCGTCGTCATGTCCAACGCCGTGCACGTGTACGTCAGCCAGGCGCACAAGGGCGAGCTCGTCATGGGGGCGGGCATCGACGCCTGCAACTCCTACGGGCAGCGCGGCGCCTTCCACGTCATCGAGGCGCAGATGGCGGCGGCGCTGGAGCTGTTCCCGATCTTCAGCCGGGTGCGGGTGCTGCGCACCTGGGCGGGCGTCGTCGACGTGTCGCCCGACGCCTCGCCGATCATCGGCCCCACCCCGGTCGACGGCCTGTACGTGAACGCCGGCTGGGGCACCGGCGGCTTCAAGGCCACCCCCGGCGCCGGTTCCGTCTACGCCCACACGATCGCGCACGGCGTCCCGCACCCGCTCGCCGAGCCGTTCGCCCTGGAACGGTTCGCCACCGGGGCGCTCATCGACGAGCACGGCGCGGCGGCGGTGGCGCACTGATGATGCTCATCCCCTGCCCGCACTGCGGCCCCCGCGACGAGAACGAGTTCCGCTACGGCGGTCAGGCGGGCGTCGCCTACCCCGAGACGCCCGCCGAGCTCACCGACGACGAGTGGGCCCGGTACGTGTTCCTGCGCGACAACCCCAAGGGCTGGTTCCACGAGCGGTGGTTCCACGTGCACGGGTGCCGCGTCTGGTTCACCGTCGAGCGCCACACGGTCACCCACGAGATCCGGGATGCCCCCTCATGACCCGTCTGCCGTCCGGCGGTCTCATCGACCGATCCGTCACGCTCCCGTTCCGTTTCGACGACCGTCCGCTGCACGGGCATCCCGGCGACACGCTCGCCTCCGCGCTGCTGGCCGCCGGGGTGCGGGTGGTCGGGCGCAGCGTCGAGCTGGGCCGCCCGCGCGGCGTCTTCACCGCCGGGGCCGAGGAGCCGAACGCGCTCGTCCGCGTCGGGGACGACCCGATGCTGCCCGCCACCACCGTCGAGCTGCGCGCCGGTCTTGAGGCGTGGAGCCTGCGCGGCAAAGGCCGCCTTGACCCCGCCCGCCCCGTCACTGGGGCCGTCCGCTGCGACAAGGCGTACCTGCACTGCGAGGTGCTGGTCGTCGGCGGCGGCCCCGCCGGGCTCGCCGCCGCCCTGGCCGCCGCCGGGACCGGGGTCCGGGTGATCCTCGCCGACGACCAGCCCCGCCTCGGCGGCGACCTGCTCAACGGCCGCGACCCGCTGGACCGGGCCGGCGGCGCCGCCCGCCGGCTGGCCGGGATGCCCGAGGTCCGCGTCCTCACCAGGATGTCCGTGATCGGCTACTACGACCACAACCACCTGGTCGCCGTCGAACGCCGCCACGACGGCGAACGCCTGTGGCACTTCCGGGCCGCGCAGGTCGTGCTGGCGACCGGCGCGCACGAGCGCTCGCTGCCCTTCCCGGGCAACGACCGGCCCGGCGTCATGCTCGCCTCCGCCGCCCGCGCCTACGTCAACCGGTACGGGGTCCGGCCCGGGCGGCGGGCGGTCGTGTACGCGTGCGCCGACTCCGGGTACGAGGCGGCCCGCGACCTGGAGGCGGCCGGGGTGGAGATCGCCGCCGTCGTCGACCCGCGCCCCGGCGGGGCGGGCCAGGTGATCACCGGGACCACCGCCGATGGCGACGGCCTGCTCACCGGCGTCCGCGTCGGCGGCCGGCACGTGGCCGCCGACCTGCTCGCCGTCGCGGGCGGCTGGAACCCGGCCGTGCACCTGTTCAGCCAGTCGCGGGGGACGATCGTGTTCGACGAGGCGCTCCAGGCGTTCGTGCCGGGCCGCTCCGCGCAGGCCGAGCGCTCCGCCGGGGCCTGCCGCGGCCTGTACGGCACCGAACAGGCGGCCGAGGACGGCCACGCCGCCGGGCTCGACGCCGCCCACGCAGCCCAGGGACGGCCCGCCCGCCGCGCCGCCCGGCCCGTCCCCGCCGGTGACGCGCCCGCCGCGTACTGGGGGGAGCTCGCCCCCGACCCGACCGCGTTCGTCGACCTCCACCGCGACGTCACCGTGGCCGACCTCGCCAGGGCGACCGGCGCCGGGCTGCGCTCCGCCGAGCACGTCAAGCGCTACACCACCGCCGGCACCGGCGCCGACCAGGGCAAGACCTCCGGCGCGCTCGTCGCGGGCGTCCTGGCCGCGCTCCTCGGCGCCGCGCCCGGCCAGGTCGGCCCGACCACGTACCGCGCCCCGTACGTGCCGGTGGCCTTCGCCACGCTCGCCGGCCGCGCCCGGGGCGAGCTGTCGGACCCCGTCAGGACCACGGCCATGCACGACGCGCACGTCGCCCGCGGCGCCGTGTTCGAGGACGTCGGCCAGTGGAAGCGGCCCCGCTACTTCCCGATCGGCGGCGAGGGCATGCGCGAGGCCGTGCTGCGCGAGTGCCGCGCCGCCCGCGCCTCCGTCGCCGCGATGGACGCCTCCACCCTCGGCAAGATCGACCTCCGGGGCCGCGACGCCGCCGTCCTCCTCGACCGGATCTACACGAACCTGTACTCCACGCTCCCCGTCGGCGCCTGCCGCTACGGCCTCATGTGCACCGCCGACGGGATGGTCCTGGACGACGGCACCACCACCCGCCTCGCCGGCGACCACTACCTGATGACGACCACGACCGGCAACGCCGCCACCGTCCTCGACCGGCTGGACGAATGGCACCAGACCGAATGGCCGCACCTCGACGTCCGCCTCACCTCCGTCACCGACCACTGGGCCACCGTCGTCGTCGCCGGGCCGCACGCCCGCCGCGTCCTGGCCGCCGTCGCCCCCGGCGCCGTGGACCTGCCCTTCATGCGGTACGCCGCCACCCCCGTGCTGGGCGTCGCCGGGCGCGTCTTCCGCATCAGCTTCTCCGGCGAGCTCGCCTACGAGGTCAACGTGCCCTGGGCCTACGGACGGGCGCTCTGGGAGACGGTCCTGGACCTCGGCGCCGTGCCGTACGGGACCGAGACCATGCACGTTCTGCGCGCCGAGAAGGGCTTCCCCATCGTCGGCCAGGAAACCGACGGCACCGTCACGCCGCACGACCTCGGCATGTCGTGGATCGTCTCCCGGAGCAAGCCCGACTTCGTCGGCAAGCGCTCCCACAGCCGGCCCGACACCGCCAGGACCGACCGCAAGCGCCTCGTCGGCCTCCTCCCGGACGACCCGGCGGCCCTCCTGGAGGAAGGCGCCCAGCTCGTCCCCCCGGACGCGGCCCCGGTGCCGATGGCAGGGCATGTGACCAGCAGTTACGAGAGCGCCGTGCTGGGGCGGACGTTCGCGCTGGCCCTGGCGCGCGGGGTGGGCCCCGGGGACCGGCTGGTGGCCGTGGCGGGGGAGACGGCCGTCGGGGTGCGCGTGGTGGATCCGGTCTTCTACGACCCGGAGAACGCCAGGCGGGAGGGCGACCCGGCGCCCGCGCGGCCGTGGGCGACGGTGGGACCGGCGCGTGCGGAGAGCCCGGCGGCGGCGTTCGCGGAGCGGTTCGCGGCGGCGGGCGGCGAACGGGTGCGGCTGCGGGAGCTGCCGCCCGTCCCCAGGTGGGAGGTTCGCGGCGCCGACCCCGGGAGGGGGCTGCGGCTGGGCCCGGCGTGGTGGCTGGTCGAGGGGGAGGGCGAGGACGGCTGGGTGGACGTGTCGGGCCAGCGCACGGTGCTGGAGCTCGGCGGCCCCGGCGCGCTCGACGTGCTCATCACCGGATGCGCCCTCGACCTGCACCCGAGCGTGTTCACCGGCCCTGCCCAGACGCTGCTCGCCGGGGTGCCGGTGATCCTGGAAAAGGGGATGGACGCGTACAAGATCCACGTACGTTCCTCGTACACGCGATACCTCGCCGAATGGCTTCTTGACGCCATCAGGAGATAAGTGCGGCGTTACGGGTAATTGATATACCTAGGCTTTTACATCAGGAGTCTGGGGGCAAACGTGCGGGGACGGGCGAGAATGGCCGCGGCGGCGCTGGCTGTCGCGATGACGGTGACAGGCTGCGGGGAGCTGGGGTCGAGCCTCACCCCCGATTCCGGCAAGGCCGCCAAGGGGGACGCGGCCGACGTCGGCGAGGCGCGCAAGAAGCTGGACGACCTGGTGGTCAAGGGCCGGGCGCCGAAGACGGGGTTCGACCGTGACGAGTTCGGCCCGGCGTGGGCCGACGTCGACCACAACGGCTGCGACACGCGCAACGACATCCTCAAGCGCGACCTGCGCGAGGAGACGTTCAAGAAGGGCACCCACGACTGCGTCGTGCTCACGGGCATCCTCGACGACCCCTACAGCGGCAAGCGGATCGACTTCAGGCGCGGCCAGGACACCAGCTCCGAGGTGCAGATCGACCACCTGATCCCGCTGTCGGACGCCTGGCAGAAGGGCGCCCAGAAGTGGTCGGAGACCAAGCGCAAGGAGTTCGCCAACGACCCGCTGAACCTGCTCGCGGTCGACGGCCCGCTCAACGGCCAGAAGAGCGACTCCGACGCGGCGACCTGGCTGCCGCCGCGCAAGTCGTACCGGTGCGCGTACATCGCCCGGCAGATCGAGGTGAAGGCCAAGTACGAGCTGTGGGTCACGGCGGCGGAGAAGGACGCGATGAAGGGCGTCCTGTCCTCCTGCTGACGCCGGGCCGGGAGGGGACCAATCGGGGCGGATTGGCTCTGGGGCCGGGCCGCCCGAGGGGTCACGATGGCCGGCATGGAGCTGATCGTGCACGACCCGGCCGAGGGCGTCTACGCCGCCACCGACGACTACGCGCACGCGATCGAGGTGCGTGATCCGTCCCGGTTCCTGTTCGTCGCGGGGACGATGGGCCTGGACCGCGACGGCGTCGCCGGGGCCACGCTGGACGAGCAGCTGGAGCTCGTCTGGGCGAATCTGCGGGCGATCCTCGCGGCGGCGGGGATGGGGGTGGACGACATCGTGCGGCTGACGAGCTACCTGCGTGACCCCGGCTACGCCGAGGCGAACGCCAGGGCCAGGGTGGCCGCCCTGGGCGGACGCCGGGTGCCCACCACGGCGGTCGTGGCGCAGACGCTGGCCGGCGACTGGCTGGTGGAGATCGAGGTGGTGGCGGCGGGCTGAGCGCCGGAGGCTCAGTCGTCGTCCCGGTCGCCGTCGTCGTCGACGGGCTCGGTCTCCTCGTGGAGGAGCTTGCCGGTGGCCGCGTCGATGTCGAGCTCGTGCGCGACGTCGCCCTTGACGACCTTGACCTCCCACACGTCGGGGCGGGTGCCGCGCCGGTCGAAGTCGACCTCGCACACCCAGGAGCCGGGCACCTGCTTCTGGGCGAGCTGGATCGCCTGCTCGGCGCTCACCTTGGGGGCGGGCCGGTTGACGGCGGCGAAGGCGGCGGACCCGCCGGCGACGAGGGCCATGGTGACCCCGCTGGCAACGATGATCTTCTTGGTGATGTGCATACCCAAGACGAAACCGCGAACGACGGTAAACGCGCGCTAAGGCCGCGTTAACACCATCTCCACGATGGCGCCGCCGTGGGAGGAGACGGTCAGGCGCCCGCCGCAGGACTCGGCGGTGCGGCGGGCGATGTCCAGGCCGAGCCCGGTCGAGCCGGCGCCGCTGGTGCCACGCGCGAGCAGGGCGGGGTCGAAACCGGGGCCGTCGTCGCTGACGGTCAGCACGGCCCCGGAGGGGTGGGGCGCGAGCCGTACGGTGAACGACACGCCCTCGGGGGTGTGCGCGAAGACGTTGCCGAGCAGGGCGTCCACGGCGGCGGCCAGGGCCTCGCCGCCGACGGCGACCGGCAGCTCGCCCTCGGGCAGCGCGACCGTGACCGCGCGGCCCTGGTCCTCGGCCAGCACGGACCAGAACCGCACCCGCTCGTCCACCACGGCCGTGGCGTCGCAGCTCTCGCGCCCGGCGGAGCGGCGGCGGGCGTCGGTGATGACGGCGCTGACGGCCCGCTCCAGCGCGTCGACGCGGGCGCCGATGCGGGCGGCCTCCTCCGGGTCGCGCAGCGACTCGGCGTCCAGCCGCAGCCCCGTCAGCGGCGTGCGCAGCCGGTGCGACAGGTCGGCGACCGACTCGCGTTCGGCGGCGAGCAGGTCACCGATCCGCCCGGCCAGATGGTTGAGCGCGAGCGCGACCGAGCGCACCTCGGGCGGCCCGCCGGGCTCGGCCCGCGCCTCCAGGTCGCCGCCCGCGAGCCGGTGCGACACGCGCGCCAGCCCGTCGACCGGCCGGGTGACGGCCAGCGCCAGCCGGTCGGCCAGCGCGATGCCCAGCACGACCAGCGCGAGCCCGAGCCCGAGCAGCGCCAGCCACGCCTCGCGCACGCCGCGCCACAGCTCGTCCTCGCTCACGTACACCCGGATCACCACCGTGCCGTCCGGTGACTGCACGGCGACCAGCACCTCCCGGCCGCCGTCGTCGCACTCGGCGGTGACGCTGCGGCCCGTCGCCGCCAGCCGGACCGCGGCGGAGCGCTCGGCCTTCTCCCCGAGCCGCCCGCCGTCCGGCAGGAACACCGTGACCGGCCGCGCCACCTGCTCCAGCGCCAGCGACAGCTCCGGCGTGCCGACCGCGACGGCGACCGACTCGGCGGCCGTGGTGGCGCGGCTCGTCGCGCCGTTCTCGGCGACGGCGCGGATCAGCAGCGCCATCGGCACCAGCAGCGCGACCAGCACCAGCGACGTGGTGGCCGCCACCAGCAGCGCCAGCCAGCGCCTCACGACGGGCCGACCAGCTTCACGCCGACGCCGCGCACCGTGTGCAGGTAGCGCGGCTCGGAGGCGGTCTCGCCGAGCTTCCTGCGCAGCCACGACAGGTGGACGTCCACGGTCTTGTCGGCGCCGCCGTACGGGAGCTGCCACACCTCGGTCAGCAGCTCACGCTTGGTGACCACCTCGCCGGCCCGCGCCGCCAGGTAGTGCAGCACGTCGAACTCGCGCGGCGTCAGGTCCAGCGTGGCCCCGTCCAGCCGGGCCTCCCGCGCCCTGGGGTCCACCCGCAGCCCGCCCACCCGCAGCGGCTCCTCCGGCGTCGCGTCGGCGGCCCGCCGCAGCACGGCCCTGATCCGCGCGTCGAGCTGCGCGGCGCTGTACGGCTTGACCACGTAGTCGTCGGCCCCCGCGTCCAGCACCGGCACCATCTCGGCGTCGCCGTCGCGGGCGGTCGCCACGATCACCGGCACCCTGCTCACCGCGCGCAGCATGCGCAGCAGCTCGGCCCCGTCCAGGTCGGGCAGCCCCAGGTCGAGCACGATCAGGTCGGGGCGGTCCTGGACGGCCAGCCGCAGCCCGTCGAGCGCCGTGGGGGAGGAGGACACGGCGTGGCCGAGATCCCGCAGGCCCCGGCTCAGCGCGGTGCGGATCGTCACGTCGTCCTCGATGAGCAGGATGTCAGCCATATACGGAAACGGTAGACGGTCGGCGGTGTTGTGACGTCGCCTGTTATCGCGGTCTTAACCTGGGCTTAGCCGTACAGGGGGGAAGGTGGCGGGGTGAAGAGACTCGTCCTGGCCTGGGCGGCCACCGCGGTGGCCGCGACGGGCGCGGCCGTGGCGGTGCTCGGCCTGGTCGGCGGCGCGCTGACGGGCTCGTCCGGCGAGGTCATGACGCAGGACGAGGCTCGCGCCGCGCTCGCCACCGCGTCGGCCCGGCAGCCGGCGCCCGCGACCACGACATCCGGCCCGTCCGCCCAGCCCACTTCGCAGGGCGGTGAGTTCGTCCGCAGCCCCGGCGGCACCGTGATCGCCTCCTGCGACGGCGACCGGGCGACCCTGCGGTCCTGGAGCCCGGCGCAGGGCTACTCGGTCGACGGCGTGGAGCCGGGCCCCGCCCTCGAGGTCCAGGTGGAGTTCGAGGCCGACGAGGGCGAGGACGTCGAGCTGACCATCGGCTGCCGCGGCGGCCGGCCGGTCACGCTGACCGGCTAGCTCTCACGCCTCGGCGCTGAGCGCCGACTTCGTCAGCTCCGCCTGCCGCCTGATCTGCCCCATGACGATGGGATTGAGACCCTTGGCGGCGAACGTCGCGACCATCGCGTCCATCACCGCGTGCGCCTTGCGCAGCTCGCCCTGCCGCGCCTCGGCCCGGGCCAGCCGCCGCATCACCAGGTTGAGCGTGATGTTGTCGATGCCGCCCATCCTGGCCACCTCGGCGAGCTGCTCGACGCCCTGCTTGGCGTCCGGCGGCCGGACCCGCAGCCGGTTGCCGGGCGTCAGCGCCTTGAAGCCGCGCTCGGCGTTCAGCCCCTTGACCAGCCGGGCGTACACCGACAGCGGATGCCCGCCGTAGCGGTCGATGACCTCCTCCAGCGCCAGGTTGCCGGAGCGCAGCGCCGGGGAGTCGGAGCCGAGCAGCGAGAACAGCTGGCCCTGCTCCTCGCCCAGCATCAGCTCGGCCACCCGGTGGTCGTCGTCGCCGACCGGCCGGCGCACCCGGACCAGGCACGGGGGCGAGACGACGCGGGAGCCGTCGGCGGCCACGTACTGGGCCCTGACGTGATACTCGCCGGGCTGCTGGAAGTAGTGCCCGTCGCGGCCATGCCCGATGTACGCGCTGCGGTACATGGCCGGGTTGCCCGCGTCGAGCCGGATCCGCGGCGAGCTGTCGACGCAGTGGCGCATCATCGGCCGGTACAGCACGGTCCTGCCGCCCGGCTGGGTGATCGTCACCTGGGTGAACTCGGTGTCGGGATGCAGGTGGCCGTGCGTCGTGCGCGGCTCACCGGTGCACGACAGCCGCAGCTCGACCACGACCGGCTCGCCGAACCCGAACGACTCCTTGGCCCGCAGCTCCAGCGCCAGCCCCGACAGGTCCTCGACCGGCTGCTCGAACGGGGCCGGCTCGGCCGCGCCGCTGCCGAACGCGCCGCCGCCCATGACCACGTCCCGGTAGAAGCCGTGGCGCAGGTGCACCAGCTCGGAGTCGGTGAACTGGAACGGGAACGCCGCCCAGTAACCGGCCTCGCCGCCCGGCTGGTAGTTCTGCACGTAGTTCATCCACGACAGGTCGCCGAAGCCGCCCGACGGGCCGAGCGGCTGGGGCGGCGTGGCCAGGTTCTTCTGCCAGGAGTGCAGCAGGTTGAAGGCGTGCCCGAGCTCGTGCACGTACGTCCTGAGCATGGCCCGCTGCGCCTGCGGCGAGTCGCCCTTGATCGCGTCGTGGAAGACGGCGGCGCCCTGCCGCTGGTGGGCGTCGCCGTAGTCGAACATGATGCCCCGGTAGCCGCCGACGTGCTTGCTGGCCACCAGCAGCCACACCCGCCAGGCCGCCGCGTCGCCGAACCTGCTGAACTGCTGCGTCATCGCGTGGTGCAGCTCGGCGTCGTCCCACGCCAGGTCGGCGCCCGCGCCGTCGACCGGGATGACGCCCGGCTCGGCCACGGTCAGCTCGATGCCCGCCTCCGCCCACGCGGCGGCGACGCTCAGCTCGCGCGCGGGCGACCCGGCGGGCCCCGGCAGCGAGCCGGTGTCGTAGCTGACGAACGGCACGGCCCCGGCGACGGAGTCCTGCTCCAGCAGGACCTTGCGGAAGTGGCGCGAGACGAACGTGATCGGGTAGGTGCGCCCCGCCACCTGCGCGGTGCCCGATTCGCCGGAGATCGTGACGCGCACGTCCTGATCGCCGGTCTCGTACGTGAACGCCCCGCGCCCCTCGACGGCCCCCGCCGTCACGGCCGGCGCGTGCACCACGAACGAGCCCGTGTAGCCCGTCGTGGCGCCGGAGACGGTGAACAGGTCACCGCTGACGCGCCCGGTCGGCCTGGTCCCGTCGACGTCCACGCGCAGCTCCAGCCGCGAGTCGCCGTCCTGCCCCTGGTAAAGCCCGCTGATCATCGCGGCCCCCTGCAGTCGGTGTGGTTACACCGGGGACACTTCTCCGGCGGGCCGGGCCTGTCAACGGCTTCCGCGAACCTGCAATGCGGCCAGCAGCTCCTCCGAGGCGCGGGTGATCGTCTCGACGGCCCGGTCGAACGCCTCGGCGTTGTGGGCGGCGGGGGCGCGGAAGCCCGAGATCTTCCTGACGTACTGCAGCGCGGCGGCCCGCACGTCCTCCTCGGTCACGTCCTCGGTGTAGGGCGGGCGCAGGGTCTTGATGCTTCGGCACATGCTTTCAACGGTAATGGCCGATCCGCTGGCTTATCTCCCTCGCGCCGTCGGCCATGACCTCGCCCACCTCGGGCAGCCGCTGCGGCGTCAGCCGGTAGGAGGGCCCGGAGACGCTCACCGCCGCCACCACCGCGCCGTCGCCGCCCCGCACGGGCGCGGCCACCGCGTTCAGCCCCAGCTCCAGCTCCTCGACGGTGAAGGCCCAGCCGCGCCGCCTGATCTCGGCCAGCCCGAGCAGCCGCGCGTCGGTGATGGTCAGCGGCGTGAACCGGTCGAGCACCTCGGGCAGCGCGAGCGCGCCGAACGCCAGCAGCACCTTGCCGCTGGAGGTCGCGTGGGCGGGGGTGCGCTGGCCGACCCAGTTGTGCCCGCTGATCGCCGACGGCCCGCGCACCTGGCTGATGTTGACCGCGCACCCGTCACGCGGCACCGCGACGTTGACGGTCTCGCCGAGCTCCCCGGCCAGCCGCAGGCACACCTCGCGGCTCTCCTTGGCCAGGTCGAGCTGGGCGGTGGCGGCGCCGGCCAGCCGCACCACGCCGAACCCGAGCCGGTAGCGGCCCCGGTCGCCGCTCTGCTCGACGAGCCCGCCCTGCTCCAGGGCGGCCAGCAGCCGGAACGCGGTGGACTTGTGCACGTCGAGCTCGGCCGCCAGGTCGGTCACCCGGCTCGCGCCGTCGCGGGCCAGGATCTCCAGGATCGCGATGGCCCGATCGACCGACTGCACCGAGCCGTTGCTCATGGCGCAACACTTTACCCCGCCGGTTACCGGGCGGCCGGGCTCAGCTCCGCCGCGAAGTCACGGGCGATGCCGCGCATGCCCTCGGCCAGCTCGCCCCGGTCCAGCGCGCCGATCCGCTCGGCCGGGCCCGACACCGACATCGCGGCCACCACCCGGTCCCCGTCGAGCACCGGCACGGCCAGGCAGTGCACGCCCAGCTCCTCCTCGCCCAGGTCCATCGCGTAGCCCCGGGACCTGACCTGGCCCAGCTCGGCCAGCATCGACTGGATGTCGGTGATCGTGTTGGGGGTGCGCCTGGGCATGCCGGTCCGCTCGAACACGGTCACCGCGTCGCCGCCGGGCCGCCAGGCCAGCAGCACCTTACCCACGGCCGTGCTGTGCGGCAGCACCCGCCTGCCGACCTCGGCGAACATCCGCAGCCTGCGCGGCGACGGCACCTGCGCCACGTAGACGATGAAGTCGCCCTCCAGCACCGCCAGGTTCGCCGTCTCGCCCGACAGCTCGACCAGCCTCGCCAGGTACGGCTGCGCCCACACGGCCACCATGCTCTCGGCCACGCCGCCGAGCCGCACCAGCCCGCCGCCGAGCGCGTAGCGCCGGTCGGACTCCTGACGCACGTAGCCGCGCGCCAGCAGCGTCTGCAGCAGCCGGTGGATCGTTCCGTAGGGCAGCCCGGTCCTGGCCGCGATCTCCGACAGCCCGGCCTCGCCGCCGTGCTCGGCCAGCGCCTCCAGCACGTCGAGCGCCCGCTCGACCGACTGCACGCTCACAGGCCCACCCCGCGCAGCGACGCGTCGAGCACCTCGGCGGTGTGCGCCACCCTGATCGCGGCGCCTTCGCGCCGCATCGCCGCCGCGATCTGCATCGTGCACCCCGGGTTCGCCGACACCAGCAGCTCCGCGCCCGTCGACCCGACCGCCTTGGCCTTGCGGTCGCCGAGGTCGCGCGCCGCCTCCGGCTCGAAGATGTTGTACGTGCCCGCCGACCCGCAGCAGACGGCCGAGTCGGGCACCTCGCGCAGCTCCAGCCCCGGGATGCCGCGCAGCAGCTCGCGCGGCTGCGCCCGCACGCCCTGGGCGTGGGCCAGATGGCAGGCGTCGTGGTAGGCCACGGTGACCGGCAGCGGATGGCGCTCGGCCGCCGGCCCCAGCTCGGCCAGCCACTCCGACAGGTCCACGACCCGGAAGCCCGGCTCCTCGCCGAGCAGGTCGCCGTACTCCTTCATCGTCGACCCGCACCCGGCGGCGTTGACCACGACCGTCTCGACCCCCGCCTTACGGAACGCGCGGACGGTCCGGCGGGCCAGCCGCCTGGCCTGGTCGCGCCGCCCGGAGTGCACGCTGAGCGCCCCGCAGCAGCCCTGCCCGGCCGGGACGATCACGTCGCAGCCCTCCAGCGCCAGCACCCGCGCCGTGGCGGCGTTCACCTGCGGGAAGAACTCGCCCTGCACGCACCCGGTGAGCATGCCGACCACCGCCCGGCGCGGACCCCGGGCGCGCACCAGCCGGGGCAGCCGCTGCCGCCGCGCCACCTCGGGCGCGAGCCCGGCCATCGCCCCCAGGCCCGGGTGCGCCCGCGCCAGGAACGGCGCCAGCCGCCGCGCGATCCCCAGCCCCGGGCGCAGCAGCCGCAGCCTGCGCGGGTAGGGGAACAGCCCGAACACCAGCCCGCGCACCGCCCGGTCGCGCGGGTCGCGCACGTGCGTGCGCTCCACCTCGGCCCTGGTCTGCTCGATCAGCCGGTCGTAGCGCACCCCCGACGGGCACGCGGTCACGCACGCCATGCAGCCCAGGCAGGCGTCGAAGTGCCCGGCCATCTCCGGCGTGACCGGAGTCCCCTCGACGTGCTGCTTCATCAGGTGGATGCGGCCGCGCGGCGAGTCCATCTCCTCGCCCCACAGCACGTACGTCGGGCAGGTCGGCAGGCAGAACCCGCAGTGCACACAGTCGTTGATCAGCTTCGGGTCCACGTCAGAGCCCTCCTGCGAACCGCCCGGGAGACATCCTGCGCCCCGGGTCGAACCGTTCCTTCACCCGCCGCATCAGCGGCAGCGAGCTCACCTCGCCCCACCGGTCCACGCCCTCGTACGGCGTCGCCAGCACGGTCATCCGCGCGCCCAGCGCCGTCAGCCGCTCACGCAGCCCGCGCAGCGCGGTGACCGTCTTGTCCTCGCCGGGGTCGTCCCACAGCTCCAGCCACATCCGGCCCGACACCGCCGACCCGCGCAGCGAGAACCCGCTGTAGTGCACCGCGTCCAGCACGCCGGTCAGCCTGGACGGCCGGAAACGCACCTCGGCCAGCACCTCGTCACGCACGATCGCGCCCCACTGCGGCGGCGGCTCCGCGCGCACCGAGCGCAGCGCGTCGCCCATGAGCGCGGCCAGCGCCTCGGCCCGCTGCGCCGCGGCGGCCCCCTCGACCAGCACGCTCATCCAGATCGGCCCCTGCCCGTGCGGCCAGTCGAGCTCGACCGCGCTCGGCTCGGCCTGCGAGGCCGCCAGCGTCGCGGCCAGCTCCCGGACCCGGCACGGTCCGCGCTCGGCCATGCCGGGCGGGTCGGCGACGGCCACGATCCAGCGTCGGTCGGCGGGCAGCGGATGCAGCCGGAACGCCGCCTCCGCGATCACGCCGAGCGAGCCGTGCGAGCCGGTGAACAGCTTGCCCAGGTCGTAGCCGGCGACGTTCTTGACGACCTTGCCGCCCGACTTCGCCACCGTGCCGTCGGCCAGCACGACCGTGACGCCGATGAGCAGGTCGCGGGCCGTGCCGTAGCGGAACGCGCGCGGCCCGGCCACGGCCGTGGCCAGCGTGCCGCCCACGGTGGCGTCGGGGAACGGCGCGTCCAGGGCCAGCTCCTGCCCCTCGGCGGCGAGCGCCCCGGCCAGCGCCCCCATCGTCACCCCGGCCTGCGCGCGCACCACCAGGTCGCCGGCCGCGTGCTCGACCACCCGGTTCAGGCAGCACAGGTCGAGCAGCACGTCGAAGCGCTCAGGCGGCGGACCCCAGTGCAGCTTGGTGCCGCCGCCCACGGGCACCACCGCCAGGTCGTCGCGGGCGCACGCGCGCAGCACCTCCGCCACCTCCTCGACGCTCTCCGGCAGCGCCACGCGGCGCGGCAGCATCCCCAGGACCGCGTCGTCCGGCCCGGGGTCCCTGACCGTCACGCCCGTCTCCAGCATCAGAACTGCTCCGCCTTCCCGGACTCCACCAGCGGATGCGCGCCCTTGCGCACGCCGGGCACCTCGCCGCAGAGCCGCGGCGTGGGGAACACCTTGCCCGGGTTGGACAGCCCGGCCGGGTCGAACGCGCAGCGGACGAGCTGCATCGTGTCGAGGTCGTCGGGCGAGAACATCCGCGGCATGTGCTTGGCCTTGTCGACGCCCACGCCGTGCTCGCCGGTGATCGAGCCGCCGTGCGCGATGCACAGGTCGAGGATCGCGCCCGACACCGTCTCGGCCCGCTCGCCCGCCCCCGGCTCGGCGTCGTCGAACAGCACCAGCGGGTGCAGGTTGCCGTCGCCCGCGTGGAAGACGTTGGCCACCCTGATCCCGTGCTCGGCCGACAGCCTGTCGATCTCCGCCAGCACCCGGGGGAGCGCGGTGCGCGGCACCACGCCGTCCTGCACGATGTAGGCGGGACTGATCCGGCCGACGGCCGCGAACGCCGACTTGCGGCCCTTCCAGATCGCCGCCCGCTCCTCGGCCCCGGCCGCCACCCGCAGCTCGAACGCGCCCGAGCAGATCTCCCGGAGCTGCGCGAACTGCCGCTCGACCTCCTGCGCGGGCCCGTCCAGCTCCACGATCAGCACCGCGCCGGCGCCGCGCGGGTAGTCGCAGGCCACCGCCGCCTCGGCCGCCTCGATGGCCAGCGCGTCCATCATCTCGATCGCCGCGGGCACGATCCCGGCGGCGATGATGGCCGACACGGCCTCGCCGCCCCGCTCGATGCTCTCGAACGCCGCCAGCACCGTGGTGACCGCCTCGGGGGCGCGGCTCAGCCGTACCGTGATCTTGGTGGCGATGCCGAGCGTGCCCTCCGAGCCGACGAACGCGCCCAGCAGGTCGTAGCCCGGGTCCATCCGGTCCAGCGTCACCAGGTCGCCGTCCGGGGTGACGATCTCGCACGCCTCCACGTGGTTGACGGTGAAGCCGTACTTCAGGCAGTGGGCGCCGCCCGAGTTCTCCGCCACGTTGCCGCCGATCGAGCAGATCTGCTGGCTGGACGGGTCGGGCGCGTAGTAGTAGCCCTGGTCGCGCACCGCCTCGGTGATCGCCAGGTTGGTCACCCCCGGCTCGACCACGGCCCGGCGGTCGGGCAGGTCGATCTCCAGGATGCGCCGCATCTTCGAGGTCACGATGAGCACCCCGTCCTCGCGGGGCAGCGCGCCGCCGGACAGGCCGGTGCCGGAGCCGCGCGCCACGAACGGCACGCCGGCCTCCCGGCACAGCCTGACCACCCCCGCCACCTGCTCGGCGGTCTCGGGCAGCACGACCACGCCGGGGGTCGCACGATGGTAGGTGAGGCCGTCACACTCGTAGGTACGCAGCCGGACCGGGTCGGTTATCACCGAATCGGCGGGCAATATGCCGGCCAGCGCCGCCGTCAGCTCATCCAGCATGGCCTCACCTGCTCTCTATATCAGGATATTTACGGCATGCGGGCGTATGCCGGAAGCGTCAGGAACTCGGCGAAGTCGTCGTCCAGCGCCACCTCCTTGAACAACGCCGTCGCCTGGCCGAACAGCTCCTCGTCGTAGCCCGGCTCGGCGGCGGCCTTCGCCAGCTCCTCGCCGATGATGCGCTCCACCAGCTCCTTCGTCACGGTCTCGCCCGTGTCGGCCAGCGTGATGCCGTTGTGGATCCACTGCCAGATCTGCGAACGGGAGATCTCCGCCGTGGCTGCGTCCTCCATCAGGTTGTGGATCGCCACCGCGCCCAGCCCGCCCATCCACGCGGCCAGGTAGCGCAGAGCCACGTCCACGTTGTTGCGCAGCCCCGCCTCGGTGATGTCGCCCGGCGTCTCGGAGACCGCCAGCAGGTCGGACGCCGACACCGACACGTCCTCGCGCAGCCGGTCGATCTGGTTGGGCCGCGAGCCCAGCACGCCGTCGAACACCTCACGGCAGATCGGCACCAGGTCCGGGTGGGCCACCCACGAGCCGTCGAACCCGTCGCCCGACTCGCGCGTCTTGTCCGCGCGCACCTTCTCCAGCGCCGTCGCGTTGACCTCCGGGTCACGCCGCGACGGGATGAACGCCGCCATCCCCCCGATCGCGTGCGCGCCGCGCTTGTGACAGGTGCGCACCAGCAGCTCGGTGTAGGCGCGCATGAACGGCGCCGTCATCGTCACCGCGTTGCGCTCGGGCAGCAGGAACTCCCGGCCCCGGGTGCGGAACTTCTTGATCACGCTGAACAGGTAGTCCCAGCGCCCCGCGTTGAGCCCGGCCGAGTGGTCGCGGAGCTCGTACAGGATCTCCTCCATCTCGAACGCGGCCGGGTACGTCTCGATGAGCACCGTCGCCCGGATCGTGCCCTGCGGGATGCCGAGCAGCTCCTGGGCGCGGACGAACACCTCGTTCCACAGCCGCGCCTCCAGGTGCGACTCCAGCTTGGCCAGGTAGAAGTACGGGCCGCGGCCCTTGTCGAGCTGCCGCTGGGCGCAGTGGAAGAAGTAGAGGCCGAAGTCGAACAGCGAGGCCGCCACCGGCCGCCCGTCGACCAGCGCGTGCTTCTCGTCCAGGTGCCAGCCGCGCGGCCGCACCACCACAGTGGCCAGCTCCTCGTCGGGTCTGAGCGCGTACGTCTTGCCGCCGGTCTCGAAGTCGATCGCGCGGTCGAGCGCGTCGCGCAGGTTGAGGTGGCCGCTGACGCAGTTGTCCCACAGGGGGGAGTTGGCGTCCTCGAAGTCGGCCAGCCACACCTTGGCGCCGGAGTTGAGCGCGTTGATGGTCATCTTGCGGTCGACCGGCCCGGTGATCTCGACCCGCCGGTCCTCCAGGCCGGGCGCCGGCGGCGCGACCCGCCACTCCGACTCCCTGACCTCCTTGGTCTCCGGGAGGAAGTCGAGGGTGCCGCCCGCCGACAGCTCCTCCTGCCTGGCCTGGCGCGCGGCGAGCAGCTCCAGGCGCCGGGGGCCGAACTCCCGCTGGAGCGCCGTCACGAAGCCGAGCGCCTCCGGCGTGAGGATCTGGTCGAACCGGTCGTGCATCGGGCCGGTGATCTCCATGGCTCCTCTTTTCCGTATGGTGGAAACCAAGTTCTGAATGATGAAAGTGACGCTAGAGCATGGGGGTTCGGCAGGTCAAAGGCAGGGGTCGTCCCGGGGGGAACCCCGATGCCCCCGTCGCCCGTCCGCGACATGATCGAAGGCATGAAGACGATCGCGATCGCGGGCGGCGTGCTGGCCTCCGCGCTGCTGTTGACGGGATGCGGCCTCGGCGGGCTCGGCGGCCCCACCCACCAGGACACCGTGTCCTATGAGGTGACCGACAAGGTGGCCAAGCTGTACGTCAAGAGCGAGTCCGGCGACACGGTCATCACCGAGACCGGGGGCAGCGCCATCCGGGTCGTCGAGACGCTGCGCTGGCGCGACAACAAGCCGCAGGCCGAGCACGCCGTCGAGGGTGACACCCTGCGCGTGAGCTTCGACTGCAAGCCGAGCTGGGGGAGCTGCGGCGTCGACTACCGCATCGAGGTGCCCAAGGGGCTCAAGGTCGAGGCGGAGTCGGGCTCGGGCGACATCACGCTGCGCTCGCTGAGCGGCCCGCTCGTCCTGACCGCCGGCTCCGGCGACATCGACGCCTCCGGCCTGACCGGCAAGACCGTCACCGGCGAGGCCGGCTCGGGCGCGATCGAGCTCAAGTACGCCAGCGCCCCCGACAGCGCCGACCTGGAGTCCGGCTCCGGCAACGTGACCCTGCGGGTGCCCGCCGGCGCCTACGACGTGACCGCCGACGTGGGCTCCGGCGAGGCCACCGTCTCCGTCGACGACGACGACGCCTCCCCGCGCAAGCTCAACCTCACCTCCGGCTCCGGCGACGTGAGCGTGCTGCCGGGATAACCAGGTGATGACATGAGTGAGGTCGTGTCACCATCGGGGAAGACACCGAGGTGCCCAGACGTTCCCTAATAGAGATGACACGAATGCACGATTACTCCGAGCTCGACGACTTCGCGACCGGCGACATGGACCTCGAGGAGCGGCAGGCCCTGCGCCGCGTGGCGGGCCTCTCCACCGAGCTCCAGGACGTCTCCGAAGTCGAATACCGCCAGCTGCGGCTCGAGCGGGTCGTCCTCGTCGGCGTCTGGACCTCCGGCACCGCCGCCGACGCCGAGAACTCACTCCAGGAGCTCAAGCTCCTGGCCGAGACCGCCGGTTCCCAGGTCCTCGAGGGCCTCATCCAGCGGCGCAAGTTCCCCGACCCCGCCACCTACATCGGCTCCGGCAAGGCGCTGGAGCTGCGCGACGTGGTCGAGTCGACCGGCGCCGACACCGTGATCTGCGACGGCGAGCTGAGCCCCGGCCAGCTCCGCCAGCTCGAGGAGACGGTCAAGGTGAAGGTCATCGACCGCACCGCGCTGATCCTCGACATCTTCGCCCAGCACGCCAGCAGCCGTGAGGGCAAGGCTCAGGTCGAGCTTGCCCAGTTGCAGTACCTGCTGCCGCGCCTGCGCGGCTGGGGCGGCAACCTGTCCCGGCAGGTCGGCGGCCGTGCCGCCGGCGGCGTCGGCATCGGTGGCCGCGGCCCCGGTGAGACGAAGATCGAGCTGGACCGCCGCCGCATCCGCGAGCGGATGTCCAAGCTGCGCCGGCAGATCAAGGGCATGTCGACCGCCCGCGACACCATGCGCCAGCACCGCCAGAGCCGCGAGGTGCCCGCCGTGGCCATCGCCGGCTACACCAACGCGGGCAAGTCCTCGCTGCTCAACCGGGTCACCGGGGCGGGCGTGCTGGTGGAGGACGCGCTGTTCGCCACCCTCGACCCGACCGTGCGCCGCTCGCGCACGCCCGAGGGCCGGGTGTTCACGATCGCCGACACCGTCGGGTTCGTGCGCCACCTGCCGACGCAGCTCGTCGAGGCGTTCCGGTCCACGCTGGAGGAGGTCGCCGACGCCGACCTGATCCTGCACGTGGTCGACGGTTCGCACCCCGACCCCGAGGGCCAGCTCGCCGCCGTGCGCGAGGTCTTCGCCACCATCGAGGGCGCGAGCGACGTGCCCGAGATCGTGGTGATCAACAAGGCCGACGCCGCCGACCAGGAGGTGCTCGACCGCATCAGCAGGCGCGAACGCGACAGCATCGTGGTCTCCGCCCGCACGGGCGCCGGCATCCCGGAGCTGATGAGCCTCATCGAGCGCCGGCTGCCGCACCTGGACCACGAGGTCACGCTGCTGATCCCGTACGAGCGCGGCGACCTGATCTCGCGCGTCCACAAGGAGGGCGAGGTGCTGTCGCTCGACCACGTCGAGGACGGCTCGATCCTGCACGCCCGCGTGCTGCCCAGCCTCTTCCAGGAGCTGGAGCGGGTCGGCAAGCCGGTCGAACGTGTCGCATAAAGGCACGGCAGGGCAGCTCTCGCTTTAAAAGGCGCAGAGCTGCCCAAAAGCGGCAGTGGTCCCGGGCGGCTGGTGTTGCTACGATGAGCCAAGCCTTACGAAATTGAGACAGAGCACGGGTTTCGACGATGGCTGCTGTGGTTCTGGACACGCGCGGGGGCCTGTGTGTGAGATCGGGGCCGAGTGGCGGCTGGGATGAGTGGGCTTTCTTCCGAATAACCCTGTACAGCGAGCCCACCTGTGAAATAACGTAACTGAACTGAAATCGCCGGATCATGCGTCCGGCGATACGGTCACCGCACAGCATTTGCGGATGAGAGCAGGAGACCCCCCATGTCGTCCGGACCCGGAGCGGACTCAGTGGGCGCGGCACAGGCCGTGCGCTGCGTGCTGCTCATGCACGGGGCGGTGATGCGGTGACCGTTCGCCTTCTGACCAACATCGGCCGCCTCTGGACCGGCAACGAGGTCCTCAGCAACGCGGCCATCCTCGTGCACAACGACCGCATCGCGTGGGTCGGGCGGGCGCCCGACCTGCCGCAGAGCGTGCCCGGCGTCGTCGACGACATCGTCGACGTCGACCACGTCGAGAACCTGGGCGGCGCCCTCGTCACGCCCGGCCTCATCGACGCCCACACGCACCCTGTTTACGCCGGCAACCGCTACGCCGAGCTGGCCATCCGCACCGGCGGCTCCAGCGCGGCCTCCATCACCGCGGCGGGCGGCGGCGTCGGCTCCACGGTCACCGTGACCCGAGGCACCGACCCGTGGACCCTGTGCAACGGCGTCCGCGAGCGGCTGCGCGGCTGGCTCCTCAACGGCACCACGACCGTCGAGGCCAAGACCGGCTACCACCTCACCCGCGACGGCGAGCTCGCCGACGTGCGGCTCCTGCGCGAGCTGGAGAAGGAGCCGATGATGCCGCGGGTGCACGTCACCTTCCTCGCGGCCCACGTCGTGCCCCCCGAATACTTCGGCCGCCAGCGCGAATACGTCGAGGCCGTGGGCGCCTGGTGCGCCGACGCGGCGGCGGCCGGCGCCGACAGCGTCGACGTCTACTGCGACGAGGGCCACTTCACCACCGAGGAGTCCCGCTGGGTGCTCGCCTCGGGGCGCAACGTCGGCCTGCTGCCGCGCATCCACGCCGGGCTGTTCAGCCGCCGCGGCGCCGTCCAGCTCGCCGCCGAGCTCGGCTGCGCCTCCGCCGACGGCCTGCACCACATGTCCGACGAGGACATCGCCATCATGTCGCGCTACGGCGTGCCCGCCGTCGTCTGCCCGGCCACCGCGCTCCAGCGCGGCAACCTGCCGCCGGTCCGCCAGATGATCAAGCACGGTGTGCAGATCGCGCTCGGCAGCGACCACAACCCCGGCCACTGCGGCATCACCTCGATGTCGCTGGTCATCGCGATGGCCGTGTCGGCGTTCGGGATGAGCGTCAACGACGCGCTGCGCGCCGCCACGCTCGGCGGCGCCACCGTGCTCGGCGCGCCCGACCGCGGCGTGCTGGCGCCCGGGCGGCTGGCCGACATCGTCCAGTGGGACGCCGACCACGAGGGCGCCTTCGCCTGGTCCTTCGGGCTCAAGCCGCGCCGGGTGTGGCGGGGTGGCACGCCGGTTCAGTAGTTACTCTCGGGCTATGCCGTCTGAAGTCGCCGTGGTGACCGATTCCACCGCATACCTGCCCGAGGTGCCCGGCGTCACGGTGGTTCCCGTACAGGTGGTCTTGGGGGAGATGGCCTGCGACGAGGGCGATTTTTCGGGAAATATCGCCACAGCAACCACTTCGCGGCCCGCGCCGTCCCGCTTCGCCGCCTGCTACGAGGCGCTCGCCGCAGGCGGCGCCTCCGCGGTCGTCTCGATCCACCTGTCGGCGGCCCTCTCCGGTACGGCCGAGTCCGCCCGCACGGCGGCCCGCGACGCCCCCGTCCCGGTCGAGGTCGTCGACAGCCGCTCCATCGGCATGGGCCTCGGCTACCCCGTCCTGGCGGCGGCCCGAGCAGCCGCCGCGGGCGGCGACGCGGAAGCGGCCGCCACGGCCGCCCGCGACTGCGCCGCCCGCACCCGCACGTTCTTCTACGTCGACACCCTCGACCACATCCGCCGAGGCGGCCGCATCGGCGCCGCCGCGTCCCTGCTGGGCTCGGCCCTCCTGATCAAACCGCTGCTGCACCTGGTCGACGGCCGCATCTCCCTCCTGGAGAAAGTCCGCACCCCTTCCCGCGCCCTGGCCCGCCTGGAAGACATAGCCGTCCACGCGGCCCAGGCCATGGGAGCCGCCGAGAGCGCCGGGGCCCCCGGAGCCTTTGACCCTCCCGGCATGGGCAGCATTTCCGGCACCGGCACTCCCAACACCTCCGGGGGTACCGGGGGCGAACTGGTCGAGATCGCCGTCCAGCACCTCGCGGCCCCCGACCGCGCCGAGGCCCTGGCGGACCGCCTGGCCAAACGGCTCCCCGGGCTGCCGCGCCCCCACGTCGTGGAAGTGGGTGCCGTCATCGGCGTCCACGTGGGCCCAGGCATGCTGGGCGTCACCATCACCCCCGCCCACTGAACCCCGGGTTATCCACAGAACTCCATTCGGCCCCACCGCACCACCCACCGCGTCCGTACATTCCTCGCCGTGCGCACCCACGACCTCGCCGCCGAGCGGGCCATCGCGGAGACCCGGCTCCGGTCCATCACCACCCCGGCCCGGGCCCCACTGCTCACCGGCATCCCCACCTCCTTCCAAGCCTTCCGCGCCTCCACCCGCACCGGCACCGCCCCCACTCCCCACATCTCACCAGCCCCGCCCACAGCTTCCGCCCGGTCCCCACTGCTCGGCTCCTCCGCACTGTCAGACGCGGCCCCCGGCGCTGGCGGGGCCTACGTGTCTGGCGCGGCCCCCATATCCGGCCCGTCCCCCGTGTCCGGCCTGACCGCCGCTTCCGGGGAGTCCATACTGTCCAAACTGGCCGCCGCTTCTGGCATGCCCCGCCCCGCCCTGGACCCTGGCCGCCCAGGAGTACGCGCACTCTTCGCCCTGGCCGTCGTGGCCGTACTGGTCGCAGGGTTCTTCCTCTGGCGCTCCCGCCCCGCCCCGGAGCCCCTGCCCGCCCCCGCCCCGATCGCCTCCCCACCGGCGACCACCACCCCCACCACCGGCAAGGTCACCGTCCACGTCGCCGGCAAGGTCCGCGACCCCGGCGTCTACACCCTGCCCATCGGAGCCCGGGTGACCGACGCCATCACAGCCGCCGGGGGAGTCCGCCGTGGAGCCCCGCTGGGCCCGGTCAACCTGGCCAGACGCCTTGTGGACGGCGAACAGATCATGGTCGGCGCCCCCACCGCAGCCACCGCCGCTGCGCCCGCCCCCGAAGCCTCCGTCCTGGACCTCAACTCCGCCACCCAGGACCAACTGGAGCAACTCCCAGGCGTAGGCGAGGTCCTCGCCGCCCGCATAGCCGAATACCGCAGTGCCCACGGCGGCTTCACCAGCATCGACCAACTCCGCAACGTGACTGGCATAGGCCCTCGAACGTTCGAAGAAATCAAGCCCAAGGTCCGCGTCTGACATGCCCCACCGCAGCCCCCAACCCGCCGACCGCCCCCAGCCCGGCCACAGCCCCCAGCCGCAGTGCCATCCTCAGCCCGAGCCCAAGCCCCCATCCCGCCTGCATCCCGACGCTTGCCCTCAGCCCCAACCCCAGCTCCAAGCCCACCCCCACCCTCCAAGCCGGCCCCGACCCGGGACCCCGTCCCAGTCTGATCCCGAGTTCGAAGGAGTCGTCCAGCGCGCCTGGCCACTCCTCCTCCCCGCCCTGGCCTCCTGGACGACCGCCCTGACCCTCCTGACCACCTCGACTCCCGCCGCCACAGCCACCGCCGCCCTCGCAACGGCGTCGGCCCTAGCGGCATGCGCCCTCATCCCCACCTCCGCACGCCGCAACGTGCTGATCGCCATCCTCGTCTGCGTCGCCGCGACCGCCGCCTCGATCGCCCTGCGCCTCCACGCCGTCACCACAGGCTCTGTGGCAGCCCTTGCCGCCCAGGACATCACGATGACCGCCGAGATCACTCTCACGAACGACCCCAAGATCAGACGCCCCAAGCCTGGCCACTTCGGCCGCGACAGCGTGGTAGCCGAAGCCACCCTCGAATCCCTCCGCACCCCACGCCACCACCTCACCGTCCACACCCCCATCACGGTCTTCGCCGACGGCCCTCAATGGCGCCACCTGCTCCCCAGTCAGCGCGTCGAGGTCACCGGCCGCCTCGTCAAGCCCACCTCCGCGCCCCTGACCGCCGCGACCCTCCTGGTCCGCACCCCGCCCCGCATCCTCACGCCCCCGTCCAACCTTCAGTCGGCAGCCGGAATCTTCCGCAAGGGCCTCCGCGATGCCGCCGACGTCCTCCCGCCGGACCAGCGCGGCCTCCTCCCGGCCCTGGTCGTAGGCGACGTCTCCCGCATCGATCCCCAACTCAACTCCGACCTCCAGGAAGCCGGCCTCAGCCACCTCAACGCCGTCAGCGGGGCAAACCTGGCCATAGTCGCAGGCGCCGCACTGGCCCTCTCCCGCCTCGTCGGCCTCCCCTTGGCCCCCAGAGCCGCCTTCGCCGCACTGGCCATGCTCGCCTTCGCCGTGGTGGCCAGGCCGTCCCCGAGCGTCCTGAGGGCCCTCCTCATGGGCCTCGTCGCAGTGCTCGCCCTGGGCACCGGCCGCGCCAAGGACGGCCTGGCGGCGCTCTCGGTGACGGTCCTCCTGTTGATCCTCTTCGCCCCCGACCTGGCCCACTCCTACGGCTTCGCCCTGTCGGTAACGGCAACGGCAGGCATCCTGCTCCTGGCCCCCCGCTGGCGCGCCCACCTCACCAACACCCCCACAACAGCCCAGAGCCCAACGTCGCCGGGCCCAACGTCGCCGGGCCCAACGTCGCCGGGCCCAACGTCGCCGGGCTCGACGCCGCCGGGCTCGACGTCCACAGGCCCGGCGTCCACGGGCTCGACGCCCGAGGGCCCGACATCCACAAGCCCGACGTTCCTGGGCCCAACGCCCCCGCGCCCGACGCCCCCGAGCCCGACGCCCCCGGGTCCGAGCTCCCCGTGCCCAACGCCCTCGCACCCGCCGCACCCGAATCCGACCCCCCAGGGTCCGAGCTCCCTGTGCCCCACGCCCTCGGACCCGCCACCCCTGCCGCCCACCTGGGAACCGGCATCACCCCTCGCCCCGTACCGATCGGACGAACACCCCGGAGCTGGTGCGACGAAGGGGCGGCGGTGGCGGATGCCTCGGTGGGTGGCGGAGGCGATCGCCGTGCCGGCCGCAGCTCAGGCTGCCGTAACCCCGGTGCTGGTGCTCATGTCCGGCCAGATCAGCCTCATCGCGGTCCCCGCCAACCTGCTGGCCGGTCCGGCTGTCGCGCCCGCGACCCTGCTGGGGTTCGCCGCCGCGCTGATCGCCCCGGTGTGGCCCGAGGCCGCGCAGTGGCTCGTGGTCCCGGCGGGCTACGCCGTCGGCTGGATCATCCTGGTCTCCCAATGGGCCGTGAACGTCCCGATGGCCAACATCCCCTGGCCGGGAGGCGCGGCAGGACTGGCCCTGCTGGCCCTGGTGGCAGCCGTGGCGGTGCTGCTGCTGAGACGCCGCGCTTGGCGGACGATCACGCTGGCCGTCGTAGCGGGCACCCTGTTCACGATGATCGCGCTACGGCCCATCATCGCCCCCTGGCCGCCCAAGAACTGGCTCATGGTGATGTGCGACGTGGGCCAGGGCGACGGCCTGGTGCTGGCGGCCGGTCCAGGCCGCGCGGTGGTCGTCGACACCGGCCCCGACCCCTCCGTGATGGACGCGTGCCTGCGGCGCCTGTCCGTCCGCGACGTCCCGCTCGTGATCCTCACCCACCCGCACGCCGACCACGTGAACGGCCTCCCCGGCGTCTACCGCAACCGTCGCGTCGGCGCCGTCGTCACCACTCCGCATCGCCACCCGACGCCCCAGACCGCCCGCCTCACCGAGGAGCTCGCCCATCACCGCACACCCGAATGGACCCCGCCCCCAGGCACCGGCTGGGACCTGGGCCCGGCCTCCCTGACCGTCCTGGCACCCAGCGCGGACGAAGCCACGGCGGAAGGCCCCGGCGAAGGCAGCGTCCTCAACAACGCCAGCATCGTGATCCACGTACGATGGCGCTCCGGCACGGCCCTCCTCAGCGGTGACATCGAGTCCGAAGCCCAGGAGAGCCTGCTGCGCGCCACCGTCCCGCAGGCGGACATCCTCAAGGTTCCCCACCACGGCTCGCCTCGGCAGGTCCCCGCGTTCTTCGCCGCAGTACGCCCGCGCGCCGCCCTGATCAGCGTCGGCGAGGACAACACGTACGGGCACCCGGCCCCGCCGACCCTTGCGCACCTACGCCACCTCGGCGCCCGCATCTACCGCACGGACAAATCCGGCGACCTCGCAGTCATCACCCACAACGGCACCCTGGCGGTGGTAGCTCGTGGCCGCTGACCGCACCCCGCCGAAACCACGCCGCCGCGCAGAATGCGGCTCGGTGTGGTCAGGCGGGTTCGCCGAGTTGGGCGGCCAGCCGCTCCAGGCCGCCCTTGATGAGCCGCCCGTAGTCGTCGTCGCCCAATGCGCCGATCTCGGCCCGTGCTCGCCGGAGGTGGTCACGGGCGCGGTCGAGGTCGCCGAGCTTGCGGTAACACTCGCTCACGTTGAGGTGCAACGACGGGTACAGGCCGGCCACCGAGAGCGGCACGCCGGCCTCGGCCACCCGCTCGTCGGTGACGAGGTCGGCCGCGGCGAGCGCCCGCAGGTCCCACATCAGCTCCTGGCCCACGTCGTCCTGGACGTCGGCCATCGAGTGGGCGAGGACGCAGACGTGCAGCGGGTCGCCCTGTTCGCCGCCGATGTCATCCCAGATCTGCGCGAACAGGTCACGGGCGGCGTCACGACGGCCCTGCTGGTGATTGAGCTCCACCCCCTGGCCGATCCGGGTGATCGTCGGGTCGGTGGTCATGAGCCGCTCCTTCACCGCCGGGGGCGATCGCGTTCGGACTGCTGGCCTGACGTGCTTCGACGACATGCCTACCAGCGATCACTCGAACGCGCCAAGCGGGCAGGTGAGGGCAGCGCCGGTGGACGGCGCGATCGGCGGGGATCCGGTTTCGGGTTGTCGGTGGGGCATGGCATGCTGCTCGACATGGCGGGAACCGATCCAGCACCTGTGACCTTGGTGGTCGGCGACGAGGAGTTGCTGGCCGAACGGGCCGTGAGCGCCGTGGTGGCCGCGGCGCGCGCCGCTGAGGCGGCCGAGGTGCACGATCTGGTGGGGTCGAAGGTGACCGCCGGTGAGCTGAGGCACCTGACGTCGCCGTCGCTGTTCGGTGATCGGACCGTGGTGGTGATCCGGTCGGCGCAGGACCTGGTCAAGGACGTCATCGCCGAGGTCGTGGCCTATGCGAAGCAGCCGTCGGACGAGGTCGTGCTCGTGCTGTCGCATCCCGGCGGCGTCAAGGGCAAGGCGCTCGTCGACGGGGTGAAGAAGGCCGGGGCGTCGGTGGTCACGGTCAACAAGGTGACCAAGGCGGGGGAGCGGCTCGACTTCATCAAGCAGGAGGTGAAGCGGGCGGGCCACGGCATCTCCGCCGACGCCGCCCAGGCGCTGCTCGACGCCGTCGGCAACGACCTGCGGGAGCTCGCGGCGGCGTGCAGCCAGCTGGCGTTCGACACGCAGGACAAGACCATCAACCTCAACGCCGTGGCCCGCTATCACAAGGGCCGGGCCGAGGTCACGGGCTTCAACGTGGCCGATTCGGCCGTCGAGGGCCGGCTGGCCGAGGCGCTGGAGCAGTTGCGCTGGGCGCTCGGCACGGGGGTCGCGCCGGTGCTGCTGGTGAGTGCGCTGGCCGGTGGCTTGCGGTCCATCGCCAAGGTGGGCGGCGCACCGCGTAACCTGCGCGGCGGGCAGCTGGCCAGCCACCTGGGCATGCCGCCGTGGAAGATCGACCGGGTCAAGCGCCAGCTGAACGGGTGGGGGCCGGAGGGGCTGTCGCGGGCCATGCAGGCGGTGGCCGACGCCGACGAGCAGGTCAAGGGCGGCGGCGCCGACCCGGCCTACGCCTTGGAGCACACGGTCCAGGTCATCGTGGCGAGCCGCACCGGCCGCTGACCCGGCGCGGGCGTTCGGCCCTCCGCATGGGGGCTTCTCGGCGCGTCACGTGTGAGGGCTGGCTACCGACCGGCCGGTATTCGAGGGTGTCCAATCCCTGGGGGCCGGGGCCGGGGCCGGGGCCGGGGCCGGGGGCTAGGGCCGGGCCTGGGTTAGGAGCGGGCGCTGTCAGGAAGGGCGGGATTCGACGCTGGTCAGGAGGGTCTTGAGGAGGCCGTCCAGGGTCTGGCGTTCGGCGGGGGTGAGGGCGGCGATGAGGGCGGTCTCGACCTCGGCGCGCAGGAGCATCGCCTCCATCCACAGGTCGTGCCCGCGGGCGGTGAGCTCGACGTCGACGCGCCGCCGGTCGGAGGTGCCGCGTACGCGACGGACGAGGCCGGACTTCTCCAGCGTGTCGAGGCGGCCCGTCATGCCCGCGGGTGACAGGAGGAGCTCGGCGGCCAGCTGGGAGGGGGTGGCGGTGCCTCCGGCGGCCACGAGGCGGTGCAGGGTCTCGTACTCGAAGTCCTGCATCCCGACCTGGGCCAGGGCCGTCTCCTTGCTGTGGGCCAGGTGTTTCACCAGGACCTGCATGCGGGTGACGATGCCCTCCACGCGCTCGTCGTAAGGGGCCTTGCCGCGCCAGCGGGCGAGATGACGGTCGACGGAGTCCTCCACGCGACGCACTATACGGCAGCAAGTATTTTGTTGACGAAACATTAGCTGACGAATTAACGTCGTGGCCCATGACGAGACGGTTGCTGATCGGGCGTGCGCTGTCCGCGCTGGCCACGGCGTTGATCCCGACCACGCTCACGCTGGCGGTGCTGCGGGCCACGGGGAGTGCCGAGGATCTGGGTCTGGTGCTGGCGTGCGAGCTGCTGCCGCTGCTGCTGTGCCTGCCGGTGGCGGGGGTGGTCGCCGACCGGCTGCCGCCCGCGCGGGTCGTGCTGGTCGCCGACCTGGTGCGTTGTCTGGCTCAGGCGGGCATCGGGATCGAGCTGCTGGCGGGGGTTGGGCGGATCGCCGATCTGGCGGTGTTGTCCGCCGTGACCGGGGTGGCGATCGCGTTCGGGATGCCGGCGGTGCCCCGGCTGGTGGTCGCCGTCGTTCCGCCGGACGCGCGGCTGCGGGTGAACGCGCGCATCGGCGTGGCCACCAGCCTGTCGAGCGTGCTCGCGCCCGCTCTGGCGGGCGGCGTCGTGCTGGCCGCCGGTCCAGGCTGGTCGGCGCTGCTCACCGCCGCCGTGTTCGCCTGCTCGGCCCTGACCCTCGGCGGCATCCGTACGAGCTCCGACTTGAAGGCGGGTGGTGTCGGGTCGGCCCCCGCGCCGGGTGGCGTCGGGTCGGTCCCTGCGCGAGGTGGCGTCGGGTCGGCCCCCGCGCCGGGTGGCGTCGGGTCGGTCCCTGCGCGAGGTGGCGTCGGGTCGGCCCCCGCGCCGGGTGGCATGGCGTCGAGCCCCGCGCTGGATGACGCCCGTACAGGGTCCACCTCGGCGACGGATGGCGTTCGTACGGGGTCCGCTCCGGCGGCGGGTGGCGTTCGAACGGGGTCCGGTTCCAGGGCGGGAGGGCGGGGAGGCAGGGGGGCGTTCGGGCGGGAGCTGGCCGAGGGGTGGCGGGAGGTGCGGGCGCGGCGCTGGTTCGTGGCGGCGGTGCTGGGGCACGGGGTGTGGCATTTCGTGGCCGGGCTGTTCCTGACGCTGGGCCCGCTCACGGCGGTGAACGCGCTGGGCGGCGAGGCGAGCTGGGTGCTGATCGTGCAGTGTGGCACGGTGGGCCTGGTGCTGGGCGTGCTGGTGGCGCCGAGGCTGCCGGTGCGCAGGCCGCTGGTGGCGGCGCAGGCCGGGGCGGCGCTGTACGTGCTGCCGCTGGTCGCGCTGGCCGTGCCGTTGCCCGCGTGGGGGATCGCGGGGGCGTACCTGGTGGCGATGTTCGGGCTGGGCGTGCTGAGCCCGCTGTGGGAGACGCTGCTGGCGGAGGAGATCCCGGAGGCGGCGCTGGGCCGGGTGCGGTCGTTCGACGGGCTGATCTCGTTCGCGTCGCGGCCGCTCGGGCTGGCGGTGGCGGCGCCGCTCGCGGGGGTGACGGGGATGCCGGGGCTGCTGGTGGCCGGGGCGGTGCTGGTGGCCGTGGCGAACCTGGCGGCGGTGGTCAGGTTTCCTGCAGCGCGGCCTCTCGCAGCACGCCGTCGCTGATCTCCAGGACCCGGTCGGCGAGCGTGATCAGGCCCGGGTCGTGGGTGGCGACCAGGGCGGTGACGCCTTCGCTGCGGACGAGGGCGCGCAGCAGTTGCATGATCTGCCGGCCGGTCTGGGAGTCGAGCTGACCGGTCGGCTCGTCGGCGACGAGCAGGCGGGGCCGGTTGGCGAGCGAGCGGGCGATGGCGACGCGCTGCCGCTGGCCGCCGGACAGCTCGTAGGGGCGCTGGTTGGCGTGCTGTTCGAGGCCGACGAGGGCGAGCAGCATGCGGATGCGCTTCTCGCGCTCCTCGACGGGGGTGCGGGCCAGGCGCATGGGCACGCCGACGTTCTCGGCCGCCGACAGCACGGGGATCAGCCCGAACGACTGGAACACGAACCCGACGACGTCGCGGCGCAGCGCGAGCAGGTTGTCCTCGGACAGCGAGGTGACCTCGTGTCCGGCGACGACCACGCGGCCGGCGTCGGGCCTGTCGAGGCCGCCGATCTGGTTGAGCAGCGTCGTCTTGCCCGATCCGGACCGGCCTCGGATGGCGACGAGCTCGCCGGGGTACGCCTCGAACGACACCTCCCGGAGCGCGACGACCTCCTTGGGCCCGCTGCGGTAGACCTTGCGGACGCCTTCGACGACGACGAGCGGCTCACTGCTCACCGGACGGCTCCTCTCTCGCCGGCCATACCCCGATATGGTCGGATTCCAGCTCCAGGCGCACGCGGCGCTCCATCTCCAGCGCGTTCATGAAGTCGCGCGGCAGCTGCAGGCGGCCCACGCGGTCGAGCACCGCGTACTCCTCGGCGATGATCTGGCCCTCGGCGTCCTCGCGGCGCAGCGTCTCGCTGCTGGTGCGGCCGTCGCGGATGCCGACGGTGCGGTCCACCTGCTCCGACACCAGCGGGTCGTGCGTCACCACGACCACGGTCACGCCCAGCTCCCTGTTGGCCTTGCGCAGCGCGTCGAACACCTGCTCCGAGGTGTCGCTGTCGAGCTCGCCGGTGGGCTCGTCGGCGAGCACGAGCTGCGGGCCGTTGGCGAGCGCGACCGCGATGGCCACCCGCTGCTGCTCGCCGCCCGACATCTCGGGCGTGGTCCGGTCGGCGCAGTAGCCGACGCCCAGGAGCTCCAGCAGCTCCGTCGCCCGGCCGCGCCTGGCCTTGCCGGCCAGCTTCATCGGCAGCTCGACGTTCTCCCGCGCCGACAGGTACGGCAGCAGGTTGCGCGCCGTCTGCTGCCAGATGAACCCGACCACCTCGCGCCGGTAGCGCAGCCGGTCCTTGGCCGTCATCGACAGCAGGTCCATGCCGCCCACCTTGGCGACGCCCGCCGTGGGCACGTCCAGCCCGGACAGCACGTTGAGCAGCGTCGACTTGCCGGAGCCGGACGCGCCGACGATGGCCAGCAGCTCGCCCTTCTGCACGAGCAGGTCGAGCCCCTGGAGGGCGACGACCTCGACGCCCTCGGTCTTGTAGATGCGCACCAGGTTGTCGCAGACGATGTGCGCGTCGCCGCCGAAGGCGGCCTTTCCCTTGCTGGCCTGCGCCTCCAGCTCGGACAGGGTCGGGTTCAAGACAGATCACCCACTCGGAGTACGGCGCCGAGGCTGCGGCGGCGGCTGATGGCGGTGTGCGCGTAGGCGCCGAGCACGGCCACGAGGGTGAGCCCGGCGGCCAGCGCCGTCGGCGTGACCAGGTCGAGCTCGTAGTCGCCGACGGGCAGCCCGCCGGCGTAGGCGGACAGGTCGACGCCGGGCCCGAGCGCGGCGGGCAGGACGAGCCCGAGGGCCAGGCCCACCAGGGCGGTGACGAGGATCATGGGCATGACCTCCAGCACGGTCAGGCGTTGCGCCTGCCGGTCGGACAGGCCCAGCGTACGCAGGAACGACAGCGCCCTGGCCCGGTCGGCGGCGCCGATCACCAGCGCGATGATCACCGCGACGAGCGCGTACGCGGACAGCGCGATCGTCACCACGAGCAGCGTGGTGCGGACGGTGCCGGTCAGCGGGTCGTCCTGGATGTCGGCGAGCGCGGCGGCCTGCGTCCGCACGATCGTGCCGGGTAGGGCGGCGCGCAGCGCCTCGGCGGACGCGGTGCCGCCGACGATCAGCGTGTTGACCACCGGCCGCTGCCCGACGTCGAACGGCACCACGATGAACTTGCCCTCGGTGAAGAAACCGGGCAGCGTCGGGGCGACGCCGGTCTCGGTGATCTTCAGCCGCGAGTTCCAGCCGATCTCGAACGTGCCGCGCCCCGCCAGCGCGGGCGAGACCACCGCCGGGATGCCGGACGGCGCGGTCCCCGCGGTGGGCAGCGTGATCGGGGAGCCGCCGAGCAGCCCCTGCCAGCTCCGCAGGTCGACCGCGAGCAGCTCGGCCCGTTCCGGCGTGTGGCCGACCTGGACCGAGGCGTACTGCGCGGGCACCACGGCGGTCACGCCGGGCACCTGACGCACGCGCTCGATCGTCTCGGCGGGCAGTTCCATCCTGGAGGTGACGGTGGCGGGCGCGCCCACGCTCTGCCAGGAGGCCAGCCGCTGCGTGTCGCCGACGCCGCCGGAGACCACCGAGGCGAACACCGACACGCCCAGCGCCGGCAGCAGGATCAGCACCGGCAGCATGCTGAACGAGCGCGCCCGGGCCGCCCGCGTCAGCCCGAGGAACGGCACGGCCGGCCGCATCCGGGCCGCGAGCCGTACCAGCAGGCGCAGCGGATAGGGGTAGCAGCGCATGGTGATCAGCCCCGCGGCGAGCGCGAGCGCGAGCGGGACCAGCAGCAGGAACGGGTCCTGTCCCTCGGTCCGCACGTCGGTCGTCAGCCCGCGCGTGCGCAGCAGGTAGGCCCCGGCCAGCGCCAGGCCGACGACCAGCACCTCCAGCGTGATCCGCTTGGCGGACGGCCGGGCGGTGGCCACGTCGTCGCGCCGCTCGTTCAGCGGGGTCCGGTGGGCGACGGCGATCCGCGCCGCCGCGAACGCCACCGCCACGACGACCACGAGCAGCGGGCCCCCGTGCACGAGCGGCAGCACCGGCCCGGGGAAGAGGTACGAGAGCGCGTACCCGGCCAGGGCGGCGGGCACGACGGCCAGCGCGACCAGCCCGGCGCCCGTCCCGGCGAGCTGCCGCAGCGCCCCGCCGCGCGCCCGCATCAGCCCGAGCGCGGTGTCCATCCGGTCGGCCAGGAGCTGCACGGCCAGCAGGATCACGCCGAGCGCGACCAGCAGCAGCCCGCCGAGCACCAGGTACATGACGGTCTGCGCGGTCGCCAGCCGGGCCTGGAACGAGCCGAGCATCTCCGGCAGCCCGGTCCGCAGGATCTGGCGCGGCAGCATCCCGTCGGCGACCTTCATCCGCCGCTCGAACTCCTTGATCGCCGGGAGCAGTTCGGGCACGTCGAGCGCGGTGGCCGCCTGCGTGCGCAGCGGCAGGATCCAGAAGTAGGTCAGGTTGCGGTCGCGCCCGCTGAGCTTGCTCAGGCCCTGGTCGGAGATCAGCGCGGTGGCGTGCACCTCCTCGTCGAGGCTGCCCGCCGGGCGGTTGAGCTGGAGGTTGATGACGTCCTGGTTGTGGCTCCAGTAGCGGTCGGCCGGGTCCTTGGCCTCGAAGGCGCCGACGACCTTGACGGCGGCGTAGTTGTTCTCGCCGATGACCCGCGTGTCGCCGATCTTGATGCCGAGCGCCGACATGGCCTCGCGGGCCATGCCCGCCTCGAAGAGCGTGAGCTCCTGGTTGTTCCAGGTGGTCGTGGCCGGCTCGCCGGGGGCCCGGCCCTCGACCCAGGTGACGCGGCGTTCCTGGTCGGACAGCCAGGCGAGGTTGAGGTACTGCTTGCCGCCCGTGCCGGAGACCGGCGTCCCGTACGTCTTCGCGCCGGAGTGGCCGGTGCCCGTGCCGGCGGGGGCGATCAGCCGGTCGAGCGGCGCGGGCAGCACCGCGCGCATGTCCTGCTCGACCTCGTCGAAGGACTGGGCCCGGGTCAGGTCCTGGCCGGGGGAGTCGGTCGTCATCATCGTCGTCAGGTCGACCCGCTCGGCGGGCGCCTTCAGCAGCGCCTCGCGCAGCGCGGCGTCGAACGCCGCCTGCGTCACGCGCGGCAGCCCCGCCACGAGCAGGCACGCGCTCAGCGTCAGCGCGAGCAGCACGGCCACCGCGCCCAGGTGTACCCGGGCCAGGTGCAGGAGCTTCACTGGTCCTCCCCGATCCGCAGGACCCGGCCGAGCCCTTGCCTGCGCAGGTTGCGCGCGAGTCCCGCGACGATGGCGAACAGCACCAGCGCCACCAGCGCGAGCATGCCCGCGGTCGCGAGCCACGGAATGTCGAGCAGCACCGACGGCGTGACCGCCGCCGCCTGCCCGGTCAGCACGATGTGCGGCACGACGAGGTTGCCCACGACCACGGCGAGCGCGGTGCCGGCCACCAGCGACAGCCCGACGACGAACGCCTGCTCGACGGCCAGCAGCCCGAACACCTGCCGGAAGCTCACGCCGAGCGCCCGCAGGATCGTGAACTCCGACATCCGTTCGCGCGCCGCGACGGTCGCGTTCACCAGGAAGCCCAGGGCGGCGAACACGAGCGCGGCCAGGAAGCCGAGGATGAGCGCGCCCTGGAGCCCGCTGGCCAGCGGGTCGTCCTGCAGCTCGGCCGCCAGCCGCCGCTGGTCGGTCACGGTGACGTTCCACTGCGGGTTGACGCGCAGCGCCGCCGTCGCCGCGCTCGTCTCGCCGTCCTCGGTGGCCAGCCACCACTCCGTCGCCGGTCGCGGCAGCAGCGCCGCGGACAGGCCGTGCTCCTGGAGCGTCGTCCAGTCGGCCAGCAGCGCCGGCTGGGCGGGGTCCGTCGTGGGCATCCGGTCGACGACGCCGGCGAGCGTGACGTCGATGACGCGGCGGTCCAGGTTGATCCGCCCGGTCTGCCCGGCGGTCAGCTTGCTGGCGGCGGCCAGGTCGGCGGTCATGACGACGGGCAGCGGGGCCGGCTTCGGCAGCGGGGCGAACGTCCGCAGGACGGGCAGGTCGCCGACCACCTCCATGCTGACCTGGGGTGCGCCGAGGTCGCGGCCGTCGGCGGCCAGGCCGGACACGGTGACGGTCACGGCCGCCTCGTCGACGGGCGGCGGCGTGGCGATGAACCCGCGGACCGTCAGCGGGTAGGCGATCTTCCCGGTCTTGCCGCCCAGCCACTTGAGGTCCACCCGGCCCGTGCCCTGCTGGTCGACGACGACGGGCAGGTCGTGCCAGACGCCGAGCGCGTCGGAGATCCGCGCCCGCACCGGCCACACGCGGTTCGTGCGCACGTCCGCGGTGAGCGTGGTGGGCTGTCCTGGCAGTTCGAGGCCGGTGGCCTCGGCCCGGCCGGCGACCAGGCCGCGCGCCATCGCCCCGACCGACTGCGCCGACAGGTCGGGCCGGAGCTGGAAGAGCCGCTCCAGCTTGCCGCCGTCCAGGGCGAGCAGGGTGACGGTCTGGCCGCTGAGGTCGACCTGGCCGCGGAAGGCGGGCGAGGCCGCGGTGACGCCGGGCAGGGCGGTGAACGCGGTGCCGCGCCCGGACACGCCCAGCTCGGGCGATTCGGGAGGTCCGGACAGCCGCAGGTCGGCGCCCGCCTGATGGCGGGCCTGGTCGAGCTGGGAGGCCCGCCAGGTGGAGGCCGTGGCCATCGACACGATGCCGATCGCGATCGCCATGGTCAGCAGCAGCGCGGGCCCGGAGTAGCGCAGCGGCCGCCTGCTGACCTGCCACGCGCCGAGCGCGGGGGCCAGGCTGGGCCGCTTGGCCGTGAGCCGTTCGGCCAGCCGGGAGATGCGCGGCACCAGCCGCAGGCCGAGCATGCCGCCGGTGAGCAGCGCCAGCGCCGGGCCGGAGATGATCAGCGGGTCGATGCCCAGGCCGCCGCCGGCGGTCGTGGTGACGGGCGCGCCGTAGTGCTGGAGCTGCCAGATCGCCAGCGCCGCCACCACCAGCAGCGCCAGGTCGGCGCCCGCGCGCTGGATCAGCCCGCGCCCGCCGCCGCGGCCCCGCGACGCCTGCTCCTCGACGTACGTGCGCCGCGCCCCGGCCAGGGCGGGCAGCATGAGCAGCACGGCCGAGGCCAGCGCCACGCCCGCGGAGACGAGGAACGTGCCCAGGTCGGCGACGGGCGCCAGCCGGACGCCGGAGGCGGCGATCCACGGCAGCATGTTGATGAGCGCGAGCAGCGGCGGCGCGAGGAACGGCGCGGCGACCGCGCACGGCACCGCCACCAGCAGCGCCTCGCCGCCCGCCAGCCCGGCCAGGCGCAGCGTCCCGGCGCCGCGCGAGCGCAGCAGCGCCACCTCCATCCGCCGGTGGTCGGCCAGCAGGCGGGCGGTCAGCATGAGCGCGTACGCGGCGAGCAGCAGCAGTTGCAGCACCGGGATGAGCATCGTGGAGCGGGCGACCAGCGAGGCGGTGTCGAGCTGGGTCAGTACCTCGGCCAGCCGCGTGGTCGTCTGGCAGGACGGGCAGCCGCCGGACTTGAGCGCCTCGGGCAGCTCGTCCACGGCGGCGGCGAGCGGGCGAAGCTGCTCGGGCGTCAGGTCGCGCACGGCGGGGACGAGCGTCCACGTGGTCGTGACGTGGGTGGCGAACTTGGACAGGAACGTCTCGCGCGGCACCATCAGCGGCCCGTACGTGGTGAACTGCCCGCTCTCCACGCCCCGGCTGAGCAGCTGCTCGCCGGTCCAGCGGTCGCCGAATGGGTCGTCGAGCTGGAAGACGCCGGTGATGCGCACCTTGACGGTCTTGCCGTCGAGCCGGCCCTCGGTGCTGATCTCCTGACCGGCCGTCAGCCCCGACGCCGAGGACGCCGACAGCGGGATCGCCGCCTGCACCACGTCGCCGCCGGGCTCGGGCCAGGTGCCGGAGACCAGCTTGGCGTGCTTGTCGAGCCCGTCGTAGGCGCCGAACCTGAGCAGCTCGGGAACCTTGCGGTCCTGCTGGCCCGGCATCGCGTACGAGTCGGAGCGGAAGCTGGTGGAGATCTCGGCCGGCACGCCCCCGAAGGCCTCGGCGGCGGCGTCGCGTACGGTCTTGTCCTGCCTGCCGAAGTCCTCGGCCGTCACCGGGGCGTTCACGGTGACGGCGATCTGCCGCAGCGGCGCGGTCTCCATCGTCCGGAGCACGCCCGCCTCGGCGATCGAGGAGGCGTACATGGTGAGCGCGACCAGCGTGGTGGTGGCGAGCAGGATCGAGCCGAACGCCGCCAGCAGGAGCAACGGCTCGCTGAACGCACGCTTGACGACTAACGGCCCCCGCATGCGACCCCCATTCACCCGGTTAGGTGAACCTTTGAGCAGTGCCCGCTCCGGCCGCAAGGTCGTCTTTTCAACGGTGACACAGCCGATACGCTGCGGCGATGCGTATGTGATATTGAAACTGTGACACATTCCGCATGGACATACTTCACTCAGCGGAGTATGGGAGGAGTGGGGGCGCAACACAAAACGCCGCACCCCCCGTCAGAGGGTGCGGCGTCGCGCTGAAGCGTTACTTGGCCAGGGCCGCGGCCTGCTTGGCGATCGCGGACTTGCGGTTGGCGGCCTGGTTCTTGTGGATGACGCCCTTGCTGACGGCCTTGTCGAGCTGACGGGCGGCGACCCGCTGGAGCGCCGCGGCCTGCTCGACGTCACCCTGCTCGGCAGCCTCGCGGAACTTGCGGACAGCCGTCTTCAGGGAGGACTTGACCGCCTTGTTGCGCAGGCGGGCCTTCTCGTTCTGCCTGTTGCGCTTGATCTGGGACTTGATGTTCGCCACGAAGAAGCCTCGGTGAAAGTCTTAGGTGATGGATGAAGCGCGCGGGCTCGAGAGAGGGCGCGCCACACGCAGTTGCCCAGGCTACCAATAACCCAGCTGGCAGCTCAAATCAACGGCGTTCTACGACAGCCAGCGTGTCCGGTATTCCGCCCAGTCCTCCGCCGTGGCCGCGAAGTCCACGTACAGGGCGAGGCCGAACCGCTCGCGCGGGCCGTGGCCGGACAGCGCCAGCTTGGCGCCCTCGGCCGCGAGCGCGACGCTCTCGGCCGCGTCGCTCCACGGGACGTCGTGGTCATGATAGGCGGGCGCGCCGACGAACACGTGCTTGGTCTCGGGCACCAGCTCCAGCGCCAGCTCAGCCTGCCTGGCCACGTGACCGCCGTAGAGCGACTGCAGGGGCAGGCCCGAGTCGTACGTCATGACGGCGACCTGGTCGACCCGGTCGGCGACCTCCTGGAAGAAGCCCCGCGACCAGTACTTGTCGTGGGTGAGGACGGCCCTGGTGGCCAGGCGCATGCCCGGGTACGGCTCGATCTGGGGCGTGGAGGTCGACAGCAGGCGCGTGTGCTTGCGCGTCTCCTCCAGCAGGACCAGGAAGTCGGTGTCGCCGTCGCCGATCGGCTCGAAGTTGTAGTGGATGCCGTCGTAGCCGGTCCGCATGACGGCGGCGACGCCAGCCAGGACGTTCCGGCGGGAGGCGGGGTCGTCGAGGTCGAGCGCGTCCTCGACGGACTGGCCGAGCCAGGCGGAGACGCGGACCCCGGGGAGGTAATTCTTCATCCATTGGACGAAATTTTGGGCGTCGGGGTATTTGGCGGGATCTAGTCGGCCATCCATCTCGAACGGCCCGGAATGCACGTACACATCCTTGATGCCGGTGGCGCGCAGCCGCGTGGCCAGCTCCCGCACGTCCGCCTCCGTGCGGCGGCCGTCCACCCACATGTGGCCCAGCCACATGGCGTCGTTACCGGTGCTCTTCGCCCAGCCCGCGGGCTCGCCGGTAAACTGGAGGCGGAACGCTGCGGCTACGACGCCGGTCAGCACCACCACGACGGCCACGACCAGCGCGACCAGGCGCAGGCCGCGGCGGATGACGGCTCGGGAAGTCACCCGGGCATGTCACCATGAAAGACTGCTTGTCCTCAACCCTGTCGAAACGGACTTCGGTGCGCACTCAGCCTGGCCAGACCGACCCCGCGTTGATCCGCAACTTCTGCATCATCGCGCACATCGACCATGGCAAGTCGACCCTTGCCGACCGGATGCTGCAGATCACCGGTGTGGTCGACGACCGCTCCATGCGCGCCCAATACCTCGACCGGATGGACATCGAACGCGAGCGCGGCATCACCATCAAGTCCCAGGCGGTCCGCCTGCCCTGGGACGGCCACGTGCTCAACATGATCGACACGCCCGGCCACGTCGACTTCACCTACGAGGTGTCGCGCTCGCTCCAGGCGTGCGAGGGCGCGATCCTCCTGGTCGACGCCGCCCAGGGCATCGAGGCGCAGACGCTGGCCAACCTCTACCTGGCCATGAACGCCGACCTGCACATCATCCCGGTGCTCAACAAGATCGACCTGCCGGCGGCCCAGCCGGAGAAGTTCGCCGAGGAGCTGGCAGGCCTCATCGGCTGCGACCCCTCCGACGTGCTGCGCGTCTCCGGCAAGACCGGCGTGGGCGTGCGCGAGCTGCTCGACCACGTCGTCGCCACCGTGCCCGCCCCGGTCGGCGACGCCGACGCGGCCGCGCGGGCGCTGATCTTCGACTCGGTCTACGACACCTACCGGGGCGTCGTCACGTACGTCCGCGTCATCGACGGGCACCTGGGCAAGCGCGAGCGCATCCTCATGATGTCCACCGGCGCCACCCACGAGACACTGGAGATCGGCGTCATCTCGCCCGAGCCCAAGCCGTCCGAGCCCGGCCTCGGCGTCGGCGAGGTGGGCTACCTGATCACCGGCGTGAAGGACGTACGCCAGTCCCGCGTCGGCGACACCGTCACCACCGCCGTCAAGTCCGCCCGCGAGATGCTCGAAGGCTACGAGCACCCCAAGCCGATGGTGTTCTCCGGCCTCTACCCGATCGACGGCGACGAGTACCCGGAGCTGCGCGAGGCGCTCGACAAGCTCCAGCTCAACGACGCCGCGCTCGTCTACGAGCCGGAGACGTCGGCCGCGCTCGGCTTCGGCTTCCGCGTCGGCTTCCTCGGCCTGCTCCACATGGAGATCGTCCGCGAGCGGCTGGAGCGGGAGTTCGGCCTGTCGCTGATCTCCACCGCGCCCAACGTCGTCTACCGCGTCGTCATGGAGGACGGCACGGAGCTGACCGTCACCAACCCCTCGGAGTTCCCCACCGGCGGCAAGATCGCCCAGGTCTTCGAGCCGGTCACCAAGTCCACCATCCTGGCCCCCGCCGAGTTCATCGGCGCGATCATGGAGATCTGCCAGGGGCGGCGCGGGCAGCTCCAGGGCATGGACTACCTGTCGGAGGACCGCGTCGAGATCCGCTACACGCTGCCGCTCGGCGAGATCATCTTCGACTTCTTCGACCAGCTCAAGTCGCGCACCCGCGGCTACGCCTCGCTCGACTACGAGCCCGCCGGCGAGCAGGAGGCCGAGCTTGTCAAGGTCGACATCCTGCTCCAGGGCGAGGCGGTCGACGCCTTCAGCGCCATCGTGCACAAGGACAAGGCCTACGCCTACGGGGTCGACATGGCCAAGAAGCTGCGCGAGCTCATTCCCAGGCAGCAGTTCGAGGTGCCGATCCAGGCCGCCATCGGCGCCCGCGTCATCGCCCGCGAGAACATCCGCGCCATCCGCAAGGACGTCCTGGCCAAGTGCTACGGCGGCGACATCTCCCGTAAGCGCAAGCTGCTGGAGAAGCAGAAGGAAGGCAAGAAGCGGATGAAGATGGTGGGCCGCGTCGAGGTGCCCCAGGAGGCGTTCGTCGCCGCGCTGTCCACCGACTCCGGCGGCGACAAGACCAAGAAGTGACGCCCGGCTCCCGCTGAGGAGCCGGGCGGTTCAGCGGGCCCGCAGCACGTACGCGGCCAGCACCGCCGCGCCCGTCACCGCCTGCGCCACCAGCGTGGCCGTGAGCGTGGCGGGCGTGAACATCAGCGCGTTCACCAGCGGCAGCGCGCCGATCAGCGCCAGGTCCGGCCCGGTCGCCGCCCAGAACACCGGGCCCAGCGGGATCGCCCCCGACCCCGTGTCGAGAATGGGCAGCGAGTGGTCGACCGGCCGCCTCCTGGCCATGCGCAGCGCCGCCGCCGCCAGCGCGGGCGCCATCAGCGGGCCCATCAGCCACCACGCGCCCACCGGAGGCAGCGCGCCCGCCAGCGACAGGCCTGCCAGGGCCAGCGCCGCCCACACGCCGCTCGTCAGCGCGGGCAGCAGCGCCCTCGCCAGCAGCGCCGGGCGGCGGCCCACGCCGAGCAGCCGGGCCAGGGCCGGGTTGTCGCCGTCCCTGCGCGCCCCCGACACGCCCGCCGCCGCCACCGCGAGCGCCCCGCCGAGCACCGCCGCGCCCGCCACCGCACCGGCCCCCGCCAGCGCCAGCAGCGCCGGGAGCGCCGCCGCCGCGAACGTCGCGGCCAGCCGCCACGGCCGCCTGGCCGTCCGCAGCCAGTCCTGCCACGCCAGCGCGAGCGGCGCCGGCAGCGACGGCCAGCGGACCGAGCGCAGCCGCCTGGCGCGCCAGTGGTTGTCCTCCGCCATCCAGGTCAGCGCCCCGGTGTCGAGGCTCACGGCCGCCGTCGCCAGGTGCCCGGCGCGGGCCGAGGAGGTCAGCAGCGCCGCCGCCGGGATCCGGTCCGCCCGCGCCCACGCGCGCCCCACCAGGAGCGCCGAGGCCAGCGCCGCCACGGCCGCCACCGCGGCGACCGTTCCCAGCGGCGCCCCCGCCACCGCCTCGACCACCCCGCGGAACGGCGCCTCCGCACCGTCCCCCACGGCCGCGGCTGTGCCTGCGGTCGTGCCGGTCACGGCGGCGGTGGTGAAGGAGGCGCGGGCCGTGCCCACGGCGGCGACCGCCGCCGTCACGAGAAGCGCCACCACGACGGCCGTCAGCCAGAGGTGCCACGTGTGAGACGTCTGAGCCAGTACGGCCAGCGCCATCCCGCCCGCCGTCGCCGAGACCCCGACGACCATTGCCGCCACGAGCCGCCACACCAGGTGGTCCGGCGCCCCCACGAGCGCCAGCAGCGCCAGCCCCAGCACCCCGCCCGTCACCAGCGCCACCACGGCCAGCACCCGCAGGGGACGCCCGAGCACCGCGCGCCGGTCCAGCGGCGACATCACCAGCCAGCCCGCGTCGGACCCGCTCAACGCCACCGGCCCCACCGCCCGGGCCAGCGCCAGCCCGCCGGCCAGCGCCACCAGGGTGACCGCCACGCCCGGCGCCACCCCGGCGAGGTCCGCCGGGCCCCGCAGCCCCGCCACGGCGTCGGCGACCGGCCTGCCGAACACGGCCACGGCGATCGCCGTCATGATCAGGCCCGCGTACCGGTCCAGCGCGCCGACCGGCGTGCGGCGGCGGCGCGTGCGCACGAACGCCCGCACCTCACGCACGGCCGTCACCGGGCCACCTCACCCGTGGGAGAGGCGGCAGGAGAGGTGGCCGACGAGGCGGCGGGCGAGGCGGTGGACGAGGCGGTGGGCGAGACGGCGCGGCCACGGGCGGCGAGGGCCGCGTCGTGGGTCGCCATCACCACCGTGCCGCCCTCGCCCGTGTACGCCTTCAGAAGCCCGGCCAGCCGCTCGCGGAAGGCCGCGTCCAGGCCGCGCTCGGGCTCGTCCAGCAGGAGCAGGTCGCTGGGCCTGAGCAGCGCGGCGGCCAGGGAGAGGCGCTGGCGCTGCCCGGTGGACAGGTTCAGCGGCGGCGCGTCGGCGCGCACCTCCAGCCCGAACACCGAAAGCGCCTCCGCGACCGTCATGCGCGGCCCGGCGTGCACGGTCAGCATCAGCTCCAGGTGCTCGCGGGCCGTCAGCCCCGGGTACCACGCGGGCTCGTCGGCCGCCAGCGCCACCCGGCGCCAGAAGGCGGGCTCGTCGGCCGGTGGCGTGCCGAAGACCTCCACGGTGCCTTCGGTGGCGGGTTGCAGCCCCGCCAGGCAGCGCAGCAGCGTGGACTTCCCCGCCCCGTTGGGGCCGACGACGGAGACGGTCTCTCCCCGGCTGACGGTGAGGTCCATGCCCTGGATGACCGGGTTGCCGCCCAGGTCCACGGTCAGATCGCGGACATGAATGATCTTGTTGGACACCGTTCGAGTCTATGGCGCGGCACCCGCCGCCGCTGTGCCGCCGCTGTGCCGCCGCTGTTCCCGGCGGAATTGTCGGTGGCGCTGGCTAGCTTGTTCACCCGAACACTTGTGCGACTGGAGGGTGACATGATCGCTGCTGAGCGCTTTGAGCGTGCCGCGGTTCTGGGGGTGGCCGTGGCGGAGGAGACGCGGCGGCTCCTCCGGCTCCACCTGACGCCCGCCGCCGTGGGGGAGGACGGCAAGGTGGTCGTCGACGTCCCCTATCCGGACGCGGCGGTGGTGACAGCGCTGCTCGACGTGGCGGCCGACTGCTTCGGCGAGCAGGGCGACTCGGTCGAGGAGGTGCGCCAGGCCGCGCTGCGCACCCTCTTACAGCTCGCCGACCTCGACGACACCTCCCGCCTCAACGCCTCCCGTTAGCCGATCGCCGGAGGGGGCCGGTCCGGGTTACCGTCGGGCATGCGCGTTTTGTCAGTAAATGTCGGCACTGCCGTCGACGCGGAGTGGGCGGGCAAGCTCAAGCGCACCGCCATCGACAAGAGGCCGGTCACCCACCGGGTGGAGGTGCGCGCCGGCGGCCTGGCCGGTGACGAGCGCGCCGACCGGGAGCACCACGGCGCCCCGGGCCACGCCGTCTACGCCTATGCCCGCGAGGACTACGACTGGTGGGAGGCCGAGCTGGGCCGCGAGCTGCGCGACGGCCGCTTCGGCGAGAACCTCACCGTGTCCGGCGTCGACGTCAACGGCGCGCTCATCGGCGAGCGATGGCGAGTCGGCACCGCGCTGCTGGAGGTGACGGGGCCCCGGGTGCCGTGCGTGGTGTTCCGCAACTGGCTCGACGAGCCCGCCTGGGTCAGGCGCTTCACCGAGGCGCGGCGCCCGGGCGCGTACCTGAGGGTGGTGGAGCCGGGGGAGCTGGGCGCGGGCGACGCCGTGGACGTGGTGTCCAGGCCCGGCGGGAGCGTCACGGTGGCCGAGTCGTTCCTGGCCTACCACGGTGACGAGGAGCTGCTGCGCCGCATCCTGGCCCTGCCCGGTTACGACCCGCGCTGGGACCGGGTGGCCGTACGGGTGCTGGGGGTCGTGTCCTGAGGAGCCTCGCGCGGAACGACCGCGCGGAAGGGGCCTCGCGGAAGAGGCCCGCGCGGATTGGGTTGCGCGGAAGGGCCTCGCGCGGACGTGGGCGCGTTTCACGTCCGCGCGAGGAGCACATCTCCTCCTACGACCCCGCCTGCAGAGCCTGGGTGCGGTTCGGGGCGGGTTCGCGGGTGGGGTGGGGGAGCGCCGGGTCGGGTGGTGGGGCGCTCCCCCGAGGGTGCTGTCTCACTTGAGGACCCTGTAGAGGGCCGTGGTGAGGGAGGCGCGGGAGTCGTCCTGGTCGATGGACCACATCATGGCGCCGCCGAGGCGCTTGAGGCGGATGTAGGCCGCCTTCTGCGTCAGCACCACCGGGTCGTCGTACGACCAGAACTCGTTGCCGTCGTAGAGCCAGACGGCACCGGTGCGCAGGTCGCGGTGACGCTTGCCGGGCTTGTTGACCAGGTCCTTGTAGTCCTCGGCGCCGGCGGCCCACTTGCCGGGGGCGGGGCCGGTGGCCGGCTTGTAGAGGCCGTCGCCGCCGTCGGTGACGCCGGTCCAGCCGAGGCCGTAGGCGGGGACGCCGATGACGAGCTTGCGGGCGGGGGCGCCGCGCGAGAGGTAGTCGCGGACGGTCTGGTCGACGCTGTAGCGGGGGTCGTTGGGGTCGCGGCGGTCGGTGAGGAGGTTGCTCTGGTGGCCGGTGCGGTTCTCCCAGCTGCCGCGCAGGTCGTACCCCTGGACGGTGGCGAAGTCGAGCTGGCGGAACACGCGCCGCACCTCGAAGCCGGCGTCGATCTTGGCGGCGGCGGCGGGGAGGAACGCGGTGAGCTGGGCGTCCCGCGAGAACGCGCGGAGCTGCGAGCGGAGCTCCTCGACGAACAGGGTGAAGTTCTGCTTGTCCTCGGGCCGGATGATGTTGCCGTCGGCGCCGGAGGAGCCGGGCCACTCCCAGTCGAGGTCGATGCCGTCGAAGACGCCGGCTCCGGCGCCGGGCTCCAGGCCGGGCAGGTTGCCGCGCAGCCACAGGTCGATGCACGACTGGGCGAGCTTGGTGCGCGATTCGGCGGTGAGGACGGCGTCGGAGAAGTACTTCGAGCCGGTCCAGCCGCCGAGCGAGATGAGCGCCTTGAGCCCGGGGTGCTTGGCCTTGAGCTTGCGGAGCTGGTTGAGGTTGCCGTTCAGGGCCTGGCCGGGCTCGTCGGCGACGCCGTCTACGCTCTGCTCGGCCGGCACCGGGCGCTGCCAGTCGGCCCACGGGTCCGCGGAGTAGCAGGCGCCTTCGGCGTTGACGAAGCCGAACGCGTAGTTGACGTGCGTGAGCTTGGCGGCGGCGCCGCTGACGTCCATGTCCTTGACGTGATAGTTGCGCCCGTAGACGCCCCATTGGATGAAGTACGCGACTCGCTTGTAGCGGTCGTTCTCCGCCTGGGCGGGCACGGCGATCGCGGTGAGGGCGACTAAGAGCGACGAGAGAGCGATGAGGATTCTCTTCACGGGGGGCGCCTCCCGGGGCACGCAACTTATAGGAAACTTTCCTGTAAGTTGTCCCGGATCGTAGGGCCAGGGGATCAGGCAGTCAATGGCAGCGGGCACACTGGAGACGTGCCATCGACGCTGCCAGACGGAGACCCCGCGCCCGCCTCGGGCGAGCTGCCCGAGAGCGCCCTGCGGGGGCTCGGCGAGCGCCCGTTCGGCTTCTACGTGCACGTGCCGTTCTGCGTGACCCGCTGCGGCTACTGCGACTTCAACACCTACACCGCCGCCGAGCTGGGCCCCGGCGCCTCGCGCGCCGACTACGCGGCCACGGTGGTGGAGGAGATCCGGCTCGCCCGCCGCGTGCTCGGTGACGCCGAGCTGCCGGTCGAGACGGTGTTCTTCGGCGGCGGCACGCCCACGCTGCTGCCCGCCGAGGACCTGTCGAGGATCCTGGCGGCCATCGGCGCGGAGTTCGGCCTGGCGCCCGGGGCCGAGGTGACGACCGAGGCGAACCCCGAGTCCGTCGACCCGAAATACCTGGAGAGGCTCCGGGAAGGCGGCTTCAACCGGGTCAGCTTCGGCATGCAGAGCGCCCGCGACCACGTCCTGCACGTGCTCGACCGCCAGCACACCCCCGGCCGGGCCGGGCAGGCGGTGCTGGAGGCCAGGAAGGCCGGGTTCGACCATGTCAACCTGGACCTGATCTACAGCACGCCGGGGGAGAGCGACGACGACTGGCGCGCCTCGCTGGCCGCCGCCGTCGAGGCCGAGCCCGACCACGTGTCGGCCTATTCGCTGATCGTCGAGGACGGCACCCGCCTGGCCGCCCGCATCCGGCGCGGCGAGCTGCCGATGCCCGACGACGACGTGGCCGCCGACCGCTACGTGATCGCCGACGAGATGCTGGCCGAGGCCGGGTTCCGCTGGTACGAGGTGTCCAACTGGGCGACCTCCGACGACGCCCGGTGCCGCCACAACCTGCTCTACTGGACCGGCGGCGACTGGTGGGCCGCCGGGCCCGGCGCCCACAGCCACGTCGGCGGCACCCGCTGGTGGAACGTCAAGCACCCCGCCCCCTACGCGCAGCGCCTGGCGGAGGGCCTGTCGCCCGCGCACGCCCGCGAGGAGCTCACCGGCGAGGACCGGGCGACCGAACGCCTCATGCTGGAGCTCCGGCTCGCGTCCGGCTACCCGCTGGCGGACGTGCCGCCCACGGGCCGCACCCACGTGGCCGCCGCGCTGGCCGACGGGCTCCTGGAGCCGGAGGCGTTCAAGTCCGGCCGCATGGTGCTCACCCTGCGGGGCCGCCTGCTCGCCGACGCCCTGGTCCGCGACATCCTGAGCTGATCAGGCCGCCGCGCTCACGAGGCTGCCCCGGTGACGAAGTCGATCAGCTCCTCGACCCGGCCGAGCAGCTCGGGCTCCAGATCGGCGTAGGTCGAGACGGAGCCGAGGATGCGCCGCCAGGCGTCGGCCGGCTCGCCGCGCCAGCCCAGGGCGGCGATCACGCCCTCCTTCCACGGCACCCCGCGCGGCACGTCCGGCCAGGCCGCGATACCCACGGCCGACGGCTTGACCGCCTGCCAGATGTCCACGTACGGGTGCCCGACCACGAGCACGTGCGGCGAGGTGACCTGGGCGGCGATGCGGCTCTCCTTGGAGCCCGGCACCAGATGGTCGACCAGCACGCCCAGCCGCCGCCCCGGCTCGGGCGCGAACTCCTCGACGATCGCCGGCAGGTCGTCGACGCCCTCCAGGTACTCGACGACGACGCCCTCGACCCGCAGGTCGTGACCCCAGATCTTCTCCACCAGGGCGGCGTCGTGCACGCCCTCGACGTAGATGCGGCTCTCGCGGGCCACCCTGGCCCGCAGCCCCTCCACGGCGATCGAGCCCGAGGCGCTGCGCCGGGGCGCCCGGGGAGCGGCGGCCTGGGGCCGCACGAGCGTCACGACCTTGCCCTCCAGCAGGAACGCGGCGGGCGCGAGCGGGAACAGCCGGCGCCTGCCGAAGCGGTCCTCCAGCGTGACGGCCTCCTTGTCGCAGGCCACCACAGCGCCGCAGAAGCCGCTGTCGGCGTCCTCCACCACCAGGTCCGGCTCGGCCGGCACCTGCGGGATCTTGCCCTTGCCCGGGCGCCGCCAGTTTCCCGCGAGAACATCACCGTCGTACACACCGGGGACCGTAGCAAATCACCCGCCCGCCGCGAGGCGCTTGCGGTGCCCGCTGCGTCGTATCACGACCACGATCGTCACGAAGGCCGCCGCGAGCACGCCGATCGCGGCCACGATCGCGGCCACCGCCGCGCCGCCCACGACCCCGGCCGCCGCGCCGAGCACGCCCGTGCCGATGCCGAACCGGGCGTCCGACTGCTGCTGGGTGGCGCAGGTGACCTGGTACTGGCCCGCCGACGGCGCGTTGACCAGCGCGATCTGCTCCCAGCGGGTGCCGTCGACGGTGAGCGTGGTCGTGCCGGAGGGCGCGATGAGCGTGGCGCCGCCGGAGATCTGGCAGTCGTAGCTGACCGGGCCGTCGGAGGCGAGGTAGAGGGCGGGGCCGTCGGCCGGGTCGAGCGTGGCCGCGACCGTCTCGCCGGCGGCGAACGTGCGGCTCGGCGCCACGTTCGCCACCGTGCTGAACAGGCTGCTCACGAACAGCGCCCCGGCGGCCAGCACGCACACGGCCGCCACGCCCCATGCGACGCCGATCCACCGCAGCCGGGGCCGGATCGCCTTCGGGTCCACCCGCTGCCCGTACGGAGGCGGGAACTGCTGCCCGTACGGGGGCGGCGGCGGGGCGAAGTAGGGCTGCTGACCAGGGGGAGGGGGCGGATACTGGTGGTGGGTCCCCGGCTGCGGCCCCGGCGGAGGCGGCGGGCCGTACGGCGAATTGTCCGTCATGGCGGCAAGTGTGAGGCTTGGCATTCGGCTTGTCATCGGGCCCCCGGCGTTATCGCACCTTGTGGGTGAGAGCCGTACACTTGGCACTCGGGAACACAGAGTGCTAGACCTGGCGTTTCCCCTAAAGGCAGCGGTAGGAGGTGCGCACGTGCTCGACGATCGTAAACTCGCGGTGCTCCGCGCCATTGTCGAAGACTACGTGTCGACCAACGAACCCGTCGGCTCGAAGGCGCTCGCCGAGCGCCACAACCTCAAGGTCTCCCCGGCGACGGTCCGCAACGACATGGCCGCGCTGGAGGAGGAGGGCTACATCACCCAGCCGCACACCAGCGCGGGCCGAGTGCCGACGGACAAGGGTTATCGCCTGTTCGTCGACAGGCTCTCGCAGGTCAAGCCGCTCTCCGGAGCGGAGCGCCGGGCGATCGAGACCTTCCTGGCGGGCGCGGTCGACCTCGACGACGTGGTGACCCGCACGGTGCGGCTGCTCGCGCAGCTCACCAGGCAGGTCGCCGTCGTGCAGTATCCGACCCTGACCCGTTCCACGGTCCGGCACGTCGAGCTGGTCCCGCTCGCCGAGCGGCGGGTCATGCTCGTCCTGATCACCAACACCGGCCGCGTCGAGCAGCGCGTGATCGAGCTGCCCGAGGTGGTGGAGGACACCCGCATCGCGCACCTGCGTGCGGTGCTCAACGCCTGTCTCGACGGCTGCGGCCTGGCCAGCGTGCCGGAGCTGGTGTCCGACCTGCCCGAGCGGCTGCCGGTCGAGGACCGGCCGGTGGTGGCGACGATCCTGTCGGTCCTGCTCGAAACGCTCGTCGAGCGGCACGACGAGAAGATCGTGTTCGCCGGCGCGGCCAACCTCGCCGGCGCCGACTTCAGCGTCGGCCTGCGCGACGTGCTGGAGGCGCTGGAGGAACAGGTCGTGCTCATGCGGCTGCTCGGCGAGACAACCACAGACACCCCGTCCGCTCTCACCGTGCGCATCGGTTCCGAGAACGCCTATACCGGACTGCGGGGCACGTCCATCGTCGCCACGGGATACGGTCAAGGCGACAACCAACTGGCCCGGCTCGGCGTGCTGGGCCCCACGAGGATGGACTACCCCGTGACGATGGGCGCCGTACGCGCGGTGGCACGCTACGTCAGCCAGATCCTGGCTGCATCTTAAGAGGTCGATAAGTGGCAAACAGCGACTACTACGCCACCCTCGGGGTGCGCCGTGACGCCAGTCAGGACGAGATCAAGAAGGCCTACCGCCGGCTGGCCCGCGAGCTGCACCCTGACGTGAATCCCGATCCCGCCACCCAGGAGCGGTTCAAGGAGATCACGCAGGCCTACGAGGTGCTGTCCGACCCGAGCAAGCGCCAGATGTACGACCTCGGCGGCGACCCGTTCGGCGGCGGCGGCGCGGGTGCGGGCGCCGGCGGGTTCGGCGCCGGGTTCCCGTTCAGCGACATCATGGACGCCTTCTTCGGCACCGCCGGCGGCACGCGCGGCCCCCGTTCGCGCGCCAGGCGCGGCCGCAACGCGACCATCCGGGTCGAGCTCGACCTGCGCGAGACCGCGTTCGGCACCACCCGTGAGCTCGTCGTCGACACGGCCGTCACCTGTGAGGTGTGCCAGGGCGCCGGCACCGCCCAGGGCACCCACCCCGACACCTGCGACATGTGCAACGGGCGCGGCGAGATCTCCCAGGTCACCCGCTCGTTCCTGGGCCAGGTCATGACCTCGCGGCCGTGCCCGCAGTGCGGCGGCTTCGGCAGCATCATCCGCCACCCGTGCCAGGAGTGCTCCGGCGACGGCCGGGTGCGCACCCGCCGCACGATCAAGGTCCGGATCCCGGCCGGCGTCGAGGACGGCACCCACATCCAGCTCGCCGGCGAGGGCGAGGTCGGCCCCGGCGGCGGCCCGCCCGGCGACCTGTTCCTGGAGATCGCCGAGAAGCCGCACGAGATCTTCGAGCGGCGCGGCGACGACCTGCACTGCACGGTCCAGATCCCGATGACGGCGGCCGCGCTCGGCACCATCCTGTCCGTCGAGACGCTCGACGGCCCGGAGGAGGTCGACGTGCGGCCCGGCACCCAGTCCGGTCAGGTCATCACCATGTACGGGCGCGGCGTCCAGCGGCTCAACGAGTCGGGCCGCGGCGACCTGCTCATCCACGTCAACGTCGAGACGCCCGGCCGCCTCGACCCGGCCCAGGAGGAGCTGCTGCGCGAGCTGGCCAAGCTGCGCGGCGAGGAGCGCCCGCCCGGCAAGTTCGCGCCGGGCCAGCAGGGGTTCTTCTCACGGCTGCGCGACGCGTTCAACGGCCGCTGAGGCCGCCGTCAGGAGCTCCTCCGGCAGCGCCACCCGGGCGGTCACCCCGGAGCGGGGCGTCTCGTGCAGCCACACCCGCACGCCGAGCCGCTCCGCCAGCCGGCCCACCACGTGGTGGCCGAGGCAGCGGTCGGGCGCGGCCAGGAAGCTCTCCTCGCCCCTGAGCCGGGCGTTGGCCGAGGCCAGCTCGGCGGGCGTCATGCCGACGCCGTGATCGGTGATCGTGATGCGGCACTCGCCCTCGTCGGCGCGCGCCCAGATCTCCACCTCGGCGTCGGGCGGCGAGAACGCCAGCGCGTTCTCCACCAGCTCGGCCAGCAGGTGCGCCACCTCGGCCACGACGGCCCCGCGCACCAGCGGGCCGTCCAGCACCCGCAGCGTCACCCGGTGATGGCCCTCCATCTCCGCCAGCGTCATCCGCACCACGTCGGCCACCGGGACCGGCTCCGACGAGCGGCGCGCCGCCCGCTTGCCCGCCAGCACCAGCAGGCTCTCGGCGTTCCTGCGCAGCCGCCCGGTCAGCCGGTCGAGCTCGCACAGCCGCGCCAGCGCCGCCGGGTCGGACTCGTGCCGCTGCAGCACGCCGACCGCGCCGAGCTGACGGTGCACCAGGTCGCGGTTGCGCCGCCCCAGCTCGGCCAGCGCCTCCGCCGTGCCCTCGCGCAGCGCCGTCCGCTGGGCGGCCAGCCGCGCCGCCGTCGCGTGCATGCCGCCGACGGCCCACGCCACCTCGGTGAACGCGTCGGCCCGCGCCCTGCCGGGGCCCGCCTCCCGTACGCCGGACTCCAGCTCGGCCGCGTGGTCGCGCAGGATGGCCGCCTCCGTGGCCAGGTTGCGCAGCGGGCGCAGGACCGAGCGCACGACCAGCGCCCCCAGCGCGAGCAGCACCAGCGTCAGCGCGGCGCCGGAGGCCGCCAGCGTCAGCAGACGGCGCGTCTCGCGCTCCACGGCGGCCACGGCGGCCGCGCGGGCCTGACCGCCCGCCACCCGCTGCGCGGCCCTCAGCGCGTCCGTACGGGCCTCCGTGGCGCTCTCCCATGCCCGGGGCCCCGCCGTCACCGCCGTGCCCGAGGCGCTCGCCACGGCCTCCTGCTCCAGTGCGGCCACGCGGGCTACCGGGCCGGACCGCAGCGCCCGGTCCAGCGCCGCCGCGCCCGTCCGCCCGGCCATCCGCCCGTAGCGGGCCAGGGCGTCGTCCGTCACGGCCCCGGCCCGCAGGAACGCCGCGTAGTCGGCCGCCGCGAACCCGCCCGCCGCCAGCGCCCCCGTCACCAGCGCCCGCTGCTGCGCGGCGGCCTCCTTGCCCCGCGCCAGCGCCTCCAGCGGCCCCGCCCGGTGCGAGGCCGCCAGCACGGCCGCGATCGTCGTTGTATAGGCGGTGAACACCGTCAGATGCCGGGGCCGCGCCCCCACCTCCCCCGGCACGGCCGCCGCCCCCGGCACGGCGCTGCCGGCCGAGCCCGGCACGACGGTCCCGGCCGCTCCCGGCACCGCGCTTTCGGCCGCCCCTGGGACGGCGGTTGCGGTTGCGCCTGGGACGGCGGTTGCGGTTGCGCCTGGGACGGCGGTTGCGGTCGCTTCGGGGACGGCGGGCGTGCCGGGGGCGGTGGTTCCGGCGGCGCCCGGCACGGCGGCTCCGGTCGCTCCGGGGACGGCGCCCTCGGCCGTCCCGGAGGCGTTCCCGGTGTTCCCAGCGTTCCCGGCGTTCTCCCCGGCCGCGCGGATCTCGGCCAGGGTGCCGGGCCCGGGAAGCGACTCGCGTACGCGCCCGGCCCCGGCGCGGCCGCTGAGCAGCGGGGCGAGGGCGGTGTCGGTGGCCCGGCGGGCGGCGGCGAGGTCGGCGGCGAAGCGCTCCTCACCCGCCGCGCGGCCCGCGGCGAGGGTGCGTTCGCGCTGGAGGGCGTGGACCAGGTCCTCGGCGGCGAGCGCCACGTCCACCTGGCGGACGCCGGACGCGGCCTCGGCACGGGCCGCGGCGAGGTCCGCGACGCCGGCTCCCGTCGCCGCGATGAGCAGCAGCGCCGGCACGGCCGGCAGCAGGAACAGGCGCGCCCTCAGGGGCAGCCCGCGGGCGGGGGACATGGTCATCGCGCTGGGCCCTCGTAAAGTGACGTCAGGAAAGTGCGAGTGCACGTGACACGATATTGCGTCGCGTGTTCGCTTGACTGCGTGACGTGAAGAATCTGGAGTGCGACACGGTGACGGTTCCGGTGTTCCTCGCGGCGGATCTGAGCGGGTCCGAGCTGGTGCTCGACGGCCCCGAGGGGCGGCACGCGGCGTCGGTGCGGCGGCTGCGTGAGGGTGAGCGGGTCGACCTGACCGACGGCGCGGGCACGATGGCCGAGTGCGTGGTGCGCGAGGTGCTGAAGGACGCGCTGCGGCTGGACGTGCTGGCCCGCCACGAGGTGCCCGCGCCGCGGCCCCGGCTGGTCGTGGTGCAGGGCCTGCCCAAGGGTGACCGGGGCGAGCTGGCCGTGGAGATGATGACCGAGGCGGGCGTCGACGTGATCGTGCCGTGGGCCGCCTCGCGCAGCATCACGCAGTGGAAGGGCGAGCGGGCCGCCAAGGCGCTGGGCCGGTGGCGGTCCACGGCGCGGGAGGCGGGCAAGCAGGCGCGCCGGTTCCATCTGCCGGAGGTGGCCGAGCCCGCCACGACGGCCCGCGTCGAGGCGCTGCTGGCGGGCGCGGCGCTGGGGCTGGTGCTGCACGAGGAGGCGGCCGAGCCGCTGTCACGGGTGGCGCTGCCGGCGGGCGGCGACATCGTCGTCGTGGTGGGCCCGGAGGGCGGCGTGTCGGAGGACGAGCTGGCGCGCTTCGAGGCGGCCAAGGCGGTGCCGGTGCTGCTGGGGCCGACGGTGCTGCGCACCTCGACGGCGGGGGTGGCGGCGGCGGCCGTGCTGCTGGCGCGCTCCGGCCGCTGGTAGCGTCCCGGCGGACAACGAGCCTGAGGGCGTCAGGGGAGCGGGGGCGGGGTGGCGAGCAGCGGGCTGGGCGCGTCCGACGCGGTCGGCGCCGGGTCGCCCGGCGGGCACTCCTCGGCGGGGCAGGGCGCCTCGGGCGCGGCGGTCTCCGAGATCGACGGGTCCGGCGAGGGCGAGGGCGTGATCTCCGGGCAGTCGGCGGGCGGCTCCGCCTGTTCCTCGGCGGCCGTCGGGCACGGCGTCGTGCTGGGCTCGGAGCTGGGGGAGGGGGAGGGCTTGCTGGTCGACCTGGCCGTCTCCGACGGCTGCGGCGAGGGCGGCGGCGTGGACGGGTCGGGGACGACGACCGCCGGCGGGTCCTGCCGTACGGTGGCCTTCGGCTCGGCGGGCCGGCTGGTCGACGACTTGGCCGGCGGGGTGGCGCTGGAGGTGGCCTCGACCTCCTGGACGGGCACCTGCTCGATCACCTGGTTGCGCAGCTCGGGGACCACCATCACGATCGTGGCGGCGACCAGGACGGCGCTGGCCGCGGCGGCGCCCACCCGCCACCAGATGAGGTTGCGCGCCCCGCGCCGCTCGATCCGGGCACGGATGATCTCCAGCCCGTCCGGCGAGGGCACGACCGCGTCCGCCTCCGCGTGGAGCGCACGGCGCAGGGCGTCGCCGTGCTCGTCGGGGGGCTGGGTCATGACATCTTCTCCAGGACGGATCGCAAGGCGGCCATGCCACGCGCCGTGTGGCTCTTGACCGCGCCCTTGCTGATGCCCATGGCGTGGGCGATCTCAGCCTCGGACAGATCACCGTAGTAACGAAGGACCAGTGCCTCTCTCTGACGGGTGGGCAGGGCTCGCAGCGCCTCGATCACGGCGGAGCGTTCGAGCTCGCCGATCGCGCCGTTCTCGGCGCTCGGCGCGTCGGGCAGGCCCTTCGGCGCGTATTTCTCGACGACCGCGCGGTGACGCAGCACGGAACGGGACCGGTTGACGACGGACTGACGCAGGTAGGCGAGTGCTTTGTCGGGGTCACGCAGTCTGCGCCAGGCGCCGTGGATGGCGACGAACGCGTCCTGCACGACTTCCTCCGCGGTTGCCATGTCGCGCACCAGCAACACAGCGAGACGTACCAATGACCGAAAGTGCGCGCTGTACAGCGCGGTCACGGCCATGTCGGCGTCCCACCCGACCGGCACCGCCCCCATGGACCTGTCGGCCAGGAGGGTTTCGGTGGTCACTTCAGTGGGACGCGCGGCCTTGCCTGAGGGTTTACGCTCTTCCGGTTCCTTAGGGGGCATGACCCAGTCGTGTCCTCGCCAGGTGGCCTCGCCCGACCCTGAATCGTCTCTTTTCCTTGAAGTGTCGCACACACACCCTAACCGCGTTGATCTTCGGACGCCACGCGGGAAGCGGTCACCGATTCGCAACGCCGATCAGGCGATGTCCCGTGTCGGTAAGGTGATCGGGTGACCGACTGCCTCTTCTGCAAGATCGTGGCCAGGGAGATCAAGGCCGAGATCGTCCTGGAGACCGAGCGGGCGCTGGCCTTCCGCGACATCAACCCGCAGGCGCCCACCCACGTGCTCGTCGTCCCGAAGGCGCACCACGCCGACGCGGCGGCCCTGGCCGAGGCCGACGACGGGCTGGCCGACGACGTGCTCAAGGCCGCGCACGCGGTGGCCGTGCAGGAGGGCGTCGCGCCCGGCGGTTACCGGATCGTGTTCAACACCGGGGCCGGCGCCGGGCAGACCGTCTTCCACGTGCACGCGCACGTGCTGGGCGGGCGTGACCTGACCTGGCCGCCCGGGTGATATTGGCATGAGCGATCGGCCTGGTCCCGGCTACCATGGGGGCACAAGCAATGCCAAGGAGACCGGGAGGCATCAGGCCGCTGGCCTGCCCATGTCCGAACTACACGAATCCCGACGAACGGCACCTCCCTCGCGCACTCAAGCCAAGGTGCTGATTCCGGACGAATACCCGATGGTCAGCCTCCTGGGCTCACGTGACGAGCTGCTGCGCGTCATCGAGGGCGCCTTCAAGGCCGACATCCACGTGCGCGGGAACGAGATCACCGTCACCGGCAGCCCCGACGAGAGCGGCACCGTGGTGCGGCTGTTCGAGGAGCTGGTCGAGGTGCTGCGCAGCGGCGGCGAGCTCACCCCCGACGCGGTCGAGCGGAGCATCGCCATGCTCCGCATGACCTCCGACCGCCCGGCCGAGGTGCTGTCGCTCGACATCCTCTCCTCGCGCGGGCGGACCATCAGGCCCAAGACGGTCAACCAGAAGCGCTACGTCGACGCGATCGACAAGCACACGATCGTCTTCGGCATCGGCCCCGCCGGCACCGGCAAGACCTACCTCGCGATGGCCAAGGCCGTGCGCGCGCTCCAGGAGAAGCGGGTCAACCGCATCATCCTGACCCGCCCCGCGGTCGAGGCCGGCGAGCGGCTCGGCTTCCTGCCCGGCACCCTCTACGAGAAGATCGACCCCTACCTGCGGCCGCTCTACGACGCGCTGCACGACATGGTCGACCCCGACTCGATCCCCAAGCTGATGGCCGCGGGCACGATCGAGGTCGCGCCGCTGGCCTACATGCGCGGCCGCACGCTCAACGACGCCTTCATCATCCTCGACGAGGCCCAGAACTCCTCGGCCGAGCAGATGAAGATGTTCCTGACCCGTCTCGGCTTCAACTCCAAGATCGTGGTGACGGGTGACGTCACCCAGGTCGACCTGCCCTCGGGCACGGTCAGCGGCCTGCGGGTGGTGCAGGAGATCCTCGAGGGCATCCCCGACATCCACTTCGCCCGGCTGACCAGCTCCGACGTGGTCCGCCACAAGCTGGTGAGCGAGATCGTCGACGCCTACGGGCGCTACGACGCACTCCAGGAGCCGAAGCAGATCCAGCAGCAGCGGGGAAAGCGCCGATGAGCATCGAGATCAACAACGAGTCCGGCGTCGGCGTCGACGAGGAGACCCTCGTCGCGCTGGCCGGCCACGTCCTCGCCGAGATGGGCATCAACCCGCTGGCCGAGCTCTCGATCGTGGTCGTCGACGAGGACGCCATGGCCGAGCTGCACGAGAAGTGGATGGGCGAGCCCGGCCCGACAGACGTGCTCGCCTTCCCGATGGACGAGCTGCGTCCCGGCGGCGGCGCGCGCGGCGACGGCGAGAGCCCCGCCGACCCGGCGCTGCTGGGCGACGTGGTGCTCTGCCCGCAGGTGGCGGCCCGGCAGGCCGAGGAGGCCGGCCACAGCGCCCAGGCCGAGCTGGAGCTGCTGTGCACCCACGGCATCCTCCACCTGATGGGCTACGACCACGCCGAGCCCGAGGAGCACAAGGAGATGTTCGGGCTGCAGGCCCGGCTGCTCGAAGCCTGGCGGGAGGTGCGCGACTCCCGGTGAACGCCTGGTTGCCGTTGGCCATCGTCCTCGTCGTGGTCGGTGGCCTCATCGCCAGCGCGGAAACGGCGTTGACGCGCATCTCCCGGGTGCGCGCCGAGGAGGCCGTGCGAGACCGCAGGCGCGGCGCCGACCGGCTGCACGCGATCGTCTCCGACGCGCCGCGCTACCTCAATCTGCTGCTCCTGCTCCGGCTGAGCTGCGAGCTGGTCGCGACGGTGATCGCGACGTTGCTGTTCATCGACCTCATGCACGACCAGGGCTGGGCGTACGTGTCCGCCGCGGCCGTGATGATCGTGGTGAGCTACGTGATCGTCGGCGTCATGCCGCGCACCCTGGGCCGCCAGCACGCCGAGCCGATCGCGCTGGCCAGCGCCCCGATCGTCTACGGGCTGACGAAGATCTTCGGGCCGCTGCCCAAGCTGCTCATCCTGCTGGGCAACGCGCTGACGCCCGGCAAGGGGTTCCGCGACGGGCCGTTCACCTCCGAGGCGGAGCTGCGTGACCTGGTCGACCTGGCCGAGGAGCGCCGGGTCATCGAGCCCGACGAGCGCGAGATGATCCACTCGGTGTTCGAGCTGGGCGACACGCTGGTGCGCGAGGTCATGGTGCCGCGCACCGACATGGTCTACATCGAGCGGGGCAAGACGCTCAGCCAGGCGCTGTCGCTGGCGCTGCGCAGCGGCTTCTCCCGCATCCCGGTGGCCGGCGAGAACGAGGACGACGTCATCGGCATCGCCTACCTCAAGGACATCACCCGGCGGGTGCACGAGTCGGGCGCCGACCGCGGGCACGAGCGCATCGAGTCGATCATGCGCCCGGCCACGTACGTGCCCGAGAGCAAGCCGATCGACGAGCTCCTGCGCGAGATGCAGGCCAAGCAGACCCATCTGGCCATCGTCATCGACGAGTATGGCGGCACGGCCGGCCTGGTCACGATCGAGGACGTGCTGGAGGAGATCGTCGGCGAGATCACCGACGAGTACGACCAGGAGGCGCCCCGGGTCGAGCCGATGCCCGGCGGGGCGCTGCGGGTGACGGCCCGGATGCCGGTCGACGAGCTGGCCGAGCTGTTCGACACCGAGATCGAGGTCGACGACGTCGAGACGGTGGGCGGGCTGCTGGCCCACGCGCTGGGCCGGGTGCCGATCGCCGGCTCCCAGGCCGAGGTGGCGGGCCTCAGGCTGACGGCCGAGAGCCTGGCCGGGCGGCGCAACCGGATCAGCACCGTGGTCGTGCGGCGGGTGCTGCCGCTGGGCGACGACGTGGTCCCCGCCCGCGCCGAGCACGACTGACCGGCGGGTCCAGGTTGTCGCAAGCGTTCTACAAGTCTTCTGCAAGCGCCGTCCGCCAGTCTTTCTCTCGACACCCTGTGCGGTGGGTGTCACGAGGGGGGCTTCCGAGCGCCGGGTGGGGTTCGCGGCGGGAGGAAGGCTTCCGGGGGGACGGCAACGTCTCGATCAGCTAGCCGATCGTGACGTTGTTCGGCGTAAAGGGTGTTCTCGTCCGAACAGGACGGGAGCACCCTTTTTGCGTTTGATCCTTTGTTGGTAGTAGCGGTGGATTGCCGTAATTGCCGACCGGGGAGGCTGCCGGTCGGAGGGAATCATGAAACGCGGACAGCGGATCATCGCCTGCGGGCTCCTTGCCGGTGCCCTGACAGGCTGCGGAGACGGCGGCCTCGTCCAAGGGGTCGACGTACAGGCCCTGGCCCAGATGCGGGAGGTTCTCAAGAAGGAGCCGCGGCTGCCCGAGGGCTTCTCGCCCCGGCCCGAGCAGGCGTGGCGGGCGCCGTTCACCCCGGCCGACCGCAACTGCCGGGCCGTGCTCGACGCGGCGGGCGGGCGGGCGCCCGCGCAGGAGCTGACCGCGCAGGCCGCGGCCAGCTATCAGGGCGACGAGCTCGGCGAGCAGGTCGGCGTCGGCCTGGCCCGCTACACCGGCGCCGCCGCCGAACAGCACCTGGCCGAACTGACCCGAGCCCTGGAGGCGTGCCGCGCGGTGCGCCAGGGCACCGGCACCCACCTGCGCACCACGCTGGTGCCGGTCGGGAAGGTGGCCGACGAGGCGGTGGGCGGCGAGCTGCGCGGACGGCTGAACGGCTATCCCTACACGCTCGACGTCGTGCTCGCCCGCTCGGGCGACACGCTGGTCTCGCTGGTGCACACGAGCATGGCCGAGGTGGACCCGCAGCGCACGCGGCAGCTCCTCGACGCGGTGATGCGGATGGCCAGCGCCTAATCTGGTCCTCGTGACTCTCGATCCCGAAGACAGCAAGATCATCACCCTGGCCCGGTCGTCCCGGGCGCGCAACGGCTCCGCCCAGGGCGCCGCCGTACGCGACGAGACCGGCCGCACCTACGCGGCCACCGACGTCGCGCTCACCTCGCTCACCCTGTCGGCGGTGCAGGTGGCCGTGGCGACGGCCGTCTCCAGCGGCGCGCGGTCGCTGGAGGCCGTGGCGCTGGTCACCGACGGCGACGGGCCGAGCGCCGCCGACGAGGCCGCCGCCCGCGAACTGGGCGTCAAGACCATTCTCGTGGCCGGCCCGGACGGCACGCTGCGCGACGGCACGCCCGGCGGAGCCTGACATGCCGATGTCGCCGTTCCTGGCCGACCTGCGCGCCAAGGTCGGCTCCCAGCTCCTCATGCTGCCGTCGGTCAACGGCTGCGTGTTCGACGAGAGCGGCAGGCTGCTGGTGGCACGACACGGCGACGTCGGCCTCTGGGCCACCCCGGGCGGCGGCGTCGACCCCGACGAGCGGCCCGAGGACGCCGTCGTGCGCGAGCTGCGCGAGGAGCTCGGCATCGAGGTCCGCGTACGCGCCCTCATCGGCGCCCACGGCGGCCCCGACTTCCGCGTCCTCTACCCCAACGGGCACCAGGTCGCGTACGTGATCATCACGTACGCCTGCGCCATCGTCTCCGGCACGCCCACCCCCGACGGGGACGAGATCACCGACGCCCGCTGGGTCACCGAGCCGGAGCTGGCCGGGCTCAGGATGACCGCGTGGAGCCCCCACGTGCTCCCCCAGGTCTTCGCCTGGTGGCGTGACCAGGCCGATCGATGAGCCAGAATGCACTATGTGACTTCGCCAGACAACCATCGCGCCGGATTCGCCTGCTTCGTGGGGAGGCCGAACGTCGGCAAGTCCACGCTGATGAACGCCCTGGTCGGCACGAAGGTGGCGATCACCTCGTCCAAGCCGCAGACCACCCGCCGCGCCATCCGCGGCATCGTGCACCGGCCCGAGGCCCAGATCGTCATCGTCGACACGCCCGGCCTGCACCGCCCGCGCACGCTGCTCGGTGAGCGGCTCGACAGCCTCGTGCTGTCCACGCTCACCGAGGTCGACGTGATCGGGTTCTGCGTGCCGGCCAACGAGCCGATCGGCAAGGGCGACCGGTTCATCGCCGACAAGCTCGCCGCCGTCAAGAACACGCCCGTCGTGGCCGTGGTCACCAAGTGCGACCTGGCGAGCCGCGACCAGATCGCCGCGCAGCTTCTTGCGGTGTCGGAGATCGCGGAGTTCGCGGCGGTCGTCCCGGTGTCGGCGCAGTCGGGCGAGCAGCTCGACGTGCTCGGCGACGTGCTCATCGAGCACCTGCCCGAGTCGCCGCCGCTGTACGAGGACGGGCAGCTCACCGACGAGCCCGAGCAGGTGCTCGTGGGCGAGCTCATCCGGGAGGCGTCCCTCGAAGGCGTCCGCGACGAGCTGCCCCACTCCATCGCCGTCGTCGTCGACGAGATGCTGCCGCGCGAGGGGCGCGACGACCTGCTCGACATCTACGCCCACCTGTTCGTCGAGCGGCCGTCGCAGAAGGCCATCGTCATCGGCCACAAGGGCGAGCGGCTGCGCGAGGTCGGCACCGCGGCCCGTAAGCAGATCGAGGCCCTGCTCGGCACCCGCGTCTATCTCGACCTGCGCATCAGCGTGCTCAAGGACTGGCAGCGCGACCCCAAGCAGCTGCGCCGCCTGGGCTTCTACGACTGACGGGTGGCGGCCGGGGCCCTGCGGAACAGCGCCAGGACGGCCAGCACCACCACCGCCAGCGACGCGCCCAGCGCGGCGAACCAGCCGTAGCGGATGACCGGCTCGATCGACAGGAAGCCCAGGTCGATCGAGACCCGGTCGGGCAGGCCGGCCGAGCCGGTCACGAACAGCACCAGCACCACCGCCGCCAGCGCGCCCGGCAGCGCGGCCAGCGCCGCGACGCGCGGGCGGCCGATCAGGCCGGCCAGCCCGCAGCCCGCCGCCGCCAGCCCGGCCAGCAGCGTCCACACGCCGGAGGCGTCGTCGATGCCGCGCACGTCGCGTGACAGCCCGGCGCCGACCAGGTCGCTCGTCGCCTGCGTCCCGGCCCAGGGCAGGACGACGCAGAAGATCAGCAGGCCGCCCGCGAGCATGACGGCGAAGGCGTGGAGTCTCCCGGCGGGTGACGGCGTGAGATGGTCGGCCACCCGATCACCATAAGCCGATCGTGCCGCCGCCACCACCGTCCGCGACGCGCCAACCGTGTGTCCGCGGCGTACGGCCGGGCGTGCGGCGAGGTCAGGAGTGGCGCCAGGTCTTGGCCTGGTCCTTCACCCAGGCGGAGACCTCCGCCGCGGTGGGATCCTGCCTGATCGAGGTGAACACCACTGGACCGCCGCCCCGGACCGCCGCCGCGTCGCGGGCCATCGACTCCAGGTCGGCGCCCACCAGCGGGGCCAGGTCCGTCTTGTTGACGACCAGCAGATCGGCCTGGGTGACGCCGGGGCCGCCCTTGCGTGGCACCCGGTCGCCGCCCGCCGCGTCCAGGACGAAGATCTGCCGGTCGGCCAGCTTCCGGCCGAACGTCGCCGCCAGGCTGTCGCCGCCGCTCTCCACCAGCACCAGGTCCAGCGGCCCGAACCGCTCCTCCAGCGTCTCCACCGCGTCGAGGTTGGCGGCGAGGTCGTCGCGGATCGCGGTGTGCGGCAGGCCGCCGGTCTCCACGGCCAGGATGCGCTCGGGGTCGAGGACGTCCGCGCCGCGCAGGAAGTCGGCGTCGTCGGTGGTGCGGACGTCGTTCGTGACGACGGCGAGCTGCAGGGCCGGGCCGAGCGTCCGGCACAGGGCCGCCACCAGGGCCGTCTTGCCGCTCCCCACCGGCCCGCCGATCCCCAGACGCAGTGCGCGCCCGTGGCCGTCGGGGGTGTGGTGACGATCGCGGAGGTTGGCGCCCATGGGTGGGTTCCTTCCTGTCGGGAGGTGAAGAGCCTGACGTGGGGCCTGTGCGTACCGTTCTGCGAGGAGAGCCGAGGCGTGGGCGCTGCGTCGGAGAGGCGGTGCGCGTCCACCTCGGCATCCGGCTCCTCCCACGAGGGCGGGTGACCGGGGAGGGACAGCCATCCTCCGGGGACGGCCCTGCGGGCGGGACGTCCCTCACGTCTGGAGTTTCCCTCCGAAACGCGGCACCGTCCAGGGGCGGCGCCCCCAAGATCAGCCCGCCGAGATCAGCCCGCCGAGATCAGCCCGCCACCCACGCCCGCGCCGAGCGGACGATCTCCTCCAGGTCGCCGCTGTGCGCGCCGTGCCAGTAGACCTGGCCGCACACCCGGCACCGGCCGTAGGCGTCGTAGCTGCGCCGGGTGCCGTCACGCAGCACCGGCTCCACCTCCCGCTTGGCCACCGCCTCCAGCTCCCCGTTGCAGGCCGTGCAGCGCGTCCACGGCCGCAGCGGCGGCGCGAACCGCTCCAGCAGGTCGCGGAGCTGGCCGGGCGCCCGCGTGCCGCGCACGTACGCGCCCAGCCACAGCGCGCGGCGGCGCAGCAGGCCGCGGTCCTGGGTGAGCAGCACCCGCCGCTCCGCGTTCGCCTGCGCCACCAGCGACGGGTCGTCCATGTCGTTGTGGTAGGCCGTGTCGATGCCCAGCAGGCGCAGCCGCCTGGCCAGCGTGCCCAGGTGCACGTCCAGCAGGAAGCGCGGCTCGCCAGGCAGCGGCTGCGGGCGGGGCACCCCGAGCACGTCCACGACGTCGCCGGGGCGCGGCTGGTAGGACGGCGGCACGCCGACGCCGCCGACCGTCATCGGGCCCACCTCCGTCAGCGGGATGCCGGCCGACTCCACGTGGTGACCCAGCGTCGACGAGCCGTCGGGGGTGATCGGCTGTGCCTCCCGCCGGCGGCTCGCGGGCAGGAACATCAGCAACTCCGGCGCGATGCGAAGAAGCGCGTCCATGACGTCCATTCTGTACGGTCACCTCAGGGGCGGGACGGCGAGCGCGGCGCGTTCCAGGGCCAGTTCGGGCCACCATGAGCCGCCGACGGGGCTCTCCTCGCCGCGCAGCGGATCCTCCTCGCCGCCGGCGCCCCGGCGGCAGCGCCCGCTGGAGGTGCCCGCCCGGTTGATCCACAGGTACGCGTCCACCAGCTCGTCGCCCGTCCGCGTCGTCGGGCGTGCGCCCGCGCCCCGGCCCGGCGGGTTGCACCAGGGCTGCGGGTCGGGCAGCTCGGCCGCCTTCCCCTCCGGCACCCACGGGCCGCGGCCGTTGCGGCTGGTGTCGATGACGAAGTGCGGCAGGTCGGCGGCGTCCACCGTGACGTCCGCCGGGCAGCCCGTGCGGCCCGTCGCCGCCAGGACGGCGACGCACGTGGACAGCTTCCTGCCGTACGCGACCAGGCCGGCCGTCGGCTGGTAGCCCTGGGCGTTGAGGAAGAAGCCGTCGGCGGCCGTCACGCCCGCGCCCACCAGGCTCTGGGCGATCTCCGCCGTGGCGGGCCAGTCCTCGTGGCCGCCGTCCAGGTAGACGGCGGTACGGCCGCCGCGCTTGAGCTCGCGGACCGCCGTGGCCAGGTCGTGGTAGCGCCGGCTCGGGCTGCCCGGCAGGTCGCAGGCGGCCGTGCCGGGGATCTTGACCAGGCTCGCGGGCTCCAGGATCACCACCGCCTCCGCGCTGCCGAGCTGTCCGGCGATCCCCTTGATCCAGCTCTGGTAGGCGGCCACGTTCTCGGCGCCGCCCGGGGCGCAGTCGCCGCCCGGCAGGTGGTCGATCACGAACACCGGCACCCCGCCGGCCCGCTCCGCCTCCTCGACGGCCGTGGCCACCGTGGCCACGGCGTCGTCGCCGGCCAGCCGGATCGCGTGCGGGACGGTGGCCAGGGCGCGCATCAGCGCGGCGTCCTCCGGGCGGTCCGCGGCGGCCAGGAACAGCGCCTCGCGTGCGGCGTCCGGCTCCGGCGGGGCGAACAGCCTCACGTCCTCGGCGGCCCGCAGCGGGTTGACGCCCACCGGGGCGGCCTCGTCGCCGGGCCGCAGGGCGACCACCGCCGTGGTGACCGCGACGGCCGCCGCCAGCGCCGCCACTCCGATCGTCAGCCGTCTCCCTGTCGCCGTCCGCTCTCCGCCCGCCGCCGGGCCGTCGCGTACCGGCTCCTGGGGGTCTTCGCCGGACGCGCCGGAGGAGAGGCGGTCGAGGAGGGCCTGGGCCGTGGGACGGTCGGCGGGATCCCGGGACAGGGCCGCCGCCACCAGCTCGCGCAGCGGCTCGGGCAGCGGCGGCAGGACCGGAGGTTCGTGGACGATCCGGTACAGGATCGCCGGGACCGACTCGCCCGCGAACGGCGAGGCGCCCGTGGCGGCGAAGGCCACCACACAGCCCCAGGCGAACACGTCCGACGCCGGCCCGACGGGCCCGCCCCGCACCTGCTCCGGTGACATGTACGCGGGCGTGCCCACGACGGCGCTGCTCAGGTCGGCGCCGCCGAGCTGGGCGATGCCGAAGTCGATGACCTTGGGCCCCACCTGCGAGAGCAGCACGTTCGACGGCTTGAGGTCGCGGTGCACGACGCCCGCGCCGTGGATCGCCCGCAGCGCGGTCGCCGTCGCGGCGGCCAGCCCGTCGAGCGCCGACCCCGTCAGCGGCCCGGAGCGGCGCACCGCCTCGTCCAGGCTGGGGCCCTCCACGTACTCCGTCACGATGTAGGCGGGATCGCCGGTGACGTCCGCGTCGAGGACGGGAGCCGTGCAGAAGCGGGCGACCCGGCGCGCGGCGGCCACCTCCCGGGCGAACCGCCGCCGGAAGCCCGGGTCGGCGTCCAGGCCGGGGTGGATCAGCTTGACCGCCACCCGGCCGCCCGCGGGGTCCGCGCCCAGGTAGACGGCGCCCATGCCGCCCTCGCCCAGCCGGCCCAGCAGCGTGTAGGGGCCGGCGTGCCGGGGATCCCCGTCTCGCAGCGCAGCCACGCTCATGATCGCCAGGTTAGACGTCGAGCCGCCAGTCGTTCCACTCGTCCAGCAGCTCGAACCCCATGGCCTCGTTGATCGCCAGCATGTGCGTGTTGGACCGGGCGTTCCAGGTGATGACGCGCTTCACACCGGGCTCGCTCTCGCGCAGCCAGAACAGGTTCGTCAGCTTCATCAGCAGGCCCAGCCGGTGGCCGCGGTGCCCGGCCAGCACGGCGGTGTCGGCCTGGGCGGCCCAGCCGCCGGGGACGTCGGGGGAGATGAAGATGCGCGAGAAGCCCGCCGGGGCGCCGTCGGAGATCCGCCGGGCCAGCACGGAGTAGACGGTCTCGCCCGCCAGCCCGATGCGCTCCTCGGCGAAGCGCACGCTGTCGAGCGGGAAGCGGGACTCCTCGACGCCCTCGCCGCGCGGAGCGTCGTTCATGCCGCCCAGCAGGGTGGCGAGATCGGGCAGCAGGCCGGGCTCGGCCGGGCCGAGCCAGCGCTCCACCCGGTAACCGGCGGGCTCCGGCAGCATGCGGCGCAGCCCGTCCCAGTCGGCCGCGCGCAGGTCGAGCACCCGGCGCGCCTCGCCCAGAGAGAGCGTGAACCCTCGCGCCGAGGCGAACCGCGCCCCGTCGCTCCCCGCCTGCGTCTCGCTCAGCACGAGACGCCTGCCGCGAGCGCGTACCCGCTCCACGGCGTGCGCGAGCAGGGCGGACCCGACGCCGGCCCGCTGCCGCTCCGGCCGCACCACCAGCACCGCCAGCCGGCCCAGGTGGAGGTTCTCGTGCACGGGGAAGGCCAGCATGGTGCCGCCGATCACCTCGTCGCCGTCGACCGCGACGTGCGCCTCGACCTCCGCCCCCGGAAAGCCCCTGGTCACGTCCACCTCGAACCGCCTGCGGGACCACAGCGGCCCCGGCTGGCCGGCGTACGCGGCGACGAACGCGTCATGGAGCGCGGGCAGCAGCCTGCCCGGCCGCTCGGGATCGATGCGCTGGATCTGCATGCGTCCCAGCCAAACGCACCGGCGACGGCGACGCGACCGGTTTTCCTACTGGCGGTAGTTCTCCACCTCGCCGGCCGGCCGCACGGCGGCGTCGTCGGGGTTCTCGCCCGCGCTGCGGCGGGCCCGGCGCTGGCGCAGCAGGTCCCAGCACTGGTCGAGCGCCGTCTCCAGCTCCCTGACCCGGGCGTTCTCCTCGTCGGAGGGCAGCTCGCCCGCGCGCAGCCTCTCACGCAGGCCGCGCTCCTCGTCGACCAGCTCGCTGATCCTGCTGAGAATCTCGTTGTCCCGCATGCTCAAGATCCTACGTATCGCGTGATAGAACACGCCCTATGGCTGGTATCGCGCTGGTAAGAAAGCCTGGTTCGCGCATCGCCGAGGGCATCGTCACCCACCTCCAGCGCCAGTCCGTCGACCCCGAGCGCGCCGCAGCCCAGCACGCCGCGTACGTGGCCGCGCTCGACGCCGCCGGCTGGCGGCCCGTGCACGCCGAACCCGCCGACGACCTGCCCGACGCGCCGTTCGTGGAGGACACGGTCGTGGTCGCCGGGACGCTGGCCGTACTGACCAGACCGGGCGCGCCCGGACGGCGGCCCGAGGTCGAGTCCGTCGAACGCGCCGTACGCGGCCTCGGCCTGACCACGGTCAGGATCACGCCGCCCGCCACGCTCGACGGCGGCGACGTGCTCCAGACCGGGCCCACCGTGTACGCGGGCCGCTCCGGACGGACGAACGACGCGGGCATCGCCCAGCTCACCGCGCTGCTGCCCGAGCGCGACGTGGTGCCCGTCGACCTGACAGGCGTGCTGCACCTGAAGTCCGCCGTCACCGCGCTGCCCGACGGCACGCTCATCGGCGACCCCGCCCACGCCGACCTGCCCGGCCTGCTCGAACCGCCGGAGGAGTCCGGCGCCCACGTGGTGCCGCTCGGGCCCGGCAGCGTGCTGATGGCCGCCTCCGCGCCGCGCACCGCCGCGATGCTCGGCAGGCGCGGGCTCGACGTGGTGACCGTGGACATCTCCGAGTTCGAGAAGCTCGAAGGCTGCGTCACCTGCCTCAGCGTCCTCATCCCGGCACCGCGCTGAACTGCCTGCTCTCACCATGTGAGAACCGGGGCGGTCCACGGCGAGACGTCTGGTAGCGTGAACGGCATGCTGCGCGGGCTCCTTCTTAGCTGCCGCGGCGGGGGCCACTGAGGCCGGCTCCCTCGCCGCGGAGCCAGTCATGCGCGTCGGCCGCTTCGACCCGACCGACAGGAGCACCCGACATGACCGCCCAGCGACCCAGCCCGATGCCGTTCCAGCGTTACCAACCCTTCGAGCCCGTCCGGCTGACCGACCGCACCTGGCCCGACCAGGTCATCACCAAGGCCCCGCGCTGGTGCGCGGTCGACCTGCGTGACGGCAACCAGGCGCTGATCGACCCGATGGACTCCCACCGCAAGCTCCAGATGTTCGAGCTGCTGGTGAAGATGGGCTACAAGGAGATCGAGGTGGGCTTCCCGGCCGCCTCCCAGACCGACTACGACTTCGTCCGCCAGATCATCGACGAGGACCGCATCCCGGACGACGTCGTCATCCAGGTGCTGACGCAGGCCAGGCCCGAGCTCATCGAGCGCACCTTCGAGGCCGTCCAGGGCGCCCGGCAGGCCATCGTCCACCTGTACAACTCCACCTCGACGCTGCAGCGCCGCGTCGTGTTCGGCCAGGACAAAGACGGCATCACCGCCATCGCGGTCGAAGGCGCCAAACTGGTCAAGAAGCTGGCCGACGCCACCGACGTCGACGTCTACTTCCAGTACTCGCCCGAGTCGTTCACCGGCACCGAGCTCGAATACGCCGTCGAGGTCTGCGACGCCGTCAACGAGGTGTGGCAGCCCACCCCCGACCGCAAGGTCATCGTCAACCTGCCCGCCACCGTCGAGATGGCCACCCCCAACGTCTACGCCGACCAGATCGAGTGGATGCACCGCCACCTCAAGCACCGCGACTCCATCATCCTGTCGCTGCACCCGCACAACGACCGAGGCAGCGCCGTGGCCGCCGCCGAGCTCGGCTACATGGCCGGCGCCGACCGCATCGAAGGCTGCCTGTTCGGCAACGGCGAACGCACCGGCAACGTCTGCCTGGTCACCCTCGGCATGAACCTGTTCTCCCAGGGCATCGACCCCGAGATCGACTTCAGTGACATCGACGAGATCCGCCGCGTCACCGAATACTGCAACCAGCTCCCCGTCCACCCACGCCACCCGTGGGGCGGCGAGCTCGTCTACACCGCCTTCTCCGGCTCCCACCAGGACGCCATCAAGAAGGGCTTCGAACACCTCGAAGCCGACGCCGCCGCGGCCGGCATCCCGGTCGACTCCTACACCTGGGCCGTCCCGTACCTGCCGATCGACCCCAAGGACATCGGCCGCACCTACGAAGCCGTCATCCGCGTCAACAGCCAGTCCGGCAAGGGCGGCGTCGCCTACATCATGAAGGCCGACCACCAGCTCGACCTGCCGCGCCGGCTGCAGATCGAGTTCTCCAAGGTCGTCCAGTCCCGCACCGACGCCGAAGGCGGCGAAATCAGCCCCGCCGCCATGTACGGCATCTTCCAGGACGAATACCTGCCCACGCCGCACAACCGCTGGGGCCGCCTCGGCCTCATGGCCCACCGCCACGAATCCACCGTCGACGACCAGGACCGCATCAGCGCCGACGTCCGCATCGACGGCGAGATCCGCGAAGTCGCCGGCACCGGCAACGGGCCCATCTCCGCGTTCATCGACGCCATCGCCAAGGTCGGCATCCAGGCCCGCGTCCTCGACTACGTCGAACACGCCATGAGCGCCGGCACCGACGCCAAGGCCGCCTCCTACCTGGAGTGCGAGGTCAACGGCCAGGTGCTGTGGGGCGTCGGCATCGACGCCAACACCACCACCGCCTCCCTGAAGGCCATCATCTCAGCCGTGAACCGGGCTTACCGGTGAGCTGCTGAGTAGCGCTGGCCGTGGCTTGAGGGCTGTGCGACTGCGCTCCCTGGGGGGTACAGTCGTACAGCTCGCCGTAGCGGGACTGGGCTATGCGCATGAGGGCGATAAGATCCTGGATCGCATCCCTGCCTTTGGCCACTTTGGCCAGGCTTATGTCGATCAGCCGATCATCGCTTCCGCACCGAAACTTCGCGCTGACCCGGTAGGGCTGATCGGCGAATATTGAATCGGGCATATACCCAGCCATTCCGTCGCCAAGTTCGACTGGAAGCTGGATCCCTCCGTGCATCGCAAATATTGCCAGCCTATCCTCCAGCAAAAAGTCCAAGTGCTCCTTTGGCATGCCGGGTCCCTTGCGCATCCATCTCACTTCTAGAGATCGAGGAGTCGCATCCGGAGCCCAGCAGTCACCGTTTCTCTCACTGCCGTCAGTCTTCTCCGCTAGAGGTACCGCCTCGCCGCTGACAAGGTGGAAGGCTTGTTCAGGCAGGAGCCTGCAAATGTATGGTGAGGAATCCGAAACGGGTTGAGGGGGTGAGGCTAGCGTGGAGGCGACAGGCTTCTCTTGAGTGCACGCTCCAGTGGCCAGGGTGAGAATCGCCAGTGAGGCGAAGAGGTTTGAATGCCTCATTTTCCGCTCCCAGAGGAAGTCGGAATCCCTAGATTGAGATAGTCATCGACCTCGCTGGTTGTGCGGAAGGCGTTGCGAAAGCCTTGCAGAAGGCCGCTGCTTCCACCCGTCGTGCGAGTCCACACCAAGAACTGAGTGTACTCCTGGGAGTTCATTTCGTCGAATGGCTTGATAGTTGGCGGTGTTCCGGCTATGAATATTCGACCTTCTCGATCAAACTCATCCAGTGCCCCCTTGTTCAGCATGGCTGTGGCAATCATTTGTTCGGCTAGCCTCTCGACTGCAAGGCGGTTGTCTGCCAGCGTCTGATGTGTGGCGTCCATGCCCTGGCCGCGCTCGGACATCTGCTTGGCGGCATATTTTCCGAGTTCGTCGTACGCGGATCCGGCGAGCTTGTCATAGCCTGCGCCGAGCATTTCTCCGAACGCTCCGGTAGCCAGTTCGCCCACGCGTCTGGCGCCAGGTACCGGCAGGAGCCCGAGCGCGTTGCTCACCATGGTCTTGAGCGCCTCATCCGCTTTCGCGTCGTCCAGTCCTTGGGCGATCAGCACCTGGCGGCGGGTCTCAACGATGTGATTGAAGGGGGATGCCTCCTCCCCGATACGGTCCTCCAGGAATTGCAGGACGTCGCTTCTGTCGACGCGTCCGGTTCCGTTGAGGTCGAAGCGCTTGACGTCGGCCTGTGTGAAGCCGAAGCGTTCGGCGTTGGAGGCGTCGAGGCCGACCGGGGGGACGGTGTCGAGGGCCGCGCGCATGTGTTCGGTCTGCGCTCTCACCAGGGCTTCGAACCCGGCGTCGTGCGACGTGGCCAGCAGCAGCGCGTAGGACATGTCCTCGGGGGCGACTCTCTCGAAATGGGCGCGGTTCAGGTACAGCTGAGACAGTTCGTCCACGTTCGCGGCGATGGCCCGGGCCAAGGGGTACGACAGAGGCGTGTAGCGGTCGAACAGTTCTCTGTTGACGAGTTTGAGGTTGCCGTCGTCCGCTTTGCCGAAGGCGCTCCGCACCTCGTCGGACAGGATCTTGGTCAGCTCGGCGGCAAGGTGTCGTGAGGTGGGGTCCTGGCCGGTGGTGGCGGTGATCAGCAGGTCGTTGAAGGGTGCGTGGTCCTTCAGGTAGAGGGAGGCTCGCCAGCGCGTCGTCAGCAGGTAGTCCAGCGTGGACTCCTTCCAGCCGGGCGGGGTGTGGGCCAGGAGGGCGTGGGCGGCTTCGCGGCTGGACTTGGCGGCGTGGAAGAGGTCGTCCACGACCGCGGAGGATCCTCTGGCGCCGGGGACGCCGGCGTGGATGCCGGGGCGGAGGAGGGTGCCGAGACCGAGGGCGCCGGCGAGGTCGGGGACGGGGATCTGGGTGCTGCCGAAGAGGCGGCCGAGCGCGTCGTCGGTGGCTGCCCATTGGGCTTTGCGCTGGTCGTGTTCGTAGGCGATGGCGTCGCGGCCGACGACGGTCATGAACTCCCGGGAGAACGGGGTCCGGCCGTCGTGGGCTCGCCAGATGAGGGCCTGGGCCTGGTAGCCGGTGTAGGTGGTGTCGCCGGTCCGGTGGGTGGCGCGGCCCTGCTGGGTGAGGTCCTTGAGGAAGGCGGAGCCCAGGTACGCGGGGTTGCGCGGGTCGGTGGCCTTGGCCAGGGCGGTGGCGAGCAGGCTGAGGACGTGGGGGGCGGTGGTGGTGAGGGGGGTGGTGGCCTGGCGGTCGCGGGCGTCGCGGAGCTGGGCGGCGAGGGAGCCGGGGAGGCGGGTGACGCCTTCGGCGCCCAGGACGCCGAGGAAGGTCTTGACGAATGCGGCGTCTGCGGTGCGGGAGGCGTACGCGCGTAGTTCGGCGAGGGCGCGGGTGTCGCCGTCGGCGGCACGCCGGGCGGCGCGGGCGGCGAGGGTGCCGTCGAGCAGGGCCTGGGCGGCGTCGAGGGTGTCGGGGAGCTCGACGAAGCTGCCGGCGGGGGTGCTGGTGCCGAAGGTGACCTTCTGGCGTTGGAGTTCGTGGACGAGGCGCTGCCGCCGGCGCAGGTCGCCGGCCTGGGTGGTGACGCGGGTGGCGAGGTCGCGCAGGCGGGTGGCGGGGGTGGTGTCGAGGCCGGCGGCGTGCAGCTCGCGGTGGAGGGCCTGGGCGAGCTGCTCCAGCCGGCGGGCGGCCTGGGTGTGGGCGCTGGTCATGGCGTCGAACTGGGCCGGTTTGACCCCGGTGAAGCCGCTCATGGGGTGTCCCGCAGCGCGGCGAGCTTGCGGTCGGCGCTGTGGACGGCCTCGGTGAGCATGGCCCACAGCTCGCGCTGGTCGGCGTGGAGCTGGGCGCCGAACCGGTCGCCGGTGGGGCCCACCCAGGCGTCGTCGGCCATCAGGCGGCAGGCGGGGGCGAGCGCCCACCAGTGTTCGTCCGACAGCCGCCGGATCCGCTCCGCCGTCGCGCGCATCGCCTCGCGGTCGAGGTCAGCCACGATGATCCCCTCGTATGGCTCGTGCACAGAACCAGATCAGGAGGCGGCGTTCCTCCACGTCACCCCGACGGTAATCACGATCACGACGACAAGACAAGTTGAACGTCAGCGAAAGTATGAATGCGTTCGATATTCGCCGGGAATTGTGTGGATTTGCGGTACGAAATTCGGGCGGGGGAAATCCGGTCGCCGTGATCTCGTGTGCCACGCTTGACCGCATGGGACATGACGCGAGGATCGCGGTCACCGGGGTGACCGGTTATGTGGGCGGCAGGGTGGCGCGCAGGCTGGCCGAGGAGGGGGTGGCGCTCCGGCTGGTGGCGCGCGACCCGGCCCGGGTGCCGAGGCTGCCGGGGGCGGTGGTGGAGCAGGCGTCCTACGGCGACGCGGAGGCCGTGCACCACGCGGTGGCCGGGGCCGAGGTGGTGCTGATGGTGTCGGCGACGGAGGCGGCCGACCGGCTGGCCGAGCATCGGGCGTTCGTGGACGCGGCGGCTGAGGCGGGGGTGCGGCATCTGGTCTACACGTCCTTCTGCGGGGCCGCGCCGGAGGCGGCGTTCACGCTGGCGCGCGACCACTGGGCGACGGAGGAGCACATCCGGGCGTCCGGGATGGCGTTCACGTTCCTGAGGGACAACCTGTACGCGGACTTCCTGCCCGCGATGGCCGGTGACGACGGGGTGATCCGGGGGCCGGCGGGCGACGGGCGGGTGGCGGCCGTGGCGCGTGACGACGTGGCCGACGCCGCGGCGGCGGTGCTGTGCGGGCCGGGGCGGCACGAGGGGGCGACGTACGACCTGACGGGGCCGCAGGCGCTGACCCTGGCCGAGGTCGCGGCCGTGCTGACGGAGGCGGGCGACCGCGAGATCACCTACCACGCCGAGACGGTCGAGGAGGCCTACCGCTCGCGTGCCTCGTACGGGGCGCCGCCGTGGCAGGTGGACGCCTGGGTGTCCACGTACACGGCGATCGCGCGCGGCGAGCTCGACCGGGTGAGCGGCGACGTCGCCCGGCTGACCGGCCACCCGGCCACCGCCCTGGCCGACCTGCTCCACCGCCTGTAGCCCCGCGCAAGCCGGTGCAGCCCCGTGCAGCCTCGCGCAAGCCGGGACGGCGGAGGTCCATAGCGGAATCACAGAGGATGCAAAGCGCCCGTCCGTACGCTGCGGCCCACGGGGAGCGGAGGGCAGGCATGTTCAAGGTGCTCGGTACGTTGGAGCTGGACTTTCCTGGGGAGAGCGTCGAGATCGGCGCGGCGAAGCAGCGGGCCGTCCTGGCCGTGCTGCTGTTGCGGGCGGGGCGCCCGGTCGGCGCGGACCGGCTGATCGCGGAGGTGTGGGGCGACGCGCCGCCGCCCACCGCGCGCACGAGTCTGCGCACGTACGTCTACCGGCTGCGGCGGACGCTGGCGCCGCTGTCGGGGCCGGGGCTGCGGCTGGCCACCCGGGGCCGGAGCTATGTGCTGAGCCTGCCGGAGGACGCGCTCGACGTGAGCGTGTTCCAGCGGTCGGTGGCGGCGGCCGGGGCGGCGATGGAACGCGGGGACGCTCCCGGCGCGGCCGGGACGCTGCGTTCGGCGCTGGAGATGTGGCGCGGGCCGGTGCTGCCCGAGCTCGACCTGGAGCTCGTCCGGCAGGAGCGGCACCGGCTGGAGGAGGCCCGCGGGTACGCCCGCGAGCTGTGGCTGGAGGCCGAGCTCGGCTGTGGCAGGCACCGGCAGGCCGTGCCGGCGCTGGAGGCGTTCGTCGCGGCTCATCCGTTCCGGGAGAACGTGTGGGCGATGCTGGTGCGGGCCCTGTGGATGTCCGGCCGCCGGGCCGACGCGCTGGCCGCGTACCGGAGGGTGCGCGCGCTGCTGGCGGAGGAGCTGGGCGTCGATCCGTCGGGCGAGCTGGAACGCCTCCATCAGGACATCCTCAGCGGGCGCGAGCCCTAGCGGCGGCGGCCCCGGAGCCGCGCGGGCTCCGGGGCGCCGGCCTGAGGCCGCTACTGCGGGAGGCAGGTCTTGCGGTGGTAGATGCTGCCGTCGGAGCGGCGGCACTGGTAGACGTAGCAGCACATGCCGTCACGGCAGTAGGAGCTGACGAGCTTGCAGGTGTCGGCGGCCTTCGCCGAGATGGTGGGGACGAGCAGGCCGGCGACGGCGCTGATGAGCTTCATGATCGGGTTCTCCTCAGTCTTCCGAACGCGGCCGGGGCTAGCCGCAGACCTTCTCGTAGCGGGTGCCGCACCTGTAGACGTAGCAGCACATGCCGTCGGGGTAGCAGTTCTTGGAGATCAGGACGCAGTCGGCCGCGGCGCGTGCCTTGAGGGTGGGGATGAGGCGGTCGATGAGCTTCATTTCTCTTCCTTCTTTTCGATCAGGTTCGGGGGCCTTGCGGGAGTGACCTCCTCTCCGGCCGGAGCGGGCGGATCATGACGCCGAGGAGGCTCGATCCCGGGAGCGGTCCCAGGTCCCGGGAGTCGAGGCTGACCTCGGAGTTGTCGCCCAGCACCACCACGTGTCCCGCGGGCACCGCCCTGCCGCACGGCACTCCCGGCGGGGCCGGGTCTCCGGGCAGGGCGGCGACGCGCTTGACGAGGTGGCCGGGTTCGGCGGGGTGGCGCAGGACGGCGATCTGGCCGCGGCGCAGGCGGGCCAGGCGGGTCCGGCGCAGGAGCAGGCGGTCGCCCGGCAGCAGCGCGGGCGCCATGCTGATCCCGTCGACGACCACGATCCGGTACGCGTGCCGTACCCAGGCGAGGGCGAGGGCGACGGCGGCGGCCACGAGCACGATGATCATCGCGGCACCGCCTGGTAGCCCTCGGCCTGGAGGCGGAACAGGCAGGCGTAGGCGCCGCCGGCGGCCATGAGCGCGTCGTGGCCGCCCCGCTCGGTGACCACGCCGTCCTCCAGGACGACGATCAGGTCGGCGTCGCGGACCGTGTTGAGCCGGTGGGAGATGAGCAGGCTGGTGCGGCCCTCGCGGTGCAGGCGCATGCGGGCGTGCACGTCGGCCTCGGCCTCCGGGTCGAGGCCGGAGCTCGGCTCGTCGAGGATCATCAGGTCCCGTCCGTCGCGGAAGAAGGCCCTGGCCAGCGCGGTCCGCTGCCACTGGCCGCCGGACAGGACGACGCCGGTCGCGGAGTCCTCCCGGTCCTCCTCGCTGAGGAACATCCGGGTCAGCAGCGTGTCGTAGCCGCGCGGCAGGCCGGACAGCAGCTCGTCCACCCCGGCCCGGCGGGCGGCGGCGCGGACGCGGCCCAGGTCGCCGAGGGCGGCGGGGTCGCCGATGCCGATGTTGTCGCGGGCGGAGAAGTCGTAGGCCATGTGGTCCTGGAAGACGCCGCTGATGCGCTGCCGCAGCTCCTCCGGCCGTACGTCGCGCAGGTCGGCGCCGTCCCAGAGGATCGCGCCCCGGCTCGGGTCGTAGAACCGGCACAGCAGCTTGACCAGCGTGCTCTTGCCGGCGCCGTTGCGGCCCACGAGTGCCACGGACGCGCCGTACGGGATGAACAGGGAGACGCCGCGCAGGATCCACGGGTGCTCGTCGCTGTAGCGGAACCACACGTCACGCAGCTCGATGCCGCGCCGCAGGGGCGGCAGGGGGAGCGGCGCGGCCGGAACGGCGAGGTCGGGGCCGGCGTGGACCACGCTCACGTAGTGGCCGAGCAGGCGCAGGCCGTGGTGGGTGCCGGCGATGCCGGACACGAGCGTGCCGAGCGCGTTCTGGACGCCGGCGACGGCGGCGGCGAACATGGTCACGTCGCCCGCGGTGAGCCGGCCGGCGAGCGCGGCGTGCCCGGCCCAGAGCAGGCCGCCGCCCGCCGCCAGCGCCGACAGCAGGGCGAGCGCGCCCTCGGCCGAGAGCTCGCGCCGGTCCATCCGCCGCTTGGCCGTGTCGGAGGCGCGCAGCTCGGCCATCATCCGGTCGCGCAGGAGCGGCCCGCTGCCGAACAGCCGGATCTCCTTGGCGGCCTCGATCGTGCTGAGCAGGCTGCCGTAGAAGAACTGCCGCCGTTCGGCGGGGCCGATCTCCCACAGCATGGCCGCGCGCCGCCGCGACAGGCGGAGCTGGGCGACGAGGGCGGGGACGGCGACGGCGGTTACGATCGCGGTCATGGCGGGGCTGATGACGAGCAGCGAGCCGACGAACCCGGTCAGCACGAGCGCGGAGCGGACCAGGCCGAACGCCCCGGTGACGAGGCCGCCCGCCTGGGAGGCGCCGTCCTGGGCCAGGCGGAGCCCGTCGAGGACGCGCGGGTCCTCGAAGCGGCGCAGCCCTGCGAAGCCCGCCGTCGCGGTGAACAGGCGCTCGGTCGTGCCGGCCGCCACCTCGCGGCCGATCTGGTTGCCCAGGTAGCGGGACAGGTGGGGCAGCACGGCGAGGGCGGTCCCGGCGGCGGCCAGTCCGGCGAGGGCGGCCGTCAGCGGGCCGGAGGCCCCGGTGAGGATGTCGATCACCAGCTTGGTGAGCCAGGCCACGGCGACCGGCGTCGCGGCCTCGGCGAGCATGACCAGGACGTACGCGGCGGCCGGGCGGCGGGCGCAGCTCCAGGCGATGCGGGCCGCCTCGCGCGCCGACGCGGTCAGCCGGATCTCGTCGCCCGTCATGCGACCGGGATGGCGTCGAGGTCGCCGGCGAGCACGGTGCCGTCGCCGCCGACGAGGAAGACCGCGGGGAACGCGGCGACTTGGAAGGCGCGCTGGACCGGGCCGCCGGGGCCTTCGACGACGACGCGGGCGGCGCCGGCGAGCCGGGCGGCGTAGCCTTCCGCGTCCTCGGCGCGTACCGCGTGGACGACGGCGAGGCAGTCGTGGGGCAGCGCGCCCGCCCGCGCCACGAACCGGGGCAGCAGGTCCTCGCACGGTTCGCAGCCGGGGGTGAAGAAGCCGACGAGCGTCGGTCCGGTCAGCAGCTCGCGGGCGACGGGCCGGCCCTCGGTGTCCTGGGCGGCGAAATCGCCGACGGGGTGCCCGACGGGGACGCCGCCGGCGGGGGCGTCGAACTGGCGCAGGCGGCGGATGAGCCCGGCGGTCAGCGCCAGGTTGAGCAGTGACAGCACGCCCAGCAGGACGACGGCGGCGACCAGGTACTGCATCAGACGCTCCTCACGTTTCCGGGAAGGACGATCAGCAACGCGGCGCCCGCCACGCCGGCGAAGGCGGCCACGGCGAGCCCGCCGGCCGTCGCGTCCAAATGCACGGCGGGCACGGCGGCCCAGCCGAGCGCGGCGACGGCGAGCAGCAGGCCGTTGCGCACCAGGTGCGCGGGGCCCAGGGGCCCGGAGGCGGCGCCGAAGCAGCGGCACTCCACGCGCGAGCGGCGGCTCTTGACGATCACCGCGCAGAACCCGAGCAGCAGGGCCGCCGCCAGGGCGAACCCGGCGCGCGGCAGGAACATCAGCGCGGCCACCGACGCCTCGGCCACGGCCACCGCCCCCGCCACCAGGGACGCGACGCCTTTCGGCACCAGCCGGAGCGCCGCCACGGACGCGGCGAAGGCCGCCGGATCGCGCAGCTTCGTCAGGGCCGCCACGGCGAACACGGCGCCGATCAGCACCTGGCAGGACAGGAGTGCGTAAGCCACGCCACCAAGGTGCGCGCGGCCGGTAGCGCCGCTGTAGCGGGGCTGTAGCACGGCACATTAGTGAACGTTGCGTTTCTTATGAGTGACGCCTATGCTCGATAGAGAACGGTTCGTTCTCTAAGGGGGGATCGGCGTGGCACTCGTGCTGGCGGGCCTGATGCTCGCGATGCTGCTCGGCGCGCTCGACCAGACGATCATGGCCCCCGCCCTGCCCGCCGTCGCCGGGAGCCTCGGCGGGCTGGACGAGATGCCCGCCGTCGTGACCGCCTACCTGGCCGCCGCCACCGTGGTCATGCCCGTGTACGGCAAGCTGGGCGACCGGTTCGGCCGCAAACCGGCGATGCAGGTGGCGATCGTGGTGTTCGTGACCGGGGCGGTGCTGTGCTCGCTGGCCGCGACGATGCCGCAGTTCATCGTCTTCCGGGCGATCCAGGGCGCCGGGGGCGGCGGGCTGATGATCGGCGCCCAGGCGATCATCGGCGAGATCGTCAGCCCCCGCGAACGAGGCCGCTACCTGGGCCTGATCGGCGCCATGTACGTCGTGGCCGCGGTCGGCGGGCCGCTGGTCGGTGGGCTTCTCATCGACACGGTCGGCTGGCGGTGGATCTTCGCGCTCTACCCGCCGCTGGGCGTGCTGGCCTTCGCCCTGCTGACGGCCGCGCTGCGGCTGCCCAGGCCGGTCTCCCGCGCGCCGATCGACTACGCCGGGGCCCTCACGCTGGCCGTGGCCGTCGTCGGGATCGTGCTGCTGGGGCAGAGCGGCAACCCGTGGTTCCTGGCCGTGTCGGCGGCCGGGGCGGCGGCCTGGCTGGTCAGCGCGCGCCGGGCCGCCGATCCGATCCTGCCGCTGCGGCTGTTCCGGGACCGGGCGTTCGCCGTGCCGGTCGCGATCAGCCTGCTCGTCGGCTTCGCCCTGTTCGGCACGCTCACGTACATGCCCGCCTACCTGCAGATCGCGCTGGGCAGCAGCGCGACGCAGGCGGGGCTGCTGGTGACGGCGCTGATGGGCGGCGTGCTGGTCACCACGGTCGGGTCGGGCCGGCTGATCACCAGGACCGGCCGCTACAAGGGCTACCCGGTCGCCGGGACGGCGGTGGCCGCAGCCGGGCTGGCCGCGCTGCCGCTCACCGGCCACCGGGCCGCGGCGCTGGCGGGCGTGATGCTCGTCATCGGGCTCGGCGTCGGCCTGGTCATGCAGGTCATGGTCCTGGCCGCGCAGAACTCCGTGGACTACGCCGACCTCGGGACGGCCACGTCGGCGGTGACGTTCCTGCGCCAGATCGGCGCGTCGGCCGGGGTCGCGCTCGTCGGCGCGCTGATCACCGCCCAGGTGCCCGGGGCGTCCGACCCGTCGCACCTGCCCGCCGCGGCCAGGGCGGCCTTCGCCGACGCCGTCCCGCCCGTGTTCGCCGCCATGGCGCCGCTGCTCGGGCTGGCCTTCCTGCTCGCGCTGGCGCTGCCCGCGCGACCCCTACGCACCACCGCGCACGCCGAGGAGAGATCATGAGACTCGTCGCACCCCTGCGGTCCTTCGGCCGCGCCGACCTGGCGTCGGCGGGCGGCAAGGGGGCCAACCTGGGCGAGCTGACGGCGGGCGGGTTCCCCGTCCCCGACGGCTTCGTCGTCACCACCGACGCCTACGCGCTGGTCGCCTCGGGCCTGACCGCCCGCGACGACGTCGAGCGGGCCGAGGTCCCGGCCGGGCTGCGCCGGGAGATCGCGGCGGCGTACGAGGAACTGGGCGGCGGGCCGGTGGCCGTGCGGTCCAGCGCCACCGCCGAGGACCTGCCGGGCGCCGCGTTCGCCGGCCAGCAGGACACCTACCTCAACGTGGTCGGCGAGCAGGCGCTCCTCGACGCCGTACGCCGCTGCTGGGGCTCGCTGTGGACGGAGCGGGCGCTCGCCTACCGCGACAGGCTCGGCATCGACCACGGCAAGGTGCGCATCGCGGTCGTCGTGCAGCGGATGGTCGAGGCGGAGGCCGCGGGCGTGATGTTCTCCGCCGACCCGGTCACCGGCGAGCGCGGCCACCTCGTGGTCGACGCGAGCGCCGGGCTGGGCGAGGCCGTCGTGTCCGGGCTCGTCACCCCCGACCACTACGTGCTCACCCCGGACGGCCGGGTGGTGGACTTCCGGCCGGGCCGCCGCGAGGTGGTCGTCCGGGGCACGGCGGGCGGCGGCGTCGTCCACGAGCGCGGCGACGGCACGCCCGGCGAGCGGCTGCCCGACGCCGCCCTGCGCGAGCTGGCCGCGCTCGGCACCCGGGTCGCCGCCCACTTCGGCCGCCCGCAGGACATGGAGTGGACCTACGCGGGCGGCCGGATCAGCCTGGTCCAGGCCCGCCCGATGACCGCGCTGCCGCCGCCGCCCGTGGGCCGGCTCAACCCGCTGCAGCGCAAGCTCCTGACGGTCCTGCTGGAGTACGTGCCCGTGCGCCCCTACCCGATCGACATGACGACCTGGGCCCCGTACGGCCCGGCCGGGCTGATGGCGCGGGTGACCGCGTACTTCGGGCTGCGCGGCGCCTTCGAGGGGTTCCTGGAGGAGCGCGACGGCGTCGTCTACCGGCTCAGGCCGCCCCGGCCGCGTCCCACCGCTCGCCTGCTCGGCACCCCGTTCCGGTTCCTGGCCAAGGCCAGGCGGTACGATCCCGCGCGCTGGACCGAGGACCCGCGCCTGCCCGCGTTCCTGCGCGCGACCCGGGAGCTGAACGAGCTCGACCTGGCCGCGCTGCCCTGGTCCGAGCTCGTCCGGGTGCCGCGCCGGGCGCTCGACGCCGTCCAGCCCATCGCCGGCGTGCGCATCGACTACCTGCCGGGGACCGGCCGGGCGCTGGTGCGGCTGCTGCTGGCGCTCAAGCTGCGCCGCAGGGGCAGGCTGTTCGGCGACCTGATCACCGGGGCGCGCACCCGCACCTCCGACGCCAACGACGCGCTGGCCGCGCTGGCGGCGGAGGGGCCGGACGGGCCGCGGTTCGAGGAGATGTTCCGGGCGTTCCTCGCCGAGTACGGCCACCGCGAGACCGCGACCCCGCTCCTCGTCACGCCGCCGACCTGGGCCGACGCCCCGCAGACCGTGCTGGACCTGGTCAAGGTGCTGGCCGCCGGGCCGCCCGCGCCGGAGCCGCCCGGCGGCGACGCGCTCGGGCGGCTGCTGGCCTCGCTGCGGTCGCCGCGAGCGAAGGCGAAGCTGGCCCGGCTGGTGCGCGACGCCCGCGCGGGGGTCGCCTTCCGCGAGGACAGCCACTTCTACTTCACGATGCCGCTGCCGGTCCTGCGCAGGTCGCTGCTGGAGCTGGGCCGCAGGCTGTTCGACGACTCGCAGGACGTCTTCCACCTGCGGCTGGAGGAGCTGGAGGCGATCGGCGACCCGGCCACGGCGGACCTGCGGGCGCTGCGGTCGGCGGTGACCGCCCGCGCCGCCAGACGGGAGGAGCTGGCCGGGGTGCGGCTCATCGACCCCAGGGCGATCTACCCGGTGCGCGCGACCGGCGACGCGCTGGCCGTCGGCACGCCCGCCGGCGCGGGCGTCGCCACCGGCCCGGTCAAGGTCATCCGCGACCCGTCGGAGTTCGGCAAGCTCGACGGCGGCGACGTGCTCGTCTGCCCCTACACGAACCCGTCGTGGACGCCGCTGTTCCAGCGGGCCGCCGCCGTCGTGGTCGACGCGGGCGGCAGCGCCTCGCACGCCGCGATCGTGGCCAGGGAGTACGGCATCCCCGCGGTCATGGGCACCGGCGACGGCACCACGGTCCTGGCCGACGGCCGCCTGGTGACGGTCGACGGCGACGCCGGGCTCGTCACGGCGGCAGCCCCCCAGGACGCCTGACAGGATGGCTCACATGGTCACCGACCACCGCAAGCTGCCCCGGCGCCGCGGCGAGGAGCTGAGCGCCGCCATCTACCGGGCCACGCTCGACGAGCTCGCCGAGTCCGGCTACGCCCGGCTGACCATGGAACGGGTCGCCGAGCGGGCCAGGGCCAGCAAGGCGTCGCTCTACCGCCGCTGGCCGACCAGGGTCGCCCTGGTCATGGAGGCCGTCTACCACTCGCTGCCCGACGCGGCCGACGTGCCCGACACCGGCAGCCTGCGCGAGGACCTGCTGGCGACGCTGCGCCGGATGGCGGCGGCGCTGTCGGGGCCGGCCGGTGAGGCCATGCGCGGGCTGCTGAGCGAGGCGCTGCGGGACGAGTCGAGCGCCGCGGCGTTCCGGGCGGCCTCGCAGGGCACCGGCCGCAAGATTCTCGCCGAGATCGTCCGGCGGGCGGTCGAGCGCGGCGAGGTCGATCCGGCCGACGTCACGCCGCGCCGCCTGGACGCCGGTCAGGCGCTGCTGCGGCACCACTTCCTCTTCCAGGGGCCGCCCATCCCCGACCAGCTCCTGATCGACATCGTGGACGAGGTCGTGGTCCCGCTGCTCACCGGAGGCCGATCGCCCCGCCCATGACGCGCATCGCGTGGTCGAAGGCCGTGTGCCGGTCCTCGATCGTGTTCGTGAACTGGCCGAACAGCTCGAAGCTGACCCATCCGTAGAGGCTCGTCCACGCCGCGAGGCAGCGGAACACCACGTCGTCGGGCACGCCCGGCATGAGCTCGCGCACCCGTTCGGCGTCCTCGCGCAGCGGCGCCGGGGGAGCGGGCGCCAGGGCGGGCGGGTCGACGGCGCCGGCCGCCTGGGCCTGCGAGACGATCCGGCCGAGCACCGCCACGTCGCGCACGCGGGCGGCGACCGTGTCCTGCGGAGCCTGGTAGCCGGGCACCGGCGAGCCGTAGAGCAGCGCGTACTCGTGGGGGTGCGCCAGCGCCCAGGTGCGCACCGCGTGGCAGGCGGCCAGCCAGCGGCCCGCGTAGTCGTCGTCCGGGCAGGCGGCGTCGGCCTGCTCGACCGCCTCGCCGAGGGCGTTGTAGCCGTCGATGATCAAGGTGGTCAGCAGGTCGTCGCGGCTGGGGAAGTAGCGGTAGACGGCCGACGACACCATGCCCATCTCGCGCGCCACCGCGCGCAGCGACAACCCGCCCGCGCCCTCGGTGGCGAGCTGACGGCGGGCGATGTCGGCGATCTCTCTGGTGAGCTCGGCTCTGACACGTTCTCTGGCAGTACGGCTCGCTGTCATGTCCGCCACGTTAGCAGAGCACCGAGAAAAAACGAGAGCACTGCTCTTGACGACTGGCGCTCTCTTGAGAGAGCATTGCTCTCGTAAGCGAACGCCAGTCACCGGAGGTAATGATGATCGCCAAGGGCGCCAACATGGTCCTGATGTTCCTGCTGGAGCTCGGCGTGATCGCCTCCGCCGGCTACTGGGGCTTCACGCTCCAGGCGCACTGGGCCGTCAAGGTGGTCGCCGGGCTCGGCGCGCCGGCGCTGTTCATCGCCGCCTGGGCGCTGTTCGGCGCGGGCGGCGGCGCCAACGCCACCTTCCCGCTCACCGGCGCCGGCCGGGTCGTCCTGGAGATCCTCTGGTTCGGCGGCGGCGCCCTGGCCCTGTACGCGGCGGGCCAGGCCCGCGCGGCCGCCGTCTTCGCCGCCCTCTTCGTCCTCAACGCGGTCCTCCGCATCGTCTGGAAGCAGGTCTGATCATGGGAAAGCACGTCGTGGTGGGCTCCGGCCAGGTCGGCACGCACCTGGCCGGCAAGCTCCTCGCCCAGGGACACGAGGTCACCGTGGTGACCCGCTCGGGCCGCGGCCCGGCCGGAGCCGTCAAGGTAGCGGCCGACGTCGCCGACAGCGCCCGCCTCATCGAGGCCACCCGGGGCGCGGACGTCCTCTACAACTGCGTGAACCCGCAGTATCACCGCTGGCTCACCGACTGGCCGCCGATGGCCGCCTCGTTCCTGGCCGCCGCCGAGGCGACCGGCGCCGCGTACGTCATGCTCGGCAACCTCTACCCGTACGGTCCCGTCACCGGCCCGATGACCGAGGACCTGCCGCTCGCCTCCACCAGCCCCAAGGCACGGGTGCGGGCCACGATGTGGGCCGACGCGCTGGCCGCGCACCGGGCGGGCCGGATCCGGGCGACCGAGGTGCGCGCCTCCGACTACTTCGGCCCCGGCGCGACCGACCAGTCCTACCTGGGCGAGCGCTTCCTGCCGGCGCTGCGGGCGGGCAGGACCGTCCAGCTCATCTTCCCGGCCGACATCCCGCACAGCTGGACGTACCTGCCCGACGTGGCCGACGCGCTGATCGTCGCGGGCGGCGACGAGCGCGCCTGGGGCCGGCCGTGGCACGTGCCGACCGCCGAGCCGCAGAGCTTCCGCCAGATCGGCCGGCGCATGGCCGCGCTGCTCGGCCTGCCCGAGCCCAGGATGACCACGTTGCCGTGGCCGCTGGTGCGCCTGACCGGGCTGTTCTCGCCCATGATCGGCGAGCTCCGGCACACCCGCTACCAGTTCACCGCCCCGTACGAGCTCGACTCCTCGGCCTTCCAGCGGACGTTCGGCGTCGCGCCCACGCCCCTGGACGAGGCGCTGAAGGTTACGCTCGAGGCGTGAAGATTGCCATGATCGGCCTGGGCGACATCGCGGCGAAGGCCTACCTCCCGGTGCTGGCCGCGCAGCCCGGCCTCGACCTCCACCTGTGCACCCGCGACAGCGCGAAGCTGGACCGGCTCGGCGACGCCTACCGGATCGCCGACCGGTCCACCTCCGTCGACGAGGTGATCAAGGCGGGGGTCGACGCGGCGTTCGTGCACGCCGCCACCGCCGCCCACCCCGAGCTGGTCGAGCCGCTGCTCACCGCCGGGGTGCACGTCTACGTGGACAAGCCGATCGCCGACAACCTGGCCGACTGCGAGCGGCTGGCCGCGCTGGCGCGGGCCGAGGGGCGGTCGCTGATGACCGGCTTCAACCGGCGTCACGCCCCCGGCTACACGGGGCTGGCCGAGCTGCCCCGGCACCTGGTGCTGATGCAGAAGAACCGGGAGAACCACCCCGACGTCGTCCGGCGGGCGATCTTCGACGACTTCATCCACGTCGTCGACACGCTCAGGTTCCTGGCCCCCGGCCCGGTCACCGGCACCACCGCCCGCACCCGCGTGCGCGACGGCCTGCTGGAGCACGTCGTGCTGGAGCTGACCGGCGACGGCTTCACCGCCATCGGCGTGATGAACCGGGTGAGCGGCGCCGGCGAGGAGAGCTGCGAGGTCATGGGGGCGGGCGTCAAGCGCCGCGTGGACAACCTCGGCGACGTGACCGACTACGCCGGCGGCGAGATCCGCACCCGGCGGCCCGACTGGGTGCCGGTCGCCCGGCAGCGCGGCATCGAGCAGGTCACGCTGGAGTTCCTGGCCGCCGTCCGCGACGGCCGCGTCCTCTCCGCCGACGACGCGCTCGTCACCCACGCCCTGTGCGAGGAGATCGTCACCGCTTCCTGAGCAGCATCGCCTCGTCGGCCTCGGCCAGCATCCGGGTGAACGACCTGTCGCCGAGCCGGGTGAGCACGGTGAACCCCTTGCGGTCGCGCAGCGGGCTGGACGACGACACCACGCCCGCGATCGCGCCGCCGTGCAGCGCCGGGCCGCCGCTGCCGCCCGCCGCCGCGTGACAGTTGCGCGTCACGAGCACGCCCGGCCCCCGAGCCGGACCCTCGGACGTGCCCTCCACGGCGTCGCCCAGGCAGTGGTACATCCGGGTCCCCGGATACCGCTTGCCCGCCGGATAGCCGAGCAGCTCCAGCCCCCGCAACGAGCTGCCCCTGCTGGTCGGCAACGGGCGCAGGCCCGGCCCGGTGACCTCCTCCAGCGCCTGCTGCTCCACCGTCGCCACCCCGACGATCCCCACGTCGTACGGGAGCAGCTTGGCGGAGTAGGGCCGGTCCCGGTAGCGGGCCGGCACCCAGGTGCGCACCGCAGGCCACACGCCCAGCGGCGGGCTGCCCCGGTCGTAGCCCGGCAGGAACGCGAGCTGCTTGAGCGGCCTGCCCTGGTTGTACAGGCAGTGCGCCGCCGTCAGCACCAGGCTCCGGCTCCGGCTGCCGAGCACCGATCCGCCGCACATCAGGTGGGTGCCCGTGACGGGATCCCGCCCCACCAGCACCCCCGTCAGCCGCCGCGCTCCGGTGTACGGGCGCGGCACGGGGGCGAAGCCGAGACGGTCACCCCCCGGGGTGAGCACCTTGCGCACCGGGATGCTGCGCTGGGAGACGTCAGCGGCGACGGTGGGGTCGAGCAGGGCCAGAGTAAGCACCAACCTGAGCACCCACCTACTTCTAGCAGCAAACGATCAGCCCGCTGACCTGCGACATCAAGGTTTACTAAGCCATGTACTGGGCGCCCAGCGCACGCAGCCTGGCGTGCGCCGACTCGTACACCGAAGGGGTGCCGAGGTAGGCCTTGGGCAGTTTGGCGACCATCGTATAGTTGGCGTCGCACACGTTGCCGACCGGCGCCTGCCCGGCCTGGCTGACGAGCTGGTAGGCGTCCAGCTCGTCGAGCCCGGTCAGCGACGACGTCCAGGTGACCAGGTCGTGCTGGCTGATGCGGTAGGCGTCCTCCAGCGGCCGGGCCGAACCGGTCGTCATCAGGTGCAGGTCGTCCTCCAGCCTCGGCCACGGCGTCGCCACGCCCTTGATCAGCTCGACCGCGACCACGGTGTTCATGGCCGCCTCGACGGCGGTGCCGCACACCTCGCCGTGCCCCTGGAGCCCGTGGCCGTCACCGATGGAGAACAGCCCGCCCTCCACGTTGACGCCCAGGTAGACGGTGACGCCCGCGCGCAGCTCCGGCGTGTCCATGTTGCCGCCGTGCGCGTCGGGGACGATCGTCATGCGGGACTCGTTCGCGCCGGGCGCCACGCCGACCGTGCCGTGCATCGGGTCGAGCGGCAGCTCCACCCGGAAGTCGCTGTTGCGCGCCTGGTAGACGGCCACGCCCTTGGCCACGTCCAGGTCGTACCACCAGACCCGCTCCTCCAGCGGCGGCTGGAGCATGGCCGTGGTGTGGGTGCCGGTCAGCGCGCCGAAGTGCGGGAACGTGCTCGAAACGGCCCAGTCCCTGGCCGGGGTGATGGACACGAAGTGCAGCGCCAGCGTGTCGCCGGGCTCGGCCCCCTCGACGTGGAAGGGGCCGGTGACCGGGTTGAGGTAGGGGAACTCGCACGCCTGTGACGGCAGGTCGTCCACCGACCGGACGCGGCCGGCGAAGCAGTCCTCGGTGAACAGCTCGAGGATCGTGCCGGGCCGCACCTTCCCGACGGGGGCCCGGCCGCCGAAGGTGTAGCTGTACTCCTCGGGGGAGGGGCGGTAAGAGATGACGTTCAAGAGACCTCCGAGGGCAGGACGGGACGGCGGCCCGTCGAGTAGAGAACCAGCGCCACGATCAGCCCGATCCCGAGCCAGACGAACCCGAGCACCTGGGCGGCCACCGAGGCGTTGATGACGACCAGCACCAGCACGGCGAACCCGATCACGGGGACCAGCAGGTGCGCGGCCCAGTTGCGGCTGCGCTGCCGCACGACATAGTGCACCACGACCGCGACGTGCAGAAGCAGGAACGCCGTCATGGCGCCGAAGTTGATGAGCGAGCTGAGCAGCGAGATCGCGTCGGCGTAGAAGCTCAGCCCGACGCCCAGCACCAGCGTGATCAGCGCGACGGAGAAGGTGGCGTTGACGGGCACCTTGTGCTTGGGGTCGACGCGGGCCAGGAACGAGGGGAGCTGCCGGTCGCGGGCCATCGCGAACAGCAGCCGCGAGGTGGCCGCCTGGGCGACGAGCGAGTTGGCGAAGCCCCACGCGATCGCGGTGGCCACCGCGCACAGCACGCCGAGCCAGGCGCCGCCGGCGTACGTGGCGGTGTCGTAGAAGGCGTTGTCGACGTTGGCGCCGGGCACGAGGGCGGCGCGGTCGGGCACGAGCAGGGCCGCCACCCAGGTCTGCACCACGAACAGCACGGCGGCCAGCGCCAGCGCGGCGACCATGGAGCGGCCCAGGCGCCGGGCGTCCTCGCGGTTCTCCTCGGCGAGCGTGGAGATGCCGTCGAAGCCGAGGAACGACAGCACGGCGACCGAGGCGGCGCCGAAGACCAGCGTCCAGGAGAACGCCGAGGAGTCGAAGACCGGCGTTAGCGCCCCGGCCGTGCCCTTGCCCTGCGCCAGCGCGATGCCGCCGATCACCAGGAAGATCGCCAGGACGACGAGCTCGGCGGCCAGCATGATGCGGGTGATCCGGGCGGTCATCTGGATGCCGAGCCGGTTGATCACGGTGTTGAGCACGATGAAGACGATCAGCCAGGCCCACACCGGCACGGCGGGCACGAAGGAGTGCATCGCGGCGCCGGCGACCATGTAGAGCAGGGTCGGCACGAGCAGGTAGTCCAGCAGGATCACCCAGCCGGCCATGAACCCGACGGGGGCGGCGATGCCGCGGCCCGCGTAGGTGTAGACCGAGCCGGCCATCGGGAACGCCTTGGCCATCTGGGCGTAGGACAGCGCGGTGAACGCCATCGCGACCAGGCCGATGATGTAGGCGAGCGCGACCATGCCGCCGGACGAGGCGAAGACGGTGCCGAAGATGCCGAACGGCGCGATCGGCACCATGAAGATCAGACCGTAGATCATCAGGTCGGCGAACCCGAGGGAGCGCTGGAGCTCCTGCCGGTAGCCGAACTGTTCGATGGTGCTCATGAACGGCTCCTTCAATGTGCTGGGGGTGATGAGCACATTAGAGGGTGAAGCTTTCTATTGAAAAGGTTTCTCTAGAAAGAAATCAAGGCCGTCCGCCCTGCCCAGATGCACCTGACGGCGCACCTGCCGGTTCAGCAGCGTCAGCGGCCCCCGCGCGCTGGTGATCGTGGTGCCGTCGGCCACGGCGTCGACCTCCGGCACCGCCAGCGAACCCGCCCGGGACGCCAGCGCCGCCAGCATCGCCACCGCCTCGTAGCAGCCCTGCCCGTGCGCGTTGAGCATCGGCGCCTGCGGCCCGAACCTGGCCGCGTAACGCTCGGCGAAGTCCAGGCTCGCGTCGGTGCCCAGGCCGTTGAAGTAGCCCATCGACGCGTACAGCTCGCCGGTGCCGTCGCCGCCGATGCCGAGCAGCCCGTGCTCCTCCAGCGCCCCGCACAGCCGGGCCGAGCCCAGCCCGCTGGCCGCGTAGGCCCGGTTGAAGTCCACCAGATCGGTGCCGATCAGCGTCAGCAGGATCGCGTCCGGCCGGGTGTCGGCCACCCGGTCGAGCCAGCGCGTCGCCTCCCCGTGACGGACGAACCGCTCGCCCACCACCCGCGCCCCCGCCGCCCGCAGCCGGGCCCGCGCGCTCGCGTGCACCAGCCGGGGCCACACGTAGTCGTTGCCCAGCAGGAACCAGCGCCGCGCCCCCCGCGCCCCCGCCAGCCACTCGATCCCGGGCGCGAGCTGCCTGCCGGGGGTCTCGCCCAGGAAGAACACGCCCGGCGCGTGCCCGATCCCCTCGTACGGCGGCGCGTACACGAACGGGGCCCGGCCGCCGATCGCCCGCACCACCGCCACCCGCACGTCACTGGCGTGGGAGCCGGCCACCGCCTCCACGGCGCCCGACCGGACCAGCTCGCCCACCTCGGCGGCGACCACCGGGGCGGCCCGGCCACCGTCGACCAGCACCAGCTCGACCGGCCTGCCCAGCATCCCGCCCGCGGCGTTGACCTCGCCGGCCGCCATCAGGGCGCAGTTGATCGCGCAGGGCCCCACCAGCCCCAGCACCCCCGACACGGGCACCACGAGCGCGACACGCAGCGCGCCGGAGGGGAGGAGCCGGGCCTCGAGAGGATCGACGATCGCCGCCACCCGACGAGTATCCTCCTGGAAAGCACCCGGGTGAAAGGACCTTGTTCAATGACCGCCACCGGGCTCGGGTCCTCTCTCGCGTACCTCCTCAGCAGCGCCGAGCGGAGCGTCAACCGAGGGCTGGCCGCCGCCCTCGCCGGCGAGGACGTCACCGTCGAGCAGTGGCGCATCCTGCGCGCGCTCGCCGACGGGCGCGGCCACTCGATGGGCGAGCTGGCGGCGGCCGTGCTCATGCCGCACCCGACGCTGACCAAGGCCGTCGACCGGCTGATCGAGCGGGCCCTGGTCTACCGCGGCCCCTCGGCGGGAGACCGGCGCAGAGTGGCCGTGTTCGTCGCCGGCCGGGGCGCCGACCTGCTGGCGCGGGTGGACGGGGCGGTGGCCGAGCACCACCGCCTCATCGCCGACGCCCTCGGCCACGACCGCATGGAGCGGCTGATGAGCGACCTGGAGTCGCTCGTGGCCGAGCTCGACCGCTAACGGGTCACGGGTAGAGGCCGCGCATCTGGTGCGCCTCGGCGACCCGACCCACGCCGATGACGTGCGCCGCCTGCCGGAGCGTCAGCCCGCGCTCGGCGGCCATCGACTTGACCTCGCCGTAGGCGCTCTCCATCAGGTCCTTGAGCTTGCGGGCGACCTCGCCCTCGCTCCAGGAGAAGGCCTGCATGTTCTGCACCCACTCCAGGTAGGACACGATGACGCCGCCCGCGTTGGCCAGGATGTCCGGCACCACGACGGTGCCGTTGGCGGCCAGGATCTCGTCGGCCTCCGGCGTGGTGGGGCCGTTGGCGCCCTCCACGACCAGCCGGGCGCGCACCCGCGCCGCGTTGGCCTCGGTGATGACGCCCTCGAGCGCCGCCGGGACCAGGATGTCCACGTCGAGCTCGAACAGCTCGTCGTGGCCCAGCACGTCGGCGTCGCGGTAGCCCAGCACCTGGCCGGTCTCGGCCACGTGCGCGCGCAGCGCGGCGACGTCGAGGCCGCCGGGCGCGTGGACGGCGCCGGTCACGTCGGAGACGGCCACGACCTTGCAGCCGGCGTCGGACAGATACTGCGCGGCGAGCGCGCCGACCTTGCCGAAGCCCTGCACGGCCACCGTCACGCCCTCGGGCGCGTGGCCCAGCGCCGACAGCGCCGCGATCTGGACGCCGCGCGAGGTCGCCCCCGCCCGGCCCAGCGAGCCGCCGAGCTGCATCGGCTTGCCGGTCACCACACCGGGCACCGCGTAGCCGGCGTTGACGCTGTAGGTGTCCATGATCCAGGCCATGGTCTGCTCGTCGGTGCCGACGTCGGGGGCCGGGATGTCCTTCTCCGGGCCGATCATCGGCAGGATCTCGTTGACGTAGCGGCGGGTCAGCCGCTCCAGCTCGCGCGTGGTCAGCGTGCCCGGATCGACGGCGACGCCGCCCTTGGCGCCCCCGTACGGGATGCCGACCAGCGCGCACTTCCACGTCATCCACATGGCCAGCGCGGTGACCTCGTGGATGTCGGTGCCCGGATGAAAGCGGATGCCGCCTTTGGCCGGGCCGCGCGAGACGTTGTGCTGCACCCGGAAGCCCTGGACGACGTCCATGCGGCCGTCCTCGCGCCGGACCGGGACCGAGACGGTCAGCGACCGGCGGGGCGTGGCGAGCATCGTGCGGAGCCCGTCGTCGAGCCCGAGGTGCTCGGCCGCCTGGCCGAGCTGGTGGAGAGCGGAATCCAGGGCCTGGCGGCCAGGGGTGGTCTGTGCCGGCGTCTTTGACGGCACCATGACGCTCATGAAGAGGTCCTCCTGTTATGGACGCCCGATGTCTGGGTAAAGCGCCGTTGCCTAACCCTTTTGGGCGTACTTGTCGTGATCAGCCTAGAGGGGGTGTCTGGAGTTGCCTAGTGCTCGATATGCGACACTCTGGCAGGCTTGTGGCCCAGAGTGTGCCGAACTGTCGAACCGGGGGGTGTGATGCCCGCACTGGTGGTCGGGCCGATGTTGCGCTACGTCGATTCTGCCAGCGCCTCGATCTTCGTGGAGGCCGAAGCGCCGTGTACGGTCACCGTGGAGGCAGGCGGTCGGCCGTACAAGTCGCCCACCTTCACCGTCCACGGTCACCATTACGCGATCGTCGACATCACTGATATTTCCCAGGATGTCATCACGTATTCCGTGCGACTTGACGGTGACCAGGTGTGGCCGCCGGAAGGACGGCCGGAGAGCCGGATCCGGCGGCTGCCCGAGAGCGGGCCGCGCTCGCTGGCGTTCGGGTCGTGCCGGACGAGCGTGCCGCACGACACCGCGCACGTCCTCACCCACGGTCACGACGTGCTGCGCGCCTACGGCTGCCACCTGGCGCGGGCGGACGAGGAGGAGTGGCCCGACCTGCTCCTGCTCCTCGGCGACCAGGTCTACGCCGACAGCCCGTCGCCCGAGATGCTCGAGTTCATCCGTGCCCGCCGCGACACCGAGCCGCGCGACGAGATCGCCGACTTCGAGGAGTACGCCGAGCTCTACCGCCAGGCGTGGACCGACCCGGAGATCCGCTGGCTGCTGTCCACCGTGCCCACCGCGATGATCTTCGACGACCACGACCTGCGCGACGACTGGAACACCTCCAAGACCTGGCGCGAGGAGATGGCCGCGACGAGCTGGTGGAAGCGCCGGGTGGTGGCCGGGCTGGGGGCGTACTGGGTGTACCAGCACCTGGGCAACCTGTCGCCCGCTGAACGAGCTGCTGACCCGCTTTATCGTGATTTGTCGGGCGCTGATGGCGACGGGGCCGCCGCGCTCGACGCCTTCGCCGCCCTGGCCGACGCCGAGCCGTCCAGCAACCGGTGGAGCTACGCCCGCGACCTCGGCCCATCCCGGCTCATCATGATCGACACCCGGTGCGCCAGGCAGCTCACGCCCGGCGACCGGCGCATGCTCGACCCGGCCGAACAGGCGTGGCTGGAGGAGCAGGTGTCCGCGCCCGCCGAGCGGCTGATCATCGGCTCGTCCATCCCGTTCCTGCTGCCCGAGGGCGTCCACGGCGTGCAGAACTGGAACGAGGCCCTGTGCGACGGCGCCTGGGGACGCACGGTCGCCCGCCTGTCGGAGCGCTTCCGCCAGGCGGTCGACCTGGAGCACTGGGCGGCGTTCCGGCGCTCGTTCGACGACCTGGCCAGGCTGTTCGCCGGGCTGGGCAAGCCGGTGCTCATCCTCTCGGGCGACGTGCACTACTCCTATGTCGCCAAGGCCCGCAAGGCGCCGGTCTACCAGGTGGTCTGCTCGCCGATCCGCAACCCGCTCAGCCGGCTGCTGCGCTGGGCCAACGTCTTCACCCAGTTCGGCATCGCCACGCTGGTCGGCGGGCTGCTCGCGCGCTCGGCCCGCATCCCGCGCCCGCCGTTCAGGTGGCGGGTGGTGGCCGGGCCGTGGTTCCAGAACGCGCTGGCCACGCTCAAGCTGCCCGAGGCCCGCGCCACCTGGCTCCAGTCGACCGGCGAGGAGGTCAAGGAGCTCGGCACTGTACAACTGGAATGAAAACCATTATCGTCTCGGCGTCATGAATCAGTATGACGTCGCCGTGCCCTTCTACGACCTGTGGCACGAGGACGGCCACGTGCCCGCCGCCCGCGCCGCCCTCCCGTCCGTGCTGGCGCGGGTGCGCGGGCCCGTGCTGGAGATCGGCGCGGGCACCGGCCTGATCACCGAGGTCATCGCCGCCGCCACCGGCGGCGAGATCTTCGCCGTCGAGCCCGCCGCCGGCATGCGCGCCGTGCTCGTCTCCCGCCTCGCCCAGCGGCCCGGCCTGCTGGAGCGCGTCACCGTCCTGCCGTACGGGGCCCTCGACGCGGACGTCGACGAGCCGGTCGGCGCCGTCGTCATGATCGCGGTGCTGCAGGCGTTCGACGCCGCCACGCGCCCGCGGCTCTGGGAGACGCTGGCCCGCCAGCTCCGGCCGGGCGGGCTGCTCGTGTTCGACCGCCGCGAGCCCGCGCCCGCCGTCCCCGGCGAGCCGGAGCTCCTGGGCTCCTACCGCGTCGGCAGGCACCGCTACGAGGTGCACGGCCACCTCCTGGCCGCCGAGGGCGAGCTGACCCGCTGGCGCTTCCGCTACGTGGTCACCCAGCGCGGCGTCGTCATCGGCGAGGACGAGGTCATCAGCGAGAGCCACCGCCCCACCCGCGCCCGCCTCGACGCCGAGCTCACCGCCGCCGGGTTCACCCGCGCCGACGCCCCCGGCGGCCTGGACGTCTGGCGTTTCGCGAAATAGTCGGCGTTTCGCGAAATAGTCGGAACTGTGGTCCCCCGTGCGGCCAAGAACCAGATGACCGCATGAGAGAGGACCGACGACGTGGTGGGTGTGCAGGAAGTGTCAGAGGCGCTGGACGACTCCGCGCTGATCGGGCGTTCACGCGACGACCCGGAAAGCTTCGCGGCTCTGTTCGACCGGCACGCCGACGAGATCCACCGCTACGCGGCCCGGCGCCTCGGCCCCGAACTGGCCGAGGACGTCACCGGCGAGGTGTTCCTGGTGGCCTTCCGCCGCCGGGCCCGCTACGACCCGGCCTGGCCCGACGCCAGACCCTGGCTGTACGGGATCGCCACCCGCATCGTCGCCCAGCACCGCAGGGCCGAACGGCGGCGCAACCACGCCCTGGCCAAGGTGAGCCCGGAACGGCCGGGCACCTTCGACGAGCGCAGCGCCGACCGCGTCACCGCCGAGCAGCTCCAGCCCCGGCTCGCCAAGGCGCTGACCGCGCTCAGCGCCGCCGAGCGCGACCTGCTGCTGCTCGTCGCCTGGGCCGACCTCACCTACGAGGAGGCGGCCCTCGCCCTCGGCGTCCCCGTCGGCACCGTGCGGTCCAGGCTGCACAGGCTCCGCGCCAAGGTGCGCAGGGCACTCGGCGGCAACGACCCCTTCGCAGCAGAGGAGCCCCGGCATGGATGAGGAGTTCAAGGAGTTCGCGGACGGCCGCCCGGCGGTGCCGCCCTACCCGCCCGAGGCCCGTTTCCGGGCCCGCGAGGCGCTGATGCGCGAGGCGCGCGGGGGGAGGGGGCTGCGGCTGCCCAGGTTCGGCTGGCAGGCCGTGGCCGCCTTCGGGGTGACGGTCACCCTGGTCGGGGGCGTGGCCGTGGCCCTGTCCGGGCAGAACGGGCAGTCGCCGGTCGCCGGCAGCTCCGTCACGCGGGCCGCCGCGCAGTTCTTCCCCGAGCTGCGGCCCCGGCCCGGCCAGTTCATCCTGATCGAGTCCGACACCATGTACGCCTCGTTCCAGGCCGGGGAGGACGGCGAGGAGAGCCGCCACCTCTACCGGACGCACCGGAAGATCTACCAGTCGGTGGACGGGAGCGCGGACGGGCTGCTGTACGTCGAGGGACGGCCGCCCGAGCCGTGGCCCGGCCGGGAGCTGCCCGCCGTGGCCCACGACTGGAAGGGCTCCGGCTGGAACCGGCTCGCGTCCTGCCCCGGCCGGATGGGGGACCGGCGCGACGACTACGCCTACCTGAGCGGGCTCGACGCGGCCGCCCTGCGCGCACTGATCCGCCGCGACGCGCCGCCCGGCAAGGCCGACGCCGCCCAGCAGGCGTTCGACGCGGCGGCCGAGCTCGTCCGCGAGAGCTACCTGCCCAGGGCGCAGCGCGAGGCGCTGTTCCAGGAGATCAAGGCCATCCCCGGCGTGACGGAGGCCGACGGGGTGGCCGACTCCGCCGGGCGACGCGGCGTGGCCCTCGGGCTGCCCGCCTCGGACGGGACCCTGCGGCAGCTCATCTTCGACCGCGGCACGTACAGCCTCCTCGGCGAGCGGGCCACGGTCGTGGACGCCCGCGCGGCGGAAGCGCCCGAGGGCAGCCTGCTCGCGCACACCGCCCAGCTCAACGTCACCGTCGTCGACCGGCTGCCCGAGGTGGACTCCCCGGACGGGGACGACAGCTGCGAGGGCCCCGCCGAATCCGCGTCCCCGGCCCCGACGGAGGACGTCCCGGCGGAGGACGTCCCGACCGAGACCGCCGCCCCGGCGGAGGACGCGCCGACGGAGGACGGCCCGACGGAGACGGCCGCCCCGGCGGAGGACTTCCCGGCGGCCGAGCCGACCCCCATCCCGTCGGAGTCCCGCCCGGAGGTCCCGGCGGAGGACTTCCCCGTGGACGAGTCGGCGTCCCCCACCCCGGCCGGCCCCATGCCCACCCCCACCGGCTGACCCCACGACCCTCCTGGGAAGAGCCGCCTCGCCCCCGTCACGGCCCGTCTCCTTGGGAGAGAGGGCCGTGACGGGGGATGGCGCCTTCACGGGCGGGAGGGCCCCTCACCTCCGCTGGTGGGCGGGGAGGGCGGTGGGTCAGCGGAAGGAGGCGAGGGCGTCGGCGAGGAGGTCGATGGCCCGGTGGAGGTCCTCCTCGGAGATGACGATCGGCGGCGCGAGCCGGATGGTGGACCCGTGCGTGTCCTTGGCCAGCACCCCCCGCTCCAGCAGGGCCTTGGACACCTCGCGCCCGGTGGCCAGGGACGGGTCGACGTCGACGCCGGCCCAGAGGCCGCGCCCGCGTACGGTCACGACGCCGTCGCCGACGAGCTCACGCAGCCGGGTGTGCATGATGTCGCCCAGCCGGGCGGCCCGCTCCTGGAACTCGCCGGTGTTGAGCAGGTCGATGACGGCGTTGCCGACGGCGCAGGCGAGCGGGTTGCCGCCGAAGGTGGACCCGTGCTGTCCCGGCTTGATGACGCCGAGCACGTCCTCGTTCGCGGCGATGGCCGAGACGGGGACGACGCCGCCGCCGAGCGCCTTGCCCAGGACGTAGATGTCGGGCACGACGCCTTCGTGGTCGCAGGCGAAGGTCTTGCCGGTGCGCCCGAGCCCGGACTGGATCTCGTCGGCGATCATCAGCACGTTGTTCTCGGTGCAGATCTCGCGCACCTGGGCCAGGTAGCCGTCCGGCGGGACGAGCACGCCGGCCTCGCCCTGGATGGGCTCGACGAGCACGGCGACGGTGTTGGGCCCGATGGCGGACCTGATCGCCTCGGCGGAGCCGTACTTCACCACGGTGAACCCGGGCGTGTACGGGCCGAAGTCGCCGCGCGCGTCGGGGTCGGTGGAGAAGCTGACGATCGTGGTGGTGCGGCCGTGGAAGTTGTCCTCCATCACGATGATGTCGGCCTGCTCGGGTTCGACGCCCTTGACCTGGTAGCCCCACTTGCGGGCGACCTTGATGGCGGTCTCGACGGCTTCGGCGCCGGTGTTCATCGGCAGGATCATGTCCTTGCCGGTGAGGTCGCCCAGCCCGGCGCAGAACCGGGCGAACTGGTCGTGGTAGAAGGCCCGGCTGGTCAGCGTCAGGTTCTTGAGCTGCTCCTGGGCCGCCTCGATGATCTTCTCGTTGCCGTGGCCGAAGTTGAGCGAGGAGTAGCCGGACAGGAAGTCCAGGTACCGCCTGCCTTCGACGTCGGTCACCCATGCCCCGTGCGCCTCGTGGATCACCACGGGCAGCGGGTGATAGTTGTGCGCGCTCCGGCGCTCACTGGCCTCGATGAGGTCCGCGCTGCTGGTCATTCAGTTCTCCCCCCTGATTTCCAGTGTGCAGCACTTGGGGCCGCCACCGGCTTTGCGCAGCTCCGACAGGTCGACTGGGATCACCTCGTAGCCGCGCCGCTTCAGCTCCAGCTGGAGGTCTCCGGCCTCGGCGTTGATGACGACGTTGGTGCCGTCGCTGACCGCGTTGAGGCCGAGGACCTCGGCGTCGGCGGCGGAGGCGAGCACCGCGTCCGGGAACATCCGGCGCAGCACCTGGCGGCTGCCTTCGGAGAAGGCGCCCGGGTAGTAGGCGACGTTGCGCCCGTCGAGCGGGAACAGCGCGGTGTCGAGGTGGTAGAAGCGCGGGTCGACCAGCCGCAGCGTCACCACGGGCCGGCCGAGGAACTCCTGGGCATCCTGGTGGGCCGCCGGGTCGGTGCGGAAGCCCGTACCGGCCAGGATGACCTCGTCCAGCGTGAGGAAGTCGCCCTCGCCCTCGTTGACCTGCGTGGGCTCCAGCACGGGGTAGCCGCGCTCGGCGAACCAGCGCAGGTAGGCGGGACCCTCGGGGCCGCGCTCGGGGAAGGCGAAGCGCGCCCCGTAGACCCGGCCGCCGGCGACGAGCGCCCCGTTGGCGGCGAAGACCATGTCGGGCAGCCCCTCGATCGGGTCGATGAGGCTGACCTGGTGCCCGAGGCTCTCGTACACCGCTTTGAGGCCTTCCCACTGCCGGATCGCGATGTCGCGGTCGGCGCCCGCCTCGGGGTTCATCCACGGGTTGATCGCGTAGGCGACCGTGAAGTGCTCCGGGCGGCACATGAGGAAGTGTTTGGGCATGCAGGGCTCCGTGTGTTCATGCTGGAATACGCCCTCACCTGGGAGGACGGAGCCACAGCCTAAGAATCGGGAGGCCTGTGGGGAAAGAGGGCGACATTGCGCGTGGGCGGTGTTCTGTTGCGTCTTGTGCCAGGTGAGCGGTGATTCGTTGCGCTGTCACGGCATGGCGGTTCCGGGAGGGCTGTCGACGAGCCTGGAGAGCACGATGGCGCTCTTGGTCCGCACCACGAACGCCTGCGCGGCGATGCGCTCGATCACCCGCTCGACGTGCCTGACGTCGGTCGCCCGGATGTGCAGCAGCGCGTCGGCCTCGCCGGTGATCGTGGCCGCGCCGACCACCTCCGGGAACCGGGAGACGGCCAGCGCGATGTCGGACGGCTTCGTCTTGCCCTGGCAGAACAGCTCCACGTACGCCTCGGTCGTCCAGCCGAGCGCCTGCGGCGCCACCCGGGCGCTGAAACCGGTGATCGCGCCGCTCTCGCGCAGCCGGTCCACCCGCCGTTTGACGGCCGGCGCGCTCAGGCCCACCTGCTGGCCGATCTCGGCGTAGGTCTGGCGGGCGTCGTCCACGAGCGCCGCGATGATGTCACGATCCAGCCGATCCAGTTCCACGCGCTCTGTATATCGCCTGGCCGTGTGGCGCGCGACGATCACCTCCCGGCAGACTGGGCGCCTCTAACACGCTGGAAGGTCACCGGTCATGAGCAGCACGCGCTTTCCCGAGGGTTTCGTCTGGGGCGTCTCCACGTCCGCCTACCAGATCGAGGGCGCCAACGCCGTCGACGGGCGCGGCCCGTCGATCTGGGACTCCTTCTCCGACTCGCGGGACGCCTGCGACCACTATCACCGCTATCCCGAGGACGTGCGGCTGATGAAGGAGCTGGGGCTGGGCGCCTACCGCTTCTCGGTGAGCTGGCCCCGGGTGATGCCCGAGGGGGCGGGCCGGGTGAACGCCGCCGGGCTGGGCTTCTACGACAGGCTGGTGGACGAGCTGCTGACGGCCGGGATCACCCCGTACGTGACGCTCTACCACTGGGACCTGCCCCAGGCGCTGGAGGACCGGGGCGGCTGGCCGGAGCGCGACACGGCGCTGCGTTTCGCCGACTACGCGCGGGTGGTGCACGAGCGGCTGGGCGACCGGGTCGGCACCTGGTTCACGCTGAACGAGCCGTGGGTGGCGGCGTTCCTCGGCTACGGCGCGGGCATCCACGCGCCCGGCAGGAGGTCGGCCGCCGACGCCTTCAGGGCCGCCCACCACCTGCTGCTCGGCCACGGGCTGGCGGCGGACGCGCTGCGCTCGGCGGGCGCCCGGGAGATCGGCGCGGTGCTCAACTTCGGGCCGGTGATGACCCCCGGCCAGGTGATCGGCTCGGCCCGCGAGCTGAGCGAGGAGGACGCCGCCGCGGTCGCCAGGATCGACGAGCTCATGCACGGCCAGTTCCTGGAGCCGCTGACGCGCGGCCGCTACCCGGACCGGGTGGTGGAGCTCGCCGGCACGGACCACGTGCGTGACGGCGACCTGGAGCTCATCTCCGGCCCGCTCGACCTGCTCGGCGTCAACTACTACGCGCCGACCGTCGTGCAGGCCCAGCCCAGCGAGCCCGCCGACCCCGCCTACCCGGGCAGCGACGGCATCCTGTTCTGCACCGTGCCCACCGCCGTGACCGCGATGGGCTGGCCCATCGTGCCCGGCGCGCTCACGCTGCTGCTCGACCGGCTGACCCGCGAGCATCCGGGCCTGGAGCTGATGATCACCGAGAACGGGGCCGACTTCGCCGACACCGTCACCGGCGACGGCATCCGCGACATGGACCGCATCCACTTCATCGAGGAGCACCTGCGCGCCCTGCGCACCTCCGTCGAGCGCGGCGCCCGGGTGCGCGGCTACCTCGTCTGGTCGCTGCTCGACAACCACGAGTGGGCCGACGGCTACCAGCGCAAGTTCGGGCTCGTGCACGTCGACTTCGCCACCCAGAAGCGGCGGATGAAGGACAGCGCGCTGTGGTACCGCGACGTGGTGCGCCGCAACGGCCTCGGCGGCGACCGGCCGCGCCGCCCCACGCTGGAGACCGTCGCCGCCCGCGCCGGCGTCTCCCGGGCGACGGTCTCGCGCGTCGTCAACGGCGAGGCGTCGGTCAGCCCGGAGGTCCGCGCCGGCGTGCTGCGTGCCGTCCGCGAGCTCGGCTACGTGCCCAACGCCGCCGCCCGCAGCCTCGTCACGCGCCGCACCGACGCGATCGCGCTGGTCCTGGCCGTGCCCCGGCAGGGCGGCGACGCCCTCACCGCCGCCGTCGTCCAGTACGTCACCAGCGTCCTCGAAGGCGCGGGCAAGCAGGTCACGCTCATGCTCGCCGACACCGCCGAGAGCCACCGGCGCATCCTGGAGCGGGTGGAGACCGGGCTGCTCGACGGCGTGGTGCTGCTGCCGCCCGACGGCCCCGACCCGCTGGCCGAGCGGCTGGCCCGCACCGGCACGCCCGTCGTGCTGCTCGGCAAGCCCGCCGTCGCCTCGCTCGTCCCGTACGTGGACGTGGACAACGCGGGCGGCGCCGCGGCGGCCACCGAGCACCTGCTGCGCCAGGGCCGCCGCCGCATCGGCGTCATCTGCGGCCCCACCGACCTGGTGGCCGTCCAGGACCGCCTGACCGGCCACCGCGAGGCCCTGGAACGCGCCGGGCTGCGCCCGCACCTCGCGCTCGCCGGTCACACCCGCGAGTCGGGCGCCGAGGCGCTCACCCGGCTGCTCGCCGAGGACGACCGCCTCGACGCCGTCTTCGCGACCGGTGACCAGCTCGCGATCGGCGCGCTGCGCGCCGCCGCCGCGGCCGGCCGCCGGGTGCCCGCCGACCTGGCGGTCGTCGGCTTCGACGACATCGACGCCGCCTCCGCCACCACCCCGCCCCTCAGCACCGTACGGACTCCCGTGACGGACCAGGCGATGGCCCTGGCCCGGCTGCTGCTGTCACGGCTGGAGGGCAGGCACGCCGGCTCGGTGGTGCTCCCGGCCCGCCTGGTGGTGCGCGGCTCCAGCGCCTGACCGGCCGGGCCGCCCCGGTGGAGGGGAGGCCCGGGGGCGGTCAGCTGGTGGAGAAGGTGAACCAGTTGACGTTGACGAAGTCGGCCGGCTGGCCGCTGGCGAACGTCAGGTAGACGGTGTGGGTGCCGGTGACGGGCGAGATGTTGGCCGGGACCGTGCGCCAGCTCTGCCAGCCGCCGGTGTTGCCGATCGCGAAGTCGCCGATCGGCGGGGCCGTCGGGCTGCCGAGCCGCACCTGGACCAGGCCGCTCACGCCGGCCCCCGCCCCGGACGCGACGCGCGCCTTGAACTGGCGGGCCGCCGTGGCGCCGAAGTTCACCCCGTCGAAGCGGAGCCAGTCGCCGTTGGCGATGGCGCCCACGTTCTGGCCGCCGCCCGCGTCGGTGGTGGCCTCGACCATCGTCCCGGACTGCGCCTGGTAGCGCTCGGCCTGGATGGTGGAGCGGGCGTCGACGCCGCCGGGCGAGGTCGGGGTGATCGTCGGCGACGGCTCGGTGGTGCCGCCGCTCTGCCACACCGCCACGTAGTCGACGACCATCGGCCGTCCCGGCACGGTGGCCGCGGTCGGCGTGCCGAACCCGGCCACGCCGTTGGGGAAGCCGCCGCCCATCGCCACGTTGAGCAGCAGGAAGTAGCCGGCGTGCCCGGTCATGTTGTTCCACGTGGTGGCGTCGAACTGGGACTGGCTCACGCTGTGGAACTGCTGGCCGTCCACGTACCAGCGGAGCTGGTTGGGGGTGACGCTGCGGTCCCACTCGAAGCGGTAGGTGTGGAAGGCCGACTGGCACGACGAGCCGGGGCAGACGCGGCTGGCGCCGAGGCCGTTGTTCTCGTTGCACGGCCCGCCGGGGCTGACGCCGCAGTGCAGCACGGCCCACACGGAGTTGACGCCGTTGACGTTCTCCATGATGTCGAACTCGCCGATGCCGGGCCAGTTCCAGTAGTTGCCCCGGTAGGGGGAGCCGAGCGCCCAGAACGCCGGCCAGTAGCCGAGGGCGGCGTCGCCGGTGACGTTCGGCATCTGGATGCGGCCCTCGATGCGCAGGACGCGCCCGGCGGCGGGCTTGAAGTCGGCCTTCCTGGTCTCGATGCGGGCCGACGTCCACTCGCCGGAGGAGCTGCGCAGCGGGGTGATGCGCAGGTTGCCGGAGCCGTCGAGGGCCAGGTTGGAGGGGCTGGAGGTGTAGTTCTGGATCTCGCCGGTGCCCCAGTTGGCGGGGCCGCCGGGGTAGGCGTGGCCGGTGTCGATCTGCCAGTTGGCGGAGGAGGGCGGGGAGCCGGAGGGGCCGTTGAAGTCGTCGGACCAGACCAGCGACCAGCCGGACGGGGTGGGCGGCACGGCGGCGGAGGCGCTCACCGCCACGTGCACGAGCAGGCCGCTGACCAGCGTCAGCGCCGCGGCGGCGGCCGCGAGCCGGCGGCGGCCGGGGGATCGGAGGGTACGTAACGTCATTCGCTGCTCCCGGGGGTGCGGAGGCAAACCGGAGAGAGCGCTCTCTCGATTAGCTGAACACACCCGCTGACCCGCTGTCAACAGTCCGTCCCAGCCTCGGATCGCCGGGACCGTTCCGATGGGAGAGCGCTCTCAGGTGAAGGCGCCCGGACATGCCGAAGGGCCGGTCGCTACGGCGACCGGCCCTTCGTGCGCGAGCGTTCGGCTCAGCCCTTCTCGGCCTCGCCCGTGGCCTGCTCCATGGCCTCCTCGGGAGAGGCCTCCAGGTCCTGCTCCGCCTCGGCGCCGGCCTGGGCGGACGCCTTGTCCAGGCGCACCCAGCTCGTCACGCTCTCCACGGCGAACAGCACGAACAGGTAGGCGGTCAGCACCGCCAGCACCGGCGTCAGCCAGCCGAAGGCGGCGCCCACACCGATGATGAGCAGCCGCAGCTCCCAGCCGAGCCCGGCGTGGAACACCCAGGCGGGCGGCCAGATCGACTGCCGGGTCCGGTAGACGGTGTCGTAGGTGTGGTAGCCGACCACGTACACGAGCACGAACAGCAGCCACTTCGGCGCGTCGGCGGTCAGCCCGACGACGATCAGCGTGAGGAACTCGGCGCCGCGCAGCAGCGGCGGCGTCAGCCAGTCGAAGCGGCCCAGGTGGTGGCGCGGCGCGGTCGGCAGCACCAGCAGCACCATGATCAGCGGCGGGACCAGCAGCATCGGCCCCGGCTCCAGCAGCCCGCCGGCGGTGACGGCGATGACGGCCAGCAGGGCGGCGAGCGTGGCGGGGACCGGCGGCAGACCCTTGCCGAGCTTGCCCGCGAGCGCGTGGACGAGCGGCCCGTCGTCACGGTAGGCGAGCAGGCGGGCGGTCTGGACGCGGCGGCGTTCCTCGTCCGGGTCGGGTGCGGGGGTGGCGGCGGCCTGCGGGTGGGTGATCATGCGAGCGACCTCATGAGGCGTCCGGTCAGGGTGTAGGCGGCGGCGACGGTGCCCCAGATCACCAGCGTGAGGAAGGTAATGCGGGCGTCGAAGAGGGCGGCGGTGATCGCGATGGCCGCGAACCGCTCGCCGATGGGGAACACGATCATCTTACGGGCCCAGTGGACGGCGCGGTACTTGCCGGCCTTGGTCCACATCTTGAGCAGCCCGCGGATGCCCTGGCTGCGCTCGACCTTGCGGCGCTCCAGCGCCTGGCGCAGGGCCCGGTCGTCGGGCGCGTCGAGCGGCAGCGTCGGGAGCTGCGCGGGCGCCTTGGCGCGCCGGTTGGCGATGCCGAAGGAGAAGTCGAGCAGGTGGCGCACGGACTGCAGGCCGATCGCCGCCAGCGCGAAGATCCAGATGGTGTCGTCGCCGTGACCCGCCACGACCCAGCCGATCGCCAGGCCGGCGAAGACCACGTACTCCTTGAACCGGTCGAACGTGGCGTCGAGCCACGCCCCCAGCACGCCGAACTTGCGGGCGTAGCGGGCGACCTGGCCGTCGACGCAGTCGAAGACGAACGCGAAGTAGATCAGGATGCCGCCCGCGACCATGCCGACCCGGTCGCCGGTGGCGAAGCAGGCGGCGGCGGCCACGCCGAGCGCGATCGAGATGAGCGTGACCTGGTTGGGCGTCAGCCCGCGCCGGGCCGCCCAGCGGGCGATGAAGCGGGAGTAGGTGGAGACGAAGTAGGTGGTGAAGAAGCCGTCGGCGCCCTTGACGGCGTTGTCGAGCCTGGCCCGGTCCTCGTCCATGCCGATGATCTCGGAGCCGGCCTCGTTGGCCTCCTCCTGGGTGGTGACGCGGCGGTAGAACAGGTCGCGGCGGCCGCGGATGCCGACCGAGACGCCGTTGCGCACCAGGCCGAACGCGATGATCTGCACCAGGTCGTCGTCGGGGCCGAAGGTGTCGGCCATGTCGGCGAGCTGGCGGCAGGTCTCGGCGAGCACCGGCGCGTTGCGCGCGCTGATGTGGACCGGGCCGAGCAGCACGGCGTTGGGCCGGGTCACCTTGTGGGTGGCGGTGCCGATCGACACCACCCGCGACTTGCCGATGCGGGAGCGAACCGGGAGCCCTTCGACCCGGTTCATGCCGATCTCTGGCTCTGCCTCCTCGATCGGAACGGCCTCGGCCGTCTCCTCCTGTCCCGCGCCGGGGTCCTCGTCGGAGTCCTCCCCGGCCGCCGGGCGCGGCTCCTTGGCGACGAGCACCAGCGCGCCGCGCTTGGACTTGGTGATCTGGTAGATCAGCTCGTCGTGGACGACCGAGTTTTCCGGGATGATGAACAGGCTTTCCGTCGCCGACTCGGCGACCTCGGCCAGTGCGCGCAGGGCGGCGGCCACGTCGCCTGACGCGATCGTGGCGGGCCGCGGGTCCATGGTGCGAAGCTGGCTGTGCAGCCGCTCGGAGACGGTGGGATTGCCGGGTAGCGCGGCGAGCCTCAGGCCGGTCGGAGCGGTGTCGGGGCCGGGCGAAGAGCCCAGCAGGACCACGCGGGTCATGACTCCCTTTCGAGGCGGTTTCGGGGGGTTGAACATCGGGCAATGCGGGACAGGCGTCAAAGTGTAGTAAGGGTTCCTGAGCAACGCGTCACCGCCGCACGGCCGGAGCACGAAGTGCCGACGCTTTCCCGGCCATAAGATGAGCGAGTGAGTCTCTACCGTGACGAGGGCGTGGTCCTGCGCACGCAAAAGCTCGGCGAAGCCGATCGCATCGTCACAATCCTGGCCAAGCGCACCGGCAAGATCCGGGCCGTGGCCAAGGGGGTGCGCCGCACCACCTCGCGCTTCGGCGCAAGGCTCGAGCCGTTCACCCACGTCGATCTGCAACTCCACACCGGACGCACACTCGACGTGGTCACCCAGGCCGAGACCATCAGACCTTACGGCGAGACACTGGCGGCCGACTACCCCCGCTACACCGCCGGCACCGCGATGCTGGAGACCGCCGACCGGCTCACCCACGGCGAGAAGGAGCCGGCGCTGCGCCAGTTCCTGCTGCTGGTGGGCGGGCTGCGCACGCTGGCCGACGGCGACCACGAGGCCAGGCTGGTGCTCGACGCCTACTTCCTGCGCTCGCTGGCCGTCGCCGGCTACGCGCCCGCGCTGGAGGCGTGCGCCAAGTGCCGGGCCCCGGCCGTCAGGGCGTTCGCCATCGTGGCGGGCGGCGTGGTGTGCGGGGCGTGCCGCCCGGCCGGCTCGGCCGTGCCCGCCGGGGAGACGATCGGGCTCATGACGGCGCTGCTGCGGGGCGACTGGGTCTCCGCCGACGCCTCCGAGCCGCGCCACCGCACCGAGTGCAGCGGCCTGGTGGCGGCCTACCTGCAATGGCACCTGGAGCACGGCATCCGCTCGCTGCGCCACGTAGAAAGGGAACCCGCGTGAATCCCCGCCCGCCGTCGCCGCACCCGTCCGGTGCGACGCCGCCGCCGATCCCGCGCGACCTGGTGCCCCGGCACGTCGCCATCGTCATGGACGGCAACGGCCGCTGGGCCAAGGCCCGCGGCCTGCCGCGCACCGAGGGGCACAAGGCGGGGGAGGCGTCGCTGTTCGACGTCATCGAGGGCGCCCTGGAGCTCGGCGTCCCCTACCTGAGCGCGTACGCCTTCTCCACGGAGAACTGGAAGCGCTCGCCCGACGAGGTGCGCTTCCTCATGGGCTTCAACCGCGACGTGATCCGCCGCCGCCGCGACGAGCTCAACGCGATGGGCGTGCGGGTGCGCTGGGCGGGCCGGCCGGGCCGGCTGTGGAAGAGCGTGATCTCCGAGCTGCAGACCGCCGAGGCCATGACCGAGCACAACCGGGCGCTGACGTTGCAGTTCTGCGTCAACTACGGCGGCCAGGCCGAGATTGTCGAGGCGGCCGTCAAGCTGGCCGAGGACATCGCCGCCGGCCGCGTCAGGGCGTCGAAGGTCAACGAGAAGGTCTTCGCCCGCTACCTCGACGAGCCGGAGATCCCGCCGGTCGACCTGTTCGTCCGCTCGTCGGGGGAGCAGCGCTTCTCCAACTTCCTGCTGTGGCAGTCGGCCTACGCCGAGATGGTGTTCCTGGACCGGCTCTGGCCCGACTTCGACCGGCGCGACCTGTGGGAGGCGTGCGAGATCTACGCCAAGCGCGACCGCCGCTACGGCGGGGCGGTGCCCAACCAGGTCTGAGCGCGCCCTGACGTGGGCAACGTCAGGACATGTGGCGACTGATCTGGAACTCCGCCCTGGTCATCGCGCTCTACTACCTCGTCCCGCTGGAGGCCGGCGGGCCCCTGTGGCTGAGGTGGGCGCGCGCGGCGGTGTTCGCGGCCGGGGTGGCGCTGGTCGTGGTGGGCGTCGCCCGCGCGGCCAGGCGGCAGGCGACGGCCGAGCCCGGCTCCCTGCCCGCGACCGGCCTGGCGGTGGCGACCGTGGCGGGCGTCGCCCTGTTCGCGCTGGCCGACTACGGGGTGGCCGTCTGGGGCGAGAACGAGTTCGCCGGGCTGCGCACGCGCACCGACGCCCTCTACTTCGCCGTCTCGACGCTGGCCACGGTCGGCTTCGGCGACGTGCACGCGCAGGGGCAGGTGGCCAGGGCGCTGGTGCTGGCGCAGATGGTGTTCAACCTGGTCGTCCTCGCCACGGCCGCCACCCTGCTGACCCGCCGCCTGCGCGAGCGCCGCCACCTGTGACGCCCCTCCCAGGAGGGTGACGCTCCTCCCAAGAAGGCCCGGGAGGGTGACGCCCCTCTCAGGAGGGTGACGGCGGCAGCGCGGCCAGGCGGCGGGTGGCCTCGGCGAGGTCGGCCGGGCCCGGGGCGGCGGCGAAGGAGAGCCGCAGGAAGGGGCCCGAGGGCTCGGCGGGGAAGTAGCGGGCGCCCGCGTCCACCGCGACGCCGTGGGCGCGGGCGGCGTCGGCCAGCGTGGTGTCCTGGACGCCGTCCGGCAGGCGTACCCACAGGTGCAGGCCGCCGGCCGGGTGCCGGGTGAGCGTCCAGTGCGGGAGGTCGCGGGCGAGACAGGCGGCGAGCAGCGCGCAGCGCTCGCGCAGGGCGGCCGAGAGCGTCCGCAGGTGCCGCTCCCACGCCGGGGTGCTGAGAAGCTCGACGGCGGCCTCCTGGAGCGGCCGGGCGGTGAAGAAGTCGTCGACGAAGCGCATCCCCCACAGCCGCCGCATCACCGGGCCGCGCGCGATCACCGCGCCGATGCGCAGGCTGGGGGAGGCGGGCTTGGTCAGCGAGGTGAGGTGGATGACGGTGCCGTCGCGGTCGCCGGAGACCAGCGGGGGCGGCAGCGGGCCGCCGTGGCCGAGATGGCGGGCGAAGTCGTCCTCGACGAGGAACGCGCCGGCCGCCCTGGCCACCTCCACCACCTGTTCGCGCCTGCCGGGGGCCAGGACCGTGCCGGTCGGGTTGTGGAAGGTGGGCTGGCAGTAGAGCAGCCGCGCGCCGGTCATGGCGAAGGCGTCGGCGAGCAGGTCGGGGCGGATGCCGTCGGCGTCCGCCGGCACCGGCAGCGGGCGCAGCCCGGCGGCGCGGGCGGCGGCGAGCGCGCCCGGGTAGGTGGGCGACTCCATGAGGACCGGGCCGCCGGGGGCGACGATGGCCCTGAACAGCATCGACAGGGCGCCCTGCCCGCCGCCGGTGACGAGCACGTCGTCGGCGGTCACCGAGCCGCCCGCCTGGCGGGCGAACAGGGCGCGCAGCGGCGCGAGCCCGGCCGTCGGGGCGCGGCGCCAGGCGCCGGGACGGCGGGCGGCGCGGGCGAGCGCGGCGGCCAGCGCCCGCGTGGGCTGCAGCGACTCGTGCGGGTAGCCGCCCGACAGGGCGACGGCGCCGTCCGGCAGCGGGACCGGCGGCTCGGCGGAGGCGTCGCGCCCGGCGAGCGCCACCGACTGCCAGGAGGTGTCGGCCCCGCCGCCCTGGTCCGCGGGGTGGGCGGCCACGAACGTGCCGCTGCCCGGCCGGGTCACGACGGCGCCCTCGGCGGCGAGCCGGGCGATCGCGCGGGACACGGTGGCCGGGCCGACGTGGTGGCGGACGGTCAGCTCGCGGCTGCTGGGCAGGCGGTCACCGGGGGCGAGCCCGGCGATCAGCTTCCAGAGAGCTGTCACCATCTCAGAAGTGCTACTCTCGGACATGAGAGGACATGGTAACGCTTCTGAGTTGAGCCCGGAAACGCTTCTGGCCCTGCGGGCCGACACGCCGGGCTGCGAGCAGGTCGTCCACTTCAACAACGCGGGCTGCGGGCTGCTGGCCACGCCGGTGCTGGACGCCATGCTCGACCACCTCCGCCTGGAGGCGGCCATCGGCGGCTACGAGGCGTCGGCCGCCCGCGCCGAGCAGGTGCGCGGCTTCTACACCGAGATCGCCGCGCTGATCAACGCCGGCCCCGGCAACATCGCCTTCGCCACCAGCGCCACCCACGCCTACGCCACCGCGCTGTCGGCGATCCCCTTCGAACCCGGCGACGTCATCCTGACCACCCGCAACGACTTCATCTCCAACCAGATCGCCTTCCTGTCGCTGCGCCAGCGGCACGGCGTCCGCGTCGTGCACGCCCCCGACACGCCCGAGGGCGGCGTGGACGTGCCCGCGATGGCCGCGCTCATGCGCGAGCACCGCCCCCGGCTCGTCAGCGCCACCCACATCCCCACCAACTCCGGCCTCGTCCAGCCGGTCGCCGAGATCGGCGCGCACTGCCGCGAACTGGACCTGCTCTACCTGGTCGACGCCTGCCAGTCGGTCGGCCAGCACCCCGTGGACGTGGCGGAGATCGGCTGCGACCTGCTCACCGCCACCTGCCGCAAGTTCCTGCGCGGCCCGCGCGGCTCCGGCTTCCTGTACGTGTCCGACCGCGTGCTGCGCGCTGGCTACGAGCCGCTGTTCATCGACATGTACGGGGCCCGCTGGGTCGCCCCCGACCGCTACGAGCCGGTGGAGAGCGCGGCCAGGTTCGAGGACTGGGAGTTCCCGTACGCCACGGTCCTCGGCTCGGCGGCGGCCGTCGCGTACGCCCGCCGGGTCGGCATGGACGCCATCGCTCGCCGCACCCCGGCCCTGGCGGCGCTGCTGCGCGAGAACCTGGCCGCGATCCCCGGCGTGCGCGTCCTGGACCGGGGCCCGGCGCTGGGGGCGCTGGTCACGTTCGCGATCGAGGGGTGGCAGGCGCGGCCGTTCAAGGCGGCGCTGGACGCGCGCGGCGTCAACTCGGCGCTCAGCTTCCGCGAGCTGGCCCAGTACGACTTCGGCGACAAGGACGTGGAGTGGGCCCTGCGCCTGTCGCCGCACTACTACAACACCGAGGACGAGGTCGGCCACGTAACGGAGGCCGTGGCGGGCCTCGTCCGCCCCTGACGGGAGCCGTACGGGCGTCCGTCGCGCCGCGGCCGGAAACCCGGTTGCGGTCCCGGGCGCGGGCACGGAACGCTAATCCGCGTGGAGATGCACGCAGGTCAGCTGACAGTCACGCCCGAGACGGTCCGCGCGCTCGTGGCCGAACAGTTCCCGCAGTGGCGGGACCTGCCGGTCACGGGCGTCGCCGCCCACGGCACGGTCAACGCCATCTTCCGCATCGGCGACGGGCTGGCCGCCCGCTGCCCCCTGGAGCCCCGCGACGTCGACTCGACGCGGGCCTGGCTCCAGAAGGAGGCGCGGGCGGCGGGCGAGCTGGCCGGGCGTACACGGTTCCGCACCCCCGAGCCGGTCGCGCTCGGCGAGCCAGGGGCGGGCTACCCGCTCCCGTGGTCGGTGCAGACGTGGCTGCCCGGCGTCGTGGCCACGGACGCGGACCCGGGCGAATCGGTCGCCTTCGCCCACGACCTGGCGGCCCTCGTCCACGACCTACGCGCCCTCGACACCCGTGGCCGCACCTTCAGCGGCTCCGGCCGGGGCGGCGACCTCAAGGACCACGACGCGTGGATGGAGACCTGCTTCACCCACAGCGAACACCTCCTCGACGTCCCCCGGCTGCGCCGCCTCTGGGCCGAGCTGCGGGTCCTGCCCCGCGAGGGCGCCGACGTGATGAACCACTGCGACCTGATCCCCGGCAACGTGCTCGTGTCCGGCGGGCGGCTCGCCGGCATCCTCGACGTCGGCGGCTTCGCCCCGGCCGACCCGGCGCTGGACCTGGTGAGCGCCTGGCACCTGCTGGAGGCCGGGCCGCGCCAGGCGCTCCGCGACGACCTCGGCTGCACCGGCCTCGAATGGCAGCGCGGCAAGGCGTGGGCCTTCCAGCAGGCGATGGGCCTGGTCTGGTACTACGTCGACAGCAACCCGCCGATGAGCCGCCTCGGCGCCCGCACCCTCCAGCGCATCCTGGCGGCCTCCTAGCGGCCGTGCCCGGCTCCCCGCGCCGCCGAGCGGCCGTGGTCTGCTTCCGGCCCTTAGGAGACGGCCGGTCCGATAGGGGTCAGCCCCGGCGGCGGGCTCGGTAGGCGGCGACGTGCATCCGGTTCCCGCAGGTGCGGCTGTCGCAGTAGACGCGCGACCGGTTGCGCGACTCGTCGACGAAGACGTGCTCGCAGTCGGGCGCGGAGCAGGTGCGCAGCCGTTCCCATTCGCCCTCGACGAGCAGGTGGGCGAGGGCAACGCCGCAGTCGGCGGCCAGGTGCTCGGCGAGGGTGGCGTCGGGCGCGAAGTAGTGGACGTGCAGCGGGTGCCCGTCGTGCTCGGTGAGCCGTGGGGTGATGCGGGTCTCGGACAGCAGCGAATTGAGGGTGCGCACGGCGGTGGGCTGGTCGGGGGCGACGAAGACGCGGTGGAACGCCTCCCGTACGATGCGTACCTGTCCGAGGTCGCGCGGGGTGAGGGTGCTGATGCCGCTCACCTGGCGCGAGTCGACGAAGGATTGCAGCTCGGCCAGGGTCGCCAGACCGTCGTCCCCTCCGGTGGAGGGCGAGGTGTTGATCAGCTCGACGACGGTGGCCAGCGCATGCACCATGTCATGGCCAAACGGCATATTGACTCCTGTCCGGGCCGGTTCTAGCGTGGTCGCAGCGTATCTCTCCCACGGGGGGTCGGGGGTTTCGGTGAGTGCACATCGTCGTTTCGTGCTGATCGCGATCGCCGGAGCACTGATCATCTCGACCTCCGCCCCGCTCGTCCGGCTGTCGGGCGTCTCGCCCGCGACCTCGGCGCTGTTCCGGTGCGCGTACGCGGTGCCGCCCATGCTTTTGCTGGCCTGGCTGGAGCGGCGCAGGCTCGGGCCGCTGACCGGCAAGCCGCTCTACCTGGCGTGGGTGGCGGGGCTCATGTTCGCGTTCGACCTGCTGTTCTGGCATCACACGATCGACTACGTGGGCGCGGGGCTGGCGACCGTGCTGGGCAACCTTCAGGTGTTCATCGTGGCGTTCGCCGCGTGGGCGCTGTTCCGGGAGCGGCCGTCGACGCCGCTGATGATCGCCACGCCGGTGGTGTTCGGCGGCGTGGTGCTGATCTCGGGGGTGTTCGACAGCGGGGCTTATGGCGCCGACCCGGCGCTCGGGGTGGTGACCGGCGTGGCCACGTCGATCGCGTATGCGGCGTTCCTGCTGCTGATGAAGGCCGGTTCGGGCCGCGCGGCCGGGCCGCTGGCGCACGCGACCGTGGTGGCGACGGTGGCGATCGCGGCGCTGAGCCCGCTGTTCGGCGGGGCGAGCTTCGTGCCGGAGTGGCCGGCGCACGGCTGGCTGCTGCTGCTCGCGCTGGGGCCGCAGGTGCTCGGCTGGTCGCTGATCACCTATTCGCTGCCCCGGCAGCCGGCCGTGCTGACCGCGCTGCTCCTGCTGGTGCAGCCGGTGACGACGGTGGCGCTGTCGGCGGTCGCGCTCGGCGAGCGGCCGTCGCCGCTCCAGCTCGCCGGCTGCGCGGTGGTGGTGCTGGGCGTCCTGTACGGGTCGCGGCGGGGTCAGGCCGGGCGCGGCGTGCGCGAGCAGGACGAGCAGGTGCCGAACACCTCGACCGTGTGAGTGATCTCGGTGAACCCGTGCTCGGTGCCGACGGTCTCGGCCCAGCGTTCGACGGCGGGCCCGGCCACCTCGACGGTCCGGCCGCAGCGGCGGCAGACCAGGTGGTGGTGGTGCTCGCCGGTCTCGCACGCCCGGTAGACCGACTCGCCATCGTCGGTGCGCAGCACGTCGACGTGGCCGCCGTCGGCCAGCGCCTGGAGGGCGCGGTAGACGGTGGTCAGGCCGATCTTGGCGCCGTGCTGGCGCATCTCGGCGTAGACGTCCTGCGCGCTGCGGAAGCCCTCGCTCTGGCGGAGGGTGTCGTGCACGGCGTCGCGTCTCGTGGTCATACGACCTCCTCGGCACGCGTGCTTGGCTCGGTCACTGTCGACTCCTGGGATCGGCCTCGGCGTACGAATTTACCCACACCCAGGGCCAGGACGAAGCCGGCCAGGGCAAGAAGCACGATCGAGGCCCCGGGCGGCACCCGGGTGGAGGCGGTGGAGGCGAGCAGCCCGCCCACGGCGGCGATGACGCCGAACAGCATGGCCAGCAGCATCGTGGTGCGGAAGCCGCGGGTGAGCTGCTGGCTGGTGGCCACCGGGATGACCATGAGCGCGCTGACGAGCAGCAGGCCGACCACGCGCATGGCGATGACGACGGTGAGCGCGGCGGTGACGGCGATGAGCAGGCTGAGGAAGCGCACCGGCAGGCCGCTGGCGCGAGCCATCTCCTCGTCCTGGCAGAGCACGAACAGCTCCCTGCCGAAGATCGCGACGACGGCGAGGACGGCGACGGCCAGCGCGCCGATGATCCAGATGTCCTGCTCGGTGACGCTGGCGATGGCGCCGAACAGGTAGGAGTTGAGCTTGGAGTTGCTGCCGCCGGGCGCGATGCCCATGAGCAGCACGCCGCCCGCGATGCCGCCGTAGAACATCAGGGCCAGGGCCACGTCGCCGCTGGTGCGCCCGCGCGCCCTGACCAGCTCGATGGCGACGGCGCCGGCCACCGCGACGAGGACGGCGGTGAGCACCGGCGCGGTGCCGGTCAGGAACCCGAGCGCGACGCCGGTCAGCGCCACGTGCCCGATGCCGTCGCCGAGCAGCGCGAGCCTGCGCTGCACGATGAACGTGCCCACGGCGGGCGCGCAGAGGCCGACCAGCAGCGCCGCGAGCAGCGCGAGCTGGAAGAACTGCCTGTCGAGCAACTCGATCATGCTTCTCCCTGCCAGCCCCGCAGCGGCCCCGCCGTGGCTTCGGCGGCGTGCGGGTGGACGTGCTCGTGTCCCGGCCTGGCGCAGTCGCCTTCGGGCCGGGGCGGCGGGCCGTCGTGCGCGACGAGGCCTTCGCGCACGACGACGCCGCGGGTGATGAGCGGCTCCAGCGGGCCGAGCTCGTGCGCGACGAGCACGATGGTCTTGCCGCCTGCCACCAGCCTGGCCAGCGTGTCGGCCAGGAGCTGCTGGGTGGCGGCGTCGACGCCCGCGGTGGGCTCGTCCATCACGTACGTGTCGGGCTCGCCGGCGAGGGCGCGGGCGATGAGCACCCGCTGCTGCTGCCCGCCGGAGAGCGCCTGAACGGGGTCGTGCGCCCGGTCGGACAGGCGGACGGCCTCCAGGGCGCTCGCCACGGCCGCCCGGTCGGCGGCGCTGGTGCGGCGCAGCCTGCTCTGCCGGGCGATGCGGCCCGAGGTGACGACCTCGCCGACGGTCGCGGGCACGCCGCCGCCGACGGAGAGCCGCTGCGGCACGTAGCCGATGCGCCACCAGTCGCGGAACCTGGCGGGCGGCGTGCCGTACATCAGGGTCTGTCCGCCGGACAGCGGCGTGAGGCCGAGCAGCGCGCGGACCAGGGTGGACTTGCCTGAGCCGTTGGCGCCCATGACGGCGACGACCTCGCCGGGGCTGACGGTGAGGTCGATGCCGCGCAGGATGGGCCGCCGGTCGAGCGTCACCCGCCCGTCGCGCATCTCGAAGGCGGTCTCGGTCAAGGTGTGCATCCCAACGCCGACTGCAGGGTCTTGAGGTTGCCCCGCATGGCCGACAGGTAGTCGCCCGAGGGCTTGCTCTCCAGCGGGTCGAGCACGGCCGTCTTCGCGCCCACCTCGGCGGCGAGCACCTCGGCGACCTTGGGGCTGACCAGGGCCTCGGTGAAGATGGTCGTCACCTTCTCCGCCTTGGCGAGCTTGGCCACCTCGTCGATGCGGGCGGGCGAGGGCTCGGTCTCGGGGTCGAGGGTGATGCCGACCTGCTTGAGCTTATACCGGTCGGCCAGGTAGCCGAACGCCTCGTGCGCGGTCACCATGGTGCGCGTCGCGCAGGTGGTCAGGCCGGTGGCGAGCTCCTTGTCGAGCGCGGTGAGCGAGGCGGCGGCGGTGGCGGCGCGGTCCTTGAAGCCCTGCGCGTGGGCCGGGTCGGCGGCGGCCAGGCGCTCGCCGAGCTTGCCGGCGACGGTGGCCAGGCGGGACGGGTCGAGCCACAGGTGCGGGTCGTAGGCGACCCCGTGGTCGTGGCCCTCCTCGGCGTGAGTCTCCTCGGCATGGCCTTCTTCGGCGTGACTCTCCTCGGCGTGGCCCTCCTCCCCGGCGTGGCCCTCCTCGGCGTGCCCGCCGGCCGGGAGCGTGGCCACGGCGGTGGCGGCGTCGAAGGAGCGCTCGGGGTCGACCGCCTCGTCCACGGCGGGCTGGACGCCCTTGATGTAGACGGTGAGCGTGGCGTCCTCGAGCTGGGCCATCTGCTGGGCGCCGAGCTCCAGGTCGTGCGGCTCGACGCCGGGCGCGGTCAGGACGGCCACCTGGGCGTCGGGGCCCGCGATCTGCTCGCTGAGCCACTGCAACGGATAGAACGCGGCGAGGACCTGGGGCTTGCCGTCGGCGGCCTCAGGTGTCGCGCCGGATCCGGCTCCGCAGGCGGTGGTCGTGAGCAGCGTGGCGCCCGCGAGGAGCCCGGCGGCTCGCAGGCGGGAATGTCCTGACATCATGTGAGTCAGTATGCTGCAAAATGAAAATGGTTGTCAAAATCGACCTTGGTAGGGATGCCGAACGGCGTGCTGGGGGCCAGGCGGCGCCGGACGGCATCCCCTCATCACCCCGGTGTTCGCGCGCCGGCAGAGCCGTTGCCGGCGCCCGGGGTGATGTCCAGCCGCCGCTCGCCCGCGTAGACGTTCATCGAGTCCCCGCGCAGGAACCCGATCAGCGTCAACCCCTCCTCCTCGGCCAGCTCGACCGCGAGCGAGGAGGGCGCGGACACCGCGGCGAGCACCGGGATGCCCCCCATGACCGCCTTCTGCACCAGCTCGAAGGAGGCCCGGCCGGAGACCATGAGCACGGTCGAGCGCAGCGGCAGCAGGCCCTGCCGCAGCGCCCAGCCGAGCAGCTTGTCCACGGCGTTGTGCCGCCCCACGTCCTCGCGCACGCACAGAGCCTCGCCCTCGGCCGTGAACAGGCCGGCCGCGTGCAGCCCGCCCGTCCGGTCGAAGACCCGCTGGGCCGCGCGCAGCCGGCCGGGCAGGGCCGCCACCGTCGCCTGGCCGAGCTCGACGGGGTCGTCGTGCGCGGACCAGCGGGCGACCGTGCGCACCGCCTCCAGCGACGCCTTGCCGCAGACGCCGCAGGAGGAGGTGGTGTAGAAGTTGCGCGGCGCGGGCGCCTCGACGCCCGGCGCGAGCCGCACGTCCAGGACGTTGTACGTGTTCCGCCCGTCGGCCAGGGCCCCCGCGCAGTAGCGGATGGTCGCGATGTCGCCGGCCGAGGCGACCGCGCCCTCGCTGACCAGGAACCCGGCGGCCAGGTCGAAGTCGTCGCCCGGCGTCCGCATGGTGACGGTCAGCGGCGTGCCGTCGAGGCGGATCTCCAGCGGCTCCTCGGCGGCCAGCGAGTCGACCCTGCGCGTCGGGGCGGAGTCCCTGATGCGCAGGATGCGGCGCTTGACGGCGACCCTAGACATACCCGTACCCGAAGCGGCCCTTGACGCAGAGGTTGCCCTTGGTGACGGGGTTGTCGTGCGGCGAGCTGACCTTCACGATCTTGTTGTCCTGTACGTGCAGCGTCAGGTTGCAGCCGACGCCGCAGTAGCTGCAGATCGTCGTGGTCTGCGTCTGCCGCGACTCGTCCCAGGTCCCGGCGGCGCGCATGTCGAACTCCGACTTGAACGACAGCGCCCCGGTCGGGCACACCTCGACGCAGTTGCCGCAGTAGACGCAGGCCGAGTCGGTGAGCGGGGCGTCGAACTCGGTGGAGATGTGCGAGTCGAAGCCGCGGCCGGCCACGGCGATGGCGAAGGAGTTCTGCCACTGGTCGCCGCAGGCGTCGACGCACTTGTAGCACATGATGCACTTGCTGTAGTCGCGCACGTAGAGGTCGTTGTCGACCTTGGCGGGCTGCTCGACCGTGGCCGCGTCGTCGCCGAACCTGCCGGGCTCGGCGCCGTACTCCTCGATCCAGCCGGCCGCCCGCGGGGTGGTCGACAGGTCCACCGACGAGCCGAGCAGCTCCAGCACCACCTTGCGGCTGTGGCGGGCGCGCTCGGTGTCGGTGCCGACGGTCATGCCGGCCTCGACCTTCCGGGAGCAGGCCGGGGCCAGGGTGCGCGACCCCTCGACCTCGACGACGCACACCCGGCAGGCGTTCTTGGGGGTGAGCGTGTCGCCGTAGCAGAGCGTCGGGACGTCCTTGCCCGCCGTCTGGCAGGCGTCCAGGATCGTCGAGCCCTCGGGCACCCGGACGGTCTCGCCGTCGATCTGCACGTCGACGAGCCGCCGGGGCGGCTGGAGCGGGATCACTTGTATACCCCCAAGCGGTCGATGGCCGATTCCACCGCGTTCCATGCGGTCTGTCCGAGGCCGCAGATCGAGGCGTCCCGCATGGTCCGCCCGACCTCGCGCAGCAGGAGCAGGTCGCTCTCGTCCACGCGCTCCGACAGCCGGTGCAGGGCCTCCTCCTGCCGTACGGTGCCCACGCGGCAGGGCACGCACTGGCCGCACGACTCGTCCCTGAAGAACTCGGCGATGCGCAGCAGGATGTGCTTGAGATCGACGGTGTCGTCCAGCACGAGGACGACGCCGGAGCCGAGCGTGGCGCCCGCCGCCCGGGTGCCCTCGAACGTGAGCGGCACGTCCAGGTCCGTCACGAACGCTCCGGCCGCGCCGCCGAGCAGCACCGCCTTGAGCGTCCCGGCGGGCCGGGCCAGGTCGAGCAGCTCGCGCAGCGTCGCGCCGAACGGCAGCTCGTAGATGCCGGGCCGGTCCACGCTGCCCGACACGCAGAACAGCTTGGTGCCGGTCGAGCCCTCGGTGCCGACCGCCGCGTACGCCTGGGCGCCGTGCTCCAGGATCGGCAGCACGTTGACCAGCGTCTCCACGTTGTTGACCACGGTCGGCTTGCCGAACAGGCCCTTCTCCACCGGGAACGGCGGCTTGCTGCGCGGCTCGCCGCGGAAGCCCTCGATCGAGTTGAAGATCGCGGTCTCCTCGCCGCAGATGTACGCGCCCGCGCCCCGGCGCAGCTCGATGTCGAAGGAGAAGCCCTGGCCCAGGATGTCCGCGCCAAGCAGGCCGCGGGAGCGGGCCGTGGCCATCGCGTGCTCCAGCCGCCGCACCGCCCGCGGGTACTCGCCCCGGATGTAGAGGTAGCCCTTGGCGCAGCCGGTGGCGTAGGCGGCGATCGTCATGGCCTCGACGAGCGCGTACGGGTCGCCCTCCATGATCACGCGGTCCTTGAAGGTGCCCGGCTCGCTCTCGTCGGCGTTGCACACCAGGTAGCGCGGGTGGTCCGGCTGGCGGGCGGTGGCGTCCCACTTCCGGCCCGTCGGGAAGGCCGCGCCACCCCTGCCGACCAGGCCGGACTCCAGCACCTCCCGGATCACGCCCGCCGGGCTGAGCTGGAAGGCCCGCCGCAGCGCCGCGTAGCCCCCGGTGGCCCGGTAGGCGTCCAGACTGGCCGGGTCGACCACGCCGATCCGTTTCAGCAGCACCAGGCCGTCGCGCCCGGCCTGGGGCACGGCCGCCTCGGCGGGCGGCTCCCAGCCGGTCGGCCCGGAGCCGTTCGAGCTCGCCGGCGCGGTGACCTCGTCCCCCTGGACCGGCCCGTACACCTGGGTGGCCGGGGTCTCGCCGGCCTCGATGGCGAGGGCGGCCGGGGCGCGCTCGCACAGGCCCAGGCACGGGCTGGGCTGCCAGGACGAGCCCGCCGGCCCGAGCCGCTCCTCGACGCGCTTGCGCACGTCCTCGGCGCCGCGCGCCTGGCAGGCCAGGTCGGTGCAGACGTGCAGCACCCGCGCCGGACGCGGCTTCAGCGACAGCAGCGAGTAGAACGACGCCACCCCGTACGCCTCGGCGGGCGGGACGGTGAGGCGGCGGCAGATGTAGTCCAGCGCCCCCTCGCTGATCCACCCGACCCGGTCGTTGACCGCGTGCAGGGCGGGCAGCAGCAGATCGCGGGCCGGTTCGGGGCGAGCCGCGTAACGCAGCTCCGCCTCCGTCCTGGCGCCGCCCTCCCAGCCGGTGGCCGGCGGGCCGAGCAGCGCGTCGACGGCGGCGCGCTCCTCGGCGGACGGCTGCGCGTCACGGAACCTCAGATCCATCTGTTCACCCGGCCTTGACGAGCTTCTCGACGCGTACGGCTGCCGCCTTGAACTCGGCCGTGCCCGCGATGGGGCAGGTGGCCTCGATGGTCAGGGCGTTGGTGTCCACCTCGTCCGGGAAGTGGAACGTCATGAACACCAGCCCGGGCCGCAGCCCGGGGTCGATGAACACCGGCGCGACCACCGAGCCGCGCCGCGAGCTGATCCGCACCTCTTCACCGGCGACCAGCTCCAGCCGCTCGGCGTCCTCCGGCGACATCTCGACCGTCTCGCCCCGCCGCAGCGGCGAGGCGAACCCCGACGACTGCACGCCGGTGTTGTACGAGTCCAGCCGCCGCCCGGTCGTCAGCCGGAGCGGGTACTCCTCGTCCAGCAGGTCGACCGGCGGCGAGTGGCGCAGCACCGCGAACGGCGCGGGCGTGCCCCGCTTGACCGGGTCGCTCTCCCACAGCCGCCCGTGGAGGTAGGGCGGTTCGATCGCGTCCTCCGACGGGCACGGCCACTGGATGCCGTGCAGCTCCTCCAGCCGCCGGTAGGTCATGCCGCTGTGGTCGGGGGACAGGGCGCGCAGCTCGTTCCAGACCTCCTCGGCGCCGTCGTAGTGCCAGTCGTGGCCCAGGCGGCGTGCCAGCTCGCACATGATCCAGATGTCGTCGCGCGCCTCGCCCGGCGGGTCGAGGGCCTTGCGCACCCGCTGCACCCGCCGCTCGCTGTTGGTGAACGTGCCGTCGGCCTCGCACCACGCGGCGCTGGCGGGCAGCACCACGTCGGCCATCTGGGCGGTCTTGGTGAGGAAGATGTCCTGCACGACGAGGTGGTCGAGCATGGACAGGCGCTTGATGCAGGCCAGCGAGTCGGCCTCGGACTGCACCGGGTTCTCGCCGATGAGGTAGCAGGTGGTGACCTCGCCCTCGGCCATCGCCTCCAGCATCTGGGTCAGGTTGTGGCCGTAGCGCGGCTGGATGCCGACGCCCCAGGCCGTCTCGAACTTCCGCCTGATCGCCGGGTCGAGGAGGTCCTGGAAGCCGGGCAGCCGGTTGGGGATGGCGCCCATGTCGCCGCCGCCCTGCACGTTGTTCTGGCCGCGCAGCGGCGACAGGCCCGAGCCGTAGCGGCCGACGTGGCCGGTCAGCAGGGACAGGTTGATCAGCGCCCGGACGTTGTCGGTGGCGTTGTGGTGCTCGGTGATGCCGAGGGTCCAGCACAGCTGGGCGCGGTCGGCGCGGGCGTAGGCGTGCGCCAGCTCGCGGATGGCGTGCGCGGGCACGCCGGTGACCTGCTCGGCGGCGCTGAGCGTCCACGGCTCGACGCACGCGCGGAACTCCTCGTAGCCGGTCGTGGCGCGGTCGATGAACTCCTGGTTCTGCAGCCCGGCGTGGATGATCTCGCGGGCGATGGCGTGGGCGAGCGGGATGTCGGTGCCCACGTTGAGCCCTAACCACAGGTCGGCCCACTGGGCGGTGCCGGTGCGGCGCGGGTCCACGGCGAACATCCGGGCCCCGTTGTGTATGCCCTTCAACACGTGCTGGAAGAAGATCGGGTGGGCGTTCCGCGCCGCGGAGCCCCACATCACGATCACGTCGGTGTCCTCGACCTCCTGGTAGGAGGAGGTGCCGCCACCGCTGCCGAACACGGCCGAGAGCCCCGCCACGCTGGGCGCGTGGCAGGTGCGGTTGCAGGAGTCCACGTTGTTGGTGCCGATCACCACGCGGGTGAACTTCTGCCCGACGTAGTTCATCTCGTTGGTGGAACGGGCGCACGACAGCATGGCGAAGCTGTCGGGGCCGTGTTTGTCGACGTTGCGCCGGAACCCCTCGGCGGCGCGGGTCAGCGCCTCCTCCCAGGTGGCCTCGCGCAGCACGCCGTCCTCGCGCACCAGTGGACGGGTCAGGCGGTCATAGCTCATGATCCCTCCATTCTGTATACAATCTACGGTATGCCTCGCTAGACCGCTCGGACAAGGTTCTCCGCCAGGAGGTCGCTCACCGCGTGGATCGCGCGCAGCGTCGGCACCTGCGCGCCGGTCAGGTCGGCCAGCTCGACCACCGCCGCGAGCAGCACGTCCAGCTCCAGCGGCTTGCCCTTCTCCAGGTCCTGGAGCGTGGACGTCTTGTGCTCGCCCGCCTTCTCGGCCCCGCGCAGCCTGCGCTCGATGGAGATCCCGGGATCGCAGCCCACGTTCGCCGCCACCTCCACGGTCTCGCGCATCATGGCCCGCACCAGCTCCCTGGTGCCGTCGTGGCGGCAGATCCCGGCCATGGTCGCCCGGGCCAGCGCGCTGATCGGGTTGAAGGCGATGTTGCCCATCAGCTTGATCCACACGTCGCGCCGCAGGTCCCGCTCGACCGGGCACTTGAGCCCGCCGGCTACCGCCGCGTCGCTGAACGCGGCGCACCGGCGCGTCAGCGTGCCGTCGGGCTCGCCGATGGAGAACCGGGTGCCCTCCAGGTGCCGGATGACGCCCGGCTCCTCGATCTCGGTCGCGGCGTAGACGACGCAGCCGATGGCCCGTTCCAGGGGCAGCGCCGCGCTGACCGCCCCTCCCGGGTCGACGCTCTGGATGCGGTAGCCCTCGTACGGGCCCTTGAGCCCGTGGAAGTACCACCAGGGGATGCCGTTCTGCGCGGCGATGATGCTCGTGGCCTCGTGCAGCAGTGGCTTGATCATGGGGCCCGCGGCGGCGTAGCTGTTCGCCTTGAGGCCCAGGAAGACGTGGTCCACCGGGCCGACCTGGTGGGGGTCGTCGGTGGCGTGGGGACGGGCGACGAAGTCGCCCCTCGGGCTGAGCACCCGCACACCGGATCTGCGTATGGCGTCCAGGTGCTCACCTCTGGCGATGAGGTGCACCTCGACTCCCGCCCTGTGGAGGGCGGCGCCCACGTACGCGCCGATGGCGCCGGCGCCAAGAACAGCGACCTTCATGCTGCGCTCCGTTCTCGCGTCGGATCGTATGTCCGGCCCCCCGGCCCACCGCGGGCCGGTGGATGCGACCCGCAGTGCATTCGGTATACAGTATGGAAAATTTGGGGTCAAGGGAGCCGCTTCATGACCGTTCTCCGTGACGAACCCGTGCTGGAGGCCCTGTCCTGGGCCGCCGCCAGAGACCTGGCCGCCGGATGCGCCCGTCCGCTCGATCCCGTCCCGGTGCCGCTCGCCGACGCCGCCGGCCGCCGCCTCGCCGATCCGCTGCGGGCCCTGGTGCCCGTCCCCGGCGTGGACGTGGCCGCCATGGACGGCTACGCGGTCTGCGGGCCGCCGCCCTGGCGCGTCGTGGCTCACGTCCTCGCGGGCGGCGCGCCGTACGCCGGGGCGCTGTCGCCGGGGGAGGCGGTCGAGATCGCCACCGGCGCCCCGGTCCCGGCAGGCACGTCGGCGGTCCTGCCGTACGAGCAGTCCGTCCGCCCATCAGGCGGGACGCGGGCGCGCGGATCGGGAGGTGCGCTGTGGGTCGGCGGCGACGCCGAGGACGGCCGCCACGTGCGGCGGCGCGGCGAGGACGTCGCCGAGGGGGCCGTCGTGCTGGGGGCCGGCGCGGTGGTGAGCCCCGTGGTGCTCGGGCTCGCCGCGGCGCTCGGCCACGACACGCTCCGGGTCCGCCCCAGGCCCCGGGTGCGGGTCCTGGTGACCGGTGACGAGGTCGTCGGCCACGGCCTGCCTGCTCCGGGCCGGGTCCGCGACGCCATCGGCCCCTTCCTGCCGGGCCTGGTCGCGTGGGCGGGCGGCCGGCTCACGAAGAGCGTCCGCCTCCCCGACGGCCCAGGCCCGCTGCGCGACGCCCTCGCGCCACCGGGCCGCCGCGACGGCTTCCCGCGTGACGCTCTCGCGTCCGGTGCTCCCGCCGAGGTCGTGGTCGTGTGCGGGGCGTCCTCGAAGGGGCCCGCCGACCACCTGCGCGGCGTGCTCGCCGACCTCGGCGCGGAGGTGCTGGTGGACGGGGTCGCGGTACGTCCCGGCCACCCGCAGCTGCTGGCGCGGACGCCGCACGGGACGTGGGTCGTGGGCCTGCCGGGGAACCCGTTCGCGGCGCTGGCGGCGGCGGTGACGCTGCTGGCGCCGATGCTGCGCGCGATGTCCGGCCTGGAGGCGCGTACGGAGGTGAGCGCGCTGGCGGGGGCGGTGCGGACGCATCCGAGGGACACGCGGCTGGTGCCGGTGCGCCGGTCGGGCCGCGGCGCGGTGCCGGTCGGGCACGACCGGCCGGGATCTCTGTGGGGCGCGGCGATGGCGGATGCCCTGGCCGTGGTGCCCGCGGGGTGGTCCGGGGAGCCGGTCGAGCTGATCGAGTTGCCCGAGGGGGGCTAGACAGGCCGGTGACGGCAGGGTAACCATTGCGTTCATACGGTATGCAGTATGCGGGAGACAGTCGCTGGGAAAGGGACGCATCGATGTCGGAAACGATCTCTGGCGGTCATCTGGTGGCCAAGGCGCTCAAGGCCGAGGGCGTGGACGTGATCTACACGCTCTGCGGCGGGCACATCATCGACATCTACGACGGCTGCGTCGATGAGGGCATCGAGGTCATCGACGTGCGCCACGAGCAGGTGGCCGCGCACGCGGCCGACGGCTACGCGCGCATCACCGGCAAGCCCGGCTGCGCGGTGGTCACCGCCGGCCCCGGCACGACGGACGCGGTCACCGGCGTGGCCAACGCGTTCCGCGCCGAGAGCCCGATGTTGCTGATCGGCGGGCAGGGGGCGCTGAGCCAGCACAAGATGGGCTCGCTGCAGGACCTCCCGCACGTCGACATGATGACGCCGATCACCAAGTTCGCCGCGACGGTGCCGAGCACGGAACGGGTGGCCGACATCGTGTCGATGGCCTTCCGCGAGTGCTACCACGGCGCGCCGGGCCCGTCGTTCCTGGAGATCCCACGCGACGTGCTGGACGCGAAGGTGCCGCTGGAGAAGGCGCGCATCCCGAAGAACTACCGGGCCTCCACCCGCCAGGCCGGCGACCCGGAGGCCGTCGAGAAGCTGGCCGACCTGCTGGCCCACGCGGACAAGCCGTGCATCCTGCTCGGCAGCCAGGTATGGACCTGCCGGGCCACGGACGCGGCGATCGACTTCGTCCGTCAGCTCAACGTGCCCGCCTACATGAACGGCTCGGCCCGGGGCACGCTGCCGCCCGGCGACCCGCACCACTTCCAGCTCAGCCGCCGCTACGCCTTCACCGAGGCCGACCTGATCATCATCGTCGGGACGCCGTTCGACTTCCGGATGGGCTACGGCAAGCGGCTGTCGCCGACGGCGACGGTGGTGCAGATCGACCTCGACTACCGCACCGTCGGCAAGAACCGGGACATCGACCTGGGCATCGTCGGCGACGCCGGGCTCATCCTGGCCGCCACGGCGCAGGCGGCCAGCGGCCGGGTCTCCGACTCGGCGGCCAGGCGCAAGGAGTGGATCGAGGAGCTGCGCGCGGTCGAGGCAGCGGCCTACGACAAGCGGCTGCCGCGCCAGCTCTCCGCCGCCCAGCCGATCGACCCGTACCGGCTGGTCCACGAGATCAACGAGTTCCTCACCGAGGACACCATCTACATCGGCGACGGCGGCGACATCGTCACCTTCTCCGGCCAGGTCGTCCAGCCCAAGTCGCCCGGCCACTGGATGGACCCGGGCCCGCTCGGCACGCTGGGCGTCGGCATGGCCTTCGCGATGGCGGCCAAGCAAGCCAGGCGCGACAAGGAGGTGCTGTGCCTGTTCGGTGACGGCGCCTTCAGCCTCACCGGCTGGGACTTCGAGACGATGGTCCGCTTCGACCTGCCGTTCATCGGCGTCATCGGCAACAACTCCTCGATGAACCAGATCCGCTACGGCCAGGCCGCCAAGTACGGCGAGGACCGCGCCCGCGTCGGCAACACGCTGGGCGACATCCGCTACGGCGAGTTCGCCGAGCTGCTCGGCGGCTACGGCGAGGAGGTCCGCGACCCGGCCGAGATCCGCCCCGCGCTGGAGCGGGCCCGCGAGTCCGGCAAGCCGTCGCTGATCAACGTCTGGGTCGATCCCGACGTGTACGCGCCCGGCACCATGAACCAGACCATGTACAAGTAGGGCAGGTCCCGACATGAAGGCACTCGAAGGTGTCCGCGTCCTCGACATGACCCACGTCCAGTCCGGCCCGTCCGCCACCCAGCTGCTCGCCTGGCTGGGGGCCGACGTGGTCAAGCTGGAGTCGCCGACCGGCGACATCACCCGGCAGCAGCTCCGCGACCTGCCGGACGTCGACAGCCTCTACTTCACGATGCTCAACTGCAACAAGCGCAGCATCACGCTCAACATGAAGAGCGAGCGCGGCAAGGAGCTGTTCACCGAGCTGGTGAAGGGCGCCGACGTGCTGGTGGAGAACTTCGGCCCCGGCGCGGTCGACCGCATGGGCTTCACCTGGGACCGGCTCCAGGAGCTCAACCCGCGCCTCGTCTACGCCTCGATCAAGGGCTTCGGCGCCGGCCGCTACGCCAAGTTCAAGGCGTACGAGGTGATCGCCCAGGCGATGGGCGGCTCGATGTCGACGACCGGCTTCGAGGAGGGCCCGCCGCTGGCCACGGGCGCGCAGATCGGCGACTCGGGCACCGGCATCCACGCGGTGGCCGGCATCCTGGCGGCCCTCTACCAGCGCGAGCGCACCGGGCGCGGCCAGCGGGTGCAGGTCGCCATGCAGCACGCGGTGCTCAACCTGTGCCGGGTCAAGCTGCGCGACCAGCAGCGGCTGGCGCACGGCCCGCTGCGCGAGTACCCGAACAAGACGTTCGGCGACGAGGTGCCGCGCTCCGGCAACGCCAGCGGCGGCGGCCAGCCCGGCTGGGCGGTGCGCTGCGCGCCGGGCGGCCCGAACGACTACATCTACGTGATCGTGCAGCCGGTCGGCTGGAAGCCGCTGTCGGCCATCATCGGCCGCCCCGAGCTGGCCGACGACCCCGAGTGGGCGACGCCGGAGGCGCGGCTGCCGAAGCTGGACAAGATGTTCCAGCTCATCGAGGAGTGGACGATCCGGCACGACAAGTGGTCGGTGCTGGACCGGCTGAACGCCGAGAACATCCCGTGCGGCCCGATCCTGTCGACCAGGGAGCTGGTGGAGGACGAGAGCCTGCGTGAGGAGGGCATCGTCGTCGCGGTCGACCATCCCGAACGCGGCGAGTTCGTGACCGTCGGCAGCCCGCTGCAGCTGTCGGACTCGCCGGTCGACGTGAAGACGCCGCCGCTGCTGGGCGAGCACAACCAGGAGATCTACGGCCCCCTCGGCGTGAGCCCCGAGGAGCTGGCCGAGCTGAAGACGAACGGAGTCATCTAGTGAGTGCAGTCAGGGACATCCTGGACAAGGCGCTCGCCGAAGGCCGCACGGCCCTGACCGCCCCGGAGGGGCGCGGGATCTGCGAGGCGTACGGCATCGCCACCCCGGGCGAAGGGCTGGCCACCTCGGCGGCCGAGGCCGTGTCGATCGCGGAGGACATCGGCCTCCCGGTCGTGCTGAAGATCGTCTCGCCGGACATCCTGCACAAGACCGACGCGGGCGGCGTGCTGGTCGGCCTCAGGACCGCCGAGGAGGTGCGCGACGGCTTCGAGACCGTCATGGCCAACGCCCTGGCCCACAACCCGGGCGCCCGTGTCGACGGCGTCCAGGTGCAGCAGCTCGTCGGCGGCGGTCACGAGGTCATCGTCGGCGCGGTCACCGACCCGACGTTCGGCAAGGTGATCGCGTTCGGGCTGGGAGGTGTCCTGGTTGAGGTGCTCAAGGATGTTACTTTCCGGCTTGCCCCGGTTTCGGCGGAAGAAGCCCTGGGGATGCTCGACGACATCAAAGCGGCGGACGTGCTGAAAGGTGCCCGTGGTGCCGAGCCCGCGAACCGGGAGGCCCTGGCGGCACTGATCGAACGCGTCGGCAGGCTGGTGAGCGACTTCCCCGAGATCACCGAGATCGACCTCAACCCCGTCTTCGCCGACGCCCGCGGCGCCGTGGCCGCCGACGTGCGCATCCTCATCGGCGAAGCCCCCGCCGAGGTCGGCCGGCTGCCCCGCGAGCGCATCCTGGAGCAGATGACGCGGATCTTCAAACCGCGCTCCGTCGCCGTCATCGGCGCCTCCGCCGAGACCGGCAAGATCGGCAACTCCGTCATGCGCAACCTCATCAACGGCGGCTACCGGGGCCAGATCTTCCCGATCAACCCCAAGGCCGACGACATCATGGGGCTGCCCGCGTACAAGAGCATCGCCGACGTGCCGCACGACGTGGACGTGGCCGTGTTCGCCATCCCCGCCAAGTTCGTGCCCGCCGCGCTGGAGGAGGCCGGGCGCAAGGGCGTCGGCGGCGCCATCATGATCCCGTCGGGGTTCGCCGAGACGGGCAACGTCGAGGGCCAGGCCGAGATCGTCGAGATCGCCCGCAGGCACGGCGTGCGCATGCTCGGCCCCAACATCTACGGCTACTACTACACGCCCGAGAACCTCTGCGCGACCTTCTGCACCCCCTACGACGTGCGCGGCGGCGTCGCCCTCACCTCGCAGAGCGGCGGCATCGGCATGGCCATCCTCGGCTTCAGCCGCACCACCAAGATGGGCGTGTCGGCGATCGTCGGCGTCGGCAACAAGGCCGACGTGGACGAGGACGACCTGCTCACCTTCTTCGAGCAGGACGACAACACCCGCGCCGTCGCCATGCACCTGGAGGACCTCAAGGACGGGCGCGGCTTCGTCGAGGCCGCCCGCCGCGTCGTCAAGGAGAAGCCCGTCATCGTCCTCAAGGCCGGCCGCACCGCGATGGGCGCCCGCGCCGCCGGCTCCCACACCGGCGCGCTCGCCGGCGACGACAAGGTCTACGACGACATCCTGCGGCAGGCCGGCGTCGTGCGCGCCCCCGGGCTCAACGACATGCTCGAGTACGCCAGATCGCTGCCGATCATGCCGACGCCCCGGGGCGAGAACGTCGTCATCATCACCGGGGCGGGCGGCTCCGGCGTGCTGCTGTCGGACGCCTGCGTCGACGCGGGCCTGACGCTCATGGACATCCCGCCCGACCTGGACGAGGCCTTCCGCGCCTACATCCCCCCGTTCGGCGCGGCGGGCAACCCCATCGACATCACCGGCGGCGAGCCGCCCTCGACCTACGAGAACACGGTCCGGCTCGGCCTCGCCGACGACCGGATCCACGCGCTGGTCCTGGGCTACTGGCACACGATCGTCACGCCGCCGATGGTCTTCGCCGAACTCGTCGCCCGCGTGGTCGCCGAGGAGCGCGCGAAGGGCAACGTCAAGCCGGTCGTCGCGTCACTGGCCGGGGACACCGAGGTCGAGGAGGCCAGCGAGTACCTGTTCGAGCACGGAGTGGTCGCGTACCCGTACACGACCGAGAAGCCCGTAGCGGTGCTCGGCGCGAAGTACCGCTGGGCCAGGGCAGCCGGACTGCTGGGCTAAGAGCCAAGCCGCAGCAGAGCCAGGCGAGGGGGCGCATTCGGGGCAGCGCAGGAGAACCAACAAATCCCCCCAGGAGGTCCGTAGGTGGACACATCAAAACCCCCGGCGACGTCTGCGCCGCCGGTCGAGGACGAACGAGTATGGAAAGCGGGCCGGCTGGAGCCGATGCCCATCAGGAAACTCCCCGACGCGCCTCCCTCGGTGCACATCCTCGGGCCCACCGTCTTCCTCGTGGCCCTCGGCGTGGGGATGGGCGAGTCGTACATGTGGCCCCGGCTCGTGCTGCTGTTCGGGCCGGAGATCAGGTGGCTGTTCCTGATCGGCGTGACCCTCCAGGCCGTGGTCATGCTGGAGATGGCCCGCTACGCGATGGCGACGGGGGAGAGCATCTTCTCCGGCGCCGCCCGCGTCTTCAAGCCGCTCATGTGGTTCTTCTTCATCGTCGCCATGGCCGTCTACATCTGGCCGGGACACCTGTCCGCCGGGGCGGCGGCGCTGGAACAGATCTCCGGCATCCCCTGGATGGTCACCGCCGTCGCCGGGCTCATCCTGGTCGGGGTGATCTTCAGCTTCGCCAAGGTCATCTACAACCTGCTGGAGAACGTGCTGTCGCTGCTCATCGGCGCGCTCGTGATCGGCACCGCGGTGGTCGCCGCGATGGTCGGCTCCTGGAACGACGTCGTCACCACGATCACCGGCATGTTCGCCTTCGGCTACCTGCCGGCCGAGGCCATGACGGCCGCCTGGTTCCCCGTCATCGTCGGCGCCTGCGCCTTCGCCGGACCGTCCGGCATGCAGCAGATGTGGTACACGCTGCACCTGCGGGCCTCCGGCGCCGGCATGGGCGCGCACATCCCCAAGGTCCACGGGCTGCGGCACGCCGGCGAGGAAGAGGCCATGCCCTCGCGCGGCTTCATGTTCGACACCGAGGACCCGGCCGAGATGGCCAAGTGGAAGGGCTGGCGCCGCTGGGTGACCTTCGACGCCTTACTGCTCTTCTGGGGCATCACCATGCTCGTCACGGTCTCCTTCACGGTGATCGCCCAGGCGGCCGTCCGGCAGAACCCCGGCGTCCGCGACGTCATCCAGAACGAGGAGCGGGAGGTCGCGCTCACCGCGATGGCCGACGCCGTCTCCTCGGCGGGCAGCTCCGTGCTCGGCGTGATCTTCCTCGGGTTCATCGCGCTGATCGGCCTCAACGCCACCCTCGGGCTGTTCGACTCCTTCTCCCGCGGCCAGGCCGACATGACGTACAACTTCGTGAAGGGCGCGAAGAAGCTGCGCATGTCACACCTGTACGCGGGCTTCCTCTGGGGTGTGATCGTCTTCGGCATCCTGATCCTGCTGTTCGGCCCCGCTGACGGACCGGCCGGGATCCTGGACACGCTGGCGTTCCTGTCGACGTTCGCGATGGGCGCCTACTGCGTGACGCTGCTGCTGGTCAACAACCGCATGCTGCCCAAGCCGATCAGGCCGAGGTGGTGGTCGAACGTGATCATCGGGTGTGGCGCGGTCTTCTACCTCGGCATGCTGTTCTACAGCCTGTTCGCCTTCGGCGTGGTCGTGGGCTGATGATCGATCGGCACAGCCTCGAACTCGCCCTGCCAGGGGCGTCGATCGGAGCCGTCGCCGGCGCCATGGCCGGTGGGCTGACCCTGTTCGCCGGGGTCCCCACCGGCCTGGCCGCCCTGTCGGCCCTCATGCTCGCGCTGCCCCTCGGCCTCTTCGGCGGCCTGTACGGGGTCCTGCTCGGCCGGGGCGTCTTCCGGCCCGGCACCTTCGGACCGTGCGGGCTGTACTGGATGGCGGCCTTCCCGCTGTCCAGGCTCGTCCAGGAGAGCATCGCCGGGACCGGCGGCCTGGCCGGCGGGGCCGGAGGCTTCCTGCTCTACCAGGCGATGGTCTCGCTCGGCTTCGCCATCGGCTTCGTCTGGATCCACGAGCGGCTCATGCCGCACTGGCTCCTCCGCGTCGCCCCCGCCAACCCGCGGGCCGAAGAGCTGCTCGGCCTGTACGTCCATCACGCCGAGGCGCTGCGCGCGCGGAAGGGAGCCGGCCGATGAACCTGCCCGGCTGGGTGTGGCTCGCCACGATAGGCGGCTTCGCCCTCGTCCTGGCGCTGGACTTCTACCTCGTCGCACGCAACCCGCGCGAACCCACCTTCAAGGAGTGCGTGGGCTGGGTGTCGTTCTACGTGGGCCTGGCCGTCCTGTTCGGGATCGGGCTGCTGGTCGTGTCGGGCCCCGGCCACGGCGGCGAGTTCTTCGCCGGCTGGATCACCGAGTACTCGCTCAGCGTCGACAACCTGTTCGTCTTCCTGTTGATCATGAGCCGCTTCCAGGTGCCCCGCCAGTATCGCCAGAAGGTGCTGCTCATCGGCATCGTGCTGGCCCTGCTCATGCGGGGCGCCTTCATCGCCGCCGGCGCCGAGGCGGTGTCGAGGTTCGACTGGCTCTTCTACGTCTTCGGCGCCTTCCTCGTCTACACCGCGTGGAAGCTCGTCGGGCACGAGGAGGACGAGGCCGAGTTCTCCGAGAACCTCGCCCTGCGCACGGTCCGCCGGGTGCTGCCCACCACCGACACCTACCACGGCGCCCGCCTCACCGTGCACCTGGGCCGCAGGATGGTGACGCCGATGCTGATCGTCATGGTCGCCATCGGCACCACCGACCTGCTGTTCGCGCTCGACTCGATCCCGGCCATCTTCGGGCTCACCAAGGAGCCGTATCTCGTCTTCACCGCCAACGCCTTCGCCCTCATGGGGCTGCGGCAGCTGTTCTTCCTCATCGGCGGCCTGCTCGACCGGCTCGTCTACCTGAGCAAGGGCCTGTCGGTGGTGCTCGCCTTCATCGGCGTCAAGCTCATCCTGGAGGCGCTGCACCACGACGGCGTGTCGTGGGCTCCGGAGATCCCGATCCTCGTGTCGCTCGGGGTCATCCTCGGCACCCTGGCGGTCACCACGGTGCTGAGCCTGGTCAAGTCGTCGCGCGACGCCCGGAAGGAGGTCGCCGAACCGGTGGAGCGCTGACCACGCCGCGCGCCGGGGGCGTCCGTCTCCCGGTGCGCGGCTCAGCTCTTGGGGCTCTTGCGCACGTCGTGCTCCGCGGCCCACTCCCGCAGGTGGAGCTCCGCGTCGTCGGCGGAGTAGTGCTTCCTGAGCGCCGCGCTCAGCCCGATGCCCAGGGCCCGGCCGTCGGCGGCCTGACCCAGGGGATCACCAAGGAGGAAGCGGACAAGCGTCTTCTTCATCGTTCGAACACCTCCCAGTTTCTGCTTCATGTGCTGCCCGGGACGGCCCCGGGCAAGCGGAATCCGCCGCCCGGACCGTCTCCGGGCGGAAAGGCCGGGCGCCGGCCGCGGCGGCTAGTTCGTCGACGGGGTCGCGCGCGGGCGGCGGCGGCGCACCGGCTTGGGCGCGGGCTCCACCGGCTCGTTCTCGCGCTGCTCCATGTACGAGGCGCGGGTGTGACCGGTGTGCTCCCGCATGATCGACGCGGCCCGGTCGGCGTCACCGGCCTCGATCGCGTCGATCAGCGACCGGTGCTCCTCCCACGAGGCCATGCCCCGCTGGCGGGCCACCGGCGTGTGATACCACCGCACCCGCCGGGCCACCTGGCTGGCCAGCTCCTCCAGCACCTTGTTGCCCGACAGCGCCGTCACCAGCGCGTGCAGCTCCGAGTTGGTGGCGACGGCGCCGTCGACGTCGTCGGAACGCACGGCCGCCATGCCGCGCTCGCACAGTGCCCGCAGCCGCCGCACCCCCTCCTCGCCGGCGTGCTGCGCCGCGAGCCGCGCCGACTCCGTCTCCAGCAGCGCGCGCACCGCCAGGAGCTGGTCGGCCTCCTCCACCGTCGGCACGTGCACGAACGCGCCCTGCCCCGGGTGCAGGTCGACCCAGCCCTCGCCGCTGAGCTGCTGCAGCGCCTCGCGCACCGGCTGCCGCGACACCCCGAGCAGGGCGGCCAGCTCGCTCTCGACCAGGTGCTGGCCGGGCTTGAGCTGGCCGGAGACGATGAGCTCCTGAATGGCCTCGATCACGCTCTCCCTGAGCGTGGCAGGGCGGGGAATCTTGGTGGCCGCCGCCTGACCGGCCTGATCCGACAGCAACATGACGACTCCAGAGACTGCGCAACAAAATGGTTTTGGTCGACTGCCTACAGCATACTGCGCAGGCTGCACGGCCCGCCGTGAGTCTCATCACAGAGAGCTACATCACAGCGTTTCACACCGCGTTTCGCCCCGCATTCACAGCGGGATGGTCGCGGGGAGCCCCGGCGTGCGCAACCTGAGCGTGGCCAGCGCCGGGAGGGCGGCGAGGGCGGTGGCGGCCAGCAGGGCCGGGCCCGGCGTGGTCAGAGCCCCCAGCGCGAGGCAGGCGGCCAGGACGCCCGCCACGGCCTTGGCGCTGTAGACGACGGCCTGGATCTCGCCGACCTTCTCGACGCCGAAGAACTCCCGTACGAGGCTCGCCACCAGCGGATAGAACGCGCCGCCGCCCAGCCCGGCGGTGATCGCGCCGAGCCACAGCAGCGGGCCGCCCGCCGCTCCCGTGACCTCTCCGGGGCCGGGCGCGGGGGTGTGGAGGGCGGCCAGGAGGAGAAGCTGGCCCGCGGCCAGGATCGCGAGCACGGCGGCGAGGACGCGACGGCGGCCCAGGGCCTCCGAGGCGCGCATGGCCGCCGCCCGGCCCGCGCCGTTCAGCGCCACCAGCAGGGCCAGCGCGCCCCAGGAGCCGGTGGCGGCGACCACGATCACGTCGAGGACGGACACCGCGCCCGCGCAGGCGAGGATGGCGGCCAGCGCGGGGAGCGCCCGGGTGCGCAGGGCTTGGGCCAGGCCGAACTGGCGGACCGCGCCGGGCGTGCGGCGCAGGATGGCCGCGTCCAGGGCGTGCGCGCGCGGGTCGACGGTCGCGGGCCACCAGTGGCGCGGCGGCAGTCGCAGGCGCCGGGCCGCGACGCCGATAGTCACGGCCGCCGCGAGCGCCGCCGCCCCGAACGCCCACGGGGTCGTCGCCGGGGCGATCCCGGCCCACACCAGCAGCGGGACCGCCCCGTACCCGAACGCCCCCGTCACCAGGCTCACCCGAGAGGCGGGCCGGTCGGGGTACCAGGCCGAGACCACCTCGCTGCACACGCCGTAGACGGCCCCCGCCCCGAGCCCCCCGAGCACCGCGTACCCCAGCACCGCGTACCCGAGAAACGCCACCGCCGGCCCAGTGGGGGCGGGGAAGGTCAGGGCGAGGGTGAGGAGGCCGGCGGCGGTCAGCGCGGCGCCCGCGGCGAGCGCGGTGCGGACCGGGAGTCGGCGGCGGCGGACGAGGTGGAGGGCGGGGAGCGCCCCGGCGGCCTGGAAGACGAGGCAGGCGGCCAGGAGCAGCAGCCCGGCGCCGTCCCGGGCGAGCAGCGCGGCGAAGCCGTACTGCAGCGGGCTGATGGCGGCCATGGCCACGAGGGCGAGCCGGAACATGCGGGTGCGGTCGGCGGGGACCGGTCCGACGAGGTAGGAGCGCCCGCGCCAGTCCCGGACAATTTCTGCATTCTCCATACCGTATGGAATATCCAGTAACCGCCCCCCTGTCGAGACCTAGACGGCGGATATTCCATACGGTATACCGTCTACAAAGGAGGCTCGAATGGACCTGTACGAGTACCAGGCGAAGGAGCTCTTCGGGCGCCACGGGATCCCGGTCCCGCCGGGCAGGGTCGCGGAAACGCCTGGGCAGGCCCGCGCGATCGCGGCAGAGCTGGGCGCCCCCGTCGTGGTCAAGGCCCAGGTGAAGACCGGTGGCAGGGGCAAGGCGGGCGGCATCAGGGCGGCGGCGGGCCCGGCCGCGGCCGAGGAGGAGGCGGCCCGCGTCCTCGGCATGGACATCAAGGGACATATCGCGAAACGGGTGCTGGTCGAGGCCGCGACCGTGCCCTTCGAGGAGTACTACGCGGCCTTCCTGGTCGACCGGGCCGAGGGCGGCTTCCTGGCCATGGTGTCCGCCCAGGGCGGCATGGAGATCGAGGAGCTGGCCGCGACGGACCCCGGCGCGATCGTGCGGCTGCCGATCGACCCGGCGACCGGCGTGGACGCCGGCACGGCGCGGCTGCTGGCCGCCAAGGCGGGCCTGCCGCAGGCCGCGGCCCCGGTCCTGGAGCGGCTGTGGACCGTGATGGCCGAGGAGGACGCCCTGCTCGTCGAGGTGAACCCGCTCATCTGCACCACCGGCCAGCAGATCGTCGCCCTCGACGGCAAGGTCACCCTGGACGACAACGCCGCCTTCCGCCACGAGCGGCCGGCCGGGGAGCGCACCGGCAGCCTGGAGGACCGGGCCAGGGCCAAGGGCCTCAACTACGTCAAGCTCGACGGCAGCGTCGGCGTCATCGGCAACGGCGCCGGGCTGGTGATGAGCACGCTCGACGTGGTCGCCGGCGCGGGCGCCGACCCGGCGAACTTCCTGGACATCGGCGGCGGCGCGTCCGCCCAGGTCATGGCCGACGGCCTGGAGATCATCCTGGCGGACCCGGACGTCCGGTCGGTGCTGGTCAACGTCTTCGGCGGCATCACCGCCTGCGACGCAGTGGCCAACGGCATCGTCACCGCGCTCGAACTGCTCGGCGAACGCGGCCACAGCAGGCCCATCGTCGTACGCCTGGACGGCAACAACGCCGAGGTGGGCCGGCGCATCCTGAGCGACGCCCGGCACCCGGTGGTCCGCCAGGTCTCCACCATGGACGGCGCCGCCGAGATGGCGGCCAGACTCGCGGCAGGTGCGTGATGGCGATCTTCCTGACGAAGGACAGCCGGGTGCTGGTCCAGGGCATGACCGGCGCGGAGGGCAGCAGGCACACCGCCCGCATGCTGGCCGCCGGTACCGAGGTGGTGGCCGGGGTGACCCCCGGCAAGGGCGGCCGCTCGGTCGACTTCGGCGAGCGCGCGGTGCCGGTGTTCGGCTCGGTGGCCGACGCCGTGGCGGAGACCGGCGCCGACGTGTCGGTGGTGTTCGTGCCGCCGCGCTTCACGCTCGCGGCCGTGGAGGAGGCGGTCTCGGCGGCGGTGCCGCTGTGCGTGGTCATCACCGAGGGCGTTCCCGTACGCGACGCGATCCGGCTGCGCGCCGCGGCGGCGGGACGGACCAGGATCATCGGCCCGAACTGCCCCGGCCTGATCAGCCCCGGCCAGTCCTCCGCCGGGATCATCCCCGCCGACATCACCTCCTCGGGGCGGATCGGTCTGGTCTCCAAGTCGGGCACGCTCACGTACCAGCTCATGTACGAGCTGCGCGACCTGGGGTTCTCCACCGCCGTGGGCATCGGCGGCGACCCGGTGATCGGCACCACGCACATCGACTGCCTCCAGGCGTTCCAGGACGACCCGGGCACCGACGCGATCGTGATGATCGGCGAGATCGGCGGCGACGCCGAGGAGCGGGCCGCCGCGTACATCGCCGCGCACGTCACCAAGCCCGTCGTCGCCTACGTGGCCGGGTTCACCGCCCCCGAGGGCAGGACGATGGGGCACGCGGGCGCGATCGTGTCGGGCTCGTCGGGCACCGCCCAGGCCAAGAAGGAGGCGCTGGAGGCGGTCGGCGTGCGGGTCGGGCGGACGCCGTCGGAGACGGCCAGGCTCATGCGGTCGGCGCTCGGCAGGGCGGCGGCATGAGGTTCGCGGTCAACCTGTCCATCCTGCTGACGGACCTGCCGCTGCTGGAGCGGCCCGCGGCGGCGGCCAAGGCCGGGTTCGACGCGGTCGAGCTGTGGTGGCCGTTCGCCACGCCCGAGCCGGACCCCGCGGACCTGGCCGCGCTGCGCGCCGCCGTCGAGGACGCCGGCGTGCGGCTGTCGGGGCTCAACTTCGACGCCGGCGACATGGCCGCCGGCGAGCGCGGCCTGCTGGCGCGGCCCGACGGCTCCGCACGCTTCCGGGCGAACATCCCGGTGGCGGTCGCGTTCGCCGGCGAGCTCGGGTGCGGGGTGCTCAACGCCCTGTACGGCAACGGTCCCGGCACGGACCGCGCGCTGGCGGTGGAGAACCTGAGAAGGGCCGCCGACGCGGCGGGGGAGATCGGCGCGACCGTCGTGGTCGAGGCCCTCAACTCCCACGAGAACCCGCACTACCCGATCACGTCGTCCCAGGAGGCGTTCGACCTGATCGACGAGGTGGGCCGCGAGAACGTGGCCTTCCTGGCCGACCTCTACCACCTGCACCGCATGGGTGAGGACGTGCTCGCGCTCGTCGGCGGGCACGCGGCGAGGTTCGGTCACGTGCAGATCGCCGACGACCCCGGCAGGGGGCAGCCCGGGAGCGGGCGGATGCCGTACCCGGAGATCCTCGCGCGGCTGGCGGAGGCCGGCTACCGGGGGCACGTCGGCCTGGAGTACCGGCACGAGGGGCCGGGAGCGTTCGCTTGGAGGCAGGGATGACGATCGCGTTCGTCGGCTTGGGGATCATGGGCAGCCCGATGGCCGCCAACCTGGTCGCCGCCGGGCACGCCGTGACCGGCTACGACGTCAGCGCGGAGCGGGTGGACGAGCTGGTCGCGCGGGGCGGCAAGGGCGCCTCCAGCGTGGCCGAGGCGGTGACCGGCGCGGCCGTGGTGATCACCATGCTGCCCGACTCGCCGCAGGTCGAGCAGGTGGCGCCGGACGTCGTCGAGCACGCCTCGCCCGGCCTGCTCTACCTCGACATGAGCACGATCCGGCCCGAGACCTCCCGCTGGGTCGCCGGGCTGGCGGCGGCCAGGGGCGTGCGGGCGCTGGACGCGCCGGTCAGCGGCGGCGAGCGCGGCGCGATCGACGGCACCCTGTCGATCATGGTGGGCGGCGCGGCCGAGGACGTGGAGGCGGCCCGGCCGGTGCTCGGCGCGCTCGGCACCACGATCGTGCACGTCGGCCCGGCCGGCGCGGGCCAGACCGTCAAGGCGGCCAACCAGCTCGTCGTCGGGGGGATCTACGGGCTGGTCGCCGAGGCGATCGTGCTGCTGGAGGCGTCCGGCGTCGACCCCGTCGCCGGGCTGGACGTGCTCGCCGGCGGCCTGGCCGGCTCGCGCATCCTCGACCTCAAGCGGCACACCATGATCAGGCGGGAGTTCGCCCCGGGCTTCCGCATCGACCTGCACCACAAGGACATGGGCATCGCGGTCGCCGCGGCCCGCGAGGCCGGGGTCAGCCTGCCGCTCACCGGCCAGGTCGCCCAGCTCGTCGCGGCGGCCAGGGCGCAGGGCCACGGCTCGCTCGACCACTCCGCGCTGCTCAAAGTGATCGAAAGGCTCAATTCATGACACGAGTCCCCTGCATGGAGGCCGTGGTCGCGGTGCTGGAGTCGGAGGGCGTCGACACGGTCTTCGGCATCCCGGGCGCGGCCATCCTGCCGCTGTACGCGGCGCTCCAGCACAGCTCGATCCGGCACATCACGGTCCGCCACGAGGAGGGCGGCACGCACGCCGCCGACGGCTGGGCGCGCGTCACCGGGAACGTCGGCGTCTGCATCGGCACCTCCGGCCCCGCCGGCACCAACATGATCACCGGCCTCTACACCGCGATGGCCGACTCGATCCCGATGATCTGCGTCACCGGGCAGGCGGCCACCGCCAAGCTGCACCAGGAGGCGTTCCAGGCGGTCGACATCGTGGAGGTCGCCCGGCCCGTCACCAAATGGGCGGTGCAGCTCAAGGAGCCCGCCCAGGCGCCGTGGGTGTTCCGGGAGGCGTTCCGGATCGCCCGTTCCGGAAGGCCCGGGCCGGTGCTCATCGACCTGCCGATCGACGTGCAGCGCGGCACCTGCCTGTACGACAGGACGGTGGACGCGCCGCTGCCCGTCGAGGTGCCGCGGCCCTTACCCCGGGCGGTGCGCCGGGCGGTCGACCTCATCGGCGAGGCCAGGAGGCCGCTCATCCTGGCGGGCGGCGGCGTGATCATCGCCGACGCGGCGGAGGAGCTGCTGGCGCTGGCCGAGCACCTCCAGGTGCCGGTCCAGGTCACGCTCATGGGCAAGGGCGCCTTCCCGGAGGACCACCCGCTGTTCGCCGGGATGGCCGGCATCCAGACGCAGACCCGGTGGGGCAACGCGGCGTTCCTGGAGAGCGACCTCGTGCTGGCGGTCGGCGCGCGGTTCGGCGACCGGCACACCGGCGACCTGGACGTCTATCGGGGCCGGCGCACGTTCATCCACGTGGACATCGAGCCGACCCAGCTCGGCCGGGTCTTCGAGCCCGACCTCGGCATCGTGAGCCACGCCAGGCCGGCGCTGTCCGCGCTGCTCGACGAGGCGCGAGGCCGGGGCGAGGCGCGCGAGCCGGGCGCCTGGCCGCGCCGGGTCGGCGAGCTGCGCGCCACGATGGCCCGCCGCGACGACTTCGACGACGTGCCGATCAAGCCGCCCAGGGTGTTCAGGGAGCTCAACGAGTTCTACGGCCGCGACACCACGTTCGTCACCGCGATCGGGCTCTACCAGATCTGGTCCGGCCAGTTCCAGACGACCTACCTGCCGCGCCGCTACCTGGTCTGCGGCCAGGCCGGGCCGCTGGGCTGGGAGGTGCCGGCCGCGATGGGCGTCAAGTGCGCCCACCCCGAACGGCAGGTCGTGGTGGTGGTCGGCGATTACTCCTTCCAGTTCCTCATGGAGGAGGTCGCGGTCGCCGCCCAGTACCGCATCCCGTTCGTCATCGTGATGATCAACAACGAGTACCTGGGCCTCATCAGGCAGGCGGAGATCCCGTACGAGATGAACTTCGCCGTGGACCTGCACTACGGCGAGGGCGGCATCGACCATGTGAAGGCCATGGAGGCGTTCGGCTGCCCGGCGCGCCGGGTGGAGGAGCCGGGCGACCTCCGCGACGCGCTGGCCTGGGCGAGCGCCGAGGCCGCCCGCGAACGGCTCCCGGTGCTGGTGGAGGTGATGGTCGAGCGCGAGGCCAACGCCGCCATGGGGCCGTCGCTGAAGGAGATCAAGGAGTTCGAGCCGCTGCCCGAGCTCATCGCCGTCGACTGGTCCGACTGAGGAGGCGCCATGCTGCTCAAACCGGGTACGGCCTGGCAGGACACCTACGCACGCGGTCACGCGGTGGCGCCCGAGGCGTTCCACGAGGACCGGGTGCTCAACCACTGGGGCGGGTTCTGGCAGCGTGACGGGCGGCCCGCGCCCGTCTTCTCGCCGCTGGACGGCACCGCCATCGCCGGGCCGCCCCGGCTGGACCGGGCGGGCGCGGGCCGGGCCGTGGCGGGCGCCGTCGACGAGCACCGGCAGTGGCGGCACCTGCCGCTCGCCGAGCGCAAGGCCCGGGTGGCGGCGGCCGTGGAGGCCATGGCCGAGCACCGCGACCTGCTGGCCCTGATGCTCGTGTGGGAGATCGGCAAGCCGTGGAAGACCGCCCGCGCCGACGTGGACCGGTGCCTGGACGGGGTGCGCTGGTATCTGGAGGAGATCGACCGCATGGTCGCCGGGCGGGCGCCGCTGCCCGGCCCGGTGAGCAACATCGCGAGCTGGAACTACCCGATGAGCGTGCTCATGCACGCGATGCTCGTGCAGGCGCTGGCCGGCAACGCGGTGATCGCCAAGACGCCGACCGACGGCGGGCTGTGCTGCCTCACGCTCGCCTGCGCGCTGGCCGTGCGGGAGGGGCTGCCCTTCACGCTGGTCAGCGGGGGAGGTGCGGAGCTGTCACCGGTGCTGGTGGCCGGGCGCTCGCTCGGCTGCGTGTCGTTCGTCGGCGGGCGCGACGCGGGCGCCAGCGTGGCGACCTTGCTGGCAGACCCGGAGCGGCGGCACGTGCTGGAGCAGGAGGGGCTCAACTGCTGGGGCGTGTGGGAGTTCTCCGGCTGGGACGCGCTCACCCGGCAGATCCGGGCCTCGTTCGACTACGGCAAGCAGCGGTGCACCGCCTATCCGAGGTTCGCGGTGCAGCGGTCGCTGTTCCCGGAGTTCCTGCGGGCGTACCTGGCGGCGGTCGGGTCGCTGCGGTTCGGGCATCCGCTGGCCGTGGCCGAGCCCGGCGATCCGCTGCCGGAGCTGGACTTCGGGCCGCTGATCAACGCCTCGAAGGCCAAGGAGCTGGCCGACCAGGTGGACGAGGCGGTGGCGCGGGGCGGGGTGCCGGTGCACCGGGCGTCGCTGGCCGACGGACATTTCCTGCCGGGGCAGGATATTTCGGCGTATTTCGCGCCGGTGGCGTTGCTCAGCCCGCCCCGCTCCTCGCCCCTCTTCCACGCCGAGCCGTTCGGCCCCGTCGACACGATCGTGCTGGTGGACACCGAGGCCGAGCTGCTGGCCGCGATGAACGCCAGCAACGGGGCCCTGGTCGCCACCCTGTCCTGCGACGAGGAGGACACGTACGGCAGGCTCGCCCGCGACGTGCGGGCCTTCAAGGTCGGCCACAACCGGCCACGCTCCCGGGGCGACCGGGAGGAGCTGTTCGGCGGGCTCGGCGCCTCCTGGCGCGGCGCGTTCGTCGGCGGCGAGCTGCTCGTCCGGGCCGCCACCCAGGGCCCCGAGGGCGAGCGCCTGCCCGGCAACTTCCCGCACTACACGCTGCTGCCGTGAGGCCGTGACACCGGCGACCGGACCGGCTAGAACGCCCCGAACCTGGTCGCCGCCAGCAGCACCAGGAACGTCAGCATCGCCACCCGCAGCAGCTTCCCGCCCACCCCCAGGGACGGCCACGACAGGTAGGCCAGCCAGCCGATGAAGACGAGGACGGGCAGCACCGCCACGCCCCCCAGCCAGTTGGTGACCGCGAACCCGGCCAGCAGCAGGACCACCATCACCGCGGGTGTCACCCACCGGGGCACCTGCGTGAACAGGAACGCCATCGGCGTGGCGCTGCGCTCCTCCACCGACTTGCGCAGGCCCGTCGCCCCCGGCGTGAAGAACTGCTCGCCGGGCGGCAGCGGGCGCTTGGCCCCGGGACGCGGCTGGGCGAGCGGGTGTCTGCGGCGGTCGTCGTCTGTGCCCACGGTCCCGAGCCTAGCGCCGCGCGAATCGGCCCGGAGGCTCCGCGCCGTCTGACATCCTGGGGGCGTGCTCGCCGTGATCCGCTACACCGTTCCAGAGTCCCAGTCCCAAGACTTCGCCAAGCAGGGCCAAGCCATCCTCGACCTGCTCGCCGAACAGCCCGGCTACGTCCGGGGCCGGCTGGCGCGGTCCGTCGACGAGCCCAACCTGTGGGCCGTGATCAGCGAATGGGAGGGCGCCGGGTTCTACCGCCGGGCGCTGTCCGCCGCCCGGATGGCGATGTATCCCCTCATGACGCTCATGGTCAACGAACCCAGTGCCTTCGAGGACGTCTACCTCCTCGAAGGCGCGTAACGTCACTCGCGCACGGGGCCGCGGCCCCGTCCCCTAAGCTGGGACCTCACTGAGAGTCCACTGAGAATTCCCTCGCCGACCTCCAGCCGGAAAGAGAACCGACCAACATGGCACGACGCACCGACGTCATGGACACCATCGTCAGCCTCGCCAAGCGCCGCGGGCTCGTCTACCCGTCGAGCGAGATCTACGGCGGACTGCGCGCGTCATGGGACTACGGTCCGCTGGGCGTCGAGCTGAAGAACAACGTCAAGCGGCAGTGGTGGCTGTCGATGGTCCAGGCCCGCGAGGACGTCGTCGGCCTCGACTCCTGCGTCATCCTCGCCCCCGAGGTGTGGCAGGCCAGCGGCCACGTCGAGACCTTCACCGACCCGCTGACCGAGTGCCAGTCCTGCCACAAGCGCTTCCGCGCCGACCACCTGCTCGAGGCGTACGAGGAGAAGAACGGCAAGGAGCCCGCCGGGGGCCTGGCCGACATCACCTGCCCCAACTGCGGCAACAAGGGCTCCTTCACCGCGCCCAGGCAGTTCAGCGGCCTGCTCAAGACCTTCCTCGGCCCGGTCGAGGACGAGTCCGGCCTGGCCTACCTGCGGCCCGAGACCGCCCAGGGCATCTTCATCAACTACCAGAACGTGCAGCAGTCGGCCCGCCGCAAGATCCCGTTCGGCATCGGCCAGATCGGCAAGTCGTTCCGCAACGAGATCACGCCGGGCAACTTCATCTTCCGCACGCGCGAGTTCGAGCAGATGGAGATGGAGTTCTTCGTCAAGCCCGGCACCGACGAGGAATGGCACCAGTACTGGATCGACGAGCGCTTCCGCTGGTACTCCGACCTGGGCATCAACAAGGACAACCTCCGGCTCTACGAGCACCCCAAGGAGAAGCTGTCCCACTACTCCAAGCGGACCGTGGACGTCGAGTACCGCTTCAACTTCACCGGCTCGGAGTGGGGTGAGCTGGAGGGCATCGCCAACCGCACCGACTTCGACCTGACCGCCCACTCCAAGGCGTCGGGCGTCGACCTCAGCTTCTTCGAGCAGGACACCGGCGAGCGTTACGTCCCGTACGTGATCGAGCCGGCCGCCGGCGTCGACCGGGCCACGCTGACGTTCCTGCTCGACGCCTACACCGAGGACGAGGCGCCCAATGCCAAGGGCGTGATGGAGAAGCGCACGGTCATGCGCCTGGACCACCGCCTGGCCCCGGTCAAGGCCGCGGTGCTGCCGCTGTCGCGCAACGCCGACCTGTCGCCGAAGGCGCGTGACCTGGCCGCCCAGCTCCGCCGCCGGTGGAACGTCGAGTTCGACGACGCGGGCGCGATCGGCCGCCGCTACCGCCGCCAGGACGAGATCGGCACGCCGTTCTGCATCACGATCGACTTCGACACCCTGGACGACCAGGCGGTCACCGTGCGCGAGCGCGACTCCATGAGCCAGGAGCGCATCGCCCTCGACCAGGTCGACTCCTACCTGCGTCAGCACCTCAACGACTGACGCGCACGCGTTCACGGAAGGGCCGCACTCCGGTGCGGCCCTTTCGCGTTCCGTTCGCGCCGATCCTCGCATATCTGGACGTACCACCACATGCCTCGCTTGTAGCATTCATGAACTGCCGATGTCCCGATCTGCCCGGAGGTCACCCTTGACCGCTCACGCCGATGCCACCAGGCGACGCATCCATGACCTGCTCACCGCCGAGGAAGAGCGGGTGCTGCGGCGCTGGACCGCCCTGGCGAGGACGTCCGGCGAGGAGCTGCGGGACATCTACCAGGCGCTGCGCCTCGCCATCGGCGAGGGGCGCGACGACCTGACCGACGTCCGCGGCCTGCTCGCCGAGCTGTCGCGCGAGCGCGCCCGGCAGGGCCACACCCCCTCCGACACCGCGCGCGCGGTCTACAGCCTCAAGGAGGCCGTCTACGAGGCCGTCGAGAGCGACGGCTCCGCCGACGCCCTGCGCGGCTTCATCTGGTTCTCGCGGCTGATCGACGACCTCGGCCTCTACACGTTCGAGGTGTACGCCACCGCCCGCGAGACGATCATCCTGGACCAGGCGGAACAGCTCCTGGAGCTGTCGACGCCCGTCGTCAAGCTGTGGGACGGCATCGTCGCGGTGCCCCTGATCGGCACCCTCGACTCGGCCAGGACCCAGGTCGTGATGGAGAAGCTGCTGCAGACGCTGGTCGAGACCGGCTCTGAGCACGCCGTGATCGACATCACCGGCGTCCCCGCCGTCGACACCCAGGTCGCCCAGCACCTGCTCAAGACCGTCTTCGCCGCCCGCCTGATGGGCGCCGAATGCGTCATCTCCGGCATCCGCCCGCAGATCGCGCACACCATCGTCACGCTCGGCATCGAGTTCGGCGACATCGTCACCAAGGCCTCGCTCGCCGACGCCCTCGCCTACGCGCTCAGCCGCAGCGGCACCGAGATCAGCACCCCCCGCCGCACCCGCATCGCGGTGCGCACCGAGGAGGTCTGATGGAGCGCGTCCCCATTCTCAAGCTGGGCGACATCCTCATCATCTCCATCCAGGTCGACCTGGAGGACCAGAGCGTGCTGGCCCTCCAGGAGGACCTGGCCGACAGGGTGGTCTCCACCGGGGCGCGCGGCGTCATCATCGACATCACCGCCGTGGAGATCGTCGACTCGTTCATCGGCCGCATGCTGGCCACGATCGCCGCCATGTCGCGGATGCTCGACGCCGAGACCGTGGTCGTCGGCATGCGCCCGGCGGTGGCCATCACGCTGGTCGAGCTCGGCCTGTCCCTGGGCGGCGTGCGCACCGCCCTCGACCTGGAGAAGGGCGTCGCGTTGCTGGACCACACCCGGAGCACGTCACGATGACCGGCGGCGGTCACGAGCTGCCGATCACGAGCAACGCCGACGTCGTGGCCGTGCGCCAGCGGGTCCGCGCCCTGGCCGTGGACGTCGGGCTCTCCCTCGTCGATCAGACCAAGGTCGTCACGGCGGCCAGCGAGCTCGCCCGCAACGCGCTCGTGTACGCCGGGGGAGGCCGGGCCAGCGTCGAGATCGTCGACAACGGCCTGCGCCGGGGTCTCCGCCTGTCCTTCGCCGACGAGGGCCCCGGCATCCCGGACGTGGAGCAGGCCCTCACCGACGGCTGGACCACCGGCAGCGGCCTGGGCCTGGGCCTGGGCGGCTCCCGGCGGCTGGTCGACGAGTTCGAGCTGACCTCGGCCCCCGGGAAGGGGACGACGGTGACCGTGACGAAGTGGGCCAGATAGGTGGCCGGATAGGTGGCCGGATTAGTGGACGGCATCAGGCAGTTCGGCGACGACACCTGGATACGCGCCGAGGACCCCAGCGCGGTCGGCGCGGTGCGCCGGCTGGCCACCGGGCTGGCCCTGGCCTCCGGGTTCGGGGACGACCGCACCGGCCAGGTGGCGGTGGCGGCCACCGAGGCCGTCTCCAACCTGGTCAAGCACGCCGAGCAGGGGATGGCGCTGGTCCGGCTCTGCCCGGGCGTCCCGGACGTCGTCGAGCTGATCACGCTGGACCGGGGGCCGGGCATGCCCGACGTGGCGCGCGCCCTGCGTGACGGCTACTCCACGTCCGGCACGCTCGGCATCGGCCTGGGCGCGATCGCCCGCATCGCCTCCCGCTACGACGTCCACTCGCTGCCGGGCAAGGGCACCGTGCTCGCCGTCCAGTTCGGCAAGGCGGAGCTGGACGCGCTCCCGCCGGCCAGCGGCCTGGTGCGGCCCATCGGCGAGGAGAGCGTGTCGGGCGACTCGTACGCGATCGTCACGGACGGGCCGGTGACGACCGTGCTGGTGTGCGACGGGCTGGGGCACGGCCCGGCCGCCGCGCAGGCCTCCCGAGAGGCGGTGGCGCTGTTCCTGCGCTCGCCCGGCGACGAGCCGCGCGAGATCCTCGCCCGCGTCCACCGCGGCCTGAACTCCACCCGGGGCGGCGCGGTCGCGGTGGCGCGCGTCACCCCCGCCGCCGTCAGCTACGCCGGGCTCGGCAACGTCTCCGGCTGGATCTCCCGCGCCGACGGCCGCCAGGGCATGATCTCCGTGCCGGGCATCGCCGGCCACCAGGGCGGGACGCTGCGCCAGTACGAGTACGAGCTGGGCGAGCACGCCAGCGTCGTGCTGCACTCCGACGGGCTGACCGAGCGCTGGTCCGCCGGCGCGGTCCCGGGCCTGTTCACCCGCTCCCCGGCCGTGATCGCGGCCGGGCTGCTGCGCGAGGCGGGCAGCCGCCGCGACGACGCCTGCGTGGTGATCGTGAGGCCGCGGCCATGAGCGGGACCGAGGTGGCCCGGCTGCGGCTGGCCGGCGACCAGGACGTCTTCTCGCTGCGCCGCCTCGGCCGTGCGGTGGCGCGGCTGTCCGGGCTGGAGACGCAGGACCAGGTCCGCGTGGCGACCGCGCTCAGCGAGGTCGGCCGGGAGATGGTCGGCACCGGCGCCCTGGTCGTGTTCTCGCTGGAGAGCGACCGGCTGCTCATCACCGTCGAGCGCGCCCCCGACGCGCTGTGCTCCTCGGAGGGCCTGGCGCTCGCCCGGCGCCTGGTGGACGAGGTCACCGCCACGCCCGGCGGGCCGGTCACGATCGTCAAGCGGCTGCCCCCGCGCCGCCAGGGCCCGCCCGCCGAGCGCATCCGTGACAGCCTGGCAGGCTTGACCCCGGTCAGCGCGCTGGAGGAACTGCGGGCGCAGAACAAGGAACTGGCCACGGCGCTGGAGGACGTGCGGCGGCTCAACAGCGAGCTGCAGGAGACCAACACCGGCGTCCTGGCGCTGTACAACCAGCTCTCCAGCGAGCTGGAGGAGACCAACCGCGGCGTCGTCGCCCTCTACGCCGAGCTCGACGAGAAGTCCACCCAGCTCCGCGAGGCGTCGGAGGCGAGGAACCGGTTCTGGACCACGCTCAGCCACGAGCTGCGCACCCCGCTCAACTCGGTCATCGGCCTGGTCCGGCTGCTCGTCGGCCCCGGCGGCGAGCCGCTCACCGAGGAGCAGGCGCACCAGATCCGGCTCATCGGCAGCTCGGCCGAGACGCTGCTGGCGCTGGTGGGCGAGCTGCTCGACATGGCCAAGGCCGAATCGGGGCGGCTGCAGCCCGAGCTCGGCCTGTGCGACCTGGCCAGGCTCGTGGAGCAGCTCCGGGTCACGATGCAGCCGACCGGCGAGGTGGAGCTGCGCACCTCGGTCGCCCCCGAGGCGGCCGAGATCTACACCGACGCGGTCATGCTCACCCGGGTGCTGCGCAACCTGCTGTCGAACGCGCTGAAGTTCACCCGGAGCGGCGAGGTGCGGCTGCGGGCGGAGCTCGACGAGGCAGCCGACGAGGTGGTCGTCACCGTGGCCGACACCGGCATCGGCATCCCCCGAGAGGACCTGGAGCACGTCTTCGAGGAGTTCTACCAGGTGCCGGGCCCCCTCCAGGCCGCGGTCAGGGGCACCGGCATCGGCCTGCCGTACGCGCGCAGGCTGGTGGAGGCGCTGGACGGGAGCCTGGAGCTGGCGAGCGCGGCGGGCGAGGGCACGACGGTCACCGTCCGGCTGCCGCGCCACCACCTGGTGCCCGAGATCGAGCGGCTGCTGATCGCCGACGACGACGAGGCGTTCCGCGCGCTGGCCCGCAGGATGCTGCACGGCTTCGCCGTCCACGTGGACGAGGCCGGCGACGGCGCCGAGGCGCTGAGCATGATGAAGGAGCGGCGGCCCGGCGTCGTCGTGCTGGACATGCTGATGCCGCGCCTCGACGGCAACGCGCTGCTCCAGCGCATGGCGGAGGACGAGAACCTGCGGGAGGTGCCGGTGGTGGTCGTGACCGTGGCGCCGGGCAGGGCCGTGGCGGGCCATCCGGTGCTGTCCAAGGACCGGCTGCGCCGCGAGGACCTGCTGCGCGCGGTGCGCGAGGCCACGGGGACGAGCCGTGGCTGAGCCGCCCGCGACGGTCCTCGTGGTGGACGACACGCCCACCAAGCGCTACATCCTGTCGAGCTGGCTGCGCCGGGCCGGCCACCAGGTCGTCGAGGCCGGCACCGGGGAGGAGGCCCTGGAGGTGCTCGCCCGGGGCGGCGTCGACCTGGTGGTGCTGGACGTGCGGCTGCCCGGCCTCGACGGCTACGCGGTGTGCGAGCGCATCAAGGCCGACCCGGCGACCGCCTCGATCCCGGTCATCCAGGTGTCGGCCAACGCCGTCACCGTGGCCGAGCGGACCGAGGGGCTGGAGCGCGGCGCGGACGCGTACCTGTCGGAGCCCATCGAGCCGGACGAGTTCACCGCGACCGTCGTGGCCACGCTGCGCTACTCGCGGGCGCGGCGGCAGGCCGAGGTGATGGCCTGGCGCCTGGCCAGGCTGGCCGAGACGACGCTGCGCGTCAACCGGGCCGACTCCTTCGAGCGGCTGCTGTCGGTGGCGGTGGCGGGCACCGCCGAGATCATGGGCCGCGTCTCCGGCGCGCTGGCGCTGCCCGCCGACGGGCGGCTGCGCCGCTACCGGGCACGCCCCGGCGAGGCGGCGGCCGGCAAGGGCGTCGCCCCCAGCCTGCTGGAGCGCCTGACCGCGATCGCGCTCGGCCGGTCGACGGGCGCCGAGGTGATCACCCTGCCGCCCGGGCGGTGGCGTGAGCTGGTGCCCGACGCGGAGGACGGCGTGCCGGTCACCGGGGTCCTCTGCCGGACCAGGAAGGGCAGGCCGCCGCTCTTCCTCGGCGTGGAGTCCGGCCCGGAGCTGGACGCCGACGAGGTCAACCTGCTGCGCCAGCTCGCCCAGGAGCTGGCCCTGGCCGTCGACGCGCGGCGCGCCTACACCGAGGAGCACGCGATCTCGATCACGCTGCAGCGCAGCCTGCTGCCCTCGCACGTCCCGGACGTGCCCGGGGTGACGCTGGGGCTGCGTTACGAGCCCGCCGGCGGCGGGATCGAGGTGGGCGGCGACTTCTACGAGGTGCTGAGCCTGGGCGAGCGGATGCTCGTGGCGATCGGCGACGTGATGGGCCACTCGCTGCACGCCGCGACCGTCATGGCCGAGCTGCGTCACGCGCTGCGTGCCTCCGTCATGGACGAGGTGAACCTGTCGGCGTCGATGGACCTGCTCAACAAGGTGCTGCGGCGCTACCACCCGGGCATGACGGCGACCGTCTGCCTGATGCTGCTGACCCCGGCGACGGGCGAGATCGCGCTGGCCAACGCCGGGCACATCCCGCCGCTGATGGCCGGGCCGGACGCCCGCTACCACGGCATGGGCAACCTCATGCTGGGCGTGGCCGACGAGGAGTACAAGGTCGACCACCTCGTGCTGCCGCCCGGCGGGACGGTCATGCTGTTCACGGACGGGCTGGTGGAGGACCGGCACACGCTGCTGGACGACTGCCTGGAGCGGGCCAGGGCGCTGGCCGAGACCGTCGGGGAGGACCTGGAGGCGTTCTGCGACGGGATGCTGGCGGCCTTCGGGACGCGGGAGGACGACGTCGCGCTCGTGGTGCTGCGGCGCGACGCCTGACCACCCCACCGAAAAATCGCATAAAGGCCGCAGTTACCTACGTTTTCGCGCCCGCTTGATGACATGGCCCTGAACCCGATGAAAGGGACAGGGGATCCATGCCACGTACCACACGTATCGCCGCCCTTCTCCTGGCCGGCGGCGCGCTGCTCCTGACGGGCGGCGCCGCGCACGCCGGGCCGGAGCCGTCCGCGCTGGAGCTCCGGCTCGTCGTGGACGACTGCCCCGAGGTCAGGCCATGACCGACGCCGAACTGCTGGAACGGGCGCTGTTCGAGGTCAAGAGGGTGATCGTCGGCCAGGACCACATGGTCGAGCGGCTGCTGGTCGCGGTCCTGGCCAGGGGGCACTGCCTGCTCGAAGGGGTGCCGGGCATCGCCAAGACGCTGGCGGCCCACACCCTGGCCACCGTGGTGGGCGGCACGTTCGCCCGCATCCAGTTCACGCCCGACCTGGTGCCGTCCGACATCGTCGGCACCCGCATCTACCGGCCGTCGACCGAGACGTTCGACATCGAGCTCGGCCCGGTCATGGTCAACCTGCTGCTCGCCGACGAGATCAACCGGGCGCCCGCCAAGGTCCAGTCGGCGCTCCTGGAGATCATGGCCGAGCGGCAGGTGAGCATCGGCGGCGTCACCCACCAGGTGCCGACGCCGTTCCTGGTGCTGGCCACGCAGAACCCGATCGAGTCCGAAGGCGTCTACCACCTGCCGGAGGCCCAGCGCGACCGCTTCCTGCTCAAGGTGGACGTCGGCTACCCCAGCGAGTCGGAGGAGCTGGCGATCGCCTACCGGATGAGCGTCGACCCGCCCGTGCCCCAGCGCGTGCTCGACCCCGACCGGCTCACCGAGCTGCAACGCCGCGCCGACCAGGTGTTCGTCCACCACGCCGTCGCCGAGTACGCGGTCCGCCTCGTCCACGCCACCCGCGCCCCCGACCGCTACGGGCTGCCCGGCCTGGGCCGCCACCTCGCCTTCGGGGCCGGCCCGCGCGCCACGCTCGGCCTGCTCGCCGCCGGACGGGCGCTCGCCCTCATGCGCGGCCGCTCGTACGTGCTGCCCGACGACATCCGCGACCTCGCGCCCGACGTGATGGCGCACCGGCTGGTGCTGTCGTTCGACGCGCTGGCCGACGACGTGCCGCCGAGGTCGATCGTGGACCAGGTCCTGTCGGCGGTGCCGCTCCCGGTCATCGCCCCGCAGCAGGACGCGGCCGCATGACCGCCCACCTGGCGGCCGAGCCCGCGCTGCGCAGGCTGGAGCTGGTCATCACCAGGCGGCTCGACGGGCTGCTCCAGGGCGAGCACCTGGGCCTGTTCCCCGGGCCGGGCAGCGAGCTCGCCGAGGCCCGGCCGTACCGGCCCGGCGACGACGTGCGGCGGATGGACTGGAACGTCACCGCGCGCACCGCCGAGCCGCACGTGCGCGAGCAGGTCGCCGACCGCGAGCTGGAGGTGTGGACGCTGCTCGACGCCACGGCCAGCATGGACTTCGGCACCGCCACGATGGAGAAACGCGACCTCGCGCTGGCCGCCGTGGCGGCGGTCGGCTTCCTCACCCAGCGGACCGGCAACCGGATGGGCGCCCACCTGCTGCACGGCGACGGCGTCCGCGTCCTGCCCGCCAGGACCGGGCGGGCGCACCTGATGGCGGTGCTGCGGGCCGTGTCCGCGCTGCCCCGCACCCCGCCGGGCGCCGCCCCGCCGCCGCTCGGCGCGGCGATCGAGCGATTCGGGAAGGCGGTGCGGCGGCGTGGCCTCGTCGTGGTGGTGTCGGACTTCCTGGACGAGCCGGCGGCCTGGGAGCCGGCGCTGCGCCGCCTCGCCGTCCGCCACCAGACGCTCGCGGTGGAGGTGCTCGATCCGCGCGAGCTGACGCTCCCGGACGTCGGCGTCCTCACGCTCGTCGACCCCGAGACCGGGCGGCGGCGCGAGGTCTCCACGGCGGGCGCCCGGCTGCGGCTGCGCTACGCCGAGGCCGCCGCCGCCCAGCGCGCCGCCATCGCGGCCGCCCTGCGCCGCGCCGGCGCCGCCCACCTGCGGCTGCGCACCGACGGCGACTGGCTCCGCGACCTCGCCCGCCACATCCTCACCCACCGCCGCCTCGCTCACGCCCCCACCGCCCCCGCCGCGCCCGGTGTCGCCGGGGCGTTGTCGTCGGGAGGTGGGGGCCGGTGACGCTGCTCTCGCCGATGTGGCTGCTGCTCCTGGCGCCCGTCGCCCTGCTCGCGGTCGCGTACGTGGTGACACAGGCGAGGCGCAGCGCGTACGCCGTCCGGTTCACCAACCTGGACCTGCTTGACAAGGTGGCCCCGCGCGGGCCCGGATGGCGGCGGCACGTGCCGGCCGCGCTGCTGCTCGGCGTGTTCGCGCTGCTGGTCGTCGGGTTCGCCAGGCCCACGGCCGAGGTCCGGGTGCCCAGGGAACGCGCGACGATCATGGTGGCGTTCGACGTGTCCGCGTCCATGGAGGCCACCGACGTGTCGCCGGACCGGTTCACCGCCGCCCGGCAGGCGGCCCGGCAGTTCGTGGACGGGCTGCCGGAGCGGTTCAACCTGGGCCTGGTCGCGTTCTCGTCGGACGCGTCCGTGGCGGTCCCGCCGACCACCGACAGGCAGGCGGTGCTGACCGCGCTCGACCGGCTGTCCACGTCCGCCGGCACCGCCATCGGCGAGGCCGTCCTGTCGTCGCTGGAGGCGATCGCCGCCCTCGACAGCCAGGAGGAGGCGCCGCCCGCGCACATCGTGCTGCTGTCGGACGGCTCCAGCACCACCGGCAGGACGGTCGCCGAGGCCGCGCGGGAGGCGGCCGCGCGCGGCGTGCCCGTCACCACCATCGCCTACGGCACCCAGGGCGGCGTCATCGAGCTGCAGGGCCGCCAGGTGCCGGTCCCGGTGGACGGCCCCGCCCTGCGGGAGCTGGCCGAGACCGCCGGGGGCGGCTTCTACGAGGCGGCCAGCGGCGACGAGCTCCAGGCGGTCTACGAGGACATCGGCACGTCGGTCGGCTACCGGACCGAACGGCAGGAGATCTGGCAGTGGTTCGTGGCGGCGGCCCTGGTCCTGGGGCTGCTGGCCGCCGGGGCCTCGATGCTCTGGTTCGCGAGGCTGCCGTGATCGGGCTCGGCCGGCCCAGCGGGCCGGAGTTCGTCACCCCGCCCCTGACCCGCCCGGCCCCGGCGGTCACGCCGGGCGTGCGGGCGATGGCCGGGCCGGCCGCGCCGCCTCGGGGCGGTCGTCTGCTGCTCGCCGCCGTGCTCGTCGCGGCGGTCACCGGCGGCGCGGCCGGTCTGGCCGGCGCGGCGGTGTTCGCCGGGAGCGAGCCGCCCGCCGCGGCCGCGCTGCCCAGGGCCGCCCCGGCCCCGGCGGGCAGCCTGGCCGGGATGAGCGCCACCGCCGCCCGCGTGCTCCCCAGCGTCGTCTCGATCGAGCTGCGGCGCGGCGGCGGCTCCGGGTTCGTGGTGGACGGCCGGGGCCACGTCCTCACCAACGCGCACGTCGTACGCGGTGAGAGCGAGGTGACCGTGGTGCTCGGCGACGGCCGCAGGCTGGCGGCCCGGGTGCTCGGCGCCGACGACGACGAGGACCTGGCCGTGCTGCGCGTCGACGGCGCCGCCGGGCTGCCGCCCGCGACGCTCGGCAGCTCCGCCGCCCTGGCCGTCGGCGAGCAGGTGCTCGCCATCGGCTCGCCGCTCGGCCTGTCCGGCACGGTCACCGCCGGCATCGTCAGCGCCCTGGACCGCGAGGTCAGGCTGGGCGGCTCGGCCCGCACCGCCGTGCAGACGGACGCCTCCATCAACCCCGGCAACTCCGGCGGCCCGCTCGTCAACGCCCGGGGCGAGGTCGTCGGCGTGAACACGGCCATCGCGGCGGACCGGGGCGGCGGCAACATCGGCATCGGCTTCGCCATCCCGATCGACCGCGCCGCGCCCATCGCGGAACGCATCATCCGAAATTAGGGTCCAGGCATGCGATTGCTGGTGGTCGAGGACGAGGAGGACCTGGTCGACGCGCTGCGCGTGGGCCTGGTCCGGGCCGGATACGCCGTGGACGTCGCCTTCGACGCCCCGGCGGCGCAGGAGAAGCTCCAGGTGAACGGCTACGACCTGGTGCTGCTCGACCTCAACCTGCCCGGCGGCGACGGCTTCCAGCTGTGCCGGGCGGCGCGGGCGGCGGGCAACGACGTGCGCATCATCATGGTCACCGCCCGCGACCGGCTGGACGACCGCGTGCGCGGGCTCGACGAGGGCGCCGACGACTACCTGGTCAAGCCGTTCGCCTTCCCCGAACTGCTGGCCAGGGTCCGGGCGCTGCTCCGCAGGGACACCGGCGGCACCTCCGTCCTCGAAGTCGGGCTGCTGCGGATCGACACGGCGAGGATGGAGGTGTCGCTGGGCGGCCGGGCGCTGGCGCTCACCCCCAAGGAGTACGGGGTGCTGCACTACCTGATGACGCGGCCCGGCCACGTCGTCTCCAGCGAGGAACTGCTCGAACACGTCTGGGACGAGCACGCCGACCCGTTCACCAACACCGTGCGGGTGACCGTCGGCAACCTGCGCCGCAAGCTCCAGGCGGACGGGCTCATCGAGACGGTGATCAGCCGGGGGTACCGGCTCAGGGAGCCCACATGATCCACACCATCCGGTTCCGGCTCACCGTGCTCTACTCCGGGCTGCTGTTCCTGCTGGCGGCGCTGGTGCTCGGCGGCATCTACCTCGCCGTCTCGCGCACGACCGAGCAGCGGGGGTACGCGACCGAGGTCGCCAAGGCGTTCCGCGACGGCGAGTACATCGGCAAGCGGGAAGTGGTCCTCATGGAGGAGGTGGAGAACGCGATCAACGTGCGGACGATGGACACGCTGCGCGACTACTCCCTCTACACGCTCGGCGCGCTGTTCCTGGCCAGTCTCGGCATCGGCTGGATGCTGTCGGGGCGGGTGCTGCGGCCGGTCCGGTCCATCACCCGGACGACCGAGGAGATCCAGGCGACCGACCTGACCCGGCGGATCACGCTCGGCGGCCCGAACGACGAGCTGAAGGACCTCGCCGACACCATCGACACCATGCTCGACCGGCTGGAGGAGGCGTTCCGGGCGCAGCGGCAGCTCATCGACGACGCCTCCCATGAGCTGCGCAGCCCGTTGACGATCATCCGGGCGAACGTGGACGCCGTCCTGCTGTCGCCGGAGGCCAGCGACGAGGAGCGGGCCCGCGCGGTCGCCGTCGTGGACCGGGCGACGACCCGGATGACGCGGCTGGTGGAGGACCTGCTGGCCAGCGCCAGGCGGCAGGGCACCGCCTTCGCCGACACGGACCTGGACCTGGCGCGGGTGGCGGGGGAGGCGTGCGAGGAGTACGCGGCGCTGGCCTCGGCCCGCTCGCTCACCATCACCCGCGAGCTGACGCCGGGGCTGGAGATGACCGGCGACCAGGACGCGCTGCGGCGCGCGGTGGCCAACCTGCTGTCCAACGCGGTGCGCCTCTCCCCGCCGGGCGGCCGGGTCCGCGTCGCCGCCGGCCGCTGGGGCGCCCCGTGGACGGCCGCCGAAACCCTTTCCACCTCCGCCGGGCCCCCGGCGGCACGGCGGCGGGAGGCCGGCCCCGGGAGGGAGCGGCGAGGGAGTGAGCGGCGGGCCCCCGGGAGGGAGCGGCCGGGCCCCGGGGCGGACGGCGGGTGGCTGTGGGTGGCGGTGCGCGACGACGGGCCCGGGCTGGAGGCGGCCGACCAGGCCCGGGTGTTCGACCGGTTCTGGCGCGGCGAGGCGAGCCGCAGGGACCGCCACACCGGCCTGGGCCTGGCGATCGTCCGGCAGATCGTGGAGTCGCACGGCGGCAGGGTGGCGGTGTTCTCGCAGGTGGGCCGGGGGTCGACGTTCGTGCTGTGGCTGCCGGCGCGGGACGGCGCGCCGGGCCCGGCGCCGGAGGCGGACCCGCTCATTTGAGCACCCGCCCGACCAGCTCGCCCTTGCGCGGCACGGCGATGCAGTAGGCGGTGCGGTGGCGCGGCCACTCGTGCTCCAGCGGGAGCACGGCGGTGGCCTCCACGAGGTGCCGCTTGTCCGGGAGGACCCGCATCTTGTCGGCGCACCAGGCCCTGGACTTGCGCATCGCCTCGGTCTCGCCCGGCCATGGGCCTTCGGGGAGCACGTACATGGAGGAGAACTCGGCGGCGTGCGGCAGCCCGCACGGCACGAGCGTCGCCGTCAGGTCGCCGTAGATCTCGGCGATGCAGTCGCCGGGACGCAGCACGGTCATGTGGAAGAGCTCCCCGGACTGGGGGGTCGTGGCTGCGCAGGCGACCGCTCCCGCCAGGCAGACGGCGGCCGTCAGTCGGCGTGTCGTGGAAAGCACGGGGCCGAGGATCCCAGCCGCCGGTCACCGTGGGATCGCGGGGACGGGGCTGAACAGTCACGCTGCTCCAGTCAGGCCGGGTTGTAAAGGGCGTGGTTCCGCGCCCCCGATTCCGCCCGGGCACGCGGAAACCTCTTCGGAATTGGTTTGAACCATTGGTATAAACCAATTGTCGAAGCTTGCCGAATATTGAGTGGATTAGACCTCTGTTTCGGTGTTGACCAGGCAAAACAGTGGTTTATCCTAAGGGTGCAGTTTCATCATCTATTTCGCCGGTAGAGTCCCGGACAGAAGCGTTGATTGGAGCTGTGGTGGCCAAGTACGTTTACGACTTCACCGAGGGCAACAGGAATCTCAAAGATCTCCTCGGCGGCAAGGGAGCCAACCTCGCCGAGATGACCAACCTGGGGCTGCCCGTCCCTCCGGGGTTCACGATCACCTCGGAGGCGTGCCGCCACTACCTCGCCGAGGGCGCCCTGCCCGACGGCCTGGAGGACGAGGTCGCCGCGCACCTGAGCGCGCTGGAGGCAGGCATGGGCCGCAAGCTCGGCCAGGCCGACGACCCGCTGCTGGTCAGCGTCCGCTCCGGCGCCAAGTTCTCGATGCCCGGCATGATGGAGACGGTGCTCAACATCGGGCTCAACGACGAGTCCGTGCACGGCCTGGCCAAGCAGTCGGGCGGCAACGAGCGCTTCGCCTGGGACTCCTACCGGCGGCTCATCCAGATGTTCGGCAAGACCGTGCTCGGCATCGACGGCGAGCTGTTCGAGGACGCGCTCGACGCGCTCAAGGGCGACCGCCAGGACACCGACCTGAACGCGGGCGAGCTCCAGGGCCTGGTGGAGACGTACAAGGGCATCGTGCGCGAGCGGACCGGCCGCGACTTCCCGGCCGACCCGCGCGAGCAGATGCGGCTGGCCGTCATGGCCGTCTTCGACTCCTGGAACGCGCCGCGCGCCATCCTCTACCGCCGCCAGGAGCGCATCCCGGCCGACCTCGGCACCGCCGTCAACATCGTGGCGATGGTGTTCGGCAACTGCGGCGACGACTCCGGCACGGGCGTCGCGTTCACCCGCGACCCGGGCACCGGCAGGCAGGGCATCTACGGCGACTACCTGCAGAACGCCCAGGGCGAGGACGTGGTCGCCGGCATCCGCAACACGATCCCGCTCCAGGACCTTGAACGCCTCGACAAGCGCTCGTACGACGAGCTGCTGGCGATCATGGAGAAGCTGGAGAACCACTACCGGGACCTGTGCGACATCGAGTTCACGATCGAGCGCGGCAAGCTGTGGATGCTGCAGACCCGGGTCGGCAAGCGCACCGCCGCCGCCGCGTTCTGCATCGCCACCCAGCTCGTCGACCAGGGCCTCATCACGATGGACGAGGCCGTCACCCGCGTCACCGGCGACCAGCTCGCCCAGCTCATGTTCCCGCGCTTCGACGGCGGCGCCGAGAAGAAGAAGATCGCCAAAGGCATGAACGCCTCGCCGGGCGCGGCCGTCGGCCAGGCCGTCTTCTCCTCCGAACGCGCCGTCGAGCTGGCCGCCCGGGGCGAGGACGTCATCCTGGTCCGCCGCGAGACCAACCCCGACGACCTGTCCGGCATGATCGCCGCCCGCGGCGTCCTGACCAGCCGCGGCGGCAAGACCTCCCACGCCGCCGTGGTGGCCCGCGGCATGGGCAAGACCTGCGTGTGCGGCGCGGAGGAGCTGGAGGTGTCCGTGGACGAGCGCCGCTTCACCGCCCCCGGCGGCGTCGTGGTGTCCGAGGGCGACGTGATCTCCATCGACGGCACCAGCGGCGAGGTCTACCTGGGCGAGGTGCCCGTCGTCGACTCGGCCGTGGTGGAGTACTTCGAGGGCTCGGCGGGCAGCGGGGACCGGTCCGACGACGACCTCGTCCGCGCCGTCGACCGGATCATGCGGCACGCCGACTCCGTGCGCCGCCTCGGCGTGCGGGCCAACGCCGACACCCCGGACGACTCGGCCCGCGCCCGCCGCTTCGGCGCCGAGGGCGTCGGGCTGTGCCGCACCGAGCACATGTTCCTGGGCGAGCGCAGGCAGCTCGTGGAGGACCTGGTGCTCGCCTCCGGCGACGAGGAGCGCAAGGCCGCGCTCGACGCGCTGGAGCCGCTCCAGAAGGCCGACTTCGCGGAGATCTTCCGGGCGATGGACGGCCTGCCGGTGACGATCCGGCTCATCGACCCGCCGCTGCACGAGTTCCTGCCCGACATGGTGGCGCTGTCCGTCAAGGACGCCACGGGCCGGGCCACGGACAAGGACCGCGCCCTGCTGGCCGCCGTCAAGAGGCTGCACGAGCAGAACCCGATGCTCGGCCTGCGCGGCGTACGGCTCGGCCTGGTCATCCCCGGCCTGTTCGCCATGCAGGTCCGGGCGATCGCCCAGGCGGCCCGCGAGGTGCCGGGGGCCAGGCCGGAGATCATGATCCCGCTGGTCGCCGCCGTACAGGAGCTGGAGGCCGTCCGTGAGGAGGCCGCCGCGATCCTCGCGGAGGCGGGCGTGGAGGCCCTGATCGGCACCATGGTCGAGACCCCGAGGGCCGCGCTCACCGCCGGGCAGGTGGCCGAGGCCGCCGAGTTCTTCTCCTTCGGCACCAACGACCTCACCCAGATGGCCTGGGGGTTCTCCCGCGACGACGTGGAGGCCGCGTTCTTCTCCCGCTACCTGGAGCTGGGCATCTTCGGCGTGTCGCCGTTCGAGACGCTCGACCGCGACGGCGTCGGCAGGCTGGTGGCGCTGGCGGTGCAGGAGGGGCGGGCGGCCCGGCCCGGGCTCAAGGTCGGCATCTGCGGCGAGCACGGGGGGGACCCGGACTCGGTGCACTTCTGCCACGACACCGGGCTCGACTACGTCTCCTGCTCGCCGTTCCGCATCCCGGTGGCCCGCCTGGAGGCGGGCCGCGCGGCGCTGAGCGGCAGCGACTCCGACTCGCGCTAGCGGACCCTCATACCGCCGCCACGGGCGCCGGCTGCTCGGCGCCCGGCGGCACGTAGTCGTGGGGCACGCCCTGGTCGCCCAGCCAGGCGCGCAGCCCGGCGACGGCGGCCGGGCTGGCGGCGACCTGGGCCGCGTACTCGGCCAGCGCCGCCTCCTCGCCGTCGTCGTAGAGCAGCCGGGCGGGGCCCGCCCACGACAGCGACCAGCGGGCCTGGCCGTGCTGGATGAGCACCGCCTCCAGGGCCAGCCGCAGCACGGTGGCCAGCACCGGCCCCTCGGACTCCCAGCCGGAGGCGCGCAGCCGCTCCTCCAGCTCGGCCTGGCGGCCCCGGGCGATCGCCTCGAACGCCGCGTCCAGGTAGGGCCGGTTCGCCCCCATGACCTGCCCGCCGGCCGTCGCCAGGTCGTGCAGCGCGCCCGCGTTGCGGACCGCGTACATGCCCTCGGCGACGAGCTCGTCCCACGACGCCGGCCGCAGCTCCGCCAGCGCCTTCGGCGTCCACATCGACTCCTCGACGGCGTGCGCGGCCACGTTGGCGTCGCGCAGCAGCGTCAGCGCCGAACGCGGGTCCGGCACGTGCTCGGGCTCCGGTAGCAGCTCGATCGCCGCCAGCCGCTCGGCCAGGCTCGGATGGGAGTCGTACGGGGACGTCTCCTGAGGCTGCTCGCCCAGCCGCGCCAGCTCGGCCTGCCTGGCCGGATCGTTCAGCAGCGAGTAGAAGCCGCCGAACACCGCCGCGGGCCGGCACCCGCCCGCCCCCGTCAGCGCCAGATAGCCCTCGGTGTAGAGGTCCCACGCGATCGCCGTGTGGTGGATCTTGCGCAGCGCCTGCGCCATCGCCTGCCGGCCGCCGATCGCGACCGCGTGCTGATCGGCCTCCAGCTCCTGCCGGCGCGAGACCGCCTGGGAGATGCGCAGGTAGAGCTTGGCGTAGGCGGCGAACACCTTCTGGATGATCGGATGGCGGCCCAGGTGCCCCACGGTCGCGATGAGCGAGACGCGCCCCCGGTAGACCGGCGCGCCCAGCCGGGTGTGGGAGCCGCTGTAGTGGCCCAGCTCGTGCCCGAGCACCGCGCGCATCTCGTCGACCGTCAGCGTCTGCAGCAGCGGCAGCCCGACGTACATGCGCCGCCGCGTCGCCACCAGGCCGAGGAAGCGGGTGTCCTCCGCCACGGCCGCGTTCACCTCCGGCACCAGGCGGATCTCGTCGGGCGGCGCGGTGCGCACCCGCCGCGCCAGCTCCTCGACCGTCTGCCACAGCACCGGCTCGTGCTCGCGCGACACCGCCACGCCCGGCTCCTCACCGCCCGGCCGCCGGCTCACCATGACCAGCGCCTGCACGAGCGCGGCGGCGGCGAGCGTCAGCACGATCGCCGCGCGCAGCCCGTTGGCGTGGAAGTCGACGACGAGCAGCACGTCGAACACCAGCGCCGCCGTCACGACCGAGCCCACCAGCACGTAGAAGCCGGCGAGCAGGGTGAAGGCCAGCACGGCCCGGAACGCAGTCGTCATGAGGGGAGGGCTCCCGGGGAAGGGGGTTCTCGCGAGGCTTGACACTAGCGGAGTCCGGAATCTGGATAAAATCACTGCACTTATGGCCGCCTACGACACGCACGATCAGGCCCGATGGGTCCCGGAGCCGCCCGGCAACCCCGAGCGCAGCCCGTTCGAGCGCGACCGCGCCCGCATCCTGCACAGCTCCGCGCTCCGCAGGCTGGCCGCCAAGACCCAGGTCGTCGGGCCGGGCGAGACGCTCGGCGTCGGCCAGCACGTCCCGCGCACCCGGCTGACCCACTCGCTGGAGTGCGGCCAGGTCGGCAGGGAGATGGGCGCCACCCTCGGCGTCGACCCCGACCTGGTCGAGACCGCCTGCCTCGCGCACGACCTGGGCCACCCGCCGTTCGGCCACAACGGCGAGGTCGCGCTCAACGCCCTGGCCGAGGGCTGCGGCGGGTTCGAGGGCAACGCGCAGAGCCTGCGCCTGCTCACCCGCCTGGAGCCCAAGGTGATCGCCGCCGACGGCACCAGCGCCGGGCTCAACCTGACCAGGGCCGCCCTCGACGCCTCCGTCAAATACCCGTGGACCCGCGACCGGTCGGCCAAGTTCGGTGTCTACGACGACGACCTGCCCGTCTTCCGCTGGATCAGGGAAGGCGCCCCCGAGGGCCGCGTCAGCTTCGAGGCCCAGATCATGGACTGGGCCGACGACGTCGCCTACTCGGTGCACGACCTGGAGGACGCGCTGCACTCCGGCCACGTCACCCCCGAGGCGCTCCGCTCGCCCGCCGAGCGCAGGCAGGTGTGCGAGATCACCCGCACCTGGTACGCGCCCGGCGCCGACCTGGGCGAGCTGGAGGAGGTCTTCGCCGCCCTGGTGGCCGAGCCGCTGTGGCCGCGCCGGTTCGCGGCCACGTTCGCCGACCTGGCCGGGCTCAAGGCCCTCACCAGCGGCCTCATCGGCCGCTTCTGCCGCGCCGCGCAGAGCGCCACCATCGGCGCGTACGGGCCCCGCCACCGGGCCGACCTGCTCGTCCCGGAGACCACCCGGCTGGAGTGCGCCCTGCTCAAGGGCATCACCGCCCACTACGTGATGACCACCGACGACCACCACGCCACCCAGGCCAGGCAGCGCGACCTGATCAGCGAGCTGGCCTCGCTGATCACGCTCGGCGCCCCCGGCACGCTGGAGCCCGCCTTCCGGCCCGCCTTCCTGGCGGCGCCCGACGACAAGGCCCGCGTCAGGGTCGTCATCGACCAGATCGCCTCGCTCACCGACACCTCCGCCGTCGGCTGGCACCGGCGGCTCAGCCGCTGACCCGCGTCACTGCATGGTGGCCGGGTTGCCCGTCGGGTTGAGCGTGAACGGGTCGTCGTCCGGCTTGGGCGACTTCGTGGTCTTCGGCGCCTTCTTCGACGCGCACAGGACCGTGCAGCGCGGCGACTCGCCCAGCCTGGCGCGCATCGCCAGCGTCTCCTGCCGGGGCGACAGCGTGCGGTTGCCCGACAGCCAGGCGTCCAGGTAGTCCCACGGCTCCACCATGCCCCGGCGCACCCACCACAGCGACGGCCCGGTCTTCCAGGAGATCGCGAAGTAGAGGTTCGGCCCGGTGGTGCGGGCGTTGCCCGAGTTGCCCACCGTGCCCAGCACCTGGCCGCCGGAGACGCGGACGCCCGGCCTGATCCCGTCGGCGACGCTGTCGAGATGCCCGCCCAGGTAGCGGACGCCGTCGTCACCGATGATCGTGACGAAGCGGCCCTCCCGGTGCGCGCCCGCGTCGGTGGACGGCAGCCAGCGGTTGCGCGTGTTGACCTCGTCCACGACGCCGCCGACCGGCGCCACGAACGCGCACCCCTCGGCCGCCCAGATCGTCGTCTTGGGCAGCACCAGGAGCCTGCGCTGGTAGCTCACCCGGCAGCCCCTGACCGGGAACGTGTAGGTGTACTTCGACAGCTTGGGCGGCGGCACCCGTACCGGGTCGTCGCCCTCGGGGGCGCGCACCGACGCCTGCCGCTCGGGCGTCGGCGGCGGGATCGTCGCGGTCACGGCCGCCGAGCCGCCCGTGCCCGGCGAGCTCGGCGCGCCGGACGTGCCGGGCGAGGCCGGCGTCCGCGCGCTGACCCCGGCGACCCCGGTCGCCGGGCTGCACGCGGCGACCGCGAGCAGGGCAGCCGTCGCCGCCACCCACCGTGTGCTCCGCATGATCTCCACCCGCGTCACCGTATCCGACCCCAGCCTTTACCTTTGTAGCCGACGGGGGGCGTTCCCATAACAGCTTTTCCGCTATCGGATGCTGTCCGCTCTCGGAGGGAAGAGTGTGACGGATGCTGTTCCCCTATCCGGCGGTGCCCGCTGTCGGGTCGCCCGTCGGTGAGAGTCTGTCGGGGGAGCCGAATAGACTCACCGCGTGGCTGGCCGGATCCGTGATGTCGACATCGCGCTCGTACGCGAGCGTTCCCCCATCGCCGACGTGATCGGCGAGCACATCCAGTTGCGCAACGCCGGCGGGGGCAATCTCAAGGGCCTGTGCCCCTTCCACGACGAGAAGAGCCCGTCGTTCAACGTCACCCCCGAGCGCGGCATGTTCTTCTGCTTCGGCTGCTCCGAGGGCGGCGACGTGATCACGTTCGTCGAGAAGATCGAGCACCTGTCGTTCGGCGAGGCCGTCGAGCGGCTGGCGCAGCGCGCCGGCATCCAGTTGCAGTACGAGCAGGGCGGCTACGTGCCGCGGCGCGACCACGGGGAGCGGGCTCGGCTGATCGAGGCGCACAAGGTCGCCGCCGAGTTCTACGCCGACAAGCTGTTCGGCCCCGACGCGGCCGCCGGGCGGCGGTTCCTGTCCGAGCGGGGCTTCGAGCGGGCCGACGCCGAGCTGTTCGGCGTGGGCTACGCGCCCAACGAGTGGGAGGCGCTGGCCCGCCACCTGATGGCGCGCGGCTTCAGCGCCGACGAGATCGTCAAGGGCGGCCTGGCCAAGCAGGGCAGGCGCGGCCCGATCGACCGGTTCCGGGGGCGGCTGATCTGGCCGATCCGCGACGCCACCGGCGACGTGATCGGGTTCGGCGCGCGCAAGCTGATCGACGCCGACGACGGCCCCAAATACCTCAACACCCCCGATTCGCCGCTCTACAAGAAGAGCCAGGTGCTCTACGGCCTCGACCTGGCCAAGCGCGAGATCTCCAAGCGCGCCCAGGCGGTCATCGTCGAGGGCTACACCGACGTGATGGCCTGTCACCTGGCCGGGGTGCCCACGGCGGTGGCGACCTGCGGCACCTCGTTCGGCGAGGAGCACATCAAGATCCTGCGCCGGTTCCTGCTCGACCAGGCCGAGTTCCGCGGCGAGGTGGTGTTCACCTTCGACGGCGACGCGGCGGGCCAGAAGGCAGCGCTGCGCGCGTTCGCCGACGACCAGAAGTTCGTCACCCAGACGTACGTGGCGGTCCAGGCCGACGGGCTCGACCCGTGCGACCTGCGGATCAAGCAGGGCGACGCGGCGGTGCGCGACCTGATCGCCGGGCGCGAGCCGCTGTTCCAGTTCGCCATCCGCAGCACGATCTCCCGCTACGACCTGCGCAGCAACGAGGGCAAGATCGCGGCGCTCGACGCGGCGGCGCCCATCGTGGCCGGGATCAAGGACGCCGGGCTGCGCAAGCGCTACGCGATCGACCTCGACCGGTGGCTGGGCTTCATGGACGAGCGGTTCGTCATCCAGCGCATCGCCGACGCCGCCCAGACGCAGCAGGGCCGCCCCCAGCGCGCCCCCAGGCCCGCGCCCGTCGACCCGCACGTGCGGGTGGAGGCCGAGCTGCTCAAGCTGGCGGTGCAGCGGCCCGCGCTGCTGGGGCCGCGTTTCGACGCGCTCGACCAGCAGGCGTTCACCGCCCCCGACCACCTGGCGCTGCACCAGGTCATCGTGGCGGCGGGCGGGCTGGCCGCGGCCGGGCCCGGCGGGCGCGCCTGGGTCGACCGGCTGGTGGAGCACGCCCACGCCGAGGGCGCCCGCGCGCTGGTCACCCGGTTCGCTGTGGAGGCGATCCAGGCCGACTCCCACGCCGAGGAGCGCTACGCCGCCGCCATGCTGGCCGCCATCGAGGCCACCGCGGTCGACCGCGCCATCGCCCAGGTGAAGTCGCGCATCCAGCGGCTCAATCCGGTCGACGAGCAGCAGGAGTACAACCGGCTGTTCGGCGAGCTGGTCGCCTTGGAGCAGCAGCGCCGCGTCCTGCGTGATCGCGCCGCCGGAAGTTGAAAGATCCTTTTACCACGGTAAATCCGGGTGGTTGAGTGGGAATCGCCCGGAGGCGTCCGGGCAGGCAGACCACGGTGCCCGGCCTGGGGGGACACCGGGCACGCAATCCGTAACGCGTAATTGACTTTACTTTCCTGATCAAACTCCGGCTAAACATTGAAGGGATCTCAATTCCGTAAGGGTGACGGCCTTACCTTCAGTGCCAAAAATGGGTCTGCCATTTTATGGAACCAATACTGCAGACTGTCTCCCGTGGGTGCATCGGTGCTGTCAAGTGGACCGCCATCCGTAGACCAGGTGGCGGACCTCGTCGCGAAGGGAAGGGAGCGCGGAAGCGTAACCGTCGATGACGTCGCAGCCGCGCTCGACCGATCCGAGCTCCCGTCCGACGCGCTGGAACGCGTCGTGCGGATGCTCGCCGAGAACGGTGTGGAGGTCCTCGAGCCCCAGGGCGACGAGGAGACCACCCGCGCCGATGAGGAAGACGTAGGCAAGCGCGCGCCGACCAGCGATCTGGTCCGCATCTACCTGCGGGAGATCGGCCGCGTGCCCCTGCTGACGGCCGAAGAGGAGGTGGAGCTCGCCAAGTCGATCGAAGCCGGCCTGTTCGCCGAGGACAAGCTCGGCAACGGGGTCTCGCGTCTGGCCTTCCCGGAATTCAGGGAGCTCGTCTGGCAGGGCACCCGGGCCAAGCAGCGCCTCATCGAGGCGAACCTGCGGCTCGTGGTGTCGATAGCGAAAAGGTATGTCGGGCGCGGCATGCTCTTCCTGGACCTCATCCAGGAGGGCAATCTCGGCCTGATCCGAGCCGTGGAGAAGTTCGACTACACCAAGGGCTACAAGTTCTCCACCTACGCCACCTGGTGGATCCGCCAGGCGATCACCCGGGCGATCGCCGACCAGGCGCGGACCATCCGCATTCCCGTGCACATGGTGGAGACCATCAACAAGCTCGTCAGGGTGCAGCGCCAGCTCCATCAGGACCTCGGCCGCGAGCCGGTGCCCGAGGAGATCGCCGCGGAGATGGACCTGCCGGTCGACCGGGTCGTGGAGATCCAGCGGATCGCCCAGGAGCCGGTGTCGCTGCAGTCTCCCATCGGTGAGGAGGACTCCGACCTCGGCGACTTCATCGAGGACGCCGACGCGGTGGTGCCGATGGAGGCGGCGGCCTTCATCATGCTGCAGGACCAGCTCGACGACATCCTGGCGACGCTGTCCGACCGCGAGCAGCGCATCATCCAGCTCCGCTTCGGCCTGGCCGACGGGCATCCCCGCACGCTGGAGGAGGTGGGCAGGGAGTTCGGCGTCACGCGGGAGCGCATCCGGCAGATCGAGTCGAAGACCCTCGCCAAGCTCCGCCACCCGACCAGGGCGCAGATGCTGCGCGACTACCTCGACTGACAGGTGAGGCCGCTCGGGCCGGCGCCCCGCGGGGCGCCGGCCCGAGGCATGTCAGCAGCTGTTGGCGCCGTCGAAGGTCCGGATGCCGCGCGGCACCTGGGACGAGATCGTCTGGCCGGGGTCGACGGTGTAGCAGGAGCCGTCGGTGCCACGCGCCCAGACGATCTTCAGGCGCAGCCGCCTGTCGCAGTCGTTGCGCGCGTAGCCGGTCTTGGTGACGCGGCCGGTGGTCTCCCAGACGGCCACGCACTCGGGCGCGTTGCCCGCGGGCGCGGCCAGGGCCGGCGCGGCGGCGAGGACGGCCGGGGCCAGGGAGCCGCAGACGAGCGCGGCGGCGGTGAGGGAGGTTCGGGTGAACAGGTGCATGAAGCGGTGTTCCTTTCCGGGGACGACTCTCCGCTACAGATTGCCCACTCGCGGTGACCGATCTCGCGGAGACGCCCGGCTGGAGCACCAACGTTCTACGAGCACCCCTCGAACTGCGGCACGGCGACCCGGTCGACGACCAGCCCGGTGCCCCCGAACCACTTCTCCAGCAGCCGCGCGGCGGTCCCGTCCTGGTACATGTCGATGATCGCCCGGTTGACCTCCTCGCACCCGGCCACGTCGCCCTTGCGCAGCCCGACCCCGGTGCGCTGCTCGTTGAACTGGGTGCCGACCAGGCGCAGCCCGCCACCGCCCTGCTTGGCCAGGCCCGCGAGGATGACGTCGTTGGTGGTGATGGCGTCGACCTGGCGGCCCTTCAGCGCCGTCATGCAGGCCGCGTAGTCCTTGAACGGCAGCACCCGCGCCGCCACCTTGCGCTCCTCCACCACGCGCCGCGCCGCGTTGGAGCCCGTCACCTCGCAGATGCGCCGGCCCCGGAGGTCGCGCACGTTGCGGATGCCGTTCTCGTCCGGCCGCACCAGGATGTCCTGGTAGGAGATGTGGTACGGGCCCGCGAACAGCACGGTGTCCTTGCGGTCCTGGCTGATCGTGAACGTGGCCACGACCAGGTCGGCCTTGCCGTCGACCAGCACGTCGTCCCGGTCGTCGGCCAGCACGCCGATGAGCTCGGCCTCCTTGCCGAGCTTCCCGGCGATGTAGCGGGCCACCTCGACGTCGAACCCCTCGAACGAGCCGTCGGCCTTGCGGAAGCCCACCAGCGGCAGGTCGGGGCGCACGCCGATGACCAGCCGGTCCTTGTCCAGGACGCTCTCCGCGCCGTCACCGGCCAGGCCGCACGAGGCGGCGAGCATCGCGATCACGGCCAGGACCGCGGGCAGCAGCCGCTTCATCGGTACTCCTTCAGACGTGGCCACACCCCGGCGACGAGCAGCACGCCGATGCCGCCGATCGCGAACGGGAGCAGCCGCCACAGGTTGTCCAGCGCGGACTGGCCCGCGCCGACCGCCCGCTCGAAGACCGCCTGGTGCCGGGCCGCGAGCGTCACCAGCTCCTTGTCATAGGCGTCGAACGCGTCGCGCACCGAGCCGAGCCGGGAGGCGACGGCCGCGGCCGGCCGGTCCCCGCTCGCCATCGCGCGCAGGGTCGCGTCCGTCCGCTGGAACCTGGCCCAGGCGTCGAGCGCGGCCCGGCCCCGGTCGCCGCCGAGCTGGCGGCCCAGCATGCCCCGGTAGTCCTCGTCGCGCCCGGCGACGGCCGCGTGGTAGCCGCCCAGGTTGCCCGCTTCGAGATAGAGCAGCCGCTGCGCCTTGTCCAGGTAGGTGTGCTCGTAGGTGTCGGCCCGCTCCTCGTCGAGCAGGAACCGGCTCTGGTCGCCCTGCATGCTGTTGCCGATCGCGCGGGCCTTGGCGAGCGTGACGATCGAGTCGAAGCCCTCCTCCTTGGCCGTGCGCAGGTGGTCGGCGTCCTGCTGGAGCGCCGACGCCCCGGTCACCGTCGCCACCAGCGTCACCACGGTGGCGGCCAGCAGCGCCGGGCCGAGGATCCGGCGGAACCGCCGCGCCAGGAAGGCCTGGAGCCACGCCAGGCAGCCGATGGCCAGCAGCCCGGCCGCCACCACCGCCACCCGCAGGAGCGGCAGCGTCACCGCCGTCTCGTCGTAGGTGCGCCGCACGATCGTGCCGCTCTCCAGCGTCAGGTTGTACGCCTGCGGGAGCAGCACCTGGCGCATCAGGTCCGTGGCCTCCCGGTAGACGGTCACCACCCCGGACGGCGGCGGGCCGGCGGCGTGCCCGGACTGCTCGTCGAGCAGCAGCGCCCGCGCGGCCAGCCGCTCGTAGCGGGCCAGCCCGTCGAGCACCGACTCGATCGTGCGCCGTTCGGCGGGGTCGTCCCCGGCCAGCTCGAACGCCTTCAGCAGCGCCTGGTTCGCCATCGTGCGCTGCTGCTCGTACCGCTTGATGGCGGCCTGGCGGCGGGCGTCGTCGCCGCTGCCCATCACGAGCACGTCGGCGATCTGCGCGTCCATGTCGCTCAGCCCGAAGTAGAGCCCGGCGGTGGCGACGACCTGGGGACCGGCGTCGCGGCCGATCACCCGCAGGCCCTCGCCGGCGGTCGCGCCGCCGGCCGCGATCGCGCCGAACAGCAGCGCCAGGGCCGCGGCCGCGACGCCGGTCAGGAGCCGGATCCGGCCGGGCACGCCGCGCCGCGCGGGCGCGGGCCCGGCCTGCCGGGCGGGCGCGGCGGGCGCGACCGGCGGCGGCGCGGGCGGGGCGGGGGGCGCGGTGGGCGTCATCGTCAAGGCGTGCCCTCCCTGATCGTGATGACCGTCCACGCGCCGAGGTGGATGCGGTCGCCCAGGCCCACGGGTACGGGCACGTTCACGGTGACGGGCTTGCCGTTGACGTAGGTGCCGTTGGCGGAGCCGGGGTCGACGAGCGTCCAGGAGCCGTCCGGCTGGGCGAGCAGCACCGCGTGCAGGTGCGACACGCCCGGGTCGGACGGCGGGCCGGTCAGGTCGATCTCCGGCCGGATGCCGCGGGCCTTGCTCTCGCGGCCGATGCGCACCTGCTCGCCGGCCATCCGGAAGGACCGTTCCGGGCAGTACGGCGGGAACGCGATGGAGCCGGCGTCCGGGCCGCCCTGGGCGATCACCTGCTCGTAGTAGGCCCGGTCGGCCGCCGTGACGGCCTCCCAGCGGGTCCCGCCGCCGGTCACCGCCCCGCGCGCGGGGGCGGCGCCGCCGGCGAAGGAGTGGCCGCACAGCTCGCAGAACTGCCCGGCGCGCGGCGTCTGGCAGACCGGGCAGGGCTCGGCGGGCACGGCGGGCACGGCCCCACCGGCGCCACCGGAAGAAGCGGCCGGGGGAGCGGACGGGGAGGCGGCCTCGGACGGGCGCCGGCCGGCGGCGGGGGTGGTGCCCGCGGCCTGGATCTGCAGGCCGCAGGTGTCGCAGTAGTCGTCGCTGTCCGACTGGTGGCCCTGCGGGCAGGTCACCATCAGCTGCCCTCCTCGCTCTTGCGCAGCCTGCTGGTGCGGACCGACACGGTGTCGAGCTCGATCTCGTCCGCTTTGTCCACGTTCCGGCGCAGCCTGGCCGTACCGCTGCCGGGGTCGACCTCGACCAGCCTGTTGAGCAGGCGGGCGGTGTCCTCGCGGCCGGACTCGGTGGCGAGCTTCATCGCCCGGCCCAGCCGGGCGGTGGCCCCGTCGACGTCGCCCGCGGCGCGGGCGCTGAGCCCGTCCTGGATGAGGTCGTTGAGCTCGGCCTGGCCGGTGTAGTGGGCGACCCGGTTGTTGATCCGCGTCGACAGCGCCAGGTCGTCGGTCCACTGGGCGAGCACGTTGCCCCGGGCGTACTCCTCCTGGGTGTCGGGGCGCACCAGCTTCACCCAGCCGGCCCGGATCTCCTGGCCCGGCTGTCCCGGCGGCACCTCGATGCAGACGTGGTACTCGCGCTCCTCGGCGCCCCACGCCCCGATCGGGTAGTCGCCGGTCAGCGGGTTGACCTCGACCCGCTTGGCCGTCAGGTCGAACAGCTCGGGGACGACCTGCTTGACGAAGACGAGCCGGGCCCCCTGCGGCGCCCACAGGCGCAACGCCAGGTCGGGCACCGTCTTGCTCATCGAGGTCTGGATGATGCGGCGGAAGAAGTCCTCCAGCTCGTGCTGGTTCCTGACGAACTCCACGGTGCCGAGCAGCGCCTCGGCAACCTTGCGCAGCTCGCCGGTCTTCCAGTCGGTGCCGATGCCCAGGCAGTCGCAGGTGAACCTGCCGCTCCACGCCTTCAGCACCGACTCGAACACCGAGTCGCGCTCGTTGTTCTGGCCGTCGGTCATCAGGATGGCGTGCCGCACCGCGTTCGGGTGGGCCGACAGCAGGTTCCCGGCCAGCTTGAGCCATTCGCCGATCGCGGTGCCGCCGCTGGCGCTCAGCTTGCCGATCGCCCGGATCGCCTCCGCCCGGGTGGCCTGATTGGCCTGGACGAGCCGGCCGCCGCCCGGGTACACGACCTTGGCGGTGCCGGTGCCCGAGATCACCGCGAAGTACGCGCCCTCGCGCAACGTCTCCACGGCGGTGGCGGCGGCCTGCCTGGCGTCACGGATCTTGCTGCCGCTCATCGAGCCCGACGTGTCCACGATGATCACTTCGGCGGCCTCGGTGGCCGACACGTCCGCCGGGGCGCCGCCCGACGACGTCACGGTGAGCACCGCGTGCACCTCGCGGCCGTCGGTCGGCAGGTACTTGTTCTGGTCGACATGGAGCGTGAAAGTGGGCTGGTCACCCATGCGTGCCTCCTAGGGGGATCAGGCAGATGGTCACGTTGTCGTGGCCGCCGGAGTCGAGCGCGTGGCGCAGCATCCGGCGGGCCCTGGCCAGCGGGGTCCCGGCGGCGGGGAAGTCGTAGCCGTTCAGGTAGCGCCACAGGCCGTCGCTGCACACGAGCAGCAGGCCGGGGCCGGGCGGGGTGAAGACGCGGGTCCTGGGCGTCACGTCGGGGTAGTCGGCGCCGAGCCAGGCGGTGATCTCGCCGCCGCGGGCGACGTCGTCCTCGGTCAGCATGACGCCGTCGGGCAGCCAGTAGGCGCGCGAGTCGCCCGCCCAGCAGATGCTCACCCGGTCGGGCCTGGCGACCGCCGCCACGTACGTGCAGGCGGGGGCGTCGTCGGGAGAGGTGGCGAGCTTGCCGACCGCCCGGCCGGCCAGCGCGAACGCCTCCTCGTGGGTCAGCCCCCTGGTCAGGGCGTCGGCGGCGGCCTCGCAGGCGGCGGCCGACGCCTCGTCGGCCCGCGGCGAGCTGCCGACGCCGTCGCAGACGACCGCGACCACCGCGGGCGGGCCGCCGCCGTGCGGCTCCGCCGGCACCGGGACGGTCCGCGCCGAGTCCGGTACGGGGACCGGCCCGCCCATGACGGCCAGGGCGAAGGCGTCCTCGTTGCGGGAGCGGCGCAGGCCGCGGTCGGTGATCCCGGCGGTGCCGCCGGGCAGTTCGAGCTCGGCGTGGTCGCGCCCGCTGGGCTGGCGCAGGCCGCAGCGCTCGCAGTAGCCCTCGGCGTCCACGGCCGCCGCGCCGCAGGACGTACAGGCGGGGGAGGTCAGCGGGTGGCCGCAGGTCTCGCAGAACGCGTCGCCGGCGACCACGGGCGCCTCGCAGAGCGGGCAGCTCATACCCACGTCCGGGGGCGCACGGCGTTGGCCAGGTCCACGAGGGCGTGCCGCTCCTGGCGGGAGGCGGCCCCGCCGGCCAGGCCGCGGTAGATCGCCTCCAGCCGCCGCCGGACGTCCCGTTCGGTGAGGGGCGCGCCCGCCAGCCGCAGGGCGGGGTCGGGCGTGCCGGTGCCGAGCCACGTCAGGGCGGCGCGCAGGACCTCGGCCGCCAGGAGGTCGCGGCGGCGTGGATCCAGGCCGGGCAGCCGGTCCAGGCGGGCGGCGGCGCCGGCCAGGGCGCGCGCCTCGTCCGGGCCGGACGAGGCGGTCCTGGCGGCGGCGGCGACCAGCGCGAGCTGGGCCGGCACGTGGTGGCTGGAGGTGGCGGGCACCTCGTCGAGCACGTCCACCCGCGCCGTCCTGGCCAGCCCGAACGCGGCGCCGACATAGGAGTGGTCGGTCCGCCACACGCTCTCGTACCAGCGGGTCGCCTCGGGGCGGCCGGACAGCTCCAGCGCGTAGGCCAGTCCCAGCCGGGGCGCGATCTCGCCGGGCATCAGCGACACGCACGCGTCGAACATCGCCACCGCCCTCGGCAGGTCGCCGGTGCTGAGTCCCGCCACCGCCCGGTACCAGGTGACGCGCCAGTCGCGGGGCAGGTCGCCGGCCAGCTCGTCCAGCACGGCGAACGCCTGCGGCGAGCCGCTCTCGGCGTGCAGCCTGGCGAGCGTGAGCCGCGTCTCGGGCGTCGGCGCCATCGCCGACACCTGGGCCAGCAGCTCGTCCGGCAGCCGCCCGGCCAGGCCCGCGAGCGCGCCCGCCGCCGGGTCGGCCGGGTCCAGCAGCGGCACCGGCAGCGCCGCCGCGACCTCCTCCGGGTCCAGCGGGTCGAACACCCGCGGGCCGGACTCCGCCGGGCCCGCCCCCACCGCCTGCCGTTCCGGCCCGAACAGCGTGGACGAAGCCGGGTACGGCACGCCCTCCTCGGCGGCGCTGATCTCCCGCAGCACGCCGACGAGCTGCTCCTCCATCTCCTCGGCGCTCTGGAACCGGTCCGCCGGGTCCGGCGCCGTGGCCCGGCGCAGCAGCCTGGTGAACGACTCGTGCCCGCAGTCGTCGGGCAGCGGCATCGCCACGCCGTTCTTGGCCGGGCTGAACCCGGGCACGGCCAGCACCGCCAGCGTCCGGGCCACCGTGTAGAGGTCGGAGGAGACCGACGACGGCTGCGTGTCCAGCTCGGGCGCGTGGTAGCCGACCGTCACCCACGAGGTGCCCGCCGGCGACCCCAGCCGCTGTACGGCGCCGAGGTCGATGAGCTTGAGCCGCTTGCCGACCCGGATCACGTTGGCCGGCTTGAGGTCGCAGTAGACCAGGCCCTGCTCGTGCAGGTAGGCGAACGCGCGCAGGATCTCCCGGCCGTAGATCAGCGTCTCACGCAGCGGCAGCGGCCCCTGCCGGCGCAGGTCCAGCAGCGACTGGCCGCCGACGTACTCCATGATGATGTAGCCGAGGCCGCCGGAGCGCTGGAAGTTGAAGACGTTGACGATGTTCGGGTGGTCGACCATCGTGAGGAACTTCTTCTCGGCCTCGGCCGACTCCAGCGCCTCGGCGTCGGCGGTGTTGAGCAGGCCCTTGAGCACCACCCACAGGCCGTCCAGGTTCTCGTCGGCGGCCAGGTAGATCCAGCCGAGCCCGCCGTGCGCCAGGCAGCCCAGCACCCGGTACTGCCCCGCCACCAGGTCGCCCTTGGTCAGCTTGGGGGTGAAGGAGAACCGGGTGCCGCAGTTGGGGCAGAAGCCGTCGGCCACGCCCGGCCTGCCGTCGCGCGTGCGGCCGACGGGCTGGCCGCAGTCGGGGTTGGCGCAGACGCGGTTCTTCTCGGGCACCATCGGGTCGGCCATGACGGCGGTCGCCGGGTCGCGGTAGGGCGCCGAGGGCAGGTCGGCGATCCCGGCCACCACGCCCGCCCGCGACCTTCCGCTGCTCGCCGGAGAGGTCACCGCGCCGCTCATCGGGCCGCTCATCGGGCCGCTCACCGGCCCGCTCATGGGGCTGCTGACGGCTCCCGGCGGGCCGGTCAGGGGCTGGGACAGGGCGGCCGGCGCGGCGGAGCCCGTGGCGGGCGACGCCGGGAACACGACGGGCCCCGCCGCCGTGGCGACCGCCGCCGGGTGACCGCACAGGTCGCAGTACCCGTCGTCGATCGTGCCCGTGCACCCGGGCTGAGCGCAGGACGTCATCGGCCACCTCCGTGGATCGCACGCTTGTACAGCTCGACGGCCTGGGCCGCCTCGGTCAGGTCACAGGGCGCCGTCCACAGCAGCAGCCGCGCCCGTTCGTACAGCCGCAGGGCCTCGGGGTCCTCCACCGTGCCCTGGCGCGCCGCCTTCGCCTGGCTGGCGCCGAGCAGCCCGCGCAGCTCGTCCCGCCGGCCGATCAGCCCGGCCAGCGCCGCCGCCGTGGCCCTGGCCTGCGCGGCGGCCTGCCGGACGCGCTCCTCCAGCCCGGTCAGCCGCTCGGCCCGCTCCACCCAGGTGCCCGCCGACACGTCCAGCGCGTCCAGCTCGGCCACCAGCTCCGGCACCCGGGTGCGCGGCTGCGCCTGCGGCGGCAGCGCGATCTTCACCACGACCCGGCCGTGCGCCAGCCGGGCCTCGCTCTCGGCGGCGCGTACGTCGTCCAGGGCGGCCACGAGGTTCTCCCGGCGCGTCGCGTACTCGTCCTTGACGGCCACCGCCCGCTCCAGGCCGGCGCGGGTCTCGGCCAGGCGGCGGAGGAGGGGGTCCAGCTCCCGCTTGACCGGCCCGGCGTCCAGCGGGTCCGCCAGCACGGCGGCGCGCAGCCGGGCCAGGCCGGACTCGGCGGAGGTCAGGTCGGCGGGTTCGCCCAGGCGGCCGTGCAGCTCGCGCACGTCGCGCAGCGTGCGGTCGGCCTCGTCCAGGCGGGGCAGCAGCGCGGTCCACGCCGCGTCGATCTCGGTCAGCGCGTCCGTGGCGGTCCGGAACGCGGCGTCCATCCGCAGCACGGTCTCGTCCAGCGTCAGCCGCTCGTCCGCCTGGGGTAACAGCGAGCGCTGCTCGACGGGCCTGGCCGGGGCCTTCAGCACCACCGACGGCCCCGACAACAGCTCCGTCAGCCGTTCGAGCTGGTCGCCGCCCAGCCGGGAGCGCTCGGCCCGGACCTGCTCGGCGGTCCGCAGCACGGCCCGGTAGGCGTCGTTCAGCGACCACAGCGTGCCCAGCGCGTCCAGCGCCGCCGACCAGCGCGCCTGCGTGGCGCCGCGTAAGGAGGCTCCCTTGAGGAGCTGGTAGGTGGTGTGCGACTCCAGGTCGAGCAGGTCACCCGAGATGCGGTCGCGTTCGGCGGCCCGGGTTCGCAGCGCGTGCTCGGCGCCTTCCCTGCTCATCGGTGGTCCCAGGCTCATCACGCTCCCGTGGCAGCAGGTCCCCGCCGTCTACCGGCACAACGGGGGCTCTGACCGGTTGGTTCCAGAAGTATTGGTTCCAGAAGTAAGGGTGGTCCCTGACTTGTCCCTGATTGAACCCCCTGACGCCTGCAATTCGCTTAAATGATCTCGTACCGTCATGGACATGGGACGAATTCTTCTGGTCATTCTGGCGGTCATCGCCGCACTCTTCCTCGTCGGCCCCCTGCTCGGCTTCGCGTTCGGGGTGCTCAAGTGGGTTCTCATCATCGGCGGTGTGGCCGTCGCCGTGATGCTCGCCTCGAAGTGGTTCAGCCGGGCGTAGCTTCGGCGGGCCTTCCGGCGCATAGTGGGTTGATGGAGGCGCGGCCGGCGGTCGACGACGCCGCCCTCGGGCGCGAGGCACTGTCCGTGCTCGAGGCGAACTGGACGGGCAGCGCCACCGTGCCCGCGCCCGGCCTCTACCCGCACCAATGGAGCTGGGACTCCGCGTTCGTGGTGATCGGCCTGGCCCGCCACCACCCCGAACGGGCCCGCGCCGAGCTCCTCAGCCTGTTACAGGGCCAGTGGTCGACGGGCATGCTGCCGCACATCGTCTTCCACACGCCCGAGGCGTACTTCCCCGGCCCGGCGGTGTGGCGCTCCCACGACCACGAGGCCGCGCCCCGCGTGCTCACCTCCGGGCTCACCGCGCCGCCGCTGCACGGGCTCGCCCTGCAGTGGCTCTACCGGCACACCGGCGACGCCGCGCTCGTCCGGCTGGCCTTCCCGGCGCTCGCCGCCCAGCACGCCTACCTCGCCGAGGCGCGCGACCTGGGCGGCGCCGGCCTGGCCGCGATCGTCCACCCGTGGGAGTCGGGCATGGACGACAGCCCGGCCTGGGACGAGCCGCTGGCCGCGCTCCCCGAGATCCGCTACGGCTACCGCAACCTCGACCTGGACGAGCGGCACCCCGACAGCGACCACGACCGCTACGTGTGGCTGGCCCTGCGCTACCGCGACAGCGGCTACCGGCCCGAATACCTGCGCGACGAGCACCCGTTCGCCATCGAGGACCCGATGTTCAACGGCATCTGGCTCGCCTCCTGCCACGCCATGACCGAGCTCGCGCGGGTGGCCGGCGCCGACCCCGCCCCGCACGCCGAACGCGCCGACCGCATCAGGCACGCGCTGCTCGACCGCCTGTGGGACGGCTGCTTCTACGCCCGCGACCTGCGGGCCGACCGGCTGATCCGGGTCTGCACCGTCGGCGCGTTCGGGCCGCTGCTCGACCCCGGCCTGCCCGGCGAACAGCTCCGCGCCTGCGTCGAGATCCTCGAATCGGCCCGCTTCATGGGCGCCACCGGCTACCCGGTGCCGAGCTGCGAGATCCGCGCCGCCCAGTTCGACCGCACCCGCTACTGGCGGGGGCCGTCCTGGGTGAACACCAACTGGCTGCTGCGCCACGCCGCCGGCGTGCACGCACTCGACGCGCTCGGCCGCCAGCTCACCAACGGCACCCTGCGCCTGGTCCGCCAGGCGGGCTTCCGCGAGTGCTTCGACCCGTTCGACGGCAGCGGGCGCGGCTGCCGCGACTTCTCCTGGAGCGCGGCGCTCACCCTCGACCTGCTGGCCGACGCCCTGGCCGATACCTTGGAAGGATGAAAGTCTTCCGCCGCCTGCCCGCCGACGCCCGCCGGTCCCTGAAGACCGAGCCGGGGGAGCGGGTGCTCACGTTCGCGCCGTCCGGCGACGGCTACCTGGTGGCCACCACGCTGGCGCTCCACCTGCCCGGCGGGGGACGCATCCCGTACGAGGACATCGACCGGGCCTCATGGGACGAGAACGGCCTCAACCTGATCACCACCGGCGGCGAACGCCACCGGGTGGGCACCACCGAGCCCGGGCTGCTGCCCGAGACCGTGCGCGAGCGCGTCAACGCCACCATCGTGGTCAACAAGCACGTCGACCTGCCCGGCCGCGGCGGCGTCCGGCTGGTGGCCAGACGCAGGCCGGGCGGGGAGGTGACGGGCTGGACGCTCGTGTTCGACGACGGCCTCGACCCCGACGACCCCGGGCTGCGCGCCCAGGCGGAGCAGGCCCTCGAAGGACTGCGGCGCAGCATGGGCGTGTGACCCCGGACGATCCGGCCGCCACACGCCCACGCGGCGGCTAGTAGGGCATGCCGGTCTGTCCGGCTCCGGTCTTCGTCTGGTCGACCGTCTCGTCCGGCCAGCCGGTGCCCCGATCGCCGTCATGGTCATGCTTGTGCATGAACGGCATCTGGCGGTTGCTGATCTTCTCCTTGGCCATCCCGCCGACCTTCGACATCTGCGCGTTGAACACCCCCGCGGCCTCCTGCACCCGGGGGCTGTCGGCCACACGCTGGGCCGTGCGCTTGATCTGCTCGTAACGCTCGCGCCCCGCCCGGCTGCCCAGCACGTAGCCCAGCGCCAGACCGGCGACGAATGACATTCGGTATCGCATGTTTCGCACCTCCGCTCCCACCGCCCTACCCCGATGACGATGCGACACGCACTCCCGGAGTGCGCTAATCTATTCCTGCGCACGACGGAGGGGCCAAGCCCCACCGGCAGGCGCACAAGCGCAATCCCGCGTAGCTCAACGGCAGAGCAGCCGGCTGTTAACCGGCAGGTTATAGGTTCGAGTCCTATCGCGGGAGCTTGCCCACCTCAGGCCCCCTTCCGACCCTGGAAGGGGGCCTGAGTCGTTCCCGGAATCTGTCGCCTGTCCGGTGAGGTCGGCGCGGCGGGGGAAGCCGCCGCCACGTCCCGGGTCAGGTGCTGAGCAGGGGTCGACAGCAGGGCGGCGAGCCGGTCCAATGGTGCATGCCGAGAAGGACGGCGGGCCGGGTGCCCGCGCGAGAGGTGCTCGCCGCCGCTACGGCGGCGCGGGCCAGACGGGCCGCGCACCGGCCGGACCCCCCGGGCACATCAGCGGACGCGCCGGCGGACACGACGGCGGACACGACGGTGGACACGACGGTGGACACGACGGTGGACACGCCGGGGGCTGGCGGGGACGCCGGAGGCCGGGGGTGGGGGAGGCTCTGGGGGTCGCTTCGGCTGCTGGGCGGGACCGCGGCGACGCTGGGCTGCCTCTACCTGGCGCTCCTGCTCGCCAGCCTGCCCGACACGGAGGTCCCGTGGTGGATCATCGCCATGCCGCTGGCCGTCGCCGCGACGCTGACGATGGCGGGAGTGCTGGGGCCGCTGGCCCGGCGCCTGGCCGGTGAACGCCGTCCCTTCACGGCGCGCGAACGGGCGGCGCTGACCGTACGCGAACGCATCGACCTGGTCGACAGCCACCGGGCCATGCTCATCCAGTCCGTGACCGGGCTCCTGCTCCTGGGCGGGCTGGTCTTCACCGCCCAAGGGGTGATCTACACCGCCCGGACGGTGGAGGTGGCGCAGCAGGGCCAGATCACCGACCGCTACACCAAGGCCGTCGAGCAGCTCGGCTCCGCCACGCTGCAGGTGCGCCTGGGCGGCGTCTACGCTCTGGAACGCCTCGCGGAGGACTCCGGGCGTGACGCCGAGAGCATCCACGACGTCCTGGCCGCGTTCGTCCGCGACCGCGCTCCCGGGGCGGGCTCCGCGGACACGGCCGACAAGCCCGCGACCGATGTGCAGGCGGTGCTGACCGTCCTGGCGCGCCGCCCCACGCCGAACGAAACGGTCTTCAGGGACGGGGACGGGCGCGAGTACCTGGACGAGAGCGACGCGCAGATCATCGACCTGAGCGGCACCCGGCTGCGTGGCGCGGAACTCGGCCTCGTCTCCGGCTACCTCGGCGCGAACCTCCTCCGGGCGAACCTCGCCGGGGCCGACCTGACCGGCGCGAACCTGGCCGGAGCCCTCCTAAGAGGCGCCGACCTGAGCGGGGCGACCCTGACCGGCGCCGATCTGCGCGGTGCGGACCTGCGCGGGGTCGCGGGGATCACCGAGGCGCAGGTGCGGGCCGCCGCGAGGACCGATCGGGAGACCCGGTTCGGCGCCTGCCTGCCGGAGTTCACCTGCTGGGACCGGATCAGGTGACGTGGGGTGCAGGTAGCCCGGTGTAGTCGGCGGGTTACGCGGTTTCGTGTTTTGCCGGACACGGGAGGGATCGGCGGGTAAGGATGGGACCGTCGCGCCGGGGTCCGCCTCGGGGCGGCTGCCGCGGACAAGCCCGGGACGGTGGCGTGGAGAGGACGCCGCCGGCAGGAGACGCCGCCGACCCGGAATCGGCGGGGCGCTCCGTGAACGGAAATGTGCTGGTTACTGCGTGCGTACCTGGATCAAGTCCCTGCGCCCCACCGAGCCCCGTACCGACGCCCGGGAAGCCGAGCGGTTCATCAGGCTCTTCCATGCCGAGAACCCGGGCGGCGGCCTGAACGCCCGGTTACGTGACGTCGCCCGGGAGATCGCCCGCCGGGGCACCTACACCCACACCGGTGAGGAGCTGCGGTTCGGCGCCCGGGTGGCCTGGCGCAACAGCAATCGTTGCATCGGCCGCCTCTACTGGAAGTCGCTGAGGGTGCGTGACCGGCGGCACGTCACCGGGGCCGAGGGGGTGGCCGTGGAGTGCGTGGCGCACCTGCGCGAGGCCACCGGCGACGGCCGGATCCGGCCGACGATCACGGTGTTCCCGCCCGACGCGCCCGGCCGTCCCGCCCCGAGGGTGCTGAACGAGCAGCTTGTCCGCTACGCCGGATACCGGCGGCCGGACGGCTCGGTCGCCGGGGATCCGCGCTATGTGGCGTTCACGGCGCTGGCCCGCGAGCTGGGGTGGCGGGGCGGCGGCGGAGGCAGGTTCGACGTGCTGCCGCTGGTCGTCGACCCGGGCACGGGCGGCAGGCCGCTGCTGGCGAACCTGCCGGGGGACGCGGTGCTGGAGGTGCCGATCACGCATCCGGAGTTCGCCTGGTTCGCCGAGCTGGGGCTGCGCTGGCACGCGGTCCCGGCGATCTCCAACCTGTGCCTGGAGATCGGCGGCGTCTGCTACCCGTGCGCGCCGTTCAACGGCTGGTACATGGGCGCGGAGATCGGGGCGCGCAACCTGGCCGACGCCGACCGCTACGACCAGCTCCCGGCGGTCGCCGCCCGGCTCGGCCTGGACACCTCCACCGAGCGCTCGCTCTGGCGCGACCACGCGCTGGTGGAGCTGAACGTGGCGGTGCTGCACTCGTTCGCGGCGGCGGGGGTGACGATGACCGACCACCACACGGAGTCGAGCCGCTTCCTGACCCACCTGGCGCGCGAGGAGAAGGCCGGGCGCACCTGCCCCGCCGACTGGTCGTGGATCGTGCCGCCCATCTCCGGCGGCGTCACCCCGGTCTTCCACCGCTATTACGACAACCCGACGCTCACGCCGAACTTCGTGCCCCGGCACTGAGCCGCCTTGCACCCCCGACCTAGAACATGCTTCTGTTAAGCATGGCCGAACTCGTGCTCTCCGCCCTCGACCGGGGCGTGCTCACCCTCACCTTCAACCGTCCCGACCGGCTCAACGCCTGGACCGGCGACCTGGGCCGCCGCTACTTCGACCTGCTGGAGCAGGCGGAGAAGGACCCGGACGTGCGGGCGATCGTGGTGACCGGGGCGGGCCGGGGGTTCTGCTCGGGCGCCGACTTCCAGACGCTGGCGTCCATCCAGACCGGCAGCTACGACGAGGAGCCCGACCCCCGGCCCGTCACCTTCCCCACGACCGTCGCCAAGCCGGTCGTCGCGGCCGTCAACGGCGCCTGCGCCGGGCTCGGCATGGTCCACGCCCTGGTCTGCGACCTGGTCTTCACCGCCGAGGACGCCAAGTGGACCACCGCCTTCTCGCGGCGCGGCCTGATCGCCGAGTACGGGCTGTCGTGGGTGCTGCCCCGCGTCATGGGCCAGCAGCGGGCGATGGACGTGCTCCTGTCCGGCCGCACCTTCACCGGGCGGGAGGCGTACGAGCTGGGCCTGGCCAACCGCGCGCTGCCGGGCGGCGAGCTGCTGGAGCACGCCCAGCGGTACGCGGCCGACCTGGCCGCGAACGTGTCGCCCGCCTCGATGGCGGTGATCAAGCGGCAGGTGTGGGGCGACTGGACGGCGTCGCTGGAGGAGGCGGCGCGGGCGGCCGCCCGGGAGATGGCCGCCTCGTTCGGGCGGCCCGACTTCGCCGAGGGCGTGGCGAGCTTCCTGGAGCGCCGCCCGCCGAACTTCCCCCCGCTGTGAGCCAGGGGGCCGCTCGGTCAGGAGACGCGGTGGGCGCCCCGGGCCGGGGTGGCCGGCAGGAAGCGGGGCGCGGCCCAGGAGCGCTCGGCGTAGGCGGCCGAGACCGACGCCTTGACGCTGTCGAGGCGGTCCTCGGCGACCAGCGCGATCGCCGAGCCGCCGAAGCCGCCGCCGGTCATGCGGGCGCCCCGGGCGCCGCCCCGGATCGCGGCCTCCACGGCCACGTCCAGCTCCGGCGAGGACACCTCGTACTGGTCGCGCAGCGACAGGTGTGAGGCGTTGAGCAGCGCGCCGATCTCGGCGGGCTTGCCCGCGCGCAGCATCCCGACCAGCGCCTCCACCCGGTGGTTCTCGGTCACCACGTGCATGACGCGCTTGCGCTCGTCGCCCTGGAGCAGCTCCAGCGCCCCGGCCAGGTCGTCCACGTCGCGCAGCGCCTCGACGCCCAGCTTGCGGGCCGCCGACTCGCACTCGGCGCGCCGCTTGGCGTACTCGCCGCCCGCGTGCTCGTGGTGCACGCCGGTGTCGATGATCAGCGTGCTCAGCCCCTCGGCCGCCAGGTCGAGCGGGATCCCCCGGGAGCCGAGCGAGCGGCAGTCGAGGAACAGCGCCTGGCCCTCCTTGCACAGCGCGGAGGCGGCCTGGTCCATGATGCCGCAGGGCATGCCGACGAAGTCGTTCTCGGCGCGCTGGGAGAGCAGCGCGATCTCCATGGGCGTGAGGCCGAGGCCGTGCAGGTCGTCGAGCGCGGAGGCGACCGACACCTCCAGGGCGGCGCTGGAGCTCAGCCCGGCGCCCTGCGGCACGTCGCCGTCGACCGCGATGTCGGCGCCGGGCACCCGGTCGCCCAGCATGGCCAGGACGCCGACGACGTAGCGGGTCCAGCCGCGCGACTCCTCGTGGGCGGCGATCGTGACGGGCTCGGGGGAGCCGGACTGCAGCGAGAGCAGGCGGATCGTGCGGTCCGCGCGCGGCGTGACGGCGGCGGTGACGCCCCACGGCACCGCGAACGGCAGCACGAAGCCGTCGTTGTAGTCGGTGTGCTCGCCGATCAGGTTGACGCGGCCGGGCGCGTGCCAGACCGTCTCGGGGTCCGAGCCGTACGCGGCACGGAAAGCTTCAACAACCCGCATAATCCAACACTCCTCAACATTGGCCCGACCGTAGACTAGCGCCACGGGCACCACGGGGCGAAGGAGAGGCATGCAGGAGCTTCCGGCACCCGGTCCCGTGCGCGTCTTCCTCAAGCGCGACGACAACAAGGCGCGCAAGCTCCGCCACAACCTCGGCCACGCCCGCGTGCTCACCTTCGGCGGCGCCTACTCCGGCCACATCCGGGCGGTCGCGGCGGCCGGGCGGCGCCACGGGTTCGAGACGATCGGCGTGATCCGCGGCGAGGAGCACCTGCCGCTCAACCCGTCGCTCGCCTACGCCGTCTCCTGCGGGATGCGGCTCGACTACCTCGACCGCGCCGCCTACCGGCGCAAGCACACGCCCGAGATCGAGGCGATGCTGCGGGAGCGGTGGGGCGAGGTGACGATCCTGCCCGAAGGAGGCAGCAACGCCGCCGCCGTCCGCGGCTGCGCCGAGCTCCCCGCGGAGATCACCGGCCCGTACGACGTGATCTGCTGCCCGGTGGGCACCGGCGGCACGCTGGCGGGCATCGCGGCCGGGCTGCCGGAGGGCCGCCGGGCGCTCGGGTTCGCGGTGCTCAAGGGGGCCGGGTTCCTGGCGGGCGAGGTGGCCAGGCTGCAACGCGAGGCGTACGGGCACGTCCGGCCCAACTGGTCGGTCAACCTCGACTACCACTTCGGCGGCTACGCCCGCACCACCCCCGAGCTCGACCGGTTCGCCGCCGAGCACCGGGTCGAGAGGGTGTACGTCGCCAAGATGCTCTACGGCGTGCTCGACCTCCTACGGCGCGGCCACTTCGCGGCGGGCACCCGGATCGTCGCCGTCGTCACCGGCGAGCCGTGGCCGCCTCAGCCCTCCACGCCCGTCGCCGTGTGCGCCGCGCCGACCGGCTTGGACTCGGGCGAGCCGCGCTGGCGCAGATAGATGGAGAGCACCACCATTGACAGCACGGCCAGCAGCTCCGACTGCCAGTTCTGCAGGCTGCGGTCCCAGAAGTCGGGCGAGGTCACGTAGCCGCCCCAGGTGACGGGATCGCGCAGGGCGCTGAGCCGTTCGGCGTTGTACGAGGCCAGCCCCGCCACCGACTGGGCCAGCCACGACAGCACGAAGATCGTCCCCATCGTGAGCCCCAGCGAGTTGCTGAACAGCCACAGCCGCAGCCCCCTGGCCCGCGCCCAGGCCGGCGAGTCGGCGTCCGCGTAGCGGCCGATCTGCTGCTCCTCGTCCGACTCGGCGCCCTCCTTGCCGGGCTCCTTCGACTCGGGCGACCCGCGCTGCACCATCCAGATGGTGAACAGGATGAACAGCAGGAACTGCAGATACTCCGACTGCCAGTTCTCCGCCACGTTGACCGCGAAGGCCGAGGACGTGACGTAGTCCAGGTAGCCCACCGGCTGACCGCCCTCGACGAGCTGCTGCTCGTTGTGGCCGAGCATGCCCGCGAGCCCCTGCCCGGCCAGGCACAGCAGGAACAGCGTCATGAACGCGATCGACAGTGCGTTGTCCCTGATGCGTCTCATAGGTGCGAAAGCCCCATCCCGAAGAAGAAGATCAGCCCCGACACGATGATGATCAGGGTCAGCGTGAACATCACCCGCATCAGTTCTCCACCTCGCAGTCGTAGGGGAGATCGGGCACCGGCTCGCAGCCGGCCGCCTTGACCCGCCACCCGTCGGTGTAGCGCTGGAGGAAGAGCGTGTCGCCCGCGAGCCTGACCAGCGCGGTGTCACCCCAGACGGTCACCTCGGTCACCCCGCCGGGATCGCCCAGGTTCAGCTCGCGCAGCGCCTCCGGGCAGCTCTGGCCGCGATCGGGCAGGTTCTCGGCCGTCTTCCTGGCCAGCATCGCGCAGGCCGCCTCCGCCTGCTGGGCGGCGAGCGCGGCGCGGAACCGCTCGGCCGCGCGGGCCGGTCCGGCGGTGTCGATGGCGCAGCCGGTGACCAGCGCCAGCGCCAGCACCCCGGGAACGATTCTCATGAGCCACTGCTACCCCGGCGATGATCGGGCATGCTTGGGCGATGCAGAGGACCGACACTCCCGCGACGTGGGACGAGCGGCCAGGAAGGCGCCCCTGCCGGCCTCGCCTCTCATGACCGTCGCCGGCGTGGTCAACCACCTGCGCTGGAAGCGCCAAGGGCGCCTGACCCGGGGCCGTCAGGTGACGGCGGCCAGCGCGTCCAGCAGGTGGCGGACGGCGGGGGCCGGCGGGCCGGGGGCGACGGCCAGCGAGGTGGTCAGCGTGAGCCCGGCGAGCGGGCGGATGACCACCCGGGGGATCTCCGGCAGGGTGGAGACCTCGTAGAAGACCGTCCACGACGGGGCGCCCGCGCCGATGCCGGCGAGCGTCTCCTGGAACGTCGTGAACGGCGGCCCGGGAGGCGGCGCGACCCCCGCCTCGCGGCAGGCGTCGGTGACCAGGTCGTGGAAGGGCGGGTTGTCCTCGCGGGGGGCGAGCCGGAGCGGGAGGTCCGCGAGGTCCTCCAGCCGGAGCTCCGCCGCGTCCGCCCTCCGGTGCCCGGCGGGCAGCGCCACGTAGAGCGGGTCCGTCCAGATCGGGAGCAGCTCCAGGCCGGGCGCGTCGCCGAGCGCGCGGACCAGGGCCGCGTCGAGCTCGCCCGACCGCACGGCCGCCAGCCGGGCGGGCAGCGGCAGGCGGCGCGGGCGGACCTGGAGACGCGGCGCGCGGGCGGCCAGCTCGTTCAGCGTCCGGAAGATCCGGTCGCCGGGCCCCTGCACGATCCCCAGGCGCAGGACGCCGTCGGCGCCCGCGCGGATGTCGGCGGCCACCTGCCGGGTGCGGTCCGCGGCGGCCAGCACGGCCCGCGCCTCGGGCAGCAGCCGCTCGCCCGCGCCGGTCAGCCGCACGTGCCGGGTCGACCGGTCGAACAGCGGCACGCCCAGCTCGCGTTCGAGGCGGCGGATCTGCTGGCTCACCGCCGACTGCACGATGCTCAGCCGCTCGGCCGCGCGGCCGAACCCGCCCTCCTCGGCGACCGCTGCGAAGTACGCGAGCTGCCGCAGCTCCACCGGCGCCCCTCGATTCATCTCGATCGGTGATGACTGCAGGTCATAACCGCTTCTGGTTCACGGCTTGTTCCCGGGATCGAATGAACCCCGGACCTGAAGGGAAACGGATATGACCACATCGCAGGCTCATGTCGTGCACGCCGGGGCGGCGGAGGTCGTCGGCCTCCCCGGGGGCGGGGCGTTCACGTTGCTCACCGACGCGAGCGCCACCGGGGGCGCGCTCGGCGCCAACCGGCTCACGCTGGGGCCGGGCCGCGACGGCGCCAGGCCGCATCACCACGCGCTCTCCACCGAGTTGTTCTACGTCCTGGACGGGGCGCTGGAGTTCCTGCTCGGCGAGGAGGCGGTGACCGTCGCGACAGGCGGGCTGGTCGTCGTGCCGCCGGGGCTGGTCCACGCGTTCGGCGCGGCCCCGGGGACGGGCGCCGAGCTGCTGTCCGTCCTGACGCCGGGCGTCGAGCGGTTCGGGTACTTCCGGCAGCTCGCCAGGATCCAGCACGGCTCGGCGTCCTTCGGCAGCCTGCTGCCGGAGCAGGAGCGCTACGACGTGCACTTCGCGGACGCCGCCGCCTGGACGTCGCCGCGGAGCTCCCGATGACCGCCGCGCCCGTCGCCGTGACCGGGGCGGCGGCGATCGGGCCGGTCTCGACGGCCGTGCGGCTCGGCGGCCTGTTCGGCCCGGCGATCTTCGGCGTCACGGCCGCCGCCGTGGCCCTGCCCGAGGTCGCCGCCGAGCTGCGCGCCGGGCCCGCCCAGGTCGCCTGGATCCTGACCGCGCACGCGCTCGCGCTCGGCGTCGGCACCGCCGTGTCCGGGCGGCTGGCCGACTCCCGGGGAGCGCGCCTCACGCTGCTGATCGCCTCGCTGTCGCTCGCCGCCGGTGCGCTCGTGTGCGTCCTGGCGCCGTCCCTCGGCGTCCTGGTCGCCGGGCGGCTGCTGCTGGCCGCCGGGTCCGGCGGCGCGTCGGCGGTCGCCGTCGCGCTGCTCGCGGGCGTGGCCCCCGGGGAGCGCCCGCGCGTGCTCGCCGGGTACGGCGTCGTCCTGGCGCTCTTCGCCTCCGGCGCGACGCTGCTCGGCGGGCTGGTGACGACCGGGCTGAGCTGGCGCGCCGCCCTCGTGCTGCCGGTGCTGTCGGTCCTGGCCGTGCCGTTCTGCCTGCGCCTGGCCGTGCGGCCCGGCTCGCGCCGCCCGCTCGACGTCACCGGGGCCGCCGCGCTGACCGTGACCGTGAGCACGCTGATCGTGCTCATCCAGGCCAGGACGCTCAAGCTCGGCCTCCCCGTGATCCTGGCGCTCGCCGTGGTGCTCGTGCTCGCCGCCGCCGCGCTGGCCTGGTGGACCGCCCGGCGGCCGGACGGCTTCGTGCCGCGCCAGGTGATCGGCGACGGGGCCTACCGGATCGCCGCCGCGATCGGCGCGGGCGTCTTCGGCGCCCTGTTCGCCGCCATGTACGTGATCCCGCAGTTCCTGGCCGCCACGTACGGGTGGAGCGTCCTCACGGTCGGCGTGGCGCTGCTGCCCGGCGCCGTGGTCGGCGCGGTGCTGTCACGCCGCGCCGGACGCCCCGGCGCGCGCGGGGCCCGCCTGCTGCTGGGCGGCACCGCGCTGGCGGCGGCGGTCGCCCTGGCCGTCACCGCGACGGGCCGGGGAGGCCCGTGGCCCGCCGTGGCGGCGGCCTCGATGAGCCTCGCCGCGTTCGCCGTCACCCAGGTCGTGATCACCGGCGAGATGTCGGCGCGGCTGCCGCTCCCGCTGCGCGGGGCCGGGATGGGGCTGCTCAACCTGACGTTCTTCGTCGGCGGCGGCGTGGGCTCCGCCGTCGCCGGGGCGCTGTCGGACGCGATGCCGCTGCACCGCACGCTGATGGTCGTCGCCCTCTTCCCGCTCGCCGCCGCCGTGGTCGCCGTGACCCGCGCGCCTAACCGAGCTGGTCCAGCACCGGCCCCACCACGTCGTTGAGCGTGCGGGCCAGCACCGACACGGCCCGCACGGCGCTCTCCTCGACCCTGTCGTGCGGGCCCTCCGGCTCGGGCGGCAGCCCGTCGAGCGGCACCGGCACCTCGATCAGCAGGCTCGCCCGCAGGAACGGGTGCCGGGCCAGGTCACGCTGCGTCGGCTCGACGTACTGGCCGAACGTCTCCTGCCAGCCCAGCCAGCCCCGGTCGTGCCACCACGCCCGCGTCCGCGTCAGCTCGGCCGGCAGCGGCGAGACGACCCTGATCCGCGCGTTCAGCGTGCCGTCCCAGGTGTTGCGCACACAGGTCGCGTCGAGCACGCGGCGGTCCCAGCGCACGTAGCCCGGGGACAGCGACGGCGGAGTGGCCAGCCGCCAGGCCGCGCAGGCGAACCGCACCGGCGCGATGTCGCCCCAGTCGAACGCCTCCAGGCTCTTGCGCACGTGCGCCGCGTAGCGCCCGTCGCGCTCCCTGTCGAACTCCTGGTCGATCCAGAACGCCTTGGCCATGTCCTCCACCGTACGACCCGCTCAGTGTGCCGAATGCCCTGTGACGCGAGTGACACGTGTGTAGTTTTTTCACTTTATAGGTGACTAAGGAGTGACTACATGACGTCAGAACGGCTCGTGCCCGCCATGAGGAGCTGGGAAGCGGGGGACCTCGACCAGGCGGCCGTGCTGTTCCGGGAGATCGCCGCGACCGGCGACCCCGAGGCGTCACACCTGCTGGCCTCCCTGCTGGAGGAGGCCGGTGACCTCGACGGCGCCGAAGCCGCGCACCGGTCGGTGATCCAGTCGGGCGACCCGGTGTTCGGCCAGCGCTCGGCCATGGCCATGGGCCTCATGCTGGTCGCCGCCCGCGAATGGCCGGCCGCGCACCGGGTGCTGGGCATCGCCGCCGACGGCGCCGACTTCGAGGTCGCCGCGCTCGCCGAGACGGCGCTCGTCCTGGTCTGCACCGAACTGGGCGACCTCGCCGGCGCCGAAGCCGCCCTGGAACGGGCCCGCCGCTGCGACAGCCCCGCCGTCGTCGAACTCGCCGACCGCCTCGAACTGCCCGACTTCACCCCGGCCGGCACCGCCACCCCCGCCGAGCTGTACGAGGCCGCCGAGGACGAGGACGACTACCGGCGCCTCCTCACCTGCGGCGACCCCGAGACCGTGTCGCGGGCCGCGTTCCGCCTCTACCAGCACTACGCCGATGAAGAGGACTTCGAGGCCGCCCGCGAAGTGTGCGAGCACGCCATCGCCGCCGGGTCCGCCGCCCACCTCGCCACCGCGTACAAGCTGCTCGGCGCCGTGCTCGTGGACCTCGGCGAGTACGCCGAGTCCGTCGCCGCCTACGCCAGGGCCGCCGAGGACCCCCGGCCCGGCATCCGCCTGCCCGCCCTCCTCGAACAGGCCAAGGTCATCGCCCAGCTCGGCGACGAGGACGCCACCAAGGCGATCTTCCACCGGGTGATCGCCAGCGGCCAGCGCGAGTACGCCGTCGAGGCCCACGCCTGCCTGGCCCAGATGCACACCGAGGCCGGCGAGGTCACCGAGGCGCTGACCCACCTGCGCACCGTGCTCGACGCCGGCGAGTCCCGCTGGTCGTCCGTCGGCGTCACCCTCCTGTCGATGCTGGTGGACGCCCACCCCGGCGCGTACGAGGACCTCATGGAGCTGGTACGCGCCGCCGCCGGGCACCCCGACCCCGACACCGCGTACAAGGCCGGGCTGCTGCTCGACCTCGACGCCCGCCGTCAGCCCCTCCCCGACCCCGCCGAGGAACAGGCCCTCCAGGACGCCGACGCCGGCCTCGCCCGGCTGCAGGCCGGTGACCTGCCCGAAGCCCGGCGGCTCCTCCGCCGCGCCGCCGACGCCGGCGGGCCCGAACAGCCGGTACGCGCCATGGTCATGCTCGCCGAGCTGGAACTCGGCGAAGGCGACCGCGAGCAGGCCGACGAACTGCTGTCGTACGTGGCCGAAGGCGAACACGTCATGCAGGGCTTCAGCGCCACCTTCCTGCTGCACCTGCTTCGCGCCTCCGGCGACCGCCTGCACCCCGTCCTGGAGGCGATCGTCGACCACCAGCGGCTCGGCCGCGAGGAGGGCCTGCTCCGCTACCGCGCCGCCGCCCGCCACCCCGACCCCGCCGTCGCCGCCATCGGCACCGCCGTCCTCGCCCAGGTGCTCGCCTCCATCGGGTACGACCTGTCGGAGGCGGCCGGGCTCTTCCGCGAGGCCGCGGGCGGCGGCGACCCGTTCGCGCTCTCCTACACGGCGGCCGTCTTCAAGGAGATCCTCCTCGCCCACGACCGGCACGACGAGGCCGCCGACCTGCTGCGCCGCGCCCGCGCCGACGGCCACCCCGCGCTCGCCCCCTGGGTCGCGTACGCGCTCGGCGGGCTCGCCGGGGACGACCTGGCCGAGGCGCGGGCCGCGTTCACCGAGGCCCTGGAGACCCGCCACGCCGGGCTGCGCCGCGAAGCCGCCACCCGGCTGGCCCAGGTGCTCGAACGCCAGGGCGACCTCCTGGCCGCCTGCCGCCTCTACGAGCGCGTCCCCGGGGCCCGCAACGCCGCCCTCCTCGGGCTCACCCGGCTCCGCCTCGACGACCTCGACGGCGCCCGCGCCGCCTTCGCCCAGCTCCCGGCCCCCTCTGCCGACGCCGACGCTGCCGACGCCTCCGAGGCCGCGGACGGCGGCGAGCTGGGGCGGTTCGGCCGGAGCCTGCTGGAGCGGGACTTCGCCGCCGCCGAACGCGCGATGACCGCGCTGCCCTCCGAGGGCGGCCTCTGGATGGCCACCCTGCTGGCCATGCAGGCCGCCCACGCCTGGCAGCGGACCGGCGACCCCGCCGCCGCCGGGGCCGCACTCACGCTGGTGCTGACGGCCGGGCAGGAGGAGAGCCGCCAGGAGGCCGCCCTGTACCTGGCCGCCCTGCGCGACGACGCCGGTGACACGCGGGGCGCGATCGCCGCGTGGGAGCTCGCCGCCACCGGCGACGACCCCGCCCTCGCCGCCACGGCCCTCCGCGCCGCCGGCCACGCCCTGCTGACCCACCCCACCCCCACCCCCACTGGGGGGACACCAGAGGAGGAGGCGGCCACCCCCTCCGGGGAGGCGGCCCTCTTTGGCGGGCCGGTGGCCACCGGGGGGACGCCCCAAGGGCCGCTGGCCTCCGGCCTTCCCGCCGTGGGGACGGCCGCGGAGGTGGCGGCCGTCCCCTCCGGAGAGGCGGGTCCCTTCGGTGAAAGACAGGGGTGGGAGGAGGCGGTCGGGGCGTTTGAGAGGGCGTTGGAGGTGGAGCCGGGGGATCAGCGGGCCGTGCTGGGGCTGGGGGAGGCGCTGGTGGCGGCGGGGCGGACGGAGCGGGCCGGGGAGGTGCTGGCGGAGGCGTTCGGGAGCGGGGCGCCGCTGCATCTGGCCGCCTTCCTGCGGGCGTACGGGCACCGGGACGAGGCGGTCGCCGTGGCCGGCGAGCTGGCGGTCCGGGAGCCGGGGGAGGCGCCGGTGGCCGAGGGGGCGAGGCTGCTGGGGGAGATGCTGGCCGAGGCGGGGGAGACGGCGGGGGCGCGGGAGGCGTTCGAGCGGGCGGTCGCGGCGGACCCGGAGGGGGCGGGGGCGACGCTGGTGTGCGCCGGGGTCAGCCTGGAGCGGGCGGGCGATGCCGAGGGGGCGCGGATGGCGTTCGAGGGGGCGGCGCGGGACGCCGACCCGTGGGCGGCGCGCGCGGGGCGGGCCCGGCTGGGCACGGCGAGCGCGGAGGAGCTGCCGTGGGGGCTGCTGGCGCTGGGGGACGAGGAGGGCGCGCTGGCCGCGCTGACCGGGACGGCCGGCAGCCGGGAGGCGGCGGAGCTGACGCTGGCGCTGCACCGCGAGGACGTCGCCACCGTGCGGCGGCTGCTGACCGCGCGCCCGTCGGCGGAGGTGTTCGCCGGGACGCTGCGGGCGGCGGCCGAGCGGGGGGAGGCGGCCGAGGAGCTGTACCGGCTGGTCGTCGAGCTGGCGGAGCCGGCCGTGGCGGCGGAGGCCAGGGTGGGGCTGGGCCGGCTGCTGTCGGACGACGGCCGGCACTGCCGGGCCGAGCTGTGCCTGCTGCCCGCGACGGAGGAGGCGGCCACGGCGGGGGCGGCGTGGCGCGCGGTCGGGACCGCCCGGCGGCGGCGCGGGGATCTGACGGGTGCGGTGGAAGCCGTGCGTGAGGCGATGCCGGACGCGGCCGTACAGCTCGCGGAGCTGCTGGAGGAGCTCGGGGACGCGGACGGCGCGCGGGCGGCGCTGGGCGAGGGCGCCGCGGCGGGTGACCTGGAGAGCCTGCGTCACCTGCTGGTGCACCTGCTGGAGCGGGGCGAGTACGACGCGATCCCGGCGCAGGCGGAGCGCGCCGTGGCGACGGGTGATCCGCAGACCGTGGCGATGGGTCACTGGGTGTGGGGTGACGCCTGCCGGTCCACGGGTGACCTGACGGATGCGGTGAAGCTGTACCGGCTGGCGATGGAGGCGGGGGACCCGGACGTGGTGCCGGGTGTGCGCGGCGACCTGGCGCAGGCGCTGCGGGCGCGGGGTGACGGCGGCGCGGCGGCCGAGCAGGCGTGGCTGGCGATCGAGACCGGCGACCCGGATACCGCGGCGCGGGCGGGCGTCAACCTGGGCTGCTGGCTGCACGAGGATGGCGACCCGCTGGGCGCGGCCGACGCCTTCGCCGCCGCGCTCCAGGCGAGTGACCAGCCGGGGGAGCCGCAGGGGGCGGCGGGGACCGCGCTCGGGAACCTCGCCGTGCTCGCGCGGCAGGCCGCCGGGCGGGGCGAGCACCAGCTCGCCGCGCAGGTGCTGTCGCGGATGGGACGGCACGCGGGCGAGACGGCGCGCGAGCTCGGGGCGGCGTGCGACGATCCGGCGGCCGTGCGGGGCTACTTCGAGCTGGCCGGGCACGGCCCGGTGACGGAGCTGGAGATCGCCGGGCGGCTGGCGGAGCTGGGGCGGACGGCGGAGGCGCGGGCGGTGTACGAACGGCTGGGCGGTGACGAGGACCCGGACGTGCGGTTCGTGGCGGGAGGCAGGCTGCTGGAGCTGCTGGATGAGCAGGGCGACGAGGACGCCTTCTACAGCCTGGCCGAGCGGCAGGCGGGTGACGCCGCGAGCCCGGCGCGGGCGATGTTCGGCAGCCTGCTCGGCATGCTGCAGGAGCGCCAGGGTGACACGGAGGCGTCGCTGCGGACGTTGCGGGCGGCGGCGGGGTCGGGCGCGCCGCCCGCGCTGGCGGCGCTCGCGCAGGCGCTGGTCGGCGACGGTCAGGTGGCGGAGGCCAGGCGGGTGTACGAGCGCGTCGTCGCCGGCGAGGACGCGGAGCTGGCCGTTCGGGCGATGGTGGCGATCGGGCACACCTATCACGACGACGATCCGGGCCTGGCCAGGGAGTGGTACGTCCGGGCGGTCGAGTCGGGGGCGGGGCACGCGAGCGCGCTGGGCGCGATGTACCTGGGCGCGCTGGCCAAGCGGGAGCGCGACTTCCCCGAGGCGCTCGGCTGGTACCAGCGGGTGATCGACGCGGGCGACCCGGAGTCGGGCATGGCTGCGGCGCATCTGGGCGAGCTGTGCTACTGGCTGGGCGATCTCGACGGCGCGCTGCGCTACTACGAGCTGACGCTGAGCTTGACGGACCGGCCGGAGCTGGTCGCGGAGGCGGCCTGCCGGGCGGGCGAGATCCGCTACCGGCACGGTGACCTGGCCGCCGCGGGGGTGCTGCTGGCCCGGGCGGTGGAGACGGGGGACGAGACGTTCGCCGGGGAGGCGGAGGCGCTGCTCGGTAAACTTGCGGTTAATTAAATGACGTCATAGTCTCATCCAGTCAAACATTTAGGGGTGAGGCTGATGGGCAAGGCAGGACGACCGCCCCTGGACCCGGCGCGCCAGCTCGAACGGGCGCACCGGATCCTCGACGCGGCAGCCGAGCTGATCCTGCGCTGGGGCTACGACAAGACCACGATCGACGACGTGGCCGGGCAGGCCGGGGTCGCCAAGGGCACCATCTACCTGCACTGGCGCACGCGCGACGCGCTCTTCTCCGCGCTGCTGCGCCGCGAGCGGGTGCTGATGGTCCAAGAGGTGCGCGAGGCGGCCCCGGCCACGCTCCGGGAGCTGGTCGGCGCGCTCGCCGCCGCGCTGCTGGGGCGCCCGCTGATGAGGGCGCTGCTCGTCGGCGACCGCGAGGTGCTGGGCAAGCTCCGCGCGCTGAAGCAGGACAGCCCGGCGACCCCGCTGCTCAGCGACGCCTTCGAGGACTACCTCGGCAGGCTCGACCGGCAGGGCGTGCTCCGCCCCGGCCTGACCGGCCAGGAACGGCTCACGGTCCTCGGGTCGGTGCTCTACGGTTTCGTGATCTCGCAGCCGATGATGCCCGAGCCGCCGGCCGCCGACCGGCTCGCGGAGCTGATCGCCGACACCGCCGACCGGGCGCTGTGCGCCGACGGGCCGCCCGGCGACGCCGCCGAGATCGCCCGCGCCACCCTGGACTACCTCGACTCCGTCGAGGCGATCGCCCGCGGCAAGCTGGCAGGCTCCCTCGGCCTTGAGGAGGTGTGACGTGCGGACCGTGCTCCCCCTCGGCGACGAAGCCGCCGACCTCGCCACGGCGGGCGGCAAGGGCGCGTCGCTGGCGAAGCTAACCAGGGCCGGGCTGCCCGTCCCCGGCGGCTTCCACATCACCACCGGCGCCTACCGCGCGTTCGTGTCGGCCTTCCGCGACGAGATCGACCCGGGCGACCCCGCCGCCGTCGCGGAGCTGTTCGCCCGGCACGAGATCCCCGGCGACCTGGCCGCGAGCATCAGGGCCGCCTACGAGGCGCTGGGCGACGGGCTGGGCGACGGGCTGGGCGACGGGCTGGGCGACGGGCTGGGCGACGGCGTGCCGGTGGCGGTGCGGTCGTCGGCGACGGCCGAGGACCTGCCGGGCATGTCGTTCGCCGGCCAGCAGGACACCTACCTCAACATCCGGGGCGACGGCCTGCTCGACGCCGTCAGGCGGTGCTGGGCCTCGCTGTGGAACGCCCGCGCGATCGCCTACCGCGAGCGGAACGGCGTCCCGCACGACGACGTGGCGCTGGCCGTCGTCGTCCAGGAGCTGGTGGACGCCGACGCCGCGGGCGTCATGTTCACCGCCAACCCCGTCACCGGGGCGCTCGGCGAGACCGTGATCAACGCGTCCTGGGGGCTCGGCGAGGCGGTCGTGGGCGGCCAGGTGACCCCCGACACGGTCGTGGTGACCTCGGGCGCCGTGACGGAGGCCCGTACCGGGGACAAGGCCGTGATGACCGTGCGGACCGAGGGCGGCACCGAGGAGCGGCCGGTCCCCGAGGAGCTGCGGCGGGCGGCGGTGCTCGACGAGGCGCAGGCCGTCGAGCTGGCCGCGCTCGGCGCGCGGGTGCAGGAGCTGTACGGCACGCCCATGGACGTGGAGTGGGTCCGGCGCGACGGCGCGTTCGCGATCGTCCAGGCCCGCCCGGTCACCGGCGTCAAGCCGCGCACCGAGGAGTGGAACGACAGCCTCAGGGGCGACTACCTGTGGACCGGCGGCAACCTCGGCGAGGCCATCCCCGACGTGATGACGCCCGCGACCTGGTCGTTCGTGCGGATGTTCATCCACGAGGCGATGTCGGCCTCCACGCTGCCCGGCTTCGACCTGGTCGGCAACATCGGCGGACGCTTCTACATGAACCTCAGCGTGACGTTCTCCGTCGCCCGCGCGCTCGGCATGTCGGGCCGGCTGAGCGCCGTGGAGCAGGTGTTCGGCAGGCTGCCGGCCGGGCTGGAGCCGCCCATGCTCGACGTCTCCCGGTGGCGGATCGTCAAGGCGGTCGTGCCGATGGCGCTGGCCATCCGCAAGCGGGTGCGCGAGCACCTGCGGGCCATGCCCGCCTTCCTGGCCGGGGCCGCCCGGCGCGGCGAGGAGCTGCGCGGACGGGTCGCCGCCACCGCCACGCCCGCCGAGCTGGCCGTGCTCTGGTCACGCGAGATCGAGCCGTACTTCGTCACCGCCTGCCGCATGCTGGAGGCCGCCGGGCGGCAGGGCGGCTCGACGCTCGTCTACACGCGCGACAACCTGCGCAGGCTGGTGGGCGAGGCCGACGCCGAGGCCATGCTGACCGGCGTCAACAGCGACGGCGAGCTGGCCAGCCTCGGCCTGCTCACCGGGCTCGGCCGGCTGGCCAGGGGCGAGATCACCAGGGACGAGTTCGCCCGCGCCTACGGGCACCGCGGGCCGCACGAGTTCGAGGTGTCGATGCCGCGTCCCGGCGAGGACCCCGGCTGGATCGACGCTCAGCTCGCCGGGCTGCGCGACCTGCGCGAGGACACCCGGGAGCTGCTCGCCCGCCAGGAGAAGGCCCGCGAGGCCGCCTGGGCGCGCTTCGCCGAGCGCCATCCGCGCAGGCTCGCCGGGATGCGGGCCAGGGTGCGCCGGTGGAACGCGGTGGTGCGCGACCGGGAGGCCACGCGGTCGGAGGTCATCCGGGCGTTCTGGGTGCTGCGCGCCTTCGTGGTGCGTGCCGGTGAGCTGACCGGGCACGGCGACGCGCTGTTCTTCCTGGCGGTGGAGGAGATCCTCGACGTGCTCGGCGGTGACGCCGCCCCTCTGGCGAACGTCCCCGTACGGCGTGCCACCTACGAGCGTTACGCGGCGCTGCCGCCGTACCCGGCGCTGATCGTCGGCCGGTTCGACCCGGTGCGCTGGGCGGCCGACCCGGACCGGCGCGCCGACCTGTACGACGCGCGCGGCGGCGGCACGCCGGTCAGCGACACGGTGACCGGCTTCCCCGGGGCTCCCGGCGTCGTCGAGGGCGTGGCCCGGGTGCTGTCGGGGCCGGAGGACGGCGACCGGCTCAAGCCGGGCGAGATCCTGGTGACCACGCTGACGAACGTCGGCTGGACGCCCATGTTCCCGCGTGCCGCCGCCGTGGTGACCGACATGGGCGCGCCTCTGTCGCACGCCTCGATCGTGGCCCGCGAGCTCGGCATCCCGGCCGTGGTCGGCACCGGCAACGCCACCATGCGGCTGCGCGACGGCGACCGGATCCGGGTGGACGGCGAGCGGGGCACGGTGGACCTGTTGGGGGGCTGACAGGAGTGGCTGAAAGCCCGCATACGTGTATAACTGCGCCATGCGGACCATCAGCGTTCCTGTCGACATCAAGGCGTCCCCCGAGCGGGTGTGGGAGGTCATCGCCGACTTCGCCGCCTACCGGGAGTGGAACCCGTTCATCCGGGAGGCGGCCGGCGAGGCCCGGGAGGGCACCACGCTCACGCTGCGGATGTTCCCCGAAGGAGGCAGGCCGATGAGCTTCCGCCCCAAGGTCCTGCGCGCCGAGCCGGGGCGGGAGCTGCGCTGGCTGGGCAACCTCATCGTGCCCGGCCTGTTCGACGGCGAGCACGCCTTCGAGCTGAGCGCGACCGGTGACGGCACGCGGATGGTGCAGAGCGAGCGGTTCAGCGGCCTCCTCGTGCCTCTCTTCGGCAAGGTCGTCTCGCGGGCGGAGGGCGACTTCGCCCGGCTGAACGAGGCCCTGCGCCGGCGGGCCGAGGAGACCTGACGGGCCGGGCCCCCGGCGTCCGGGGGCCCGGCGGGTCACAGGCCGTTGGCCGCGACCACGTCCCGATACCAGTGGGCGCTGTCCTTCCAGGTGCGCTCCATCGTGTCGCGGTCGACGCGGACGACGCCGAACCGCTTGGCGTAGCCGTGCGCCCACTCGAAGTTGTCCATCAGCGACCACAGGAAGTAGCCGCGCACGTCGGCCCCGCCCTTGATCGCCTCCAGCACGGCCGTCAGGTGCCGACGCAGGTAGTCGACGCGGTCGGCGTCGTGCACCCGGCCGTCGGCGCCGACCGGGTCGGGGAACGCGGCGCCGTTCTCGGTGATCATGACGGGCAGCGCGGGGTAGTCGCGGCGCAGCCGCAGCAGCAGCTCCGTCAGGCCGGTCTCGTCGATGTTCCACCCCATCTCGGTGTACGGGCCGGGCTGGCGGACGAACTCGACGTCCTCGCAGCCGATCCACGGTGACGCCGTGCCGTCCGCGTGCCCGTCGGCCGTGTCGCGCGCGCCGCCCCTGTCCCACTGGCGTACCAGGATCGGGTTGTAGTAGTTGATCCCCAGCACGTCGAGCGGCGCGGCGGCGGTGGCCTCGTCGCCGTCGCGCACGAACGACCAGTCGGTCACCGAGGCGGTGTCGTCGATGAGGTCGCGCGGGTAGGCGCCGTCGAGCATCGGCCCGAGGAAGGCCCGGTTGGCCACCGCGTCGACGCGCCGGACGGCGTCGGCGTCACGCTCGGACACGCCGCGCGTGTGGTGCAGGTTGAGCGTCACCGACACCTGCGCCGTGGCCGGGATCACCTCGCGCAGCGCGCGGGCGGCCAGGCCGTGGCCGAGGTTGAGGTGGTGCAGCGCGGCCAGGGCGGCGGCCGGGTCGGTGCGGCCGGGGGCGTGCACGCCGGAGGCGTAGCCGAGGTAGGCCGAGCACCACGGCTCGTTCAGCGTGATCCAGGTGTGCACCCGGTCGCCCAGGGCCTCGCCCATGCGGCGCGCGTACTCGCCGAACCGGAGCGCGGTGTCGCGGGCCGGCCAGCCGCCGGCGTCCTCCAGCTCCTGGGGCAGGTCCCAGTGGTAGAGCGTGGCCACGGGGGCGATGCCGCGCTCGCGCAGGCCGTCGACCAGGCGGGAGTAGAAGCTGAGCCCGGCCTGGTTGAGCCGGTCGCCGCCGCCGGGCAGCACGCGCGGCCAGGAGATGGAGAACCGGTAGGCGCCCACGCCGAGCCCGGCCAGGATGTCGAGGTCCTCGTCGAGGCGGTGGTAGTGGTCGCAGGCGAGGTCGCCGGTGTCGCCGCCGGTCACCAGGCCGGGCGTGTGGGAGAAGGTGTCCCAGATCGAGGGGCCGCGGCCGTCCTCGTTCCAGGCGCCCTCGACCTGGTAGGCGGCCGTGGCCGTGCCCCACAGGAAGTCGTCGGGGAAGGTGGGCATGGGGGGTCACTCCTCGGTGGTCAGGACGATCTCGATCTGATCAGTGTCGCCGCCGGCGGTGACGCGCACACCCGGGTGCGTCCCGCCGCCGGCGGTCACGTCGTGGGCCGCGTGGGCGTACGCGCCCCGGGTCCCCGGGCGCATCCGCCAGTAGCCGTCCTTGAACTTCATGTCGTCCGTCTCCGAGGGGATCAGCAGGGCCGCAGCGCCACGACGTCCTGCGGGGCGAGCGTGACGTGGCCGGCCACGGCGGACCCGGTCAGCAGGTCCTCCGACGGCTCGGGAACGGGCACGCGCACGGCGCCGCCGCCGTGGTTGAGCAGGAACAGCACGGGGCCGCGCCGTACCGCCTCGACGCCGGGCGGCAGGCCGGGCAGCACGCCGGTGACGCCCGCGTCGGCGAGCAGCCGGCCGGTCAGCTCGCCCAGCGCGTCCTGATCGGGCAGCGTCGCCAGGTACCAGGCGGCGCCGTCGCCGGTCGCGTGCCGCAGCACGGCCGGGCCGCCGTCGTCGAAGGCCGCGACCGTCTCGGCGCCCTCCGCGCGCACGAGCTCCGTCCAGGTGTGCGCGGTGAACGCGCCGCCGTCGCTCCAGCGGCAGCCGACCGGCCCGTCGACGGGCCGCCACTCCTCGCCGGACGCGCCCAGCGCCTCGCGCAGCGGCGCCGGGAAGCGGCCGGTGCGGACGTGCGCCCGTGGATCGACGATCCCGGAGAACGGCCCGACCAGGAGCACGCCGCCGCCGCGCGCGTACGCGGTGAGCGAGGCGGCGTCGCGGTCGCTGATCAGGAACAGGTTCGGCACCACGACCAGCGCGTATCGGGACAGGTCGGCGGACGGCGGGACCACGTCGGCGCTCACCCCGCGCTCCCACAGCGGCCGGTAGTGCGCCAGCAGCCGCTCGACCGGGTCGAGCCGGTCGCTGGGCAGGTCGCCCTCCTCCAGCGCCCACCAGCTCGGCCAGTCGTGCACGAGCGCCACCCGCGACTCCACCCGGGCGCCCGCCACGCCGGCCAGCCGGCGCAGCTCGGCGCCGTGCGCGCGGACCTCGGCGTGCAGCCGCGTGTCCGGCCCGGCGTGCGGCACCATCGCGGCGTGGAAGCGCTCCGCGCCGGACCGCGAGGCCCGCCACTGGAAGTAGCACGAGCCGTCGGCGCCGTGCGCCACCGCCTGCAGCGACTCCAACCGCAGCCGGCCGGGCGGCTTGGGGAGGTTGTGCGGGCGCCAGTTGACCGCCGAGGTGGCCTGCTCCATGAGCATCCACGGCCGCCCGCCCGCCAGGCCGCGCATCAGGTCGTGGGTCAGCGCGGCGCGCACGGCCGCCAGCGGGTCGGCCGGGTCAGGGTAGTGGTCGTCGGAGACCACGTCCTCCTCGGGCGCCCAGGTCCAGTAGTCGACGGGCTTGAAGAAGCCCATGAAGTTCGTGGTGACGGGGATGTCCGGGGTGCGGGCGCGCAGCACGTCGCGCTCGGCCCGGAAGTGCGCGAGCAGCGCGTCGGAGCCGAACCGCCGGTGGTCGAGCCGCTGCGACGGGTTGACCAGGTACGGCGTGCGGCGCGGGGTGAGGATCTCGTCCCAGTCGCTGTAGCGCTGGCTCCAGAACGCGGTGCCCCACGCCTCGTTGAGCGCGTCCAGGTCGCCGTAGCGCTCGCGCAGCCAGGCGCGGAAGGCGGCCGCCGCGTCGTCGCAGTGGCAGAACTGCCCGTACTCGTTGCCCACGTGCCACATCGCCAGCGCCGGATGCCCGGCGTAGCGGTCGGCCAGGTCGCTCACCAGGGCCAGCGCCCGCTCCCGGTAGACCGGCGAGGACACGCAGAACTGGTTGCGCGCCCCCCACCAGAGCCGGTGCCCCGACTCGTCCACCGGCAGGGTCTCCGGCCACCGGCGCCCCATCCACGGCGGCGGCGAGGCGGTCGGCGTGGCCAGGTCCACCGCGATCCCGGCCCCGGCCAGCAGGTCGAGCACCCGGTCCAGCCAGCCGAAGTCACGCGCGCCCGGCTCCGGCTCGATCCGCGCCCAGCTGAACACGCCGACGGTGACCAGGTTGACCCCGGACGTCCGCATCAGCTCGGCGTCCTCCCGCCAGACCTCCTCCGGCCACTGCTCGGGGTTGTAGTCGCCGCCGAAGAGCAGGCCGCGCCCGTCCGTCAGGGAGTGCAGGCCGGGGCGGGTCACCGGGCGGCCGATCCGCGGGCGGCGGGCGCCGCGGAGCTGTCGCCGACGACCAGCCGGCAGGGCACCAGCCGCTGCCGGGGCTCCCGGTCGCCGTCCTCCAGCCGGTCGATGAGCATGCCGGCGCCGAGCCGGCCCAGCTCGGCGCTCGGCGGCTCCAGCGTGGTCAGCCGGGGGTGGAACATCTCGGCCACCCGCGACGACGACAGCACCAGCATCAGCGTCAGGTCGCGGGGGACGCGCCCGCCCCGCGCGGCCACGGCGGAGATCACCCCGACGGCGGCCTGGTCGCTCATCACGGCCAGCGCGGTCACCTCCGGGTGGGCGGCCACGAGCCGCCCGTACGCCTCGCGGCCCTCGTCGGCCGTGGAGGCCCGCAGGTCGCCCACGTAGCCGAGCCCCGCCTCCGCCGCCGCGGCGGCGAACTCCCCGGCGGCCCGGATCGCCGGGCCGTACTGCTCCGCGTAGGCGCCGGGGGCGTGGCCGAAGAACGCCAGCGAGCGGTGCCCGAGCCCGGCCACGTGGGCGACGGCGTCGGCGGCCGTCCTGGCGAAGTCGATGTCGGCGTGGTCGACGCCGTCCGGCTCGCGGGTGCGGCCGATCATGGCGACCGGCACCCCGGCCCCGGCCAGCCACTCCACCCGCTCGTCGTCGAGCTTGACCTCCATCACGAGCACGCCGTCGACCAGGCCGAGCCCGGTCAGGTGGCGCAGCTCCTCGACCGGGTCGTCGCGCTCGGGGGAGAGGAGCAGGTGGTAGCCGCGTTCCTTGGCCGCCTCGGCCGCCGCGGTGGCGAACTGCATCTCGGTCAGGCCGAAGCCGTGGTGCGGGGCCGGGAACAGCAGCGCCAGGATGCGCGTGCGCTTGCTCACCAGGCCGCGGGCCAGCGCGTTCGGCCGGTAGCCGAGGTCGGCCGCCGCCTGCTCGATCCGCCTCCTGGTCTCCGCCGCCACCGGGCGGGTGCCGTTCAGCGCGGCCGAGGCCGTGCTGACCGCCACCCGCGCCCGCTCGGCCACCTCACGTAGCGAACTCATCACACCCCGGCCCGGATCAGCGTGTCGAAACGTTTCGCATGAACGTATTGGCCGGTTTGTGGTGATGTCAACGGTGGGTGAAGAGGCTCAGGGTTCGATGAGCCCCGCGCGGATCGCGTAACGGGTGAGCTCCAGCCGGTCGCGCATGCCGAGCTTGCCGAGCACGTTCGCGCGGTGCCGGTCGACGGTCTTGACGCTGATCACCAGCAGGTCCGCGATCTCTTTGGAGGAGTGCCCTTCGGCGATGAGCTTGACGATCTCCTCCTCGCGCGGCGTCAGGATGCTGGCCGGCAGGCTCTCGCGCTGGTCGTCACGGCGCAGGTAGTCGCGGATCAGCGCGGTGACCGCGCCCGGGTAGAGGAAGGGCTCGCCGCGCATAGCCGCCCGGCACGCCTCCAGCAGGTCGCGGTCGGCCACCGACTTGAGCACGTAACCGCTGGCCCCGGCCCGGAGCGACTCGAACAGGTACTGCTCGTTGTCGTACATCGACAGCATGAGCAGCCGGACCTCCGGCGCCCGCCGGGAGATCTCCCTGGCCGCCTGGATGCCGGTCATGCGCGGCATCGCGATGTCCAGGATCGCCAGGTCGACGCCCTCGGTGGCCAGCTCGACCGCCTCGGCGCCGTTGCCCGCCTCGGCCACCACCGTCAGGTCGGGCTCGGCGTCCAGGATGAGCCGCAGGCCCTGGCGCACCAGGGCGTGGTCGTCGGCGAGCAGGATGCGGGTGGGTGCCACGATCGGTCAGTCCCCTTCCTCGACCGGTACGGCCAGGCGTACGGCGGTGCCGCCCTCGGGCGGATGCTCGATGGACAGCCGGGCGCCGATCAGCAGCGCGCGCTCACGCATGCCGATGATGCCCGCGCCCTCGTGGATCGGGCCGCCGCGCCCGTCGTCCACGATCGACAGCAGCACCCCGCCGGGCCGCCTGACCAGCGACAGCTCCACCCGCGACGCGCCGGCGTGGCGGGCGACGTTGGTCAGCCCCTCCTGCGCGATGCGGTAGACGACCAGCTCCGCCTCGCCGCCCAGCGGCGGCAGCCGCGCGTCGAGGCGGCGGGTCACGGGCACGCCGGGGAAGTCGGCGGCCAGCGCGTTGAGCGCGCTGATCAGGCCCAGGTCCTCCAGCACGCCGGGCCGCAGCCGCCTGGCCACCTGCCGCACCTCGTCCAGGCTGGAGCGTACCGTCTCCTGGATCGTGCGCAGCTCCTCGCGCAGGTCGTCGGGGGCCCGGTCGGCGGTCCGCTTGAGCGCGAGGAGCACCACGGTCAGGCTCTGGCCGATCTCGTCGTGCAGCTCGCGGGCGATGCGCTGCCGCTCGCCCTCCTGCGCGGCCAGGGCGTGCGCGCTGGCCGCCGTCCGCTCGGCCTCCAGCCGGTCGAGCATCGCGTTGAACGTGCGCACCACGTCGGTGAGGTCGCCGTTGCCCCCGTCGGGCATCCGGTCGGTGGGGCGCAGCAGGTCGACCCGGCGCATCAGCGCGGTGAGCGCGCCGAGCGGCGCCAGGCTGCGGCGCAGCAGCAGCGCGTTGGCCGCCATGATCAGTGCCAGGCCGACGATCAGCACCGGGATCTCGGTCACCCGCACCAGCGGGGACACGGTGGCGGGGGAGAGGGCCAGCACCAGCGTCCCGGCGGTGAACACCAGCCCGTTGATCGCGATCACCCGCCGGAACAGCGCCTGCACGGGGCTCCGCCGTTGGTCGCTCATGCCCCCCAGCCTCACCGTCGGACGGCCCGGCCGTCCATCCGGTCCAGCACTCATCCTTGCCCGCGCGCGCCTACATGATGCCCACCGGCAGAGATGGGTGTCAGACCCGATGTCCGGATCGTCCCTGATTGTCGAGACTTGATGTTCCCGCCTTGATCTGGAGGACCGTCATGTCTCGCCTGTCACCATCATCACCCCGCACGTCCCGGGAGCGTACCGGCCCGCCGGGGCGTGTGCGATGACCGGTGCACTCGCCCTGACCGTCTTCGTGGTGGCGTTCTTCTTCATCGCCACCGAGAAGGTGAACAAGGTCAAGGTGGTGCTCGTCGCCGCCGGCCTCATGGCGGTACTCGGGCTGATCCCCGGAGCTCAGGTGTTCTTCTCCGAGCACGAGGGGATCGACTGGAACGTCATCTTCCTGCTCTTCGGCATGATGATCATCGTCGGGATCATCAAGCAGACGGGCGTCTTCGACTTCCTGGCCATCTGGGCCGCGAAGAAGTCGCAAGGCAGGCCGTACCGGCTCATGGTCATGCTGATGGCCATCACCGCGATCGCCTCGCCGTTCCTGGACAACGTCACCACGATCATGCTCGTCGCGCCCGTCACCGTCATGGTGTGCGACCGCCTGCACATCCCGGCCCAGCCGTACCTCATCGCCGAGGTCCTCGCCTCCAACATCGGCGGAGCCGCCACGCTCATCGGGGACCCGCCCAACATCATCATCGGCAGCCGGGCCGGCCTGACGTTCAACGACTTCCTCGCGCACATGGCCCCGGTCGTGGTCATCGTCTTCCTGGTGTTCCTGCTGCTCACGCGGGTGCTGTTCCGCAAGTCGTTCGTCTACAACCCCGACCGCGTGGCCGAGGTCATGGCGCTGCAGGAGCGGCGCGCGATCACCGACCCGCGCCTGCTCGTCCGCTGCCTGGTCGTGCTCGGGCTCGTCGTCATCGGGTTCGGGCTGCACGCCGTCGTGCACGTCGAGCCGTCCATCGTGGCGCTCGTCGGCGCCGGCGTGATGATGCTCGTCGCCCGCGCCGACACCGGCGAGACGCTGCGCGAGGTCGAATGGCCCACGCTGGTGTTCTTCATGGGCCTGTTCGTCATGGTCGCCGGGCTCGTCAACACCGGCGTCATCGCCACCGCGGGCGAGTGGGTGATCAGCGCCGTCGGCGACAACTACTTCGGCGCGGCCACGTCGCTGCTGTTCGGCTCGGCCGTGCTCGGCGCGTTCTTCGACAACATCCCGTACGTCGCCACCGTCGCGCCGATCGTCGAAGGGCTCGTCGCCCAGGCGCCCGACCCGGCCACCGGGCAGGCGATCTGGTGGGCGTTCGCGCTCGGCGCCGACTTCGGCGGCAACGGCACCGCGGTCGCCGCCAGCGCCAACGTCGTCGCGCTCGGCATCGCCGCGCGCTCCGGGCACCGGATCTCCTTCTGGGAGTTCACCCGGTACGGGCTGATCGTCACCGCGCTCACCTCGGTGCTGGCGTGGGTCTACGTCTGGCTGCGGTACTTCCTCTGATGACGCTGCCGGAGCTCTACGTCGTGCTGCTCGCCGGCGGGCTCGTGCTCCTGGCCGGCATCGCGGCGGTACGCACCGCCAGCCGGCTCGGCCTGCCCAGTCTGCTGCTGTTCCTCGGGCTGGGCATGGTCATCGGCGAGGACGTGCTCGGCGTCCGGTTCGACGACGCCCAGCTCGCCCAGACGCTCGGCACCTGCGCGCTGGCGCTCATCCTCGTCGAGGGCGGGCTCAGCACCCGCTGGACGGACCTGCGCACGCTGCTGGCCCCGTCGGCGATGCTGGCCACCCTCGGCGTCGCCGTCAGCGTGCTGGTCACCGCCACCGGCGCCCACCTGCTGCTCGGCCTCGACTGGCAGCTCGCGCTGCTGCTCGGCGCCATCGTCTCCTCCACCGACGCCGCCGCCGTGTTCGCCGTGCTGCGGACGCTGCCGCTGCCCCGGCGGCTGGCCGGGATGGTCGAGGCCGAGTCCGGGTTCAACGACGCGCCGACCGTCATCCTGGTGCTGGTCTTCAGCAGCGCCGCCGGGGTGCCCGACTTCGCCGTGATAGGCGGGCAGGTCGTCTACCAGATCGCCGCCGGGGCCGCCGTCGGGCTGCTCGCCGGCTGGGGCGGCGTCGCCGCGCTGCGCTACGTCGCGCTGCCCGCCACCGGGCTGTACCCGCTGGCCACGCTCGGGCTGGGCGTCATCGCCTTCGCCGCCGCGGGCGCGCTGAACGCCTCCGGGTTCATGGCCGCCTACCTGTCCGGGATCGTGCTCGGCAACGCCGTGCTGCCGCACCGGGCCGCCACCCGCTCCTTCGCCGAAGGCGCCGGCTGGCTGGCGCAGATCGGGCTGTTCGTCATGCTCGGACTGCTCGTCGACCCGAGCGAGCTGCCCGCCGCGCTGCTGCCCGCCCTCGTCGTCGGGCTGGTGCTCCTGCTGCTCGCCCGGCCCGTCTCGGTGCTCGCCGGGCTGCTGCCCTTCCGGGTGCCGTGGCGGCACCAGGTGTTCATCTCGTGGGCGGGGCTGCGCGGGGCGGTGCCGATCGTGCTGGCCACGTTCCCGATCGTCGCCGGGGTGCCCGGCAGCGGGCACCTGCTCAACATCGTGTTCGTGCTGGTCGTCGTCTTCACCCTGATCCAGGGGCCCGCGCTGCCCGCGCTCGCCCGGCTGCTCGGCGTGACCCAGCCGGGCCAGGCCAGGGAGGTGGACATCGAGTCCGCGCCGCTCGACGTGCTCGACGCCGAGCTGCTCACGCTGACCGTGCCCGCCGGGTCGCGGCTGCACGGGGTGGAGGTGGGCGAGCTGCGGCTGCCCGCGCCCGCGGCCATCAGCCTCGTCATCCGCGACCGGGCCACGTTCGTGCCCGCGCCGGAGACGCGGCTGCGGGAGGGCGACGAGCTGCTCATCGTCACCACCGCCGCCTGCCGCGAGGCCGCCGAACGCCGCCTGCGCGCCGTCGGCCGCCGCGGCCGGCTGGCCCGCTGGCACGGCGAACACGGCGACCCCGCCGACCCGGCCGAAGCCTTAGCCCACCCAACCGGCCACCCACCCGGCCACCCCCGCGCCGGGGAGCGGCCGCGGGACCGGCCGCGTGCTGGGGAGCGGGCGTGCGCCGGTGACCGGCTGCGCGACGGACCCGGCGCCGGGGAGCGGGCGTGCGCCGGTGATCGGGCTCCCGGGCCGCGCCGGAGCCCTCCCTGGGCGCTCACCCGTACGGGCCGCTCACCCGTACGGGACCCGTCGGGGTGAGGAGGGCGGCCCGTCAGCGGGACGGACAGGCCGCCGGTCAGCGGGGCAGGTGTCCGGGGAGCGGGACGGACAGGTCAGCGGGGCGGGTGGCCGAGCGCGGTGGACAGGTCGCGGGCGGAGTCGGCGATCGCCCGGCCGATCTCCTCCAGCCGGGGCGCGGCCGGCACCCGGGAGAGGGAGACGCTGATCGCGGCGGTGATGAGGCCGCGGTGGTCGCGCACCGGGGCGGAGACCGCGGCGGCGCTGTCGTCGAGCTCGACGTCGCTGGCCACGTAGCCGAACGTGCGGGCGTGGTCGAGGTCGGCCATCCACTGCTCCTCGCCGCTGACCGCCGAGTCGAGCCCGGCGGGCAGCTTGGCGCGCAGCAGCTCGCGCACCCGCTCGGGCTCCCAGTCGGCCAGCAGCGAGCGGCCCGCCGCGGCCATGATCACGGGCACCGACACGCCCTCCCAGATGCGGTGGTAGGCGCGCGAGGACGGCATGGACACCAGCGTGAGCACCTGGTCGCCGCGCAGCACGCACAGGTGGGCGTCCTCGTCGAACGCGGTGGCCAGCCGGCGCAGGAACGGCGCCGAAACCTGGACGAGCCGGGCCTGCTGGCTGCGCGCCGCGAGCGCGAACAGCCGCCAGCCGAGCCGGTAGCGGCGGGTCACCGGGTCGCGCTCGACCATGCCCTCGCCCTCCAGCGCCCGCAGTGCCCGTGACACCTGGCTCTTCTCGCGGCCGAGCCGCTGCGCGATCCAGCTCACGCCGAACCCGTCGGTGTCGCGCTCATCACCGTGACCTGCGAGAACGTCGAGGATTTCGAGGTCTCGGCGAAGGCCTGCGGAAGACACGGGGAGCTTCTCGCTCATGCCCATCCGTTCATAACAACTGGGTTGCGCTCATCGCAACAGATTTTGCGATGAGCGCAACTAGCCATACGTTTACATTCCCATGCAACTGTAAGCGAAGGCGGTTACTTCATGACTTTCAGCGAGTACGTGGTCTCCCGATGGGACACCCTCTCGCTGGCCGCCGCCGAACACGCCCTGGTCGTGGCCGTCGCGATCGGCATCGCCACGGCCGTGGGCGTCGGCATCGGGCTCCTGACGTACGAGACCCCGAAAGCGCGTGGCGCCTCCCTGGCGCTGTCCGCCGGCATTCTGACCATTCCCTCCCTGGCCCTGCTGACCCTGCTCATCCCGTTCACCGGCCTCGGCTGGAGCTCCACGCTGATCGCGCTGACCGGGTACGCGTTCCTGCCGATCATCAGGAACACCGTGACCGGCCTGCGCGGCGTGGACGCCGCCACCGTCGAGGCCGGGCGGGGGATGGGCCTGAGCAGCGCGCGCGTGCTGCTGCGGGTCCGGCTGCCGCTCGCCTGGCCGCTGATCCTGGCGGGGGTGCGCATCTCCACGCAGATGCTCATCGGCATCGCCGCCATCGCGGCCTACGTCGACGGCCCCGGACTGGGCAACCAGATCTTCGAAGGGCTGGCACGGCTGGGATCGGTCAACTCGCTCAACGCGACGCTCGCGGGCACGCTCGGCATCGTGGTGATCGCGGTGCTGTTCGACGCCGGCTTCTCCGCCGTCCGCCTTCTGACCACCCCGAGGGGGCTTCGTGTTCGACCGTGATCCCGCAGGCGTCCGCATCGAGCTACGGGAGCTGACCAAGCACTACCCGGGGCAGCCCGCCCCAGCGGTCGACAACGTCAGCCTCGACATCCCGGCGGGCGAGCTCGTCGTCTTCGTCGGCCCGTCGGGCTGCGGCAAGACCACCACCATGAAGATGATCAACCGGCTGGTCGAGCCCACGTCCGGCCAGATCCGCATCGGCGGCCAGGACGTCCTCGGCCTGCACCCCGACGAGCTGCGCCGGCACATCGGCTACGCGATCCAGCAGGTCGGCCTGTTCCCGCACCTGACCGTCGGGCAGAACGTGGCGATGGTGCCCAAGCTGCTCGGCTGGCCGGCCGCCAAGGTGGCCGCCCGCGTCGAGGAGCTGCTGGAGCTGGTGAGCCTGGACCCCGGCACGTTCCGCGACCGCTACCCGCGCCAGCTCTCCGGCGGCCAGCAGCAGCGCGTCGGCGTCGCCCGCGCGCTGGCCGCGGACCCGCCGGTCATGCTCATGGACGAGCCGTTCGGCGCGACCGACCCGATCACCCGCGAGCACCTGCAGAACGAGTTCGCCAAGCTTCAGAAGCAGCTCCGCAAGACGATCATCTTCGTCACGCACGACTTCGAGGAGGCGATCCGGCTGGGCGACCGCATCGCGGTGCTGCGCGAGCGCTCGCACATCGCCCAGTACGACACGCCGGCCAACATCCTGGCGGCCCCGGCCGACGACTACGTGGCGGGGTTCATCGGCCAGGACGCCACGCTCAAGCGCCTGGCGCTGCTCAGGGTCGAGGACGTGCCGTACGAGAGCCCGCTGCCGGACCCGGCGCTGCCCGCGGTGGCGGCCGGCGCGACGCTGCGCGAGGCGCTGGACACGATGGTCGCGCACGCGGCGGACCGGTGCTCCACGCCGTCCGGCGTGATCACGTACGCCGCGCTGTGCGGCGCGGTGGGCACGGCCCCGGAGCGGGCGATGAGCGCGACCCCGGAGGAAGTGACGGCCGGTGACCGCTGAGACCCTCGCCGTCGGCACGGCCCGCACCCCCGCCCGCCCCTCCGGCCTGCGCCACCTGATCGCGCCCGCCGCCATCGCGGCGGCCCTGGTCACCCTGTACGCGTGGGTGAGCACGCTGGAGCTGGACTCGATCGAGCGGCGCAGCCTCAACCAGGCGGTGCTCGTCGACAAGACCGTCGAGCACCTGCAGATGACGGTCGCCGCCACCGCCCTGGTCGTGGTGATCGCGATCCCGCTCGGCATCGTCGCCTCGCGCTCCAGGAACCGGTTCGTGACCCCGCTCATCCTCACCGCGGGCAACCTCGGCCAGGCGGTGCCGTGCATCGGGCTGCTGGTGCTGGCCACGTTCGTGCTGGGCGTCGGCTTCCAGACCGCGCTGGTCGGGCTCGTCGTCTACGCGGTGCTGCCGGTGCTGCGCAACACCATGGTCGGGGTGCAGCAGATCGACCCGGCCCTCATCGAGGCGGCCCGCGGCATGGGCATGACCAAGGGGCAGATCCTGCGCCGGGTCGAGCTCAAGCTGGCCGTCCCCGCCATCCTCGCCGGGCTGCGCACCGCCCTGGTGCTCACGGTCGGCGTCGCCACGCTGGGCGCCTTCGTGGCCGCCGGCGGCCTGGGCGAGCTGATCATCAACGGGCTCAAGCTGAACCGCATGCCCGTGACCATCGTCGGCGCCGTGCTCACCGCGTGCATCGCGTTCTTCATCGACTGGCTCGGCGGGCTCGCCGAGAACCTGCTCAAGCCACGCGGCATCTGACCTGTCCGCCGATTTCGCCTGATTCACCAAGCAAGAGGTGTCTTTGCATGCTTTCCCGTCCCCTTCGCCAGACGTTCGCCCTGCTCGCCGCCGCAGCCCTGACCGTGACCGCCGCGGGCTGCGGCTCCACTGACGCCGTCGAGGCGTCCAGCGCGGGCGACGAACTGGAGGGCGCGACGTTCGTCGTCGGGTCCAAGGACTTCACCGAGAACATCATGCTCGGCAACATCGCCGTGCAACTGCTGAAGGCGCACGGCGCCGAGGTCGTCGACAAGGTCAACCTGGGCGGCACCGTCACCAACCGCAAGGCCCTCATGGCCGGCGAGATCGACCTGTACTGGGAGTACTCCGGCACCGGCTGGATCGAGCACCTGAAGAACACCACCCCGATCCAGGACCCGGCCGAGCAGTTCAAGGCCACCGCCGGCGCCGACCTGGAGAAGAACGGCGTCCGCTGGATCGGGCCCACCCCGCTGAACAACACCTACGCCCTGGCCATCCGCACCGAGAAGGCCCAGGAGCTCGGCGTCAAGACCGTCTCGGACGTGGCCGAGCTGGCCAGGACCAAGCCGGAGGAGGTCACGATCTGCATCGAGACCGAGTTCTCCACCCGCGACGACGGCCTGCCCGGCCTGTCCAAGGCGTACGACATGAAGATCCCCAAGGACCGGATCGCGCTGCTCGACACCGGCGTCGTCTACACCGAGACGGACAAGGGCGAGACCTGCAACTTCGGCGAGGTCTTCACCACCGACGGGCGCATCGCCGCGCTCGGCCTGACGGTGCTGGAGGACGACAAGAAGTTCTTCCCCGTCTACAACGCCGCCGTCACGATCAAGGACGACCTCTACAAGAAGCACCCGGCGCTGGAGAAGGTGCTGCAGCCGGTGATCGCCAAGCTGGACGACGCCACGATGCAGAAGCTCAACGCCCGCGTGGACGTCGACGGCGAGCAGCCGAAGAAGGTCTCGGCCGACTGGCTGGAGCAGAACGGCTTCCTCGGCGCGACCTCCTGACCAGCGCTGATCGAAACATCGGTATACGTACGGAGGCACATACGTATTTCCCCGCCTCCGGGTAACGCCTAGCGTCACACGACAAGGCGACACGCTCGCTTTCACCCCCCACTTCCCGGCAGGGCGACCGCATGTGCCCACAAGGCGCGGCTCTGCCATGGGAAGAATCCGAAAGGAGCCTCCCATCGTGAGACGCAAAGCTTTAGTGGCGGCGGCCGTGGGCATCACCACGGCCGCCTCGCTGACTTTGTCGGCATTGCCGGCCGAGGCCAAGCCGCCCGGCGCCCAGAAGGGCCTGGCGGCGGCGGCCGTGGCCGACCCCGAGTCCCGCGCCGCCGCCGTCGCGGACCAGGCCGTGCAGAGCGGGCTGGACAACCTGGTCAAGGGCCCCGACGAGGCATACCGCCGGGTGGGCGTCACCGCCGGCGCCAACGAGATGTTCTACGTCGCCTACGAGCGCACGTACAAGGGCCTGCCGATGGTCGGCGGCGACGCCGTCGTCGTCACCGACGGGGCGGGCCGCGTCCGCGACACGGTCGCCGCGTCCGGTCCCACCGGCGCCGACGTGCCGACCAAGGCGACCGTCAGCGCGGCCGAGGCGCTCAAGACCGCCAGGACCAAGCTCTCCCGCGTCGACGACACCCGGGCCCCGCGCCTGGTCGTCCTCGCCTGGGGCGACAAGCCCAGGCTGACCTGGGAAGCCGTCGTCTCCGGCATCGCCGGCGGCAAGCCGAGCATCCAGCACGTGTTCGTCGACGCCGTCACCGGCGAGGTCGCCGACTCCTACGACGTGGTCCGCGCCGGCACCGGCAACGGCTACTACTACGGCCAGGTCACGATCGCCACCAGCGGCTCCGGCAGCTCGTACTCGATGACCGACACGAGCAGGCCCGGCATCCGGTGCGGCGGCCAGAACGGCTCCGCCTACACCGGCACCGACGACAGCTGGGGCAACGGCTCCGGCACCAACCTGGAGACCGCCTGCGTCGACGCCCTGTACGGGGTGCAGCGCCAGTGGGACATGCTGCGCGACTGGCTCGGCCGCAACGGCATCAACGGCAACGGCGGCGGCTTCCCCGCCCGCGTCGGGCTCAACGACGTCAACGCCTACTGGAACGGCAGCTACACCAACTTCGGCCACAACCAGGCCAACACCCGGCAGGCCACGCCGATCGACGTGGTGGCGCACGAGTTCGGCCACGCCATCTTCCAGACCACGCCCGGCGGCGCCGGGTCCGGCAACGAGAACGGCGGCCTGAACGAGGCGACGGGCGACATCTTCGGCGCGCTCACCGAGCACTACGCCAACAACCCGAACGACCCGCCGGACTACCTGGTCGGCGAGGAGGTCGACCTGGTCGGCCAGGGCCCGATCCGCAACATGTACAACCCCGGCCTGCTCAACGACCCGAACTGCTACAGCAGCCAGATCCCGAACACCGAGGTGCACGCGGCGGCCGGCCCGCTGAACCACTGGTTCTACCTGCTGGCCGAGGGCAGCAACCCGGGCGGCGGCAAGCCGTCCAGCCCGATCTGCTCCGGCGGCCCCTCGTCGGTGACCGGCATCGGCATCCAGGACGCCGGCAAGATCTTCATGAGCGCGCTGGGCCGCAAGACCTCCTCCTGGCGGTACGTGAACGTCCGCTCGGCGTCGGTCGCGGCGGCCGTCGAGCTGTTCGGCGCCAACAGCGCCGCCTGCAACACCACCAAGGCGGCGTGGAACGCGGTGAGCGTGCCGGCGCAGTCCGGCGAGCCCGCCTGCGGCACCCCGGGCAACGACTTCTCGATCGCGCTCAACCCCGCCAGCGGCAGCGCCGAGCCCGGTCAGCAGGCCACGACCGTGGTCAGCACGCAGACCACCTCGGGCAGCTCCCAGACGGTCAACCTGTCGGCCACCGGCCTGCCCAGCGGCACCACGGCCAGCTTCAACCCGGCGTCGGTGACCTCGGGCAACTCCTCCACCCTGACCCTGTCGGTCGGCTCCTCGACGGCGGAGGGCACGTACCCGATCACCGTGACCGGGAGCGGGTCGGCGACGCACACGGCGACGTTCACGCTGACGGTCGGCCCGGGCGGGCCCGTCGAGGTGCCGGACGTGAGCCTGGCCAACGTCAAGGCGCACATCACGCAGTTCCAGTCGATCGCGACCTCCAACGGCGGGAACCGCAGGTCGACCGGGCCCGGCTACACGGCGTCGGTGTCCTACGTCGAGGGCAAGCTGCGCGAGGCCGGCTACACCGTGGTCCGGCAGGCGTGCACCTCCGGCTGCACCAGCGGCTCCGGCCCCAACCTGATCGCCGACTGGCCGGGCGGTGACGACAACCAGGTCATCATGTCCGGCGCGCACCTCGACGGCGTGAGCGCGGGACCCGGCATCAACGACAACGCCTCGGGCTCCAGCGCCCTGCTGGAGGTCGCGCTGACGCTGGCCAGGGAGAACCCGCAGCTGGCCAAGCACGTCAGGTTCGGCTGGTGGACCGACGAGGAGCAGGGCCTGAACGGCTCGGAGTTCTACGTCTCGCGGCTCAGCGCGGCCGACCGGGCCAAGATCCAGGTCTACTACAACTACGACATGGTCGGCTCGCCCAACGGCGGCTACTTCATCAACAACATCACCACCGCCGGCGCGGCCCCGCTCAAGGAGTTCTACGACGGCCTGAACCTGCGGCCGGAGGAGAACGTCGAGGGCGCCAACCGCTCCGACGACGCCTCCTTCCGCAACGCCGGCATCGCCAGCTCCGGGGTCGCGGCGGGCGCCAGCGCCACCAAGACGGCGACGCAGGCCTCGAAGTGGGGCGGCCAGTCGGGACGCGCGTACGACTCCTGCTACCACGCCGCCTGCGACACCAGCGCCAACATCAACGACACGATCCTCGACCGGGCCTCCGACGCCGCCATGTACGCCGTCTGGAAGCAGGCGGTCGGCGGCGAGACCCCTGACCGGGACTTCTCGGTCTCGGCCAGCCCCGCCTCCGGCACCGTCCAGGCGGGCTCGGCGGCCACCACCACCATCGGCACGACGACCACGGCCGGCACCCCGCAGACCGTGAACCTGTCCGCCTCCGGCCTGCCGCAGGGCGCCACGGCCGGCTTCAACCCGGCCTCGGTGACCTCCGGCGGCTCCTCCACCCTGACGATCACCACCTCGGCCACCACGCCGGCCGGCGACTACAGCATCACCGTCACCGGCACCGGCGAGACGGCCACCCGGACGGTCCGCTACGCGCTGACCGTCGAGGGCGGCTCGGGCGGCCGGACCTTCACCAACGGCACCGACTACCGCATCTACGACTACAGCTACGTGCAGAGTCCCGTCTCGTCCACGGCGAGCGGCACCGCCGCCTCGCCGGTCAGGCTCTCCATCACGATCGACCACACGTGTGCCGAGGACCTGGACATCTACCTGCGCGGGCCCAACGGCACCTGGTACGCGGTCGACAGGTACGGCGGCACCTCCTGCACGCCGTACGGCACCCGGACGTTCTCCGTCCCGGTGAGTCAGCAGGCCGCGGGCACCTGGGTGCTCTGGGTCGAGGACGTCTATGCCGGTGACACCGGCTTCCTCGACTCCTGGAGCATCACCGTCTAGCGGTTCCGCCTTCGGGCCCCGGCCGGCACCCCCTCCCCGGCCGGGGCCTTCCCCTGTGCGCTCACGGGGGCGGGTCCACCTCGTTGCGGGTGCGCACGCCGAGCTTGTGCAGCACGCTGGCCACGTGCGTGTCGACGGTCCGGCGCGACAGGAACAGCACCTCGGCGATCTCCCGGTTGGTGCGGCCCGACGCGACCAGCCTGGCCACCTCCGCCTCCCGGGGCGACAGCACGCCGCCGCGCCCCCTGCGGCCCCGGCGCGGCGCGCTCGCGCCGATCTCCCGCAGCGCGTGCCGGCAGCGCGCCGCGTCGTGGGAGGCGCCGAGCACCGCGTAGCGCTCGGCCGCGTCGGCGATGATCTGCGCCGCCGCCTCCCGCGCCCCCAGCGCCAGCCGCGCCTCCGCCTCGGCCTCCGCCGCCCGCGCCGCCGCGTACGGGCGCGGCATCGTCTCGTACGCGGCCCGCGCCCCGGCGTGCAGCCTGGCCGCCTCCTCGAACAGGCCGCGCTCACCGGCCAGCCGGGCCCGCGCCGAGCCGAGCGCCGCCTGCGCCGACGGCGCGTCGCGGCCCGCCACCCCGTCGGCGAACTCGGCCACCAGCGCCTCGGCGTCCGCCCGGCGGCCCGACCTGAGCAGAGCGGCCACCGCCGCCGGGACGAGCTGGTCGCCCCACACCCACACCCCCTTGCGGCGCAGCCGGGCCACCGCCCGGTCCGCCTCGCGCACCGCGCCCTCCAGCGCGTCGCGGGCCAGGTGCAGCTCCACCAGCCCTCCCGAGGCCGCCGCCGCCACCGGCAGGAACGCCGAGTCCACGTCCTGCAGCCCGGCCGCGCCCAGGTGGCAGGCGGCCTCCTCCCACTCGCCGGTCGCCATCGCCAGCATGCCGAGGGCCAGCCGGGCGTCGGCCGCCAGCATCGGCACCTCCGACGTCATCTCCACCACGGCCGCCGCCCGCTCGCGCAGCCCCTCCCAGCGGCCGGTCAGCCAGTCGAGCCGGATCGACGACACGTCCACCAGCCACACCGGGTAGAGGGCGCCGCTCTCCTCGGCGACCCGCCTGCTCTCGCGGGCGAACCTGGCCGCCTCGCCGTAGTGGCCGAGCGCCACCGCGGCGTCGCACAGGTTCGCGTAGCCGCGCGCCACCTGCCGCCGCGCCGCCGCCGACCGGGCGCCCTCCGGCAGCGTCTCCGCCAGCTCGAACGCGTCCGGCGCGCCGACCAGCATCGCCATCGACACCTTGTTGGCGTGCACCGCCGTGCGCAGCTCCGGGTCGTCGGCCGAGCACAGCAGGCTCTCGGCCTGCGCCATCCACTTCTCGTGGCAGGCCAGCGGCTCGCCGCCCCACGACGGCATCGCCAGCAGCGCCAGCCCGCGCGCCGCCACGCCCGGCCGGTCCTCCAGGTCGGCGAGCGCCGCCAGCACCTCCCTGCGGCCCTCCGCCACCGCGCCCGCCTGGTTCGACAGCAGCACGCCCAGGTTCAGCCTGGCCTCGCCGCGTACGTGCCGGGGCAGGAAGTCGTCCGACAGCAGGTGCCGCAGCAGCCGCACCGACCTGCGGTACGACAGGCCGATCGCGGCCACCCGGCTGAGCTGCAACGCCAGCGGGCCCCGCGCGTCGGGCGGCAGCGCCGGGTCGGCCAGCATGCCCTCCAGCACCTCGATGGCCAGCGGCACGTCGCCGACCGCCGCCGCGTGCTCCGAGGCGGCCCCGCCGTGCCGTCGCCAGGCCGCCAGCTCGCCCGCCCGCCGCGCGTGGTAGGCGAGCTGCACCAGCGGCGGCGGGTCCAGCCCGGCCAGCGCGGCCATCGCCCGGCCGTGGATCAGCCGCCGGTCCGGGCCCGGGATCGCGTCGTAGACCGCCTGCTGGGCCAGCGCGTGGCGGAACCCGTACAGCGCGTCGGGCCGCTCCAGCAGCACCCCGGCCCGCAGCGCCTCGCGCAGCCCGTGGGCGGCGGCGCCGGAGCCCGACACGGCGGCGATCAGCGACTCGTCGGCGGGCAGCCGCAGCACGGCGGCGGCCTGCACCGCGTGCAGGGCGGCGGGGGACAGGCCGGCCAGCCGCTCGGCCATCGCCTCCCGCAGCAGCACCGGCACCGCGATCCGGTCCAGCGCCTCCTCGTCTCCGGGCTCCTGGAGCGACCGCACGACCTCCTCGATCACGAACGGCACCCCGGCCGTCCGCTCGTGCAGCCGCGCCGCGAACCCGGCCGTCACGGGGGCGCCGCCCAGCAGCTCGCCGGCGAGCGCCCGTACGCCCGCCACGTCGAGCGACGTCAGCGAGATCACCTCGCTCGTCACGTCCGGCGGGTGCCGGTAGGCGTGCCCGAACGGCAGCCCCGGCACCGGCAGATCCTCCCGCCGGAACGTCACCACCAGCGCCAGCCCCTCGGGCGGCCGGCCGATGAGGAAGCGCAGCAGGTCACGGGTGCCGTCGTCGGCCCAGTGCAGGTCCTCCACGACCAGCACCACGGGCGCGGCCACGGCCAGCAGCGCGTGCACGCCGCGGAACAGCCGGTGCCGCTCGGCGCGCGGGTCGTCCAGCGGTGGCGGCGTCGGAGCCGGCGGCAGGTGCCCGGCCAGCTCGGGAAGGTAGCCGCCCACGGCCCCCGTCACCGGGTTGAGCCGGTCCCGGCCAGGCAGCGCGCCGCCGATCTGCCGCAGCGCGTCGAAGACCGGCCCGTACGGGAACGGCTCGCGGATCTGGTGACAGTGCCCGAGCAGCACGGTGTGGCGGTCCGGATCCAGCCGGTCGACGGCCGTCCGGACCAGCCGGGTCTTCCCGATGCCCGCCTCGCCCTGGACGAGGGCCACGGCGGGCGGACGGGTGATCGCGCCGATGAGCGCTCGCAGGTGCGCGTCGCGGCCCACCAGCGCGGGAGATGCCTCGCTCGTCATCGGCGTCTCCGAGCCAGTGCGGTTTTACTGCCTCTGCCGACACCTGTTATCCACCACTTGTTACCGAGTGGTCAACACTTGGTTGGGTTTCGGGGGTTATCGGTTACCTGCGGGAAGCCTTTACGGTGCCGCCTCGTGACCGGGCAGACCCGGCGTGCGCCTGCGCTGCTTCATCTCCGCCTCGTGGACGTGGCGGCGGCCCCCGGCCAGCCGATCGCGCACGTGCGCCTCCATCTCCTGGAAGGCCGCGTAGTACAGCGCGTCGTACTCCTCGACCACCTGGAACGTCCACCGGCCGTCGATCACGTTCAACCCGATGAGCTCCCGCTCGACGCGGTCGGCCAGCTCCTGGTGCCCGGTCCGGCGCAGCAGCTCGACGGCCCGGTCGAGGCGGGCGTCGGCGCTGCCGGTGAGCTGGTGCCACGCGTACAGGTGGCCCCGCGCCCGGTGCGTCGTCTCCAGCGCCTCGCTCAGCGCGCCCAGTGCCTCGACCGTCTCGTCCGACATGCCCTCCGGGCGGAGGTGATCGGGATCCTGCTCTGTCGCCATGCCGTCCCGGCTACCCGTCAAAGGGCGTCGAGAACGTCGGGCCGGTTGGTGATGATGCCGTCCACGCCGTAGCCGACCAGCCGGCGCATGGCGGCCGCGTCGTCCACCGTCCAGGCGAACACCCGCATCCCGTGCCGCTGCACGAGCCGCACGTAGTCGCGGGTCAGACCGCCGTACGGCGGGTTGACCTGGTCGGCGAACTCCGACAGCCCGTCCAGCTCGGCGGCCGGCGGGGCGCCGAGCAGCCCGATCGCGGCCTCCGGCATGACGTCGTGGAAGCGGCGCATCGAGCCGTGGTCGAACGACTGCACCACCAGCGGGCCGCGCCACGAGCGGCGCAGCTCCCCGGCCACCCGCGCCTCGATCCCCCGGTACAGGCGCGGCTCCTTGACCTCCACCAGCACGCCGAGCCCGCTGCCGCTCATCTCGCGCAGCGCCTCCCGCAGCGTGGGCACCGGCTCCCCGGCGAAGCGGCGCCCGGCCCACGACCCGGCCTCCAGCTCGCGGATCTCCTCCAGGGTGAAGTCGCCCACCCGCCACGGCGCCCGGCCGGGGAAGACCCGCTCGGCGTCGGTGGTGCGGGCCAGCGTGGCGTCGTGCATGAGGACGGGCTGGCCGTCGCGGGTCAGCCGCACGTCCAGCTCGAACGCGTCGGCGCCCAGCTCGGCGGCCAGCCGGAAGGCCGCCAGCGTGTTCTCCGGCGCGTAGGCGGACGCGCCGCGATGGGCGACGTTGGCCACCGGGGCCGCCGAGGCCGCCGTCGCGGGGGTGAGGAACAGGGCCAGTACGGTCATGACGATCAAGCCGGCGAGTCGGAACATGGATCTCCTCGTACTCGGGAGCGGCCGATGTGCCGAATCTGACTGACCGTCATGACCAACTGTTGAGAGCCACGTGACTCCCAGGTGGCTAGGACGCGGCGGCGGCGCGCATCCTGTCGAAGTTCGCCACGAACTGGGCGTGAATCGCCTTGTTGTTGAGCCGCAGCAGGGTGTCGTCGTTGCGGCGCAGCGACGTCTGGTTGTAGTTGTGGCTGCCCGTGTAGACCCAGCCGTCGACCAGCAGGTACTTGGAGTGGATGCGGCCGGGCAGCGCGCTGCCGGAGCTCAGCGTGCGCAGCTCGATCCGCGGCTCGGCGCGCAGCGCCGCCTCCACCTCCGCGTCCAGCACGCCCGCGACGACCTGCACCGTGCACCCCTCGCGGGCCAGTTCGGCCAGCCGCTCGGCGATCGCGACCCGGTAGCCGTCCCACTCCGACATGCCGACGCGGATCGGGGCGCCGTCGCGGCAGGAGACCCCGTCCAGCGCCTCCACGATCGGGTCGCCCTCGGCGCTGGGGAAGAAGTGCGCCCGCACCGAGCCGCCCGCCGCGCCCGTCCGCACGACCCGGTCGTAGTCGAGGCTCTTCCGCTCGGCGGCCAGGTCGGCGAAGTAGGAGGCGTACGCCTCGTGCAGCCGGCGGTTGCCCGCCAGCACGACGGCGTTGTTCCAGTACGTGGTCGAGTTCAGGTTCGTCAGGTTGGCCGACGACTGCACGACCACGTCGGACGCGCCTCCCGTACGGGAGAACAGGTAGAACTTGTTGTGCTGCCCCTTGTCCCCGACGCAGGCGGCGGTGCCGCCCGACATCGGCCCGGAGCACACGTGCGCGAACGAGGCGGCCGAGGTGTCCGTGCCCAGGACGGCGGCGAGCCGCTCGGCGACCGCCTTGCCGCGCGCGTCGCCGTCCAGCACCACCTGCACCCGCACGCCGCGCTCGTGCGCCTTGAGCAGCTCGGCGGCGAACTCGCTGCCGGCCGTGCCCGACATGACGAAGTGCGCGATCCTGATGCCGGCCCCGGCGGGGGTCTGGCGGACCAGGTCGCAGAGCCTGCTCACGATGGCGACCGGGTCGCCGCCCACCGGCTCGCTGAACACCGCCCCGGAGGTCACCGGCGTGCGCGGCGCGCCGGCGCACGACGACGACGTGCCGGCTGCGGCGGGGGCGGCGACGGCTCCGGAGCCCAGCAGAGCCCCGATCGCCAGGGTGGACAGGATCGCGCTACGCATGGTGCCACTACTTCCTTCGACGAACTGCTGCGCGGCGATCCTGGCCGGTCGCGGCGACGGCAGCCTGAAGGCGAGGTCAACGCCCGGCGAACGTCAAGGGGGCGACGGCGCCGCGCGAGCCGGTCCCGGGGGTCAGGCGCTCACCGCGATGTCGTCGGCGGTGACGGCCGCGCGCGGCGGCCGCCCGGACAGGTAGCGTTCGAGCTCGTCGAGCGCGCTCTCGCTCATCCGCCGGGTCTCGGACCCGAGGGACCCGGCGACGTGCGGGGTGATCATGACGTTGGGCAGGTCGTACAGGGGTGAATCGGCCGGCAGCGGCTCCGGCTCGGTGACGTCGAGGATCGCGTGGAGCCGTCCGGAGCCGCACTCGCGCTCCAGGGCGGCGGTGTCGAGGACGGAGCCGCGGGCGGTGTTGATGACCGTCGCGCCGTCCCGGAGCAGGGCCAGCTCCGCCGCGCCGATCAGGTGGCGGGTGGCCGGCAGCGCGGGGACGTGCAGGGTGAGCACGTCGCCGGCGCGCAGCAGCTCGGGCAGCGGGACCAGCCGGCCGCCCGCGGCCGCCACCTCGCCGGCGTCCGCGTACGGGTCGGCCACCAGCACGTCGACCTCCAGGCCGCACAGCCGCTCGGCGACCCGGCGGCCGGTGCGCGAGAAGCCGACGATGCCGACCGTGCGCTCGCGGTTGGACAGCTCGCCGCGCCGCTCCAGATAGGACCAGTCGTCGCGGTGCCTGCGCGCGTCCTGGGCGAGGAACGGGGCCTTCTTGCCCGCGAAGATGACCGCCGCGAGCGTGAACTCGGCGACCGCGATCGCGTTCACGTCGGCGGCGTTGGTGACGAGGATGCCGCGCCGCCACACCTCGTCGGTGACGAACGAGCGCACCGTGCCGGCGCAGTGGAAGACCGCGCGCAGCTCGGGGGCGTCGGCCAGCACCTCGGCGGTCAGCGGCGGGCAGCCCCACGAGGTGATCAGCACCTCCGTCCGGCGCAGCAGGCCGCGCACCCGCTCGTCGCCGAAACCGGTGACCGGGAGCGGCTCGGCGACCTCGGCGAGGGCGCGCAACCGGCGTAACTGCGGCTCCTGGAACTGCACACGGAAGTGCGCGGGGTCCATGACCAGCAGGGCCCGTGGCCGTCGTCCTTCTGTCACTCGAGTCCCTTCGGCATCCGAGGGCAAGCGCTTACCGGGGTGGTGTCCGATCATGTCCATCGGGAAGCCCACTCTTCCACATAACCGATCAAAGCGGTCAGCCCCCTGATTACACTGCTCCACTCATGAACGCATCCCGGACCCGCAAGGCGCTGGCGGTCGCCGTAGCGCTGCTGGTGCTCGTCGCCGTGAGCGGCTACCTGGTCATGAACGCGCGGACGTTCCAGCTGGCCGGACGCCTGGTGGACCGGGTCGAGACGGGCGAGAAGGTCGTGGCGCTGACGTTCGACGACGGGCCCGACGAGCACACCCAGGAGATCATCGACGTGCTCGCCGCCGAGAAGGCACGCGCCACGTTCTTCGTCGTCGGGTCGCAGCTGCGCGCGTGGCCGCAGCACGGGAAGGCGCTCGTCGCGGCCGGGTACCAGCTCGGCAACCACACGTTCACGCACCGGCGGATGGTCTTCGTGCCGCCCTCCACGGTCGAGGCGGAGATCGAGCCGACCGACGCGCTCATCCGGCAGGCGGGGGAGCGGGGCGACATCCCGTTCCGGCCGCCGACCGGCAAGAAGCTGCTCACGCTGCCGCTCTACCTGGCCGGGCACGACCGCGTCACCGTCATGTGGGACGTGGAGCCCGACTCCGGCGCCACCCCCGCCGCCGCCGAGATCGTCGCCCTGGTCCGCGAGCAGGTCAGGCCGGGCTCGATCATCCTGCTCCACCCCTGGTACGGGAGCGGGCGCGAGACCCGCGCGGCCATCGCCGGCGTGGTGAGAGGGCTGCGCGCCGACGGCTACCGGTTCGTCACGGTCGCCGAACTGCTCGCCGATCCCCGGTGACGCGGCCGGTTTGACGCTTTCGGGCACCATGGAAGGGTGAGCGAGAGCGCGAGAAGGTCGCTGGCGGAGCTGGTCGGCGACGGCGGGGTGGTGGTGCTCAGCGGGGCGGGCCTGTCCACCGAGTCCGGCATCCCCGACTACCGGGGCCCGACGGGCCGCGCCCGCAAGGCCGACCCGATGACCTACCAGCAGTTCGTCGGCAGCGAGGCGGCCCGCCGCCGCTACTGGGCGCGCAGCCACGTCGGCTGGCGGCAGATCGAGGCCGCCCGCCCCAACGACGGCCACCGGGCGGTCGCCGAGCTCGAACGGCGCGGCCTGGTCGCGGGCGTCGTCACCCAGAACGTCGACGGCCTGCACCAGGCCGCCGGCGCCCGCCGGGTGATCGAGCTGCACGGCGGCCTGGACCGGGTGGTCTGCCTGTCGTGCCGCGAACGCACCCCGCGTCTCGACCTCGACGCCCGCCTGCGCGCGGCCAACCCCGGCTGGGACGCCGAGGGCCGCATCAACCCCGACGGCGACGCCGAGCTGACCGCCGAGCAGGAGCAGAGCTTCCGCCTGGTGCCCTGCCTGGCCTGCGGCGGCGTCCTCAAGCCCGACGTGATCTTCTTCGGCGAGAACGTGCCCCGGGTCCGCGTGGACGAGTGCTCGGCCCTCGTGGCCGCCGCCCGCGCCCTGCTCGTGCTCGGCTCGTCCCTGAAGGTGCGCTCGGGCCTGCGCTTCGTCACCAAGGCCGCGGAGCTCGGCATCCCCATCGCCATCGTCAATCAGGGCCCGACCGGCGGCGACGCCGACGCCCTGCTCACCCTCGACGCCCCGCTCGGCCCCACGCTCACCGACCTGACCGGCAGGCTCGTCCCGGCACAATAGGGGGATGGGATGTCACTGCGGGCTGGCCGCCCCCTACCGCGACTGCTGCGGACGCCTCCACCGGGGGGAGGGCGCGGCGCCCACGGCGGAGTCGCTGATGCGGTCGCGGTTCAGCGCGTTCGCCGTGGGTGACGAGGGCTACCTGCTGCGCACCTGGCATCCGGCGACCCGGCCGGCCGGCGTGGGGCTCGACCGGCGGGTGCGGTGGACCGGGCTGGAGATCCTGGAGACCACCGGCGGGAGCGTCGTGCACACCGAGGGCACCGTGCGGTTCCGGGCCCACTACCGGGAGCGGGGCCGGGCGGGCGCGATGGAGGAGCACAGCAGGTTCGTCCGGGTGGACGGCCGGTGGGTGTACGAGGGCGCGCTCGACAGCCGGTGACCGATCAGGCGAACAGCGCCTGGATCTGCGCCACGACCTCGACGATGGCCGTCACCTCGGCGGCCCGCACCGAGAGCCGCCGCAGCGCGTCGAGGACACGGCCCCGGTCCGGCTCCGCCTCCGCCAGCTCCTGCCGGACGTCGGCGGCGTCACGGCGCGCCCGGGCGGGCTCGGCCAGCTCCGCCTCGTGCTCGGCCAGCAGCCGGTCGAGCCGGTCCAGCAGCAGGCTCGCCTCGCCCGAGCCGCCGTGGTTGACGGTGGCGCGGGCGTTCGGGCCCACCGCGATCGGGCCGTTGACCGTGCCCCCGTCGATGCGGATGCCGTACTGGTCTGCCATGACCGCCTCTCAGCCCTGGGTGTGGTGGTGGGACGACGCCGACGCCCGCGTGCCCATCGCGATCGGGCCGTTGACGACGCTGTCGCGCACCGACATGTTCATCATGACGTTGGCCGCCTGCATCCGGTACGTGCCGGTCTCGATCTCCTTGTCCTCCAGGTAGTCGAGCACGGCCTCGGTGAGCCGGTGCTCGATCAGCTTGACGTACTTGGCGGTGTCGAGCAGCTGGAGGTAGGTCTGCATCCCGTGGCTCGCGCCGAGCTCGCGCACGCTGAGCCGGGCCCCGTACGGGTAGACGACGTGCCGGGACGGATCGAGCGTGACGAACTGCTGGCGGACGGCCCGTACGGCGGTGCGCGTCAGCCGCACGGGCGCGGCCAGGACGTCGCGCAGCAGGAGCAGCTTCAGCGCCCGCACCGACTCCCACGCGATCCGCCATCCCGGCATGTCCGGCAGCCGGTCGACCACGTGGTACGCCTCCTTGGCCGGCGGCAGCGCGGTCACCACGAACTGGGTGTAGAGCATGCGACCCTCGACCGCCAGATAGATGAACGCCGAGGTGACGGCCTCCTGGTCCTCCGCCGGGGCGACCAGGCGGCCCGCCGTGTCGCGGATCTCCTGGCCCTCGTGCGCGATCGTGACGCGCTGGTAGTAGCGGACGCCGCCCTGCGGGTGGCGGCTGATGGCGGCGATCTCCTCGGGCGTGGCGTGGTGGCGGGGCCGCCCGTCCTGGCCGATCAGCGGGTGGGCGCCCGGCCAGTCGGTGACCCTGTAGATGCCGCGGGCCACCACGTGGTCGCCGATGTCGAGCCGCCGGATGCCCTCGTTGGGGCGCAGCACCTGGTCGCGCATCTCGGTGAGCCGGGCGCGGACGAAGGCGTGCAGCTCGGCCGGGTCGATGTCGACGGGCCGCTCGCGGCGCTCGGTGCCCCGGCCGGTCTCGCCGACGGTGCGCACCCGGTCCAGCTCGACGGCGATGGACCAGCTCCGTTCGATGCCGCCGGCGCCCATGAACGCGTCCTCGTTGGCGTACATGGTGACGTTGCCCGTCTGGGCGCGGGCGACGTAGGCGAGGCGGTCGGCGGTCCCGGGCTGGTCCGGGCCGGGCTCGGGCGGGGGAGCGCCGGGCTTGAGCGTGCCGGCGAGCGTCGTGTAGACGATGATCCGGTAGAGGACCGCGACGCCGAGCGTGGCCAGCGGCACCAGGAGCTGGCCGGCGTTCTGGAGGAACGCGTACACGAGCACCGAGCCGGCCGTCACGAAGGTGCCGAAGCCCGTGGCGGCCAGCAGCAGCGCGTAGACGAAGAACAGGATCACGTAGCCGCCGAAGGCCCAGAACCACAGCAGCCCGCGCACCAGCATCGGCCCGCGCCGCACCCGTTCCAGCGTGAGCAGCACGAGCGGCAACAGGAACGACAGCCAGCTGATGACGCTCGTCGGCGTCACCACGAGCCCGAGGAGCAGGATGGCGGTGATCAGCCCGTCGCGGACGACGAGCAGGGAGCGGGAGCGGCGCGCGTGATGGATGATCGGCAGCAGGTCGCATCCCCCATAGGACGGCGGAACCGCCCTGAAAGGGTCGTCAAGCAATTCGTTCAGCACTTTGTCCCGGAAATCGCTGTCCAGGTACGCGCCGCCGCACAGGTAGCGGGTGGTGTTGCTCATCCGGGGGGCGCTCATCGCCGTGGGGGGTGTGAGCTGGGGTTCCGCCGGGGCGTGGCTCAGGTCCATGGGGCTCTCCCTGTGAATGTACGAGCGCGAGGACCATATAGGTGGACAGCCCTTTCCCGGATGGGTTGTTATCGAATAGTCGCGCACCGAAACACCGAATCCCGCTTTATGGCGATAAATCCCCCTTAAGGGGTTAAGTTGCGTCACACGCTTATTCCAGGGTGAAACTTTCACGGCCGGTTGACGCTAGGAAAGCGCTTACCTACATTGAGGCTGTCGCGCATACGTATGCCATTCAGATATGTGAACGAGTACTCGCTGGGGGACAGGAGGGCGGGCCGGACCTGGCCCGCCCGAGGCCGGCAAGGAGCTCAGCATGCGACAGATCAGCAACGGCAGGACGAGCGCCGCCACGGCGGCGGCACTGGCGGCGGCGCTGGCGGTGGCCGGGACGGCGGTGGTGGCCATCGCCGCCACCTCGGCGGCGGCAGCGGCGCCCGCGCCCGGCGCGTACACCGTCGTCAACAACGGCAGCGGCCTGTGCCTGACCGTGCCCGGCGGCAGCTCGTCCGACGGCGTCCAGCTCACGCAGACCGGCTGCGGCGGCGCGGCCCAGACCTGGAACCTCGTCGCCGACGGCGGCGGCTTCCAGCTCAAATCCGCCCACAGCGGCAGGTGCGCCGGCGTCGAGGACGCCAGTACCTCCGCGGGCAAGGCCGTCCAGCAGGAGAGCTGCACGGGCGCGGCCTCCCAGCGGTGGAACGTCACCGAGGCCGGCACCGCCTACCGGATCGTCAACGCCAACGGCGGCAAGTGCCTCAACATCAGGGACAACTCGACCGCCTCCGGCGCGCTCGTGCAGACCAACTCGTGCGACTCGGTGGCGACCAAGCAGTGGCGGCTCGTCCCCGCAGGCTCCACCCCGACGGACCCGCCGACGGACCCGCCGACCGACCCGCCCACCGATCCGCCGGGCAACGCGGACGGGCTGGTCGGCTGGGCCACCCAGGGCGGCGGCACCACGGGCGGCGGCGGCGCCTCGCCCGTCACCGTCTCCAGCGCCTCCGCGCTGGCCAGTGCCCTGTCGGGGACGAACGCGGCGGTGGTCCGGGTGTCCGGCACCATCTCCTGCTCCGGCATGATCCGCGTCGGCTCCAACAAGTCGCTGCTGGGCAACTCCGGCGCGACGATCAGCGGCTGCGGGCTCAACGTCTCCGAGGCGTCCAACGTCGTCATCCGCAACCTGAACTTCCGCGGCTGGGGCGACGACGCGATCAACGTCCAGTACTCGACCCGGGTGTGGATCGACCACAACTCCTTCAGCGACGGCTACGACGGCGCCGTGGACGTCAAACGGGCCAGCGACTACGTCACGATCTCCTGGAACCGCGTCTTCGACCACGACAAGTCGATGCTGCTCGGCCACAGCGACGGCAACGGCTCCGAGGACAGCGGGCGCCTGCGGGTGACGTACCACCACAACTGGTTCGACGGCAGCAACCAGCGGCACCCGCGCGTGCGCTTCGGCAACCCGGTGCACGTCTACAACAACCTGTACTCGAACGTCGGCGGCTACGGCGTGGCCTCCACCGAGGGCGCCGGAGTGCTGGTCGAGGGCAACTACTTCGAGAACACCGAGGACCCGTTCCACCTCGGTGAGGGCAGCTCCGGCCCGGGCAGCCTGGTCGCCAGGAACAATCACTTCGTCAACTCCGGCACGGGCCAGACCGGCGGCAGCGTCCGTTCCGTCCCGTACGCGTACACGCTCGACCCGGCCTCCAGCGTCAAGTCCATCGTGAGCGCGGGCGCCGGGGCGGGCAGGATCTCCGTCTGACCGGATCTTCCGCACCGGACACGTAGCGCGGCGCCCGCCACGGGCGCCGCGCTGCGGCTGTTCACGGGCCGCACGGCGCGGGGGCCAGCCCGATGCCGAACGTCAGCACGAGCCGGCCGGGCGGCGCGTGCCCGCCGGGAAGTGCGAACAGCACGAGCACCATCCCCTCCGGCAGCCGCCCGCCGAGCCCGTCGCACAGCTCCCGGAGCTCGCGGATCGCCCCGCCCAGCATCGGACGGCCGCCGTCGGCGTCGAGGACGAGCCATCCCAGCGGGAGGACAGGCCACGCGGGCCTGGCCCCGGAGCAGGACGAGCCCTGGGCGGCCTCCAGGGTGTGGCCGCCCAGGCCGGGGAAGTAGCCGAGCCCCGCCGCGTCACCCCGGCACGGCCGGGGCGCCGGCGGCTCGGCGCGCTGCCGCAGCACGCCGAGCGTGGTGAGGACGAGCGAGAACCCGCCGATGATCCCGGCCGCCTCGGCGGTGGCGGCCAGGCCGCGCAGGGTGATCGTGGCGGTCAGGTAGACGAGCGCGCCGGCGGCCAGGAGCGTGGTGACGATCTTCCTCACGCGGGTGCTTCTCCCGTTGTCCGGCATGGGACGGTGCCTCGGCTTCTCTTGGTCGGGCCGCTCGTCAGAGCTCGTTGTTCTCCGTTCTGACGAACGTGTGCCGGAGTCCGCCGAGGCCGTCCAGTCACGATTGGGCAACGTTGAAAATTGAACGACCGGTATTTCCGCTATTTCGTTATTTATTGGCGGCAGGAATTCACCGTCCGCGTCAACCGGCCGCGCACGTCACGGACGGCGGCGTGTTCGCGCCCGTCCACGAGGCGACGAAACCGAACGTCGCCGACCCGCCGCGCGGGATCGCGCCGTTCCAGGACGCGTTCCGCACCGTCACGGCCGCGCCGTCGGCGCTCGGCTCGCCGTTCCAGAGCTGGCTGATGCGCTGCCCGTCGGCGAACGTCCAGCGCACCGTCCACCCGTTCAGCGCCGTGACGCCCGTGTTCGAGACGGTGACCTCGCCCTGGAAGCCGCCCTGCCACTGGCCCGCGTTCCGGAACACGGCCGAGCAGCCCGCGGGCGGGAACGTGGACGTCACCGTCGGGGTCGCGGTCGGGCTCACGGTGGGGGTCGCGGTCGGGCTCACGGTCGGGGTCGCGGTGGGGCTCGCTGTCGGCGTGCCCGACAGCGCCTCCACCAGCGCCGGATACCACCGGTCGGCGATCTTCCGGTCGCCCGCCGCGTTCGGGTGCACCCCGTCGTAGGTGTCACCGGCGGTCCCGAAGCCCGTCCACTGGTCCACGACCACCACCGGCGACTGCGCCGTACTGGTCGCCGCCGCCCACGCCGGGATCGCGTCGTTGAGCGCCACCGCCCGCGCGCCGCACTCCGCGCAGGTCGCCGGCGCCATCGGGATGATCTGCGCGACGAGGATCCGCATGGCCGGATTGCTCGCCCGCATCTGCCCCACCAGCTTGGTGTAGGCGGCCAGGATCGTCGCCGTGGGCACGTTGCTCCACACGTCGTTGGTGCCGAAGTGCATGAGCACCACGTCCGGGGAGCTCGCGGCCAGCCAGCCCACGAGCTGGTTCTGGTTCGCCACCGTGGTCACCAGCGCGCCGCCGTGCCCCTCGTTGTCACCGTCGTACGGGACCCCGCACCCCTGGGCGGGTAGCGTGCCGACGAAGTCCACGTTCGTGTGCCCGGCCTCCTGCAACCTGTTCCACAGCAGCGCCCGCCAGCAGCCCGGCGACCCCGTGATCGAGTCGCCCAGCGGCATGACCCGCACGGGCGCCGCGCTCGCCGGCGTGGCCATCGCGAACACCGCCCCCGCGGTCAGCACCAGCATCGCCGCCATGCTCGCCAGCCAAGCCCGGGTCCCCGCCATCCGACCGCTCCCGTCCGTCGCCTGCGCAGATCGTAAGAAACCCCCCGCCCGTCCGGAACCCACCCCACCCCGGTCCCACCCCCGACCTGCACCGCCGCCCCCGAACACCCTGCAACTTTCACCAGCCCCCCGAAGCCAGCCCCCCGAAGCGAAGCCAGCCCGCCGAAGCCCGCCCCCGAAGCCCGCCCCCGAAACCCGCCCCCGAAGCCCGCCCCCGAAGCCCGCCCCCGAAGCCCGCCCGCTCCGGGAGGGGCCACCCTGGGCGAGGGACCGTCCGCCGGGGAAGTCGGTGACCCCTCCGGAAGGGGGGCCCTGGCGTCTCGGGTGGGGCAGCTCCCTCCGGAGGGGCAGCCCTGCGGGGTCAGCCCCCCAATGGGACAGCCCCCAATGGGACAGCCCCGCCTGGGGCCAGCCGCAGGGAGGGGCCTCCCGTTGCGGGGGTCCCGTGGTGGGAGGTCGTTGGCGGCCACTGAAGGGGCCAGCCCCTGAGGGCATCAGCCCCCTGAGAGCGGCGGGCCGTTGAGGGGCGGGCCTGTCAGGGTGGGGTGGTTCCTCTGGAGGGGTCAGTGCCGCCAGGTGCTGGGGGTGTTGAACGCCTCGCCGGGGACCGGAAGCCGTACGAGGACGGGGTGGAGGCTCAGGTCGTGAGCGGCGCCCCGTGGCGGAAGTCGCGAGGGGAGGCGCCGTACGCGCGCCGGAAGGCGCGGCTGAAGTCGGCGGCGTGCGAGAACCCCCACCGGGCGGCGATGCCGTGGATGGGGACGTGGCGCAGCGCCGGGTCGGCCAGGTCGCGGCGGGCGCGTTCGAGGCGCTGGGACCTGATCCAGGCGACGACCGTGGTGCCCTGCTCCTGGAAGAGGCGGTGCAGGTAGCTGACGGAGATGTGGTGGGCGGCGGCCAGCGCGCCGGGGGACAGGCCGGGCTCGCCGAGGCGCCGCAGGACGGACGCCTGGATGCGCAGGGTGAGCGCATGGCGGTGTGCGTGCGGGGCGGGCCCGCCGTCGCCTTCGAGCGTGGAGGCGAGCAGCGCCGACACGAGGTCGAGCAGCGCCATCCCGATGCGCGGCCGGTCGGCGGGCGTGCAGGAGGCGGCGGTGTCGGCGACGTTCGTGACGAAGTCGGCCAGGAGGGCGCCGAGCCCGTCGCGGGCCGGGATGCGGCGGCCGAGCACGCGGTCGACGTGCTCGTCCGGCAGCGGGATGAGCGCTTTGGGGATGGTGACGGCGGCGGTCTGGAAGGTGCCGGTCCCGGGAGCGGCCTCGAAGCGGGCCGTGGTGATGCGGGTGACGTCGTGCACGAGCAGGTCGCCGACGCCGGTGGTGAGCCGCCGGTCGTCCCAGGCGGCGTGCATCGTGCCGCGTAACGGGAGCAGGAGCTGGTAGGCGCCGTGGGCGGAGGAGTCGGCGACCCGCGTCAGCCGCAGGGGCGTGAACGCCTTCTTCTCCACCCGCAGCGCGCCCAGCTCGACCTCGCTGCCCACGGCCTCGAAGCCGGGGTCGCCGTCGGGCCTCCTGGTCAGCATTCCGTCGAGCACGTCGCCCCCCGATCAGGTCGCCTGCCGCTGTACTCCGTACGGTAGCCAATCGATCTTGATGTCGCGTTCGCCGCCGTCCCCCGGGTAGGAGGGGCGGGGTCGCGTTCCCCGCCGCCCCTCCGGGTAGGGGAGCGGGGTCGCGTTCGCCGCCGCCCGCGCCGGGTAGGGGAGCGGGCGAGACGAAGGGGGAGGCTTTCATGAGCGGCATCGGAGACTGGGTCAGGAAGGCCGAGAACCTGGCCAGGAAGCACTCCAAGCACGTCGACAAGGCGGTCGACAAGGCCGAGGAGATGGCCAAGAAGCGCACCGGGCACAAGTACGACGAGCAGATCGGCAGGGGCGTGGACGAGGTCCAGCGCCGCTACGGCGGGGGCGGGACGGCCGAGCCGCAGCGGCCGGCCAGGCCGGAGGACCGGCCCTAGACCTGCCCGGGGGCGTTCGCGGGGCGGCCCGGCGTGGTGACGGTCGCCGGCCCGATGCCGGCGACCTGCCGCGCCACCTCGCCCAGCAGCGCCAGCCCGGCCTCGTCGGCGGCGTCCGGCAGGGCGGCGATCACGTGCTCGATGCCCTGCTCGGCCAGCTCGCCGCACTGCTGCACGGTCTCGTCCACGCTCGCGTCGCCGGGCACGCGCAGGTGGAGGGTCTTCTCGATCTCCTCGTACGGCCTGCCCGCGCGTTCGCAGTGGGCGCGCAGCACGGCCAGCTTGTGCGGCACGTCCGCGCCGTACAGGAAGTTGCAGGCATCGGCGTACTCGGCGACGAGCCGCAGCGTCTTGCGCTCGCCGCTGCCCCCGATGAGGATGCGCGGCCGCGCCGCGGGTGCGTTGACCGGCCGCTCCAGCCGGTAGTGGCGTCCCTCGAACGGCTCCTGGTCACCGGCGAACATCCGGCGCGCGATCCGCAGCGTCTCCTCCAGCCGCTCGAACCGCTCGGCCACCGGCGGGAACGGCAGCCCGAGCCCGCGCGCCTCCTCTTCGAACCAGCCCGCGCCGATGCCGAGCACCGCCCGCCCGCCGGACAGCGCGTCCAGCGTGCTGACCTGCTTCACCAGGAATCCCGGCGCCCGGTACGGCGCCCCGGTGACGAGCGCGCCCAGCGTGACGCGGCGGGTCAGCGCGGCGGCGTAGGAGAGCGCGCCGTACGCCTCCAGCATCGGCTCGCCGACGCCGCCGAAGTTGGGGATCTGGAACAGGTGGTCCATCACCCACAGGCTGTGCAGTCCCGCCTCGTCCGCGCCGCGCGCCACGTCGGCGAACCGGCCGGCGATCGCGGAGTCACCGCCGGGCCAGGTGAAACGAGGGCAAGTCAGACCGAGTCTCATCGCGGGGTTCCTCCGATTCCGGGCATGAAAAAACCCTCCCACCTGGGTCCTGGACCCGAGGCCGAGAGGGCGTCGTCCTCCTATTCTCTCACGCCCCGCGTCGCACCTGGCCGGAGCCCGAATCCACGGTCGCGGGATACACATCGCACATGGTTCAATGTGTCGCACCAATGGACATATGCCGCATAGCGGTCGTCCCATCACTTGAGGAACACCTTGCACAAGATCGTCCCTGCCCTGGTCAGCCTCGTGCTGATCTCCGGGGCCGGCGCCTGCGGCGCCGCCGGACCGGCCCCGGCCGCCGCCCCCGAGAACACTCCCCCCGCGGTCAGCGCCACGCCGATCGTGATCGACGAGATGCCCGACGAGGAGCCCATCGCCACGGCGACCCCGGCCCGCGCCGGCAACCCCGTCACGGTGAAGGGCAAGGGCAACAAGAACACCAGGAAGTTCGAGCTGTACGGCGACTACGAGGTCAAGGTCACCTACTCCGGCAACTCCTCGCAGTACGGCCCGACGAACTTCATCATGTCCGTCGAGGCCGTCGGCGGCGCGCAGCCGGTGGACGGCTCGATCGCCAACGTCATCAAGAGCAAGGGCCGGATCGACACGAACATCTACGGCTTCGCCGGGGAGTACTACCTCGACGTCGACGCCGAGGGCGTGTGGCAGGCCGAGTTCACTCCCCAGTAGCGGCTCCCGCCCAGCCCGCGCCGCACCGCCTCCCGGGGCCGAGCACGTCGCCCGCCGACACGTAGGTGCCGACCGGGCCCTGGAGGACGATCTCCACCTCGCCGCCGAGCTCGCGCAGCACCGGCTCCAGCTCGGCCATCCTGATGTCGGCGACGAAGCCGAACGCGTCGGCGCACCTCGGTGGCGGGCTCGGCGGGCAGCGTCGGCGCGGCCCGGGTCCTGGCGACGAGGGCGCGGCGCTGGTAGCGGGCGTGCGGGGCGGCGTCGCGGATGTAGGGCAGCACGCTGGTGGGCCGCATCTGGTCGATGGTGCCGTAGATCAGCGTCACCAGCATGACGAGCGCGACCATGGTGAACACCGGCAGGAACACCGCCCCGAACGCCAGCGGGTTGTCCGGCCGGGCCGCGGCCGGCAGCAGGAACGTGTACAGCGACAGCCCGAGGAAGAAGCCGAACGTGACCTGGTTGCCGCGCCGCCGCAGGAACTGGTCGAAGACGATCGGCGTGTAGACGGAGGCGTTTCGGGCCACCTGGGTGAGCAGCTCGACCGCCGCGTCCGTCGGGATGGCGGTGCCGGTTCAGCGCCGCTTCTCGACGGCCGCCACGACGTAGGCGGCGGCCCGGTCGAGGTCGGCGAAGCCGGGCCGGGCGCCGGTGAGCTTGATGCCGACGGCGACGTTCGTCATGCGGAAGGAGACCTCCGAGGTGTACTGCTTGCGCATGAAGGAGAACGGGCTGCGCTGGGTGAAGCTGAACGCCTCGTCGCCGATGTCCGGGCCGGCGCGGACCTTGGTGCCGGGGGTGCGCCTTGGCTCCTGCTTCATGTTCTTGACCTGGAGGTCGTGGAAGTTCTCCGCGCCCCAGACGCTCGGCGTCAGGTACGCCATCACGACCATGGTGGCGTTGTCCGGGCCGGTCCAGCGGCAGTGATACTCGCTGAAGAACTGCTCCTTGGCCGGTCCGCCGAACACCTTGCGCGCCTGGGCGGCGGTCAGCAGGTCGCACGCCTCGAAGGCGTTCGTGAACAGCTTCGCCGTGCCGGAGGCGGACGGCAGCGCCGTCACGGGCGAGAACGGCCTGATCACGGGGGCGGTGTACGGGAACACCTTCGGCAGCACGACGGCCACCGCCGCGGCCGTCAGCCCGACGGCAAGCAGCGCGCCCAGCACGATCGGCGCACGGCGGCGGCGCAGCCGGCCGGGCGCGGTGCGGTCGTCGTCCAGGACGCCGGCCTCGCGGGCGACCCCTTCCATCGCGGCCGCCGCCTGGGCGGGGGAGCAGCGGCGGGCCGGGTCCTTGTCCAGGAGGGCGGCGAGCACGGGCGCCATCGGGCCGGCCCGCCGGACCGGGGCGGGCTCCTGCGTCAGCGCCGCCGCGATCGCGGCCGCCGGGCTGGCGCGGGCGAACGGGGCGACGCCCTCCACGGCGGTGAACAGCGTCGCGCCCAGCGACCACAGGTCGGAGTGCGGGCCGTCGGGCTCGCCGCGCAGCCGCTCGGGCGCGATGTAGCCGGGCGAGCCGGACAGCATGCCGCCCTGGGTGATCGCCTCGTTCCCGGCGACGGTGGCGATGCCGAAGTCGGTCAGCAGCACCCGGCCGTCGTCGGTGAGCAGCACGTTGGCGGGCTTGACGTCGCGGTGCAGCACGCCCGAGGCGTGCGCGGCGCCGAGCGCGTCGAGCATCCGCAGGCCGATCGCGGCGACGCGGCCGGGCGGCAGCGGCCCGCGCTCGCGGACCACCTGTTCCAGGGAGCGGCCCCGGACGAACTCCATGACGATCCACGGCAGCCCGCCGTCGAGGACGACGTCGTGGACGGTGACGATCGACGGGTGGGAGCGCAGCCGGGCGGCGGCCCGCGCCTCGCGCAGCGTGCGCTCGGTCAGCTCGGCCCGCTCGCTCTCGCCGAGGCCGGGCGGCAGCCGGATCTCCTTGACGGCGACCTCCTGCTGGAGGAGCTCGTCCTCGGCCCGCCAGACGGTGCCCATGCCGCCCTGCCCGATCGGGGCCAGCAGCCGATAGCGGCCGGCGAGCGGCGTCACCACGGCCGACGCGGCCGGCCCCGGACTCCTGCGCTCGCGCTCGCCCCTGCCATCCGTGCCTCCAGCCGATCTCTGGCTCCTGCGGACAGGCACGATATTAGGGGCGAGCGGGACAGATGCGCGGGCTTTCGATCAATCGGACCCGACACCGGGTCAAACAGGGTGTCAGTCGGTGCCGAACTCCATCGCGGCGTTGTCGAGCAGCTCGTCGTCGGGCACCTCGCCCCGGGAGGCGATCACTTCGGCGCCGCCCTCGGGCATCTCGCCGATCAGCTCGGTCGGGGCCGGCTGCGCGGCGCCGATCAGCGCCTGCTGCGGGCTGCCGACCATGCCGAGCCCGGCGTACTGCTCCAGCTTGGCGCGGGAGTCGGCGATGTCGAGGTTGCGCATGGTGAGCTGGCCGATGCGGTCGGACGGGCCGAACGCGGAGTCCTCGGTGCGCTCCATCGACAGCTTGTCGGGGTGGTAGCTGAACGCCGGGCCGGACGTGTCGAGGATCGAGTAGTCCTCGCCGCGCCGCAGCCGCAGCGTCACCTCGCCGGTGACGGCCGTGCCGACCCACCGCTGCAGCGACTCGCGCAGCATCAGCGCCTGCGGGTCGAGCCAGCGGCCCTCGTACAGGAGCCTGCCCAGGCGGCGGCCCTCGTTGTGGTAGCTGGCGAGGGTGTCCTCGTTGTGGATGGCGTTGACCAGGCGCTCGTAGCAGATGTGCAGCAGCGCCATGCCCGGCGCCTCGTAGACGCCGCGGCTCTTGGCCTCGATGATCCGGTTCTCGATCTGGTCGGACATGCCGATGCCGTGGCGGCCGCCGATGGCGTTGGCCTCCAGCACCAGGTCGACGGCGGTGGGGAACTCCTTGCCGTTGATCGTCACCGGGCGGCCGCGGTCGAAGCCGATCGTGACGTCCTCGGTGGCGATCTCGACGTCCGGGTCCCAGAAGCGCACGCCCATGATCGGGTCGACCAGCTCGATGCCGGCGTCGAGGTGCTCCAGCGCCTTGGCCTCGTGTGTGGCGCCCCAGATGTTGGCGTCGGTGGAGTAGGCCTTCTCGGAGCTGTCACGGTAGGGCAGGCCGTGCGCGAGCAGCCACTCCGACATCTCCTTGCGGCCGCCGAGCTCGCTGACGAAGTCGGCGTCGAGCCACGGCTTGTAGATGCGCAGGGCCGGGTTGGCGAGTAGGCCGTAGCGGTAGAACCGCTCGATGTCGTTGCCCTTGAAGGTGGAGCCGTCTCCCCAGATCTGCACGCCGTCCTCCAGCATGGCGCGCACCAGCAGGGTGCCGGTGACGGCCCGCCCGAGCGGGGTGGTGTTGAAGTAGGCGCGCCCGCCGGAGCGGATGTGGAACGCGCCGCAGGTCAGCGCGGCGAGCCCCTCTTCCACGAGGGCGGCGCGGCAGTCGACGAGCCGGGTGACCTCCGCGCCGTAGGCCGTCGCGCGGCCGGGCACCGAGGCGATGTCGGGCTCGTCGTACTGGCCGATGTCGGCGGTGTAGGTGCAGGGGACGGCGCCCTTCTCGCGCATCCACGCGACCGCTACGGACGTGTCGAGGCCGCCGGAGAAGGCGATCCCGACACGTTCACCGACAGGCAGGGAGGTGAGTACCTTGGACACGAGGTGAAGTATATACATACTTCTGCATGACCATGCAATGCGCCTCCCCTATGTGGCCGGCTCCAGCCCCGTGAGCAGGTTGAACGTGCCCGTGAGCTGGTTGAGCGCGACCAGGGCCGGCAGCTCGGCGATGATCCGGTCGCTCCAGCCGTGCGCCCGCAGCCCGGCCACGTCGGCGTCGGTGATCGACGAGGGCTCGGCCAGCAGGCGGACCGCGAGCTCGATCAGCGCCGTCTCGCGGGCGTCGGTGGAGGCGCCCTGACGGGCCAGCGCGATGTCGCTCTCGCTCAGCCCGGCCGCCCGCGCCGCCTCCGCGTGCGCCTGGAGGCAGTACGCGCAGCCGATCCACTCCTGGACGGCCAGCGAGACCTTCTCGCTGAGCGCGCGGGGCAGCTTCACGCGCTTCATGGCCCGCGAGAAGTCCAGGTAGCCCTGGAGTGCGGCGGGGGAGTGGGCCATGGTGGCGACCATGTCGCCCACGCCGCCTCTCCTGCTGACGATGTCCTCGAGCAGTTCCCGTGACTTGCCGGGGGCCTCGGCGGGCTCCAGGGGGGTCAGGCGTCGCATGCGTCCTCCTCGATCTCGATACCGTACCCCCCTAAGGTATATGACGGGCCGGAAAATTCCCGCCGGGCGGGCCCGGCGGGAAAAGGGCCGGTCAGGGCAGCGGCTCGCTCATCGGGTCGGTGTAGGGCGAGCGGGGCTCGAAGGCCGCCGACGCCAGCGGGTCGCGCAGCGACTCGCCCGCCCGGTCACCGACCTGATCCATCAGCTCGCGCACCCGCGCCTGCGCGGTCGCCGCCGCGTCCGCGTCGACGACCTTGCTCAGCATGAGCAGCGTCCGCGCCTCCAGCAGCGGCGTGCGCATCTGGCGGAACAGCGCCGCCGCCCGTTGCAGGCAGCCGGCCGCGTCGGCCTGGTCGCCCGCCGCCAGCGCCAGCTCGCCGAGGCCGCCCAGCGCGTGCGCCTCCGCGAGGCGGTGGCGGGAGCTGCTGGCCACCGTGAGCGCCTTGCGCAGCAGCGGCTCGGCCTCCTGCAGCTTGCCCTGCCGCAGCCGGGCCACGCCCAGCCCGTGCAGGGCGAACGCCTCCCCGATGGTGTCGCCGATCTCCTGCACGACGGCCAGCGACTCCTCGAACGCCCCCGCCGCGATGGCCACCTCGCGCGCCCGCAGGTGCACGTGGCCCATCCGGTGCAGCACCTGGGCGGTCACCCGCCGGTTGCCGCCGCCCTTGCTGCGCACCAGGGCCTCGGCCAGCAGCATCTTGGCCCCGTCGATGTCGTCGCAGTCGGCCTTGATCTGCGCCAGGTTGTGCAGCGTGTGCGCGGCGCCGATCTGGTCGCCGATGGCCGAGAAGATCCGCAGGGCGTGCTGGAGGTGGCCCATCGCCGCCTCCATGCGGCCGTTCATCCGCTCCAGCACGGCGATGTTGCGGGTCGTCTTGGCGATCTGCAGCTCCGCCCCGACCTCCTCGAACAGCGCCAGCGCCGCCTCGAAGTCGCGGGCGGCGTCGTCGAAGCGCTGCTCGGTCAGCGACAGCGAGCCCCTGGCGTACAGCATCTCGGCCTGGCCGCGCCGGTCGCCTCCCGCACGGGCCGCCTCCAGGGCGATCTCGTGCGTCTCGCGCCAGTCGTCCAGGTAGACGCGCAGTTCGAAGAAGGTCTCGGCGTTCATCGCCAGCCGCCAGCACAGCTCCACCAGCCCGGCCTGGGCCGCCTGCCTGATGCCGGCGAGCAGCACGTGACGTTCGCGCTCGAACCAGGCGATCGGCTTGGCGACCAGCCGTTCGATCAGCTCCTCCGGCAGCGGCGAGGGGATCTCGTGCGCCGGGTGCGGGCCGGGCGAGGGGCCGTACTCGCGGCGGCGGGCCGCCTGCGTCAGGTGGAGCAGCGCGCTGAGCACCCGGGCCAGCGCCTCCGAGCGCATGTCCGGCGTCTCCTCGGCGGCCAGCCGCTCGCGCGCGTAGACGCGGATGAGGTCGTGGAAGCGGTACTGCACGCCGACGTGCCGCCCGGTGCCCAGCACCTCGACGAGCTGGGCGTCGGCCAGGTCGTCGAGCAGGTCCTGCACGTCGGCGAGCGGCTGGTCGAGCAGCGCGGCCCCGGTCCAGGCGGAGAAGACGTGCGCGTCGAGGATCGCCAGCCGCCGGAACAGGCGGCGCGCCTGCTCGCTGATGCCCTCGTAGGTCAGCGACAGGCTGGCCCGGATGCCCATGTCGCCGTGCATGAGCTCGTCCAGCCTGCGGGCCTCGTCCCGCAGCCGTTCCACCAGCTGCTCGACACCCCAGTACGGGCGCGCGGCCATGCGGGCGCCGGCGATGCGCAGCGCGAGCGGCAGGTAGCCGCACAGCTCGGCCAGCGCGGCGGCGGCCTCGGGCTCGGCCCACACCCGGTCGGCCCCGGCGATCCTGGACAGCATGTCGACCGACTGGGCGGCGTCGAACAGGCTGACGTCCACCTGGGTCGCCCCGGCCAGCGCGCCGAGCCGGCTGCGGCTGGTGACGATGACGGCCGAGGCGGGGTTGCCCGGCAGCAGCGGCAGCACCTGGCTCTCGGAGGCGGCGTCGTCGAGCACGATGAGCATGCGCCGGTCGGCCAGGAGCATGCGGTACATCTCGGCCCGCTCCTCCAGCGTCTCCGGCAGCGCGGTGCCCGACACGCCGAGCGCGCGCAGGAAGCGTTCGAGCACCTGCATCGGGCTGACCGGACGGGAGACGCCGCCGTGCAGGTCGGCGTAGAGCTGGCCGTCGGGGAAGTGCTCGGCCACGCTGTGCGCGGTGTGCACCGCGACCGTGGTCTTGCCGATCCCGGCCCGGCCGGCGATGGCGACGATGGGCACGGCGAAGCGGGCCGCGCCGTCGGGCGGCTCCGTCAGCCTCTTCTTGATCTCGTCGAGCTGGCTCTGGCGCCCGATGAAGTCCGCGATGCCGGCGGGCAGCATGCCCGGCACGGAGGAGGGGCCGGGACGCGGCTCGACGGTGACGAGCGTGGGCGGCGCGGGCGCTTCGAGGCTCTCGTCGGCTGTGAGGATGGCCGATTCGAGCTGTTGTAATCGCTCGTTGGGCTCGATCCCCAGCTCTTCGATCATCATGCGGCGGGCGTCGCGGTAGACCTGGAGCGACTCGGCCTGCCGGCCCGACCGGTAGAGGGCGGTCATGAGCTGGGCGATGAAGCGCTCGCGCAGCGGGTGGACGCTGACCAGGCCGGTGAGCTCGCCGACCAGCTCGTGGTGGCGGCCGAGCTCCAGCTCCAGCTGGATGCAGTCCTCGTTGGCGGTGATGCGCTGCTCGGTGAGCTGACCGGCGATGGCCTGGAGCAGGCGGCTCTCGATGCCGTCGAGCGCGGGGCCGCGCCACAGCCCGAGCGCCTCGCGGTAGTGGCGGATGGCCTCTTCGGGGTTGCGGTCGTCGCGGAGCTTGCGCGCCCTGGCCACCAGGGTCTCGAAGACGCGGGCGTCGATCTCGCCGGGCTCGGCCAGGAGCGCGTATCCCTGCGGCTTGGTCACGATCATGTCGGGCCGGCCGTGCGCGGCGAACACGCGGCGCAGGGCCGAGATGCAGATTTGCACCTGGGCGCGGGAGGTCGCGGGCGGTTCGTCGTCGTAGATGGCTTCCATCAGCCGGGTCATGGCGACAGGCCGATCTGCGTTCAGAAGCAGCGCGGCCAGGATGATTTGCTGGCGCGTGCCGCCCAGTTCGAGATTTCTCCCGTCGGCGGTGGCTTCGAGTGCCCCCAGTAGTCGAAACTCCACGCACATCTCCTTGATGAAGCCGCCGCCCTCTTCGGCAACCGTCCAGGCCCCCCGGCCGGACAAGGTGCAGGGCGGAATTTGGCTGACACCATATTCGAGATTATGGCCCCAAGGTTGCCTGGTGGGGTGCTGGCTATATTACAAGATCGGCGGGCATTTATCGCGATGGTCACATCTGTGAAGTTCGGCCGATTTGTGCGTTAGACTACAGTGCTGGGCCACTTGTGGCCACAGGGTAATCCCCATTAAACCGCGAAACGGCCGAGACCCTGAGGTCGTCGGCCGCTCGCTCCGGGATGCTCAGCCCCAGGGGTCGCCGGGGCCGTTGGGCGCGCTGCCCCAGGGGTCGCCGGGGCCGGCCGGGGCGCTGCCCCACGGGTCGCCGGGGCCCTGCTCGGTGGCGGACGCGGCCGCCGCGTATGCCGGCACGGTCGAACCCAGGGCCAGGAAAGCGGCTGCGGCCGCCGCGAGAACGATGATCGACATGCGGATCCTGGCGGCGCTTGTGGCGATGGTCCGGCCCATGGTGCGTACCTCCGTCTGGATGTCGCGGCGCTCTCCCCGCCGCTCGGCCCAAACGCTCGCACCGGCCACCATCGACCCCATATCGGCGCGCTTCCGGCGCGCCATTCGAGCAGGTCGACGGCCATTCCCCGGCACGCTTCCCGGGAAAACCCCGCAATCGGCGATAAGGCGTCCGCCGGCCCGCCGCGGGCCCCGATAAGTGCCCGATAGCGCGGCGGGAATCCGGCGATAGCGCGACGAAGGCGCGGCGATAGCGGCCGCCGCAACCCTTGTCGCGAGCCCGGGTGGCGCGAGCACGCGGCGGGTCACTCGGGTGGCCAACAGGCCCGGGGGGCGACCACCTGGGCGCGGACGAACCGCGGCAGACGGAACTCCTGAACAGGTGGCGTTTGATGGGGATTGACGTGCAGGCGCTGGACAGCGTCTACGGGCGGCCGGCCGCCAGCGTGGACGTGCGTCTGGACCGCGCCGACAACGGTCACTGGGTGATCGACGCCCAGTCGGTGACCGATCACGAAGGGCGCGTCAAGGAGTGGCGGGAGCACCGGCTCGACCGCGGCCTGTACAGAATCGTCTTCGGAAGTGATCGCTACTTCGTGAGCCTCGGGCTCACCGCCGCTTATCCGGAGATCGTCGTCGTGTTCCGCATGACGGACGAGGCGTGCACCTATCAAATTAACGTTCTGCTCTCGCCGCACTCTTATTCCGCCTATTTCGGCTCGTTCAACTGAGTAGGGCGCGCGATGAACACCAATCGGTATGACGCATTTCCGCTGATCCCGCTCCACGACCGGACGTGGCCCACGGCCGCGATCACCGCCGCGCCGCGCTGGCTGTCGACAGACCTGCGCGACGGCAACCAGGCGCTCGCCAGGCCGATGGGCCCCGAGCGCAAGCTGGCCATGTTCGAGCTCCTGGTGAGCATGGGCTACCGGGAGATCGAGGTCGGCTTCCCGTCGGCCAGCCAGGACGACCACGACTTCGTCCGCCTCCTCGTCGAGGAGGACCGCATCCCCGACGACGTGCGCATCACCGCGTTCGTGCCCGCCCGCGAGGACCTGGTGGAGCGGACCGTGGAGAGCCTGCGCGGGGCCGCCAGGGCGACCCTGCACCTCTACAACGCCACCTCGCCGGCCATCCGGAACCTGGTGTTCGGCATGGACCGCGAGCAGTGCCGCGAGCTGGCCGTGCACGGCACCCGCCTGGTCATGGCCTACGCCGACAAGCTCATCCCCGGCTGCGACCTGGCCTTCCAGTACTCGCCCGAGCACTTCAACGACACCGAGCCGGACTTCTCCCTGGAGGTCTGCGAGGCGGTCATGGACGTGTGGGAGCCCGGCCCGGACCGGCCCATCATCCTCAACTTCCCCACGACCGTCGAGCGCTCGACCCCGAACGTCTTCGCCGACCAGATCGAGTGGATGCACCGCAACCTGTCCAGGCGCGAGCACATCTGCCTGTCGGTGCACACCCACAACGACCGCGGCACCGGCGTGGCTGCGGCCGAGCTGGCCCTGATGGCCGGGGCCGAGCGGATCGAGGGCTGCCTGTTCGGCAACGGCGAGCGGGCCGGCAACGTGTGCCTGGTGACGCTCGGCATGAACCTCTACACCCAGGGCATCGACCCCGGCATCGACTTCTCCGACCTGGACCGGGTCCGCCGGGTCGTGGAGAGCTGCACCGGCATCCCGGTGCCCGCGCGGCACCCGTACGGCGGTGACCTGGTCTACACGGCGTTCTCCGGCGCCCACCAGGACGCGATCAAGAAGGGGTTCGACGCGCTGGAACGGGAGTCGGCGCGGACCGGGCTCGCGCCGTCGGAGCTGCCGTGGAGCATGCCGTACCTGCCGGTCGACCCCAGGGACGTGGGCCGGACGTACGAGGCCGTCGTGCGCATCAACAGCCAGTCGGGCAAGGGCGGGCTGGCCTACGTGATGAGCGCCAGGCACGGACTCACGCTGCCCAGGCCGCTGCAGATCGACTTCGCGCAGGTCGTGCAGGCGCTGGCGGAGGCCGAGGGCGGCGAGATCCCGCCGGAGCGCGTCCGGGAGGTCTTCGAGGCCACGTACGCGGTCGCGCAGGCGCCTCCGGCGGTGGAGGGCGCCACGGTCGAGCTCTACCTCGACGGCCCCGCGTACGGCGGGGCGGCCTGGGCCGGGACGCTCCGCACGCTGCGCGCGGCCCTGGCCGACAAGGGCTTCGACGTGCGCGCCGTCCACCACATGGGCGGCCCGGCGGGCGAGCGCGAGGAGGTGGCCGTCTACGCGCGGTTCGGCGACGGCGACCGGGCGGTGTGGGGCGCCGGCATCCGCGGCGACGTCGAGGCGGCCGTGCTCGCCGCCGTCGGGTCGGCCGTGGCGCGGTCCTGGCCCGCCGTGCCCGCGCCGGCCGTGCCCGCGCCGCCCGCCCCGCGCCCCCCGGCGGACCCCGAATGCCGACGTCAGCGGCCCGTTCCGGCCCGGGCACGGCGGTTGATAGCCGGACGATAAGGAAGCGATGGGCCCCCGGCATAGCGTTCGGACCAGGCAGCGAATCCGAGGTGAGGATCATGAGGCGCACCCAGGTGCGGAAGCGCAGGCCGCGCACCCGTGACGGCGGCCACCGCTACTGGCTCGACCTGCGGACACCGTCAGGACGGGTCCTGCCGATCTGACCGCGGCGATTCGAGGGGAGACGGCCATGGGACTGATCGAACGACACGAGGAGCTGGCTGCTCTGGAGTCGCTCCTCGCCAACGCGGTGCTGAGCCGGGGCCGGATCGCCCTGGTCAGCGGCCCCGTCGCGACGGGCAAGAGCACGCTGCTGCGCTCCCTGGCCGAGCAGGCCATCGAGCTCGGCGCGCTGGCCGTCTCGGCGACCGGCTCGCTCATGGAGCGCGACCTGCCGCTCGGCGTGCTGCGCCAGCTCATCCAGGACGCGCCCCTCCCCGAGGCCGACCACGCCCGCGCGATGGCCCTCATCGAGGAGGGCAGCCGGGCCGCGACCATGGCCGGGCCCGAGGCCGACCAGCTCGTCGACGCCCAGGTGGTGCACGCGCTCTGCACGGTCCTGCTGGACCTGTCGGAGCGGTGCCCGCTGGTGATCGCCGTCGACGACGTGCACCACGCCGACCGCACCTCGCTGCTCTGCCTGGCCTACCTCGCCAGGCGGGCCAGGAGCGCCAGGATCGTGGCCGTGTTCGCGCACTCGGACCGGATGCGCTGCGCCGACGCGTACTTCGAGACCGACCTGCTGCGCCAGCCGCACTGCCGCAGGCTCCAGCTCTCGCCGCTGTCGCGCGAGGGCGTCGAGGAGCTGATGGCGGCCGAGCTCGGCACGGAGGCGACCGAGCGCTTCGCCAAGGAGTGGTACACGCTCAGCGGCGGCAACCCGCTGCTGGCCGGCGCGCTGGCCGAGGACTACCGCGAGTACCTGCGCTCGGTCGGCGAGCCGCCTCCGGAGCCGGTCGTCGGCGACCAGTTCGGCCAGGCGGTGCTGTCGTGCCTGCAGCGCGGGCACCCGCAGACGATGCGGGTGGCGCGCGGGCTCGCCGTGCTGGGCGAGACCGACGGGCTCGACCGGCTGCTCGGCATCGCGCCGATCGACATCAGCAGGGAGCTGCTCTCACTCGGCGCGGCCGGGCTGGTCTCCGGCCGCGACTTCCGCCACCAGTCGGTCTGCCGCGCCGTCCTGGCGGGCATCGACCAGCAGGAGCGCATGGACCTGCACCGCCGGGCCGCCGAGGTGGCGCACGACGCGGGCATGACGCCCTGCGTGGTCGCCGACCACCTGCTGCAGGCGGCCCGGGTGGAGGCGCCCTGGGTGCTGCCCACGCTGGAGGAGGCCGCCAGGAACGCGCTGCGCGCCGGCCAGGTCGAGTCGGCCGTCGCCTACCTGCGGCTGGCCTGGCGCGAGTGCGACGACGAGCAGCGCCGGTTGAAGATCATGACGATGCTGGTGCGGGCCGAGTGGCGGATCAACCCTGCCGCGCCCGCCGGTCACCTGGCCGAGCTGGCCGAGGCGGTGAACCGGGGCAGCCTGCGCGGCGGCGACGTGGTCGTGCTGGCCCGCGCGCTGCTGTGGCACGGCCGCTTCGACGACGCCCGCGACGTGCTGGAACAGCTCGGCGAGGAGGGCGAGGCCGCCGACCACGAGACGATGGCCGAGATGGTCGTCGCCCAGCTCTGGCTGCGCGTCACCCACCCGCCGCTGCTGACCGGCCTGCCGCGCCCGGCGGGCCGCCGCGCGCTGGCGGGCCTGGTGTCGGTGGCCGTCAACCGGCGGGTGGAGGCCACGCTGGCGCTCGCCGAGGTGCTCACGCGGGGCCCCCGCGAGGAGAGCATGAACGCGGTGGAGCGCATCCTGGAGGACTCCCACCTCGACGAGATGTCGATGGACACCGTGGAGAACGCGCTGCTCGCCCTCACCTACGCGGGCCGCTGCGACCGCGCGGTGCCGTGGTGCGAGCGGTTCAGCGCCGAGGCGATGTCCAGGCAGGCGCCCAGCCGGCAGGCCAGGCTCGCGGCGATCCGCGCCGAGATCGCGATCCGGCAGGGCGACATGCCCGCCGCCGCGCACCACGCCCGCATCGCGCTCGACACCATCCCGATGAGCAGCTGGGGCGTCGCGATCGGCGGGCCGCTGAGCAGCCTGATCATCGCGCTGACGGCGATGGGCAGGTACGACGCGGTCCGCGAGTACCTGGACCGGCCGGTGCCCGAGACGATGTTCCAGACCCGCTACGGCCTGCACTACCTGTACGCGCGCGGGCGCTACAGCCTGGCCAACGAGTACTTCGCGCTGGCGCTGCGCGACTTCCAGCGCTGCGGCGAGCTCATGGTCACCTGGAACCTGGACACGCCCGGCCTGATCCCGTGGCGTGCCGACGCGGGGGAGGCGTGCCTGCGGATGGGGCACGTCGAGGAGGCCAGGGAGCTCATCGAGACCCAGCTGAGCATGTGCGGCGCCGAGCTGCGCCGGGGCCGGGGGATCGCGCTGCGGTTGCAGGCGGCCGTCTCCGAGCCGGCCCGCCGTCCGGCCCTGCTGCGGCAGGCGACCGAGTACCTGCAGATGGCCGGCGACCGCTACGAGCTGACCCGGGCGCTGTTCGACCTGGTGGAGGCGTACGACTCGCTGGGCGAGTACCGGCGCGCCCGGACGATCGCGGGCCGGGCGCAGGCGGCGGCGCGCGAGTGCCGGGCCGAGCCGATGATCGACGCGCTGAGCCGCGCCGACGACCCGAGCGTGGTGCCGGCGCCGCTGCCGAGCGAGCTGATCGGCGTGCTGAGCGACGCCGAGCGGCGGGTGGCCGCGCTGGCCGCGGCCGGCTACGCCAACCGGGAGATCGCGGCGCGCCTCTACATCACGCTCAGCACGGTCGAGCAGCACCTCACCCGCACCTACCGCAAGCTGAACATCAGGAGGAGGGTGGACCTTCCGCTGGTCGTCGAGTTCGACAGCCAGGTGGAGCACTGACGGAGTTGCGCGCTCCCGCCGCCCGGCCACACGGTCGGAGGCGGAGGTGCGTGATGGAGCCGATCGCCGAACCGACCACGGAACTGATCACCGTCCGGGGGAACGCGACCCCGGAGGAGCTGGAGGCCGTCGTCCTGGCCGTCACCCGGCTGGTGGCGCGGGCCAGGGCCAGGTCCGAGGAGGAGCGGGCCTGGTCGGACCCGGCCGCGCTGGTGCGCCGGCCGGTCGCGGGGAGCTGGCGGCTCAGCGGCTGGGCCGGCTGACCTCCCATCCGCATTCGTGCTATTCGTGGCGATTTGGGCTACCACCGCAATCTGCGAAAAGCCCCCTCCCGCCGCCGAACGCATCCTGTTGAGGTGCCCGGCCCTACGGCCGGTCGAGTCGGTAGGCGAGGAGAGGTCCCACGATGTCGACACTTTTCGGTTCGCTCCGCAGGCTCGTGCTCGCCCCGTCCCTGGCCGAGGTGACGTTCGCCGGACGCGGCTTCCCCGGCCCGCCCACCGCCGACACCGAGCGGCTGGAGGCGATCCCGCAGGCCGTCGTCTGCGGCTTCGAATGGGGCATCGACGCGCGTGACCAGTGGGAGGTGCAGCGCAGGCTCGACCTGGTCGCCGCCGACCACCGCGGCTTCGCCTACGAGGGCGCGACCATGGCCTTCACCGTGCTCGACGCCATGGGCGGCGGGCGGCGGCAGCGCACCCGGGACCTGCTGCTCGGCCCGGGGCAGCCGCACATCTTCCTCGCCTACATCGGCATCGGCTTCGCCATGGCCCGGCTGCCCAGGCCGCTGTGGAAGAAGGTGCTGCCCGACCTTTCCGGCTCGCCCTACCACCCGGTGATGAGCTGGCTCGCGGTCGACGGCTACGGCTTCGACCTGGCCTACTTCCACACCCGGCGATACGTCGACGAGCAGCGGGTGCCCGCCCCGTACCCGTGGCGCGGCGAGCCCGGCTACTTCCCCCGGGCGGCCGACCAGGGCGTGGGCCGCGCCCTGTGGTTCATCCACGGCGGGCGGGCGCCCGACGTCGCCGCCGCCGTGCGGCGCTTCGCCACCGCCCGGCAGGCCGACCTGTGGAGCGGCGTCGGCCTGGCCGCCACGTTCGCGGGCGGCAGTGCGGGCGGCAGTGCGGGCGGCGCGCTGGCCGCGCTGCGCGAGGAGGCCGGCGAGCACCGCGACGAGCTCGCCCAGGGCTCGGTGTTCGCGCTCAAGGCCCGCCACTACTCCGGCCACGTCCCCGCGCACAGCGAGGCCGCCGGGAACGTGCTCACCGGCCTGTCCGTCGACGACGCCGTCGCGCTCGCCGACGACACCGCGGTCGGGCCCGGCCGTCCCGGCGGCGTCCCGGATTACGAGCAGTGGCGCCGCAACGTACGCGCGCATTTCGCGGTCGAAAACGCCGCACGATGATCCCGCAATAACGCGGTAAGCACGACCGGAGTTGCCCGAAGATTCCACGTCATGTGTCAATGAGAAGACAGTACCTGCTGGTTGAGCGGTGAAGGGTTGTTATGGCCGGCCTGCTTCGATCGCTGAGAAAGCGAATACTTACCCCCAGTGTCACGGAGACCAAGCTCGCCGTCCGCGGTTTCCATGTAAAAAACGAGGCGGCCCGCGAATTATTGGAGAAAGTTGGCGAGATATTCCTCACCGGCTTCGCTTACGCAGCCGAGTCGCGCACTCCCGCTGAGGCGGAGGACCGGCTGGAGCAGATCCCCGACCGGTTCCGCGGCTTCGCCTACGAGGGCGCCGGGATGGGGCTCGCTGTGCTGGACTGCGCCTCCCTCGCCAACCTGCGCAGGGTGAAGGGCACGCTCGCCGGGCGCGGCGACCGCCACAACTACATGATCTACGTCGGGATCGGCTGGGCCATGGCCCGGCTGCCCCGCTTCCTGTGGCCGGACCCCGCCCAGCTCGACCCGCTGCTGCTGTGGCTCGTGCACGACGGCTACGGCTTCCACCAGGCGTACTTCCACACCGACAAGTACGTGCGCCGGCAGGTGCGCGAGACACGCTTCCCCTGGCCCGCCGGGCACGAGGCGTACGCGGCCCGCGCCGTCGACCAGGGCATCGGCCGCGCCCTGTGGTTCGTCGGCGGCACCGACGTCGAGCAGGTGACGTCGCTCATCGAGAGCTTCCCCGAGGAGCGCCGCCCCGACCTGTACGCGGGCACCGGCCTGGCCGCCACCTACGCGGGCGGCGCCACCGGCGACGAGCTGTGGGAGCTGCGCGACCGGGCCGGCCCCTACCGAGGCCAGCTCGCCCAGGGCAGCGCCTTCGCCGCCGAGGCCAGGATCCGGGCCGGGCTCCTCGGCCCGCACACCCGCCAGGCCACCGCCATCCTGTGCGGCACCACGGCCGAGCAGGCCGCCGAGATCTGCATCCAGTCCATGCCCGCACCGTCCCTGCCGGGGGAGCTGCCCGCCTTCGAGATCTGGCGGCAGCGGATAGCCGGCGAACTCGTCTCCCTTGGAGGTGTCACCCCGTGACCACGGTAGCCACCTGGCTGCGCCGGCAACAGGCCGGAGTCGTCGCCCTCGTGGTGATGGCCGCCCTGTTCGTCATCGGCAGCCCGTCCTTCGCCTCCGACGAGGAGAAGGCGGAGCTGGCCGGCGCGTACGCGTTCAAGCCGCTGAGCATCGCCCTGCCGTCGGACCTGCCGCAGCAGACCATCCGCGCGGTGAACCAGCGCTACACGCACATCGACGCCTGGATCTCCTCCGTCGGGGCCGGGATCGCCATGAACGACCTCGACATGGACGGCCTGTCGAACGACCTGTGCGTCACCGACCCCCGCATCGACCGGGTCGTGGTGACCCCCACGCCGGGCGCGCGCTCGGACCGCTACAAGCCGTTCGCGCTGTCCACCGGCACGCTGCCGATGAACGACGCGATCGCCCCCATGGGCTGCATCGCCGGTGACTTCAACGAGGACGGCAGCACCGACGTCCTGACGTACTACTGGGGCCGCACCCCGATCGTCCACCTGGCCAAGGCCGGGGCCACGACGCTGTCCGCGGACGCGTTCACGGCCACCGAGCTGGTGCCCGGCGCCGGCGGCGCCACCTACACCGGGCCGCAGTGGAACAGCAACACCGCCACCACCGCCGACTTCGACGGTGACGGCCACCTCGACATCTTCATCGGCAACTACTTCCCCCACGGCCCCGTGCTCGACGACACGGTCAACGGCGGCGTCGAGATGAACGACTCGATGTCCGGCGCGGTCAACGGCGGCGAGAACTACTTCTTCCGCTGGACCGGCGTCACCGCGGGCGCCCCGTCCTTCGACCGGCTCGACAACGTGCTGGACAAGGACGTCTCCAAGGGCTGGGAGCTCGGCGCCAGCACCGCCGACCTGGACGGCGACCTGCTTCCCGAGCTGTTCCTCAACAACGACTTCGGCCCCGACCGGCTGCTGTACAACCGGTCCACGCCCGGCAAGATCTCCTTCTCGCTGGCCGAGGGCTCCCGCACGCCGTGGGTGCCCAAGTCCAAGTCGCTCGGCCACGACTCCTTCAAGGGCATGGGCTCCGACTTCGGCGACCTCGACGGCGACGGCCTCTACGACACCTTCGTCAGCAACATCACCACCTCGTTCGGCATCCAGGAGAGCAACTACGCCTTCTACAACACGGCGAAGAACCGGGCCGACGTACGCGCCCAGCTCGCCGACGGCGTGGCGCCCTTCGAGGACCGCAGCGCCCAGGACCGCACCGCGTGGACCGGCTGGGGCTGGGACGTCAAGATCGACGACTTCAACAACGGCGGCGACCCCGCCATCGTCCAGGCGACCGGCTTCGTCAAGGGCTGGGTGAACCGGTGGGCGCAGCTCCAGGAGCTCGCCACCGCGAACGACGCCGTCGTGCGCAACCCGCACTCCTGGCCCGTGGTCAGGGAGGGCGCCGACATCGCCGGCAGCCAGACGCTCGCCTTCTTCGCCAAGAAGGACGACGGCACGTACGCCGACATCTCCCGCCAGCTCGGCCTGGCGGTGCCGGTGCCGACGCGCGGCATCGCGACCGGCGACGCCGACGGCGACGGGCTGCTCGACCTGGCGGTCGCCCGCCAGTGGGACGCGCCGATCTTCTACCACAACCAGAGCGCGCCGGCCGGATCGGCCATCACGCTCCAGCTCACCCACGAGAACGCCACCGGCGCGCAGGGCTCCCCGGCCATCGGCGCCGAGGCCACGGCGACGGTCGGCGACCGCACCGTGATCGGGCGCGTCGACGGCGGCAGCGGCCACTCCGGCCGGCGCAGCCACGAGGTGCACCTGGGGCTCGGCGAGCACGTGACCGGGCCGGTGAAGGTCCACCTGCGCTGGCGCGACCGCACGGGACAGGTGCGCGAGCAGGATCTTCAGCTCAGCCCGGGCAGGCACGCCATCCAGCTCGGCTCGCAAGCGAAGGAGAAGTGACGTCATGGCCGCTGACAAGACCGCGCCGGCGGCGCAGCCCGAGAAGAAGGCCGGCGGCCCGCCGCGCCACGACCCGAAGGTCATCACCGCGCTGCGCAGGTTCGCCCTCTCGATCACGATCTTCAACATCCTCGGCTACACCGTCCTGGGCTTCGAGCAGCCGTGGACGTGGCCGCTGATCGCCATGGCGACCGGCTACACCATCGAGATCGCCCTGGAGTGGATCGGCGCCCGCGCCGAGGGCCGCCCGGCCCGCTTCCGCGGCAACGGCTTCCGCGGCCTGGTGGAGTTCCTCTACCCGGCCCACATCACCAGCATCGCGCTCAACATGCTGATCTACGTCAACGACCAGGTGCTGGTCATGATGTTCGGCATCGCGGTCGCGGTCGGCGCCAAGTGGGTGCTCAGGGCGCCGGTGCGCGGACGGCTGCGCCACTTCATGAACCCGTCCAACTTCGGCATCGCCGTGATCCTGGTGCTCCTGCCCTGGGCGAGCATCGCGCCGCCGTACCACTTCACCGAGCACGTGACCAACCCGATCGACTGGATCGTGCCCCTGATCATCATCGCCGCCGGCACGATGCTGAACGCCAAGCTCACCAACCGCATGTGGCTGATCGGCGCCTGGGTGAGCGTGTTCGCCCTTCAGGCGATCGTGCGCGGGCTCATCGTGGACGACGTCTCCATCCTCGGCGGCCTGTCGATGATGACCGGCGTCGCGTTCGTGCTGTTCACCAACTACATGATCACCGACCCGGGGACGAGCCCGTCCAAGCCGCTCTCCCAGGTCGCCTTCGGCGGCGGCGTGGCCCTCACCTACGGCCTGCTCACCGGCATGAACATCCCGTACGGGATCTTCTTCGCCACCGCGATCGTGTGCGTCGTCCGCGGCGGCTTCCTGTGGTCGCTGCGCGCGGTCGAGCTCGCCCGCGAGCGGGACGCCGCCCGGGTCACCGCGGCGGCGGCCGCGGCCATCGCCTCCGCCGAGAAAGAGGTCGCGCGGGCATGAGCAGGATCGCGATCGTCGGTCTCGCCTGCCGATACCCCGACGCGGACTCCCCCCGCGCCCTGTGGGAGAACGCCATCGCCGGCCGCAGAGCCTTCAGGCGGCTGCCTGACGAGCGGATGCGGCACGACGACTACTGGGATCCCGATCCCGCCACGCCCGACCGCTTCTACGCCAAGACCGCCGCCGTCATCGAGGGCTACGCCTTCGACCGGGTCGCTCACCGGATCGCCGGCAGCACCTACCGCTCGGCCGACCTCACCCACTGGCTCGCCCTCGACATGGCGGGCCGGGCCCTGGCCGACGCCGGGTTCCCCGGCGCCGAGGGGCTGCCGAAGGAGCGCACCGGCGTCGTCGTGGGCAACACGCTCACCGGCGAGTTCAGCCGCGCCAACGCGCTGCGGCTGCGCTGGCCGTACGTGCGGCGCACGCTCGCGGCGGCGCTGCGCGAGCAGGGCTGGGACGACGACAAGCTGGCCGGCTTCCTCGGCGCCTACGAGGCGGCCTTCAAGAGCCCGTTCCCGCCGGTGGACGAGGACACGCTCGCGGGCGCCCTGGCCAACACCATCGCGGGGCGGATCTGCAACCACTTCGACCTCAACGGCGGCGGCTACATCGTCGACGGGGCCTGCTCCTCGTCGCTGCTGTCGGTGGTGACCGCGAGCAAGGCGCTGGCCGACCGCGACCTCGACGTGGCGATCGCCGGCGGCGTGGACCTGTCCATCGACCCGTTCGAGGTGATCGGCTTCGCCAAGACGGGGGCGCTGGCCAAGAGCGACTTCCGGCTGTACGACCGGCACTCCAACGGCTTCTGGCCGGGGGAGGGCTGCGGCATCGTCGTGCTGATGCGCGAGGAGGACGCGGTCGCCGCCGGGCACCGCGTCTACGCCACGATCGCCGGCTGGGGCATCTCCTCCGACGGCCGGGGCAGCATGACCCGGCCCGAGGTCAGCGGCTACCAGCTCGCGCTGCGGCGGGCGTACGAGAAGGCCGGGTTCGGCATCGACACGGTGCCGCTGTTCGAGGGCCACGGGACCGGCACGGCGGTCGGCGACGCGACGGAGCTGACCGCGCTGTCGCGGGCCAGGGCCGAGGCCGGGGCGAGCGGCGGGCCCGCCGCCGTCGGCTCGATCAAGGGCATGATCGGCCACGCCAAGGCGGCGGCCGGGGTGGCCGGGCTGATCAAGGCCGTCATGGCGGTGCACGAGCAGGTGCTGCCGCCCACGCTCGGCTGCGTCGACCCGCACGAGGTGCTGACCGGCGAAGAGGCGCAACTGCGGGCGCTGCGCGTGGCCGAGCCGTGGCCCGCCGACGCCCCGCTGCGGGCCGGCGTCAGCGCCATGGGCTTCGGCGGCATCAACTCGCACGTGGTGATCGAGAACCCGGCCCCCAAGCGGAGGCTGGGCCGCCGCACCAAGCTGCTGGCCTCCTCGCTGCAGGACGCCGAGCTGCTGCTGTTCGACGGCGGCACCCCCGAGCAGCTGCGCGAGCGGGTGGCGCGGATGCACGACTACGTGCCCGCCGTGTCCTACGCCGAGCTCACCGACCTGGCCGCGACGCTCGAAGGCGAGCTGCGCGGCCTGCCCTACCGGGCCGCCGTGGTCGCCGCCACCCCCGACGAGGCCGAACGGCAGCTCGCGCGGGTGCTGGAGGCGATCGACTCCGGCGAGCGCAGGCTGCTCACCCCCGACGGCAAGGCCTTCTACGGCCACGCCGCCGGGACCGCCAGGGTCGGCTACCTCTTCCCCGGCCAGGGGTCGGGGCGCGGCACCGGCGGCGGCGCGCTGCGCAGGCGGTTCGCCGACGTGGACGAGCTGTACGCCGAGGCCGGGCTGCCGACCGGCGGCGACGTGGTCGCCACGGCCGTGGCCCAGCCGCGCATCGTCACCGGTTCGATGGCCGGGCTGCGGGCGCTGTCCCTGCTCGGCGTCGAGGCGGAGGTCGCCGTCGGCCACAGCCTGGGCGAGCTGTCGGCCCTGCACTGGGCCGGCGCGATGGACGAGCAGGCGCTGCTGCGGCTGGCCACCGGCCGGGGCCGGGCCATGACCGAGAACAGCGAGTCGGGCACCATGGCCGGCGTACGCGCCGACCCGGCGACCGTGACCGCCCTGATCGGCGACCTGCCGGTGGTCATCGCGGGCTACAACGGCCCGAACCAGACCGTCGTCGCGGGCCCCGTCGAGGCGATCGAGGAGGTCGGCCGGGCCGCCGTGACCGCCGGGGTGAGCTGGACCAGGCTGAAGGTCTCGCACGCCTTCCACTCGCCGCTGGTCGCGCCCGCCGCCGAGGCCCTGACGCCCTACCTGGAGCGGGAGCGGTTCGGCAGGATCGGCCGCCGGGTCGTCTCCACCGTCACCGGGACCGCGCTCGCGCCGGACGGCGACATCCCCGCGCTGCTGCGGGAGCAGATCACCGCCCCGGTGCGCTTCACCCAGGCGCTCGAACAGGCCGCCGACGGCCTCGACCTGCTGATCGAGGTCGGCCCCGGCCGCGTGCTCAGCGGGCTGGCCGCCGCCGTGACCGACGTGCCGGCCATCGCGCTCGACACCGACGACGAGTCGCTGACCGGGCTGCTGCGGGTGCTCGGCGCCGCGTACGTGACGGGCGTGCCCGTCGCGCACGAGGAGCTGTTCCACGGGCGGCTCACCCGGCCGATGGAGGTCGGCCGCGAGCTGTCGTTCCTCATGAGCCCGACCGAGCAGGCGCCGAAGATCACGGTCGCGCAGGCGAGCGGGCAGCCGGCAGAACGCCCGGCGGAGCCGGTCGCCGCGTCCGCCGCGCCCGCCGGCCAGGGCGAGCCCGGCGAGTCCACCACGGACCTGCTGCGCCGCCTGGCCGCCGCCCGCGCCGAGCTGCCCCTGGAGATGGTCACCGAGGACAGCAAACCGCTCGACGAGCTGCACCTCAGCTCCGTCACCGTCATGCACATCATCGACCAGGCCACCCAGCAGCTCGGCCTGCCCGCCGGGCAGACCCCGGCCAACCTCGCCACCGCCAGCCTGCGCGAGCTGGGCGAGGAGCTGGACAAGCTGGCGGCCGAGCCGGGCAGGCGGACGGTGACCGGGGTGACGGGCGCCGCCCCGTGGGTCCGGCCGTTCGCCGTCGATCTCGACGAGCTGCCGCTGCCCGCCAGGGCCGCCGCCGAGGCCGGCGGCTCCTGGCAGGTGTACGGAGGCACGGGCCCGGGCGCCTCGCCCGTCGCCCAGCCGCTGCGCGAGGCGCTCGAACGCGGGAAGGTCGGATCCGGTGTACTGGTGTGCCTACCTCCGCAGTGCTCGCCCGACGACGTCGAACAGGCGTTGCTCGGCGCGCAGGCGGCCCTCGCGGGCGGACCCGGCACCCGGTTCGTGCTCGTCCAGCACGGACGGGGCGCGGCGGGCCTGGCCAAGACGCTCCACCTGGAGTCCACCGGGCTCCGCACCACCATCGTGCACGTACCGGCGATCCCCGAAGCGGCAGCCTGGGTAGCCGCCGAGGTGGCCGCCACCGACGTCTACGCCGAGGCGTACTACGACGACGACGGCGCGCGCCGGGTGCCGACCATGCGCGCGCTGCCCGTACGCCCCGCCCGCACCGAGCACCCGCTGGACGCCTCCGACGTCCTGCTGGTCACCGGCGGCGGCAAGGGCATCACGGCGGAGTGCGCGCTGGCGGTGGCAGGAGACGCCGGGGCCGCGCTGGCCGTGCTGGGCCGCTCCGACCCGGCGGCCGACGAGGAGCTGGCCGCCAACCTGCGGCGGATGGCCGACGCCGGGCTGAACGTCCACTACGCCAGGGCCGACGTCACCGACGCCGCCCAGGTGCGCGACGCGGTCGCCGAGGTCGAGCGGGCGCTCGGCCCGGTGACGGCGGTGCTGCACGGCGCCGGCCGCAACGAGCCCGAGTCGCTGGCCACGCTCGGCATGGACGCCGTGCGCCGCACCTTCGCCCCGAAGGTCGACGGCCTGCGCCACGTGCTCGACGCGGTCGACGGCGACCGGCTGCGGCTGCTGGTCGCCTTCGGCAGCATCATCGGCCGGGCCGGGCTGCCCGGCGAGGCGCACTACGCGACGGCCAACGAGTGGCTGGCCGAGCTGACGCGCGAGTTCGCCGAGCGGCACCCGGGCTGCCGGACCCTGTGCATGGAGTGGTCGGTCTGGTCCGACGTCGGCATGGGCGAGCGGCTGTCGGTCGTCGACCGGCTGACCCGGCAGGGCGTCACCCCGATCCCGGCCGCCGACGGCGTGGAGATCATGCGGCGGCTCGTCGCCGACCCGGACGCCCCCCGCGTCGTGGTCGTCAGCGGGCGCACCGAGGGCATCCACACCGTCCGCTACGACCGGCCGGAGCTGCCCCTGCTGCGGTTCGTCGGCAAGCCGCTGATCCGCTACCACGGCGTGGAGCTCGTCACCGAGCTGGAGCTCACCGACGGCACCGACCTCTACCTGGCCGACCACCACCTGGACGGCAACCTGCTGTTCCCGGCGGTGTTCGGGATGGAGGCCATGGCCCAGGCCGCGCTGGCCACCACCGGGCGGGACGTCACGCCGGTCATCGAGCGGGCGGAGTTCCTGCGCCCGATCGTGGTGCCGCCCGGCGGCAGCACCACGCTGCGCGTCGCCGCCGCCGTCACCGGCGACGACGACACGCTGGCCGTGAGCATCCGCAGCGGCGACACCGGCTACGAGGTCGACCACTTCCGGGCGGTGCTCACACTGACCGGTGACGCCGCCCCCGCCGGGCCGCCCGAGCAGGCCGGCGACGGCCTCGCGGCGGTCGCGCTGGACCCCGCCGCCGAGATGTACGGCGACGTGCTGTTCCAGGGCAAGCGGTTCCAGCGGCTGGCCCGCTACCACCGGGCCGAGGCGCGCGCCGTCGAGGCCGACGTGGCGGTGGTGGACGACGGCGACTGGTTCGCCGCCTACCTGCCGGGCGAGCTGCTGCTGGGCGACCCCGGCATGCGCGACGCCCTCATGCACGGCAACCAGGTGTGCGTCCCCGACGCCACCCTGCTGCCGACCGGCGTCGACCGGATCCACCCGGGCGGCCCGGCGCTGGCCGCGCACGACCGGCTGCGCTACTGCGCGACCGAGCGCGGCAGGGACGGCGACGCCTACGTCTACGACATCGCCGTACGCGCGCCGGACGGGCAGGTCGTGGAGCGGTGGGAGGGCCTGCGGCTGCAGGCCGTGCGCAAGAAGGACGGCCGGGGGCCGTGGGTGGCGCCGCTGCTCGGGCCCTACCTGGAGCGGACCCTGGAGGACCTGACCGGCGTCCGGCTGGCCGCCTGCGTCGAACCGGGCGGGCAGGACGCGGACGAGCGCGGCGCGCTGGCCGGGTCCCGCATCGCCGGCCGCGGCGCCGGCGACCCCGTCACGGCCCACATGGACGGCCTCACGCTGTCCGTGGCGGGCCCCGGGACCGTCGCCTGCGCGATCGCGCCCGTACAGCAGACCGGCGGGCAGGCCAGTGGGCAGGCCAGTGGGCAGGCCGGTGGGCAGGCCGGCGGGGCGGCGCTGGCCGAGCGCGTGGCGGCGGAGACCGGGGAGCGGCCCGACACGGCGGCGGCCCGGGTCGCGGCCGCCGAACGCTGCCTGCGGGCCGCCGGGCTCGGCGGCGCCGAGCTCACCATCACCCCGGCGGAACGTGACGCGTGGGTGGTCTTCGCCACGGCGGAGCTGCGCGTCGCCACACTCGTGACGGCCGTGCGGGACCTGCCCGACCCCGTCGTCGTCGCGGTACTCACCGAAGGGCGGACCCAGCCATGAGCAAGTACTTCGAGTACGTCCACACGGTCGGCTTCGAGGAGACCAACCTCGTGGGCAACGTCTACTACGTCAACTACCTGCGCTGGCAGGGCCGGTGCCGGGAGATGTTCCTGAAGGAGCGGGCGCCCGACGTGCTCGCCGACCTCCAGGACGATCTCAAGCTCTTCACGCTCAAGGTCGACTGCGAGTTCTTCGCGGAGATCACCGCCTTCGACGAGCTGTCCATCCGCATGCGGCTCACCGAGCTCACCCAGACCCAGGTGGAGTTCGGCTTCGACTACATGCGGTTGAACCAGGACGGGAGCGAGACGCTCATCGCCCGCGGCAGGCAGCGGGTGGCCTGCATGCGCGGGCCCAACACCAGGACGGCACCCGCCAGGGTCCCCGAGGCACTGGTGAGAGCCCTCGAACCGTACGCGTCCTAGGACGGATTCCAGGAGGTCTGGCGTGCAACTCCACCCATCAACCACACCGCTGACGGACACCAAGGCGCTGCGACGCGCGTTCGGCACCTTCGCCACAGGCGTCACCGTGGTGACGACCGGGGGAGACGTGCCGCACGCCATGACGGCCAACTCCTTCACCTCGGTATCGCTCGACCCGCCGCTCGTCCTGGTCTGCATCGACAAGAACGCGGTGATGCACCAGTGCCTCACCATGACCGGGACGTTCGGCGTGTCGGTGCTGGCCGCGCACCAGGAGGACGCGGCGCGGCACTTCTCCAACCGCTACCGGGCCCTCGGCGCCGCCCAGTTCGAGGAGGTCGAGGTCGTCAAGGGCATGTTCACCGGGGTGCCGCTCGTCGAGGGCGCCATCGCCCGCTTCGAGTGCGAGCTGTGGAGCCGGCACGACGCCGGCGACCACACCATCTTCGTGGGCAAGGTCCTGGCCATGTGCCAGGACTCCGGCAGCGAGGGCCTGCTGGTCTACCGGGGCCAGTTCAGGGAGATCACCTCCGAGCTGCGCGAGGTGACGGCGTGACCGCCGTACGCACCCGCGGGCCGGCCACGGCGGTCCAGGCGGTCCCGGCGACGCCGCCGGGGCCGCCCCGCCTGGCCGCCCCGGCCCTGTTCAAGCGGCTCGTCACCGACCGGCTCGGGCTGCTGTCCACGGCCGCGGAGCGGTACGGCGACGCCGTCCGGATGACGATCGGGCCCAAGTCCATCTACCTGTTCAACCATCCCGACCACGCCAAGCACGTGCTGGCCGACAACAGCGGCAACTACCACAAGGGCATCGGCCTGTCGGAGGCCCGCCGCGTCATCGGCGACGGGCTGCTGACCAGCGAGGGCGAGCGGTGGAAGCGGCAGCGCCGCACCATCCAGCCGATGTTCCAGAACAAGCGCCTGGCCCAGCAGGACGCGGTCATCGGCGAGGAGGCCGGGCGGCTGGTCGCCCGGCTGCGGGCCCGGGCGGGCGGCGGGCCGGTCGACGTGGCCAGGGAGATGACCGGGCTCGCGCTCGGCGTGCTCGGCCGCACGCTGCTCGACGCCGACCTCGGCGCGCACGCCTCGATCGGCCACTCCTTCGAGGGCGTCCAGGACCAGGCCATGTTCGAGATGGTGACGCTGTCGATGGTGCCGCTGTGGCTGCCGCTGCCGCTGCACCTGCGCTTCCGGCGCTCCCGCCGCGACCTGTACCGGGCCGTCGACCTGCTGGTGGCCGAGCGGATCAACCGGCCGACCGACGGCGGAGACCTGCTGTCGCGGCTGATCGCCTCCGCCCGGGAGGAGGGCGATCCGCGCACGGTCCGCCGCCGGCTGCGCGAGGAGATCGTCACCGTGCTGCTGGCCGGGCACGAGACGACCGCGAGCACGCTGTCGTGGGCCTTCCACCTGATCGACCGGCATCCCGAGGTGCGCGAGCGGCTGCGCGAGGAGGCGGTCTCCGTGCTCGGCGACCGGCCGCCGACGTACGAGGACCTGCACCGGCTGCGCTACACCGCGATGGTGCTGGAGGAGGTCATGCGCCTGTACCCGCCGGTGTGGGCGCTGACCCGGGTCGCCCAGCGCGACGACGTGGTGGGCGGCTACCGGGTGCCCGCCGGGGCGGACGTGCTGATCAGCCCGTACACGCTGCACCGGCACCCGGCCTACTGGGACGAGCCCGCGCGCTTCGACCCCGGCAGGTTCGACCCGGCGGCGCCGTCGTCGCGGCCCCGCTACGCCTACATCCCGTTCGGCGCCGGGCCGAGGTTCTGCGTCGGCAACCACCTGGGCATGATGGAGGCCACGTTCGTGCTCGCCATGGTGGCCCGCGAGCTCAGGCTGACCGGGGTGCCGGGGTTCCGCGCGGTGCCGGAGGCGATGCTGTCGCTGCGGGTGCGCGGCGGGCTGCCGATGACGGTGAGCCTCGCCTGACCGACCGGAACGATCCGCGGGCCGGTGAGCTCCTCACCGCTCGCGGATCGTCTGTGTCGGCCGTCCGTACGCGGATCAGCCGGTGGCGCCGTCGGCCGAGGTCACCAGGTCGCGCAGGGCGAGCAGGACCGGCGGGTCGAGCGGGCGCATCGGCTGGAGCCGGACGTCGGCGCGCCTCGGCCCGCTGCCGGCGGCCACCGTGATCGGCCCGGAGCGCGCGATGCACAGCGTGCCGTCGCCGGCGGGCGGCAGGTGGATGGCGTCCTCGCGGCCCGCGGCCACGGACTGCGCGATCAGGTGCCAGCGGCCCTCGGGCACGTTCTCCAGCACGTAGGGGCCGGGGCCGTCGGTCACGGTGAAGCTGACCGGGCGGCCTTCGAGGATCTGGTCGGGGAACAGGCCGGTGAACACCGGCTGGCCGGCCAGCGGCGAGGTGACGACGCCGGTCAGCGTCGTCGTCGCGCCGGGCGGCGGGCTCTCCCCGCCGCCGGCCAGCGTCCGGGCGGTGATGCCCAGGTGCTGGCGGTACTTGCTGGGCGGCAGGCCCACGCTGTGCGTGAAGCGCGAGCTGAAGGTGCCCACGCTCGAATAGCCCACCTGGTGGCTGATGTTGGTGATGCTCAGCGAGGTCGTCGCGAGAAGCCGTTTGGCCTCGCGTAACCGCACCGCCGACAGGAACCTGCCGGGCGAGAGCCCCGTGACCCGCTGGAAGACGCGGGAGAAGTGGAACTTGCTGAACATCGCCGTGCGGGCCATGTCGTCGATCGTGAGCTGCTCCCCGAGGTTCTCCTGCATGCTCTCGATCACCCGCATGACCGCTCGTTCGATCACGTCGTCCATTTGTCCTCCCGGGTTGAGGAGGGGTTCGGGCAATCCCGGATGAAATCGCCCCCGAATGGCGGCCGAATTCTTCTCCCGGATTGCGGCGATTCCTCGATCACCCTGGTCGGTGCGCATTCTCGGCATTAGAGACCGAATGGATTTCGGCTGCCTACTGCTACACGCGGCGACGCGCGGGGAAAGCTGCATCGGACGGCGATTCATTCGAAAGAAATTTTGGGTGACCGGCCGGTCGCACTGGGTGTCGGCGGCGCCGGGGCGGTGGTCAGCGGTCTGCTCATTGCGCGAGCATACGTTCGGGCCGGTCGGCGTAGGGGCCGTGCGCAGGGGAAATAGGGGTGCCGGCGCCGCGAATAGGGGTGCCGCCCATTTATCGCCGGCTGCTTCCGGCCGGCGGTGTGACTCAAATCTAAATCAGGGGTTGCCGCACGGCAAATAGGGATGGCCCGCGGATAAGGGCATACCGGCCGCCGGTAGGGGTTGTGACGTTCCTATGGGCAGGACAAATTCGGGGCAAAGAGTTCGAATGCGACAACGCCGATGTGGGATGAGTGTGAACAATGGCCGCAGCGCGAGAGGACGGGGATTTCGCGCGATTCGTCCGACGGAGCCGACCGGCTCTCCGGCGCACCGCCTACCAGCTCTCCAAGGACTGGTACGAGGCCGACGACCTGGTCCAGCGCACGCTGATCGCGCTGCACAAGCACTGGGACACGCTCGACGGCCACGACAGGATCGGCGCCTACGCGCGGCGCATCATGCGACGGCTGTTCCTCAGCGACCGCAGGACCATGCGCTGGACACGCGAGGTCCTCATCGGCGCGGTGCCCGACACCCCCACCACCTCCGACCCGTACCTCCTGGTGAGCGAGCGCCTGGCGCTGATGGACGCCCTCGCCGGGCTCGGCCCGCGCCAGCGGGCCACCCTCCTGCTGCGCTTCTGGGAGGACCGCAGCGTCGAGGACACCGCCCGCGTCCTGGGCAACGAGTCCTCCACCGTGCGCAGCCAGACCACCCGCGCGCTGAACGCCCTGCGAGTGGCGCTCGACGGCGCCTCTGATCAAGACCCGAACCGCCTCTAGACAGGGAACGCCCATGGCCTCACGGAAACCGGACGACCACCAGGACAGGACGACGACGCTGGAGGCGTTCGCCGACACGATCATCCCGGGCGAGAAGCGGTACGACGGCGACCTGGCCGTCGCGGGCGTCAGCCGGGGAGGCGGCGCCGTCCAGGCCGGCGCCATCGAACTGCTCGAATGGGACGCCACCGGCCTGACTGGCGGGCTCGACGACTTCGCCGCCGCGCTCAACCGCCACGCCGCCGCCTACGCCGCCGAGCACGGCCTGCCCGCCGAGGACGGCGTCCCGCCGTTCGTGTCGCTCCCGTACGACGACCGCGCCGCCGTCGTGCGCTGGCTCACCGCGCCCGGCCACCCCGAGAAGGCCCTGTGGGTCAGCCTCGCCCTCTTCTGCAACATGGCCTACGACTCGGCCGCGCACCTGAACACCGCCGAAGCCCTGGCCGCCGGGCACCCCGGGCTCACCGCCATGGGCATCACCCGGCCCGACGCCGACGGCCTGTGGAGGTTCCGCGCCTGGTCCTACGGCAGGCCGCTGGCCGACGTCCACCCCGCAACCACGCCCTCCGGGAGCCCCGCATGAACAGCGTCGAACGCACCGACGTGCTCGTCGTCGGAACCGGGTTCGGCGGCGCCATCGCCGCCTACCACCTCGCCGCGGGCGGCGCCAAGGTCGTCATGCTCGAACGCGGCCCCTGGCTGACCAGCGGCGACTTCGAGCACGACTACAAGCTCGGCTCCTCCTACACGCGCATCTTCGACTTCGTCGTCGGCGACGGCATGAGCGTGCTCGGCGGCAACTGCGTCGGCGGCGGCAGCGTCGTCTACTTCGCCGCCATGCCCCGCGCCCCCCGCTTCGTCTTCGAACGCCGCGGCAGCATCCGCCGCCGCATGTGGCCGCGCGCCATCGACCGCGACAGCCTCGACCCCTGGTACGACCGCGTCGAGGAGTCCATCCCGATCACCCAGCAGGGCTGGGACGACGTCTCGTACGCGGGCGGGCTGTGGGCCGCCGCCTGCCGCCACTCCGGCCGCACCGCCAACCCGGTGCCCGCCGCCGTCGACACCTCCACCTGCGTCAACTGCAACTGGATGATGGCCGGCTGCCGCTTCGACGCCAAACAGTCGCTGCTGCTCAACTACCTGCCCGCCGCCCTCGCCCACGGCGCCGAGATCCGGCCGCTGCACGAGGTGCAGAGCATCTCCAGGACCGACGACGGCGGCTACCGCGTCCACTACGCGCACGTCCACGACGAGGACTACCGCCTGACCGAAGGCGCCGGGACCATCGACGCCAAGATCGTCATCCTCGCCGCCGGAGCCGCCGCCACCCCCGTCATCCTCCAGCGCAGCGAACCCGCGCTCGGCCCCATGCCGCACGGCGTCGGCCGCTACTTCTCCGGCAACGGCGAACGCCTGAACACCGCCGTGCTCAACGAGGACCGCGTCCGCGACGTCCTCGGCCTGGAGCGCGGCGACGGCCTCGGCTACGCCGCCAACCAGATCGGCAAGGGCCCCACCGTCGCCAACTGGGACCGGCTCGACGCCTCGCTGCCCGAATACTCCCGGTACTCGCTGGAGCAGCTCTACTTCCCGCCCGGCCTCGGCACCATCCTCGCCCTGGCCGAGGACGGCTCCTGGTTCGGCCCGCGCAAGAAGGAGATGCTCGAACGCTGGCAGTCCTGGCTGATCATCTTCCAGATGATCGAGGACGACAACGAAGGCGTCTTCGGGCCGCCGCCCCAGCGCGGCAACTCCGACCGGCTCTCCCAGCAGATGCTCGGCGTCGGCCGCCTCACCTACAAGCCGACCGCCAACACGGTCGCCGCCTGGGCCATGGCCGACGCCGAATGCAAGGAGATCCTCGAACGCGACGGCCTCGCCACCGTCACCCCGTGGACCAACGACCTCGTCGGCGCCTACACCGTGCACCCCCTCGCCTCCTGCCGCATCGGCGACGACCCGCACACCTCCGCGCTCGACGACCGCCACGAGGTACGCGGCCACCCCGGCATCTTCGTCACCGACGGCTCCGCCGTGCCCGGCGCCCTCACCGTCAACCCCGCCATGACCATCTCCGCCCTCGCCGAGCGGGCGATCCCCGGCATCGTCGCCGCCGCCCGCGAACGCGGCGTCGACGTCACCTACGGCGCCCCCGCCCCCGACGGCTCCACCAGCGGCCGGCGCGGCGCCGCCCACCTGGTCCCCGACCTGATGCGGAGATAGCCGTGGGCGCACTCCTCAGCAGGATGACCGCGCCTGGCACCCTCGCCCAGGTCCGCCACGTCACCCCGGTACGGCCCGGCGCCGCCCGCGGCCTCGTCGCCGGGGTGTACGCCCAGGTCGAACGCGACTTCGGCATGCTCGCCCCGCCCGTGATCCTGCACTCGCCCGCGCCGGAGACGATGGCGGCCTGCTGGCTGCTCCTGCGCGAATCGCTGCTCGCCTCCGGCACGGTCAGCCGCGTGCTCAAGGAAGTGGTCGCCACCGAGGTGTCGGCCGCCAACACCTGCCCGTACTGCGTGGACGTGCACCGCGCCACCCTGCGCGCCATCTCACGCCACGAGGACCCCGGCACCCGGCGCACCGCCTCCTGGGCCCGCGCCTGCGGACTCAAACAGACCGCGGAACGGCACGAACCGCCGCTCCTCGTCGGCCACAGCCGCGAACTCCTCGCCGTCGCCGTCACCTTCCACTACCTCAACCGCATGGTCAACGTCTTCCTCGGCGACTCACCCCTGCCCCCCGAGCTGCCCCGAGGCGCCCGAGGAACCGCGCTGCGCCTGTTCGGCGCCGTCATGCGGCCCGCCGCCCGCCGCTCCCGCCGCAAGGGCGACTCCCTCACCCTCCTCCCCGCCGCCCCCGTGCCCGCCGACCTCGCCTGGACCAGAGGCACCCGGCACATCGAAGGCGCCTTCGCCCGAGCCGCCGCCGCCGTCGAGACGGCCGGCGCCCGGCGGCTCCCCGAACCCGTACGCGACCTCGTCACCACCCACGTCACCACCTGGGAAGGCCACCCGCCCGGCCTCGGCCGGAGCTGGGCCGACGAGGCCGCCGCCACCCTCCCCCCGGCGCAGCGGCCCGCCGCCCGCCTCGCCCTCCTCACCGCCCTCGCCTCCTACCAGGTGGACGCCGGCGTCGTCGCCGCCTACCGCGCCGGCGACCCCGACCCGCAGGCGCTCGTCGAGACCACCGCCTGGGCCGCGCTCACCGCCGCCCGCCGCGTCGCCGCCTGGCAGCCCCTCCAGCGAGACCCGATCAACACCGCAACCGACGAGAGGACACTTCCATGACCGAGCTCGAGGTCGTGCTCGACGACCTGACCGCGGACGGCGAACAACTCGACCGCCTGGTGTCCGGCCTCGACCCGGACCAGTGGAACCTGCCCACCCCCGCGCCCGGCTGGACCATCCACAACCAGATCGCCCACCTGACCTTCATCTTCCGCCTGGCCACCGCCGCCGCCACCGACGCCGCCCGGTTCGAGGCCATGACCGCCGGGGCGCAGCAGAACTTCGACGGCGCCGTCAACGCCGCGCTCAAGGACTACGACGACGACACCCCCGACACCCTCCTCGCCCGCTGGCGGGCCGAACGCGCCGCCGTCGTCAAGGGCCTGGCCGCCGTACCGCCCGGCAACACCGTGCCCTGGCTCGTCAACCCGCTCCCGCCCATCGTCCTGGCCTGCGCCGGCATCATGGAGCAGTTCGCGCACGGGCAGGACATCGCCGACGCCCTCGGCGTCACCCTCGAACGCACCGACCGGCTCCGGCACCTCGTCGTCTTCGCCGTCCTCACCCAGGACTTCGGCTACCTCTCCCGCGGCCTCACCCCGCCCGGCGTCCAGTTCCGCTTCGAGATCACCGGGCCGTCGGGCGAGCTGTGGGCCTACGGGCCCGAGGACGCCGAGAACCGCATCGCGGGGCCGGCCACGGACTTCTGCCTCCTCGTCACCCGCCGCCGCCACCGCGACGACGTCGCCGTCACGGCCACGGGCGCCGAGGCGGACCGCTGGCTCGACATCGCCCAGTGCTACCGCGGCCCCGCCGGCGCCGGCCGCCAACCGGGCCAGTTCCTCCCGGTATCCCACTAACCCTCCCCCCAGGCCCCCGCCCACCCGATCCGGACGGGGCACCCGCCCCCGGGACTCCACCCACCCCGGGGGCTCCACCCCGCCCGGGGCCTCCACCCACCCCGGGGGGGGGTGGGGGGGCCGGGGGCCGCCCCCCCCCCCCGCCCCCCCCCCCCCC
>NZ_JBFANJ010000007.1:437059-437639 GCF_040674795.1 Nonomuraea sp. NPDC049725 | reverse complement strand
CTGGACGGGGCAGGCGGGAGATCCAGCCGCGGCCCGGGACCAGCTGGCCGCGCTACTGCCGGTGGAGGAACGGGTACGAGGGGCCGAAGACCCCAACACCCTGAACACCCGCTACTTCCTCGCCGACTGGACGGGAGAGGCGGGAGATCCAGCCGCCGCCCGGGACCAGCTGGCCGCGCTACTGCCGGTGGAGGAACGGGTACGAGGAGCCGAAGACCCCAGCACCCTGTACACCCGCTACTTCCTTGCCCGCTGGACGGGACAGGCGGGAGATCCAGCCACCGCCCGAGACCAGCTGGCCGCGCTCCTGCCGGTGGAGGAACGGGTGTCCGGCATCGAGGACCCCAGCACCCTGACCACCCGCTACGCCCTCGCCCGCTGGACAGGAGAGGCGGGAGATCCAGCCGCCGCCCGGGACCAGCTGGCCGCGCTACTGCCAGTGGAGGAACGGGTACGAGGAGCCGAAGACCTCAGCACCCTGACCACCCGCTACTTCCTGGCCGACTGGACAGGGCAGGCGGGAGATCCAGCCACCGCCCGGGACCAACTGGCCGCGCTACTGCCAGTGCGTGAACGGGTG
>NZ_JBFANJ010000007.1:0-436963 GCF_040674795.1 Nonomuraea sp. NPDC049725 | reverse complement strand
GGTGTCCGGCGTCGAAGACCCCAGCACCCTGACCACCCGCTACGCCCTTGCCCATTGGACGGGACAGGCGGGAGATCCAGCCACCGCCCGAGACCAACTGGCCGCGCTACTGCCAGTGCGTGAACGGGTGTCCGGCGTCGAAGACCCCAGCACCCTGACCACCCGCTACGCCCTTGCCCATTGGACGGGACAGGCGGGAGATCCAGCCACCGCCCGAGACCAGCTGGCCGCGCTACTGCGGGTGCGTGAGCGAGTGTCCGGGGTCGACGATCCTGAGACTGTGCGTACTCAGAGAACTCTCGCCGAATACACGGCTCTTCTCGCCGAGAAAATGAAAGCAGGGCAGAGCGAGCCATAGCCCACTGAACGCTTCAAATAACGATCGTTTTTTGAAGATCCGCCGAACCGGCCCGCATAACACCCTCGAGGCCTTCAAAAACTCGTTCAACAACCTCGATGGTTCAACAACATACAAACACCGTTTGTTGAGAGAATGACGGGCGTGACCGACGCCCTGCAGCTGCCTGCCGACCCGCTGGCCGCCTTCCCCGTCCACCGCAGCGAGATCCGCATCGGCTACGCCCGCGTCTCCACCGCCGGTCAGAACCTCGAACGCCAACTCGACGCCCTCAAGACCGCCGGATGCCGGCGCGTGTTTGCCGACAAGAAGTCCGGCAAGAACGCCGAACGCCCTGAGCTCGCCGCCTGTCACGCCTTCCTCAACGAGGGCGACACCCTGGTCGTGCATTCCCTCGACCGCTATGGCCGGTCCCTGGCAGACCTCATCACCATGGTCGGCGAGCTCCGCCGCCGCGAGATCGGATTCACCTCACTGCACGAGAACCTCGACACCACCACCCCCGGCGGCCGGCTCATCTTCCACGTCTTCGCCGCCCTGGCTGAGTTCATCCGCGAGCTCATCGTCGCCGGCACCCGCGACGGCCTGGCCGCCGCCAAAGCCCGTGGCCGCACCGGCGGCCGACCCACCGTCATCACCCCCGAGCTACTATGCGCCGCCCGCGACATGCTCCCCAACCCAGAGAACTCGATCACCTCGATCGCCAAGCTGCTCGGCGTCTCGCCGGGGACGCTGTACAACCACATCCCCGACCTCCGACAACTCCGCAAAAACGGCGGCGCCTCAGAACTCACCCGCTGAAGCTCACCGCTATCCCAAAGCTGCTGCCAGATTGGCTCGAACGGTTCGCGTTGTGGGGTGGTCAGGGCCCAGTACCCGCTCACTGTCGGCCAGCGTCGCCTCGAGTAGCGAAATGGCCCGGCCCAGATCCCCCACCGCCTGATAGGCGCCAGCCAGGTTGTTACGGGATTGCAGGGTATCGGGGTGATCACCCCCTAGCACCCGCTCACTGTCGGCCAGGGCGGCCTCGTGCAGCGGGATGGCCCGGCCCAAGTCACCCGCTTCCCGGTAGGCGCCAGCCAGGTTGTTACGGGAGATCAGGGTGTCGGGGTGGTCGGCGCCCAGCACCCGCTCCCGATCGGCCAGCGTCGCCTCGAACAGCGGGATGGCCCGGCCCAGATCCCCCGCCGCATAGTGGGCGCCAGCGAGGTAGTTACGGGAGGTCAGGGTGTGGGGGTGGTCGGCGCCCAGCACCCGCTCACTGTCGGCCAGCGTCGCCTCGAACAGCGGGATGACCCGGCCCAGATCCCCCGCTTCCCCGTAGGCGCCGGCGAGGTTGTTACGGAAGGCCAGGGTGTGGGGGTGGTCGGCGCCCAGCACCCGCTCACTGTCGGCCAGCGTCGCCTCGAACAGCGGAATGGCCCGGCCCAGATCCCCCGCTTCCCGGAAGGCGTTGGCGAGGTTGTTGCGGAAGGTCAGGGTGTCGGGGTGGTCAGCGCCCAGCACCCGCTCACTGTCGGCCAGCGTCGCCTCGAACAGCGGGATGACCCGGCCCAGATCCCCCGCTTCCCCGTAGGCGCCGGCGAGGTTGTTGCGGGAGGTGAGGGTGTTGGGGTGGTCAGCGCCCAGCACCCGCTCCCGATCAGCGAGTGTCTGCTCGTACAGCGGGATGGCCCGGCCCAGATCCCCCGCCGACCGGTAGACGCCGGCGAGGTTGTCACGGGAGGCCAGGGTGTCGGGGTGGTCAGCGCCCAGCACCCGCTCACTGTCGGCCAGCGTCGCCTCGAACAGCGGGATGGCCCGGCCCAAGTCCCCCGCTTCTCGGTAGGCGTTCGCGAGGTTGTTGCGGAAGGTCAAGGTGTCGGGGTGGTCAGCGCCCAGCACCCGCTCACTGTCGGCCAGCGTCGCCTCGAACAGCGGGATGACCCGGCCCAGATCCCCCGCTTCCCGGAAGGCGTTGGCGAGGTTGTTGCGGGATTGCAGGGTGTCGGGGTGATCGACGCCCAGCACCCGCTCCCGATCGGCCAGCGTCGCCTCGTACAACGGGATGGCCCGGCTCAGATCCCCTGCCGCACAATGGGCGTTGGCGAGGTTGTTGCGGGAGGTGAGGGTGTTGGGGTGATCGGCGCCCAGCACCCGCTGAGAGGTCATGTGTCCTCGTTGATAGCACCTGATCGAACGAGCGAGGGCCCCCTGGTTCTTCAGGAAGAGTCCGGTCTCGTTGAGCAGATGTGCGGTCGTGGCTGTGTCGGTGTCAGGCAAGGCGTGGCTGGTCAGAGCTTCGATATGCGGCGATAGCGCCCGCCATACGGGCCAGCCGGCCGGATCCCAGGGTGATGCGGGAAGAGCACTATCGAGCAGGAGAGTCGCCTGGTCGCGGGCGGTGTCGATGTCGGCAGTCCGGCGATGCGGGTCGCCGGGATCAGGGGTGCGGGCAACGGCTTGGACCAACCGGTGCACGGTGATCGTCTCGCTGTCGAGGGTGATCATGTTGTAGGCGGCCAGCTCCCCCAGCGCATGCTGAATGTCCGATTCATCAGGATCCAGGCCACTCAGCAGGGCACGAGGGATGGGCTCGGCGCCGTACCAGGCCAGGACGCGCAGCAGGTGGCCGACCAGCGGGGTCTCGGTGAGCTGATCGAGGGTCAGTCGCCAAATGCGGGCGGTGGTCCGCTCTCCGTCGGCGCCGCGGGCTGCCCGGTCGTACATCACCGCCGGCTTGTCCTCGAGCTGAGTCAGGTAGGCACGCGGGGTCATGCGGGTCTGGTGTAGGTAAGCGCCCGCTTGCTCGATTGCCAGCGGCAGATGCCCGAGATCACGCACCAGCTCCACCGCCCCGTCCAAGCTCGCGGGCAGTTTCCTACCGGAATCGGCCCGGGCGGCGTCTGGGGAGAGGTTGGGCGCGGCGATCCGGGCCAACAGTTCGATCGCCTCACGTTCGCCCAGCACGTCCAGACGCAGCACCTGAGCATCCAGCCGGTGCCAGCCCTCGCCCAGCCGGCTGGTTACCAGAACCTGCCCGGCCAAGGTCCGCTCCAGCAGTGGCCGCACATCAGCAGGGTCGACGACGTTGTCTAGAACCAACAGCCACCCGTCATGGGCCGCCAGCCACGCCGTCGCCCGTGCCGCCAGCGCCTCCAACGACAACCCAGTGGCCAGCTCCGGCTGCAACGCGGCCGCCAGCCCTGCCAGTCCGGCTTCAACCGCCGGGCCGGAATCGGCGGTGATCCACCACACCGGGTTCGGCCCCGCACCACCATTCCCTGCAGCGCCGGCGGCCTGCGCCAGCGCATAATGCGCGGCCAGCGTGGACTTACCGACCCCGCCCAAACCGTGCACCGCGGCCACCACTACCCCACCCCCGCCCAGCAGCGCCGCCTCCAGCACGGCCAGCTCGTCACCGCGCCCGACGAACGTGCGGGTATGCCGGGGCAGATTCACCATCCGCGGCGGGGCGGTCACCTCCGTGACCGGCCGCAGCGCCGCCTCTGACAGCACCACCTCATGGAACGTCTGGTTGAGCCCGGCCTGATAGATGCGCCCATGCCCGGCAGCCGTAGCCTGCATCCCCGCCTGCGGCGGCCGGGGGCCTGGATCGCTTGGGCCCGGCGGGACGCTCATTTCTCGTTGATGGTCTGATCGCGGCCAGCCTGATAGACGCGCCCGTGCCCGCTGGCGGTCGCCTTCATCACTAGCGAACCGATGCGCTCCTGCTCAGCCGGCTTCAGCGCCGGGGTGAGCACCTCATCCAGCACCCGCTGGAGCTCCATGGCCAGGCCCGGGTCGGCGCGCAGCAGCTGCCGCAGCCGTATCTGCCAGGCCCCGGCCAGGGCCTGCTCGGTGTCGGCGTCGCTGTCCCGGCGGGCCTCGAGCACCTGCTCGCGGACCTCGACCAGCTCCACCTCGACAGCGTCGGCCTGCTCAGGCCGAGCTTTACGCCACAGCGCGACCACGCCATCGAGGGCCGACTGCCAGGCATCGGTGGCCATCACCCTCACCAGCGCCGTGCCCGCCGCCAAAACGATCGGATCCACGTCGATCCCCTCACAGCCAAGGTACGACCACTCACGGTAGAGCCGACCACCTGAGGAATCGACCGAAATCGCAGATAAGCACCGTTAGCCACCCCCGCAGCCTCGATCGCAGCGCATATCGATAGGCGTGATCGCCCAGGGCTCACTGGGGCATCGCGGATGATCAGGACCTCGTTACCGCAGATAGTGGCTCACTATTTGCGATAGATCGCCTCCCCGGATACTCATTACCGGAGCGGCACCAACGTGCGGAGGAGGTCTTCGCGAAGGCGTTCCTTCAAGGAGGCAGGGTCTCTGGTCTGCTCGTGTGCGATGCGGATCGTTGGAACGCCGCAGCGGCTCCAATGCCGGTCGCGGTCCTCGTCGTCGGCCTTGCGGGTACGACCGTAGTGGTGTGGGCCATCGACGTCGATGACGACAACTCGGCTGTTACCGAGGACCGTGAAGTCGGGGCTACGCACGCCCGCCTCGCGGAGCTTGGCGGAGGGCAGCGGCAAGACGGCGATGGAGCGCTGGGGCGGGCTGTCCCGTTGGATCTCGCAGAGGACCTGGTAGACGACAAGCTCGGCCCCGCTACTGAAGACCAAGCCATCCATGGTGGGGTATCCCTCGCCGGCTGCTCGCTCACGTCGCGCGGTTGGTTGCAGGAGGAGTAACGGCCACTTGCCGCCAATTCTGTGGCACGGGAGGAAGGGGCAGAGGTGCGGCCTCGACGATGAGTGAGAAGACATCCTCGCATTGAAGCCGTTTGAACACGATGACCAGGTGCTGCCAGATCAGTTCGTTCACTGCGGGGGTGAACTCGGGAACGAGAGCGGGGTCCATGGTGAGGACGGCCTCGTACGTGGCGTCCGTCCAGTTGTCGCCGGGTATCGGGTGGAAGAAACCGCCATCACGGCGCAGGGTGAGAGTCGTGCTGGGAAGAAGGTCGCGGGCCAGTACGTGGCCATCTGTGTCGAGGAGATGATGTACCTGATCAAGGACGAGGTCGAGCTTGCTGGCGTCATCGCCCCTGAGTGGCAGGGGGATCACTGGGTCTGCAGTCTTTCCTGTCGCGACCGGACAGTAGATCGGCGGCCCCGACAAGAACTCCTGAGTCCGCAGGGTCCAGCCGTCCGGTTCCAGGAGCCGGTTCAGCGCATCGACCTGCCGGGCGGCGCTGTCAACATCGGGCTGCGCTTCGGGATGAACTGTCCGCGCCAGGAAGGATAGGAGCACCTCGTCGGGGCCGTCGAGAAGTTGGAAGCGGGAGTCTTCCAAGATCCAGTCGTTCTCCCAGTCACAGTTGTTCTTCCGATGCTGGACGATGTCGCCGCGAGCTGTCAGATGCCGAGCGCACCGCGTAGTGGCCGAAGGACGGCTCCATCAGGTCGAACACCTCGCGCGCGGACTCGGTCACGATCTCGGCGATGCGCGCGTTGTCCAGCCCGTCGAGCGTGAGCTCCATGATCTGGCCGAGCAGCACCCGGTACGGGCTCGCGACGGCCGCCGCCACCAGCCGGGGCACCGGGCCGGTGTCGCCCGTCTCCTCGGCGAGCGCGCGGGCCAGGGCCTCCTCCCGCTGCTCCATCAGCTCGCGCAGCCGCGCCACCAGCGTCGGCGACTCCACGATCATCCGCCCGAACCCGCCGTGGGTGAACCCGAGCATCGCGTCGTGCCGGGCGGCGGCGTCGAGGAAGACCCGCCGGAGCGCGGCGAGCGCGGACTCGCCCGGCTCCCGGCCCGCCACGATCTCGGCCAGCGCGGCCACGAACCGCTCGTGGTGGTCGAAGGCCATGTCCTCCTTGCGCGGGAAGTAGTTGGTGACGGTCTTCTTGGCCACCCGCGCCGCGTCGGCGATCTCGGCGATCGTCGTCTCCTCGAAGCCCTGCTCGATGAAGAGGCGGGTGGCCTGGTCGGAGATCTCCTGGCGGGTCTCCTGCTTCTTCTGCTCCCGCAGGCCGAAGATTTTTACGTCGGACATAAATTTCCTCTTGACGATGGAATGCCTTCAACGTAATCTTACCACCGTCGCAAGTTTACTTCCAGGAGGCCCGTATGACAGCAGCCGCAACCACCGATCAGGTCAAGGACTACCTCAAGAACATCGGCAGGGTCCGGCTGCTCGACGCCCAGCAGGAGGTCGCGCTCGGCGAGCGCATCGAGGCCGGACTGTTCGCCCAGGAACGCCTCGACCGCGACGGCGACGCGCTGTCCCCGCAGGACCGCGCCGACCTGGAGTGGATCGCCGCCGACGGCCGCCTGGCCAAGGACCGGATGATCGAGGCCAACCTGCGCCTGGTCGTGTCCATCGCCAAGCGCCAGACCGGGCGCGGCCTGCCCTTCCTGGACCTGATCCAGGAGGGCAACCTGGGGCTGATGCGGGCGGTGGAGAAGTTCGACCACCGGCTCGGGCTGAAGTTCTCCACCTACGCCACCTGGTGGATCAAGCAGGCCGTCGGCCGGGCGCTGGCCGACCAGTCGCGGACGATCCGCATCCCCGTCCACATGACCGAGCTGATCAACAAGGTCGCGCGGGCCCGGCGCGAGCTGTTCCAGTCGCTGGGCCGGGAGCCGTCCGACGAGGAGATCGCCGAGCAGGTCGAGCTGACGGCGGAGCGGGTCGAGGAGATCCGCGGCTACGCCCGCGAGCCCGTCTCGCTGAGCACGCCGCTCGGCGAGGAGGGCGACACCGAGCTCGGCGACCTCATCGAGGACGCCGGGGCGCTCGACCCCACCGACGCCGTCGGCCTCGACCTGCTGCGCGACCAGCTCAGGCAGATCCTGGACGGCCTCACCGAGCGGGAGGCCGGCGTGATCGCGCTGCGCTTCGGCCTGACCGACGGCGAGCCGAAGACCCTGGACGAGATCGGCAAGGTCTACGGCGTCACCCGGGAGCGCATCCGGCAGATCGAGGCCAAGACGATGAGCAAGCTGCGCCACCCGGGCCGCGCCACGGCGCTGCGCGACTACCTCGTCTGATCGGGCCGCACGTTGTGGCGACTACCTCGTCTGGTCGGGCCGCACGTTGTGGTTGCGGGAGAACAGGTTGTCGGGGTCGTAGCGCCGCTTGACCGCCGCCAGCCGCCCGTACGTCCGGTCCGGGTAGATCGCGGCCACGTCCTCCTCGGCGGCGGAGGCCAGGAAGGCGGCGTAGGCGCCGCCGACGTGCGGCCCGAGCTCGTCCCAGAGCGCGTCCAGGCCGGGCAGGGCGGCCTCGACGACCGGCTGCGGGCCCGCGACGGTGGTCACCACCATCACCTCCGCCTGCCGGTGGGCGTAGGCGGTGGCGTCCGCCGGCACGCGGGCCACCGCTCCGCCGACGGCGCGCACGGCGATGAACGGCGATCCCGGCCTGGCCGCGGTGCCGGCGAGGACGCGCAGCACCTCGGACAGCGACGCCCCGCCGGCGAACCCGTTGCGGGTGACCAGCCGGATGCCCGGCGGCGGGGTGAGCCCCTCCACCAGCGTGTCGGCGTACGGCCTGAGCGTGACGTCGTCGGCGATCACGGTGCCGAGCGCCCGGATCGGGTCGAGGGCCCGCGCGGCGAGGGCCGGGTCGTCGCCGTCGACGGCGACGCGGACCTCGACCGGCGCGTCCGGGCCGCCCGCGAGCGGGCTGGCGAGCTCCACGATGGAGGTCAGCTCCTCGGGGGCGGTGCGCAGGTGGTCGGCCCACCCCTGGAGGACGGCGGCCGCCTCCGCCGGAGGGAAGGCGATCTTGCCGTAGAAGACCTCCGTCGTCGGGTGGGCGGCGAACTCGAAGGCGGTCACGACGCCGAAGTTGCCGCCGCCGCCCCGGATCGCCCAGAACAGCTCCGGGTGCTCCTCGGCGCCGGTCCGCACCACCTGCCCGTCGGCGGTGACCACCTCGGCGGCGACCAGGTTGTCCAGTGCGAGGCCGTGCTTCCTGACCTTCCACCCGATGCCGCCCGCCAGCGTCAGCCCGCCGACGCCGACGCTCCTGGTGTCGCCGGAGGAGATCGCCAGCCCGTGCGGGGCGAGCGCGTCCACGACCTGGCCCCAGGTGGCGCCGCCGCCGATGCGGACCAGGTGGCGGTCCTTGTCGACGACCTCGACGGCGTCGAGCCCGCTCAGGTCGAGCACGACGCCGCCGTCGTTGGTGCCGAAGCCCGCGAAGGCGTGGCCGCCGCCCCGCACCGACAGCACCAGCCCGGAGGCGGCGGCGAACGCGACACCGGCCCGCACGTCACCGGTGCTCTCGGGGCGCAACACGTAGGCGGGGCTGCCCGTGACCAGGACCGACCGGCTGGCCGCGGCGTATTCAGGCGCTCCGGGTTCGATGACGGCGCCGCCGAAGTCGCGGCGGAGGGTGTCGAGCGCTGCGTTCATGATGATCCTTTCGTCCGGTGAGGGCCGGCGGGCCAGGGCGGCGTTCCAGGGGATGCTCACTCGCCGGTCCAGGTGGTGACGAGCAGGAGATCCCGGCGGGCTGATCGTTGTGACAGCCCGGCGGATGTGACCTGTGTCATAGCGGGGAGGTGTCACAGGGGCGTGGTGGCCGGGATCGTATGGACGCAGCACCGCACACGAACGGGCAGGGACAGTGATGAGCGAACGCAATGAGCAACCGACCGGCCGCACCGGCGCGGATCCCGCCACCGAGGCGTTCGTCGCCCACCGCAACCTGCTGTTCACGGTCGCGTACGAGATGCTGGGCTCGGCCGCCGACGCCGAGGACGTGTTGCAGGAGAGCTGGCTGCGCTGGGCGGGCGTCGATCTTGACACGGTCCGCGACCAGCGCGCCTACCTGGTGCGGATCGCCACCCGGCAGGCGCTGAAGCGGCTGCGCACGCTGGGCCGTCGCCGCGAGTCGTACGTCGGGCCGTGGCTGCCGGAGCCGTTGCTGACCGCGCCCGACGTGGCCGAGGACGTCGAGCTGGCCGACAGCGTGTCGATGGCGATGATGCTGGTGCTGGAGACGCTCACGCCGACCGAGCGGGCGGTGTTCGTGCTGCGCGAGGTGTTCGACGTGGGCTACGACGAGATCGCCGAGGCCGTCGGCAAGAGCGCGGCCGCCGTGCGCCAGATCGCCCACCGGGCCCGCTCCCACGTGGCCGCCCGCCGGCCGCGCGGCGACGCCTCGCCCGCCGAGGTGCGGGGCGCGCTGGAGGCGTTCCGGCGCGCGGCCCGGACGGGCGACCTGCAGGGGCTGCTCGACATCCTCTCCCCCGACGTCGTCCTCCTGACCGACGGGGGCGGCGTCGTCCGGGCCTCCCTGACGCCCGTCGTGGGAGCCCAGGCGGTGTCCGGCCTGCTGGACCGCATCCCCGCGACGGCCACGCTGGACGTCGCGCAGGTCAACGGCCACCCCGCGCTGATCATCCGGGTCGACGGCCGCCTGGAGACCGTCATGGCGGTGCGCATCGACGACGGCCTGATCACCGGGCTCTACGCGGTGCGCAACCCCGCGAAGCTGGCGCACATGAAGCAGGAGAACCCGGTGAGCCGGTGAGTCAGCGCGCGACCTCGTACGGGATGATTTCGGCGATGGCGGTGGCGCCGCCCATGCCGTAGTCGGCGCGCAGCCGGATGTAGCGGGCGGAGACGCCGGTCAGGTCGACGTCGTTGGGCGCGGTCATCTTGGGCCATTCGACGCGCTTGACGTCGCGGAACGTCTCGCCGTCGTCGCTCACCTGGACCATGCCCTCCAGCACGGTGCCGTTCATGTTGACGCGCAGCTTCGGCTGGAAGCGGACCGCCGACAGCTCGCGCACCCTGCCCAGGTCCACGGTGATGTGGTGGGGCTGCGGCGGCGGGCCGGGGTAGTAGGAGTGGAAGTCCGTGGTCAGGTTGCCGTCGACCGCGCGGACCGGGTCGCCGGCACCGGGCTTGAACGTGCTCGCCGTGGCGCTGAGCTCGGACGGCGGGACGCGGGTGCCGGCCGGCGGGGCGGGCCAGATCTCGCGGCCCTTGCCCGGCTCCTCGCTGACGATCGGCCGGTCGGGGCCGGTGCCCTTGCCCCGGATCACCACGTCGGTGATCACCGCGCCGTGGTCGGAGTAGAACGGGTACGGCCGGTCGAGCCAGCTGTCGCGGTGGCGCGGCAGCCGCCGCACGTCGGAGCGGGAGCCGAGGATGCGCACGTCCTCGCCCTTGGCGAAGACGTAGTCGATGCGGGCGGGCACGGCGCCGAAGCCGCTCAGCGGGCTCCAGGTGCGGCCCGGGTACAGGCCGGCGTCGGGGTTGGCGTGGCGGAAGGTGTCGACGAAGCCCGCCTCGGTGTACATCTTCGTGTACGGCCACGGGAGCACGACGCCGCCGTGGCCGGGCGCGTCGGCGAACTGGTCGGTCCAGTCCAGGTACGACTGGGCGTTGAGGTCGCCACCCATGAGCACGGGGGCGTCGTCGTCGCCGACGAACGACGGGATCGCCTTCTCCAGGATGGACTTGCCCATGGCGACGCGGCGCAGCCGGTCGGCGTCGAGGATCTGCTCGGTCGTCTTGGTGCGGGGCAGGCCGTGGGTGTTCTGCACGGCCGCGTCGTGGGTGTCGCCGAAGGCGTAGCCGTCGTGCCAGGTCCACACGCTGAACGCGTGCACGTGCTTGCCGTTGGGCAGGCCGAGGCGGGCGCCGCCCAGGTTGAAGGAGGAGATCTCCTCGTCGGCGTAACGCGGGTAGACCTGCTGGATGTCCAGCTTCGTGTAGATCCACAGGTTGTCGCCGTTGACGCTGTAGTCCTCGGGGTGGGTGAGCTGCGCCGCGGAGAACCGGTCGTCCTCGGCCCGGCCGGCGTTCAGGCCCTCCAGGATCTTCTGGCCCGAGCCGTACCCCTCGACCACGAACAGGATGTCCGGGTTGACCTCGTTGAGGTATTCGATCATCTGCTTGAGGTTGTCGCCGGTCGTCTCCTGGCGGTTGATCGTGCCGCCGACGAAGAGGTTCCAGGCCATCAGGCGCAGCGGCGTGCCGGCCTTCTTCTCCGGCATGGAGGTGACGGAGACGTCGACGGTCACGTTCCCGGCGGGCAGGGGGAAGGGGCGGGTGCGGGCCTGGCCCTCGCGCGTGTAGATGGTGTCGCGGGCCCACACCTGCTCGCCGGTCCTGACGGTGGCGACGAACTCCTGCACGTGGTTCGGGCGGCTCTTGCCGCTCGCCACGACCGTGCACGAGCTGCCGGGAGCCTGACCGTCACAGTCGAGGCGGTACGCGGCGGGCCTGGCGCCGGGGTCGGCCGCCGCGGGCGCCGGCGCCGTCAATGCCGCGAGGGCCAGGGCGGCCACCATCGGGGGGATCAGTCTGCGCATGGGGGGTCCTTCCGCGCGGTCACTAAAAATGGTCTGCACGATATCTCGGCCCGGCTCAGCCGCCGCCACCTGGATCATCCGATATCGAGATCATCACCGCAAGAGGAAGAACGATGACTATTTATGGACTCCAAGATAAATAGCGGACGACCTGGGCTCGAACGAGATTTCCCATCGACACGCTCCGTAGTTGCGCCAATACTGCACGTGTACCCTCGAACGCCGTCCCCGGTCCCCCATCCCGCACCATGCGCGTGCGCCGAGGACGCAAACCCGAACGGAGCCCGTATGAAGCTCAACCGAGTGGCACTCACCGGCCTCGCCGCGCTCGCCACCACCGCCTGCCTGGCCTCCGCCGCCCCGGCGACGGCCACCGTCACCGCAGCCACCGCCCAGACCGCCACCGCCCAGACCGCCGCCGCGTCGGCGCTGCCGCCGGGCTACCAGCTCGTCACCCTGCCCAACGCGAACGTGCCCAACTTCCAGCGGCGCACCCTCTACTGCCCCGGCTCCAAGCGCGTTCTCGGCGGCGGCGCCGAGGCGCGCGGCAACCGGGCGATCCTCGTCGGCTCGTTCCCGACCGACGACGGCCGCGGCTGGATCGGCCTCGGCCGCCAGGACGGCTACAACGACGTCGGCATCAGCGTCTTCGCGATCTGCGCCGACTGACCCCGTGAGCGCTCCCGGCCGCTGCCCGCGGCCGGGAGCCGCCGTCCGAGCCCCCTGGGAGTGCCGCATGGAGCGAACCGTCCTCGTCGCCGTCACCGAACGCCCCGACGCCGACTCGGCGCTCGCCGAGCAGCTGCGCCGCGTGTGCGCCGCCATGGCCGAGGAGGGCCTCCAGGTGCGCTGGACCCACCGGGCCGACGACGCCCTGGCGGTCGTCAGCTCGGACGCGTCGCTGACGGCGGTGCTCGCCGCCTGGGCGGCGCCCGGCGCGGAGGAGCTGCTCGGCGCGGTGGGCAGGCGCTTCCGCGGCCTGCCGGTGTTCCTGATGACGCACGAGCAGGAGCTCCCCCTGTGGGTGTACGAGGTCATCCAGGGCTACGTGTTCCCGCTGGAGGACACGCCGCAGTTCATCGCCGGGCGCATCGCCCACGCCGCCGAGGAATACTCCGAGAAGATCCTGCCGCCGTTCTTCGCCGCCCTGCGCCGGCTGGAGGACCACCACCGCTACTCCTGGCACACCCCCGCCCACGCCGGCGGCGTCGCCTTCCTCAAGTCGCCCGTGGGACGGGCGTTCTTCGACTTCTACGGCGAACGGCTGCTGCGCACCGACCTGTCGATCTCCGTGGGCGAACTGGGCTCGCCGCTCGACCACACCGGCCCCATCGGCGAGGCGGAGCGCAACGCCGCCCGCGTCTTCGGCGCCGACCGCACGTTCTTCGTGGTCAACGGCAACTCCACCGCCAACCGCGTCGTCGGCCACCACGCGATGGCCCGCGACGACACCGTCCTGATCGACCGCAACTGCCACAAGTCGGTCCAGCACGCGCTCGCCATCAGCGGCGCCCGCCCGGTCTACCTGGTGCCCGAGCGCAACGGCCTCGGGCTGGCCGGCCCGATCCCGCCCGCCGCGCTGGAGCCGCCCGAGATCCGCGCCCGCATCACCGCCCACCCGCTCGCCGACGGCGACCCGGCCTACGCGGTGATCACGAACTCGACGTACGACGGGGTCTGCTACGACGCGGTCCGCGTCGGCGAACTGCTCGGCGCCGGCGTGCCCAGGCTGCACTTCGACGAGGCGTGGTTCGCCTACGCCCGGTTCCACCCGCTCTACGCCGGCCGCTACGGCATGGCGATCGACGAGCGCACGCTGCCCGGACCCGGCCGGCCCACCGTGTTCGCCACCCAGTCGACGCACAAGCTGCTGGCCGCGCTGTCGCAGGCGGCGATGGTGCACGTGCGCCCGTCGGAGCGCGCCCCGGTCGACTACGACGCGTTCAACGAGACGTACCTCATGCACGCCTCCACCTCGCCGCTCTACCCGCTGATCGCCTCGCTGGACGTGGCCGCGGCGATGATGGACGGCCCGGCGGGGCCGTTCCTCACCGGGGAGGCGATCGTCGAGGCGGTCCGGTTCCGGCAGGCGATGGTGCGGCTGGCCGACCGCATCCGCGAGGACGGGCAGCGCTCCGACTGGTTCTTCGGCGTCTGGCAGCCCTCCGCCGTCACCGACCCGCGCACCGGCCAGGTGCACTCCTTCGCCGACGCCGATCCGGCGCTGCTGTGCGCCGAGCCGTCCTGCTGGACGATGGAGGCGGGGGCGGCGTGGCACGGGTTCGACGGCATGTCGGCGGGCTACTGCCTGCTCGACCCGGTCAAGGTGACGATCACCTGCCCGGGCGCCGACGCCGTCACCGGCACGCTCGACTGGGGAATCCCGGCCCGGATCGTCGCCGCCTACCTGGCGCGGCGCGGCATCGTGGTGGAGAAGACCGGCGACCACACGCTGCTGGTGCTGTTCTCCATGGGGATCACCAAGGGCAAGTGGGGCACGCTCATCGACGCGCTCACCGACTTCAAGAACGCCTACGACGACGACCTGCCGCTGGCGGAAGTTCTGCCGGGCCTCGGGCCCGCGACGGTGTCGCTGCAGAAGTTCTGCACGCTGGTCCACGAGAAGCTGCGCGACTCCGGGGTGGGCAAGCTGCTGGACGAGGTCTTCACCAGGCTGCCCGAGCAGGTGATGACGCCGGCCGACTGCTACCAGGCGATGATCCGGTCCCGCACCGAGGCGGTGACGCTGGCCGAGCTGCCGGGCCGGATCGCGGCGGCCACGGTGGTGGTGACGCCGCCGGGCATCCCGATGCTGATGCCCGGCGAGGCGACCGGCCCCGCCGACGGCCCGCTGATGACGTACCTGCGCGCCCTGGAGGACTTCGACCGCGCCTTCCCCGCCCTGGCCACGGACATCCACGGCGCCCACCGCGACGCCGACGGCCACTACCGCGTCCAGGTCGTCAGGGCCGCTAGCCGGTGATGGCGTGGGCCAGGGCCACCACGATGGGGCCGAGCAGGGGCAGCACGACGTTCGACAGCGCGTAGACGATCGTGTACGACATCAGCGGCGTGCTGTTGCCGGCCTGCGCCTGCACGGCGGTGATCGCCGGGGTGGAGCACTGCTGACCGGCGACGGCGCCCAGGGCGAGCGGCGGCGCCAGCTTCATCACCTTGAAAGCCACCAGCAGCGACACCGTCGCCGGGACGAGCGTGATGAGCACACCCGCGATCGGCAGCGAGATGCCGTACTTGCCGACGAGCGCGACGGCCGCGGGCCCCGACGACAGGCCGACCGCGCAGATGAACGTGGCCAGCCCCAGGTTCTTGATCACCGTGGCGGCGGCGGAGTCGAACTGGCCGATGGTGGGCCGTCTGGCGCGGATCCAGCCGAACAGCAGCCCCGACAGCAGGCAGCCGCCGCCGGTGCCGAGCGACAGCGGGATGCCGCCCAGCGGCACCGTGATCTTCCCGATGAGCATGCCGAGGATGACGCCGAGCGCGATGAAGATGAAGTCGGCCTTGACACTCTGGTCGAGCCGGACGCCGAAGCGCCCGGCGAACGCGCGCACGTCCTTGCCGGCCCCTGTGACGCGGATGACGTCGCCGGGGTTGATCGTGGTGCCCGGCTGCACCGGCAGCCCCTGCTCCATGCGGGTGATGCCGGTGACGTAGACGCCGTGCCGCTGCTCGGCCGGGATCTCGCGCCGCAGGTCGCCGAGCGGGGCGGCGGCGAAATCCTTGCGCGTCAGCAGCACGTCGGCCTGGTCGAGCTCCAGGTCGAGGGCGCCGGTGCCGGACACCTCCGGGCCGACCACGTCGTCGGCGCGCACCAGGTCCTCGCGCCGCCCGAACAGCACGAGCACGTCCCCGTCGGCGAGCACGGTGCCGGGCCGCAGGTCGATGCTCCGGTCGCCGCGCCGCACGCGCTCCACGGTGGCGCTGCCGCCGAGCGCGGTCTCCACCTCGGTGACGGTGCTGCCCGCGGCGGCGGTCACCCGCTGGGCGCGGCCGACGACGCCGGGCAGCGCCGTCGTGGCGTCCTCGCCCGGCTGCCCGCCGCTGATGCGCCGCCACAGCTTGTCCGCCTCGTCCTTGAGGCTGAACCGCAGCACGGCGGGGGCGATCTGGCTGGTCAGCAGCACGATCGTGATCAGGCCGCAGATGTAGGAGATGGAGTAGGCGGTGCCGACGTTGGCCTGGAGCGCCCGGATCTCGGCAGCGGGGAGCGGCAGCCGCGAGATCGCGTCGGTGGCGGTGCCGACCACGGCCGACTCGGTGGCGCCGCCCGCCATCAGTCCGGCGGCGGTGCCGACGTCCAGGCGCAGCAGCAGGATCGCCAGCGTCGTCACCGTCAGCACGGCGACGACCTCGATCAGCGTGAACCAGCCGTAGCGCAGGCTCCGGCGGTTGAGGCTGGCGAAGAACGACGGGCCGCTCATGTAGCCGAGCGTGAAGATGAACAGGGCGAAGGCGATGTTCTTCACCTGGTCGCTCAGCGTGACGCCGCTGAACATGCCGACGAAGATGGCGACGATGAGCGTGCCGGCGATGCCGCCCAGCGAGAGCCCGCCCACCCTGACCTTGCCGATCGCGTACCCGAGCGCCAGCGACACAAACAGCGCCATCTCCGGCGTGCCGCGCAGCAGCTCCTTCAGCCAGGTCATGACGCGTCGAACTCGGCCTTGTAGCCGTCGACGATCTCCTTGAGCCAGCCGCCGATCTTCAGGTAGGCGTCGTGGTCCAGGTTGGCCAGGCTCACCCGGACGCTCCACTGCGGGCCGTCGAAGCCGCCGCCGTTCAGCAGCACCACCGAGCCCTTCTCGGCCAGGCGGAAGACCGGGTCGACCGGCTCGTACGTGAGCTGCAGCCAGTCGGCGAACTCGTTGCCGTACGTGCGCCGGACGAAGCTGAGGATGTCCAGCTCGACGTAGTAGTGGGCGGCGAGCGGGTCGTCGGGGATCGGCACGCCCATCCCCTCGGTGAGCGCGTCCAGCCGGCGGGCGATGACCGCACGGCAGGTGTCCCGGTACGAGCCGTCGGCGTCGAGCAGCGACGACAGCGCGAACAGCGTCATCATCGTCTGCTGCGGCGTGGACAGGCCGGCGGTGTGGTTGAGCGCCACCTGGCGGGAGTCGGCCACCAGCCGGTCGATGAACCTGATGTCGCCGGGCCGCAGGCTGATGGTGCCGTAGCGGTCGGCCAGCCGGTCCAGGTCCGGCCGGGGCAGCCGGGCGAGCCGTTCGTCGAAGACGTTGTCCTGGTTGACGGCGATGACGCCGAGCCGCCAGCCGGTGGCGCCGAAGTACTTGCTGAAGGAGTAGACGCCGATCGTGTTGCGCGGCACCGCCGACATCAGCGACCGGAACCCGGGCACGAACGTGCCGTAGACGTCGTCGGTGATGATCGCCAGCTCCGGGTTAGAGGTGCGGACGATCTCCGCGATGTGCTCCAGCGACTCCTCGGCCAGCATCACCGAGGGCGGGTTGGACGGGTTGACGAGGAACAGCGCCTTCACCGACGGATCGGCGAGCTTGTCCAGCTCGGACCGGTCGTACTGCCAGGTGTGCAGGCCGGCGCGGTTGGTCTTGGCCGCCTGGATCTCGACGGTCTTGAACCGGTAGCGCTCCAGGTGCGGGATCTCCAGGTAGGGGGAGAAGATCGGCGTCATCAGCGCGATCGTGTCCTCGGGGCGCAGCAGGCCGTTGATGACGCAGGTGTCGAAGACGTAGCACATCGCGGCGGTGCCGCCCTCGACGGCGAACAGGTCGTACGGCCGCCGCGGGGTCCGGCCGCCGCACATCTCCTGGACCAGGTAGGCGTGCACGACCTGCTCGGCGTGCCGCAGCATGCGGGCGGGCTCGGGGTAGTGGTCGCCGGTGACGGCGTCGGTCAGCTCCCACACGAACGCGTCGGCGTCGAAGCCGAGCCGCCCGGTCCCGTACTCGACGCTGGCGCGCAGCAGGCTCGCGCCCGGCCGGTCGGCGTGCTCGCCGAGGAAGGCGGTGAGCCGGCCGGCGATGCCCTCGCGGCCCGGCAGCCCGCCCAGGCCGGGGAACTCCGACCAGGTGCGCCTGGACTCGGTGACGGCGAACTGGCCCAGCAGGAAGAACGCCTCGCGCGGCTCGGTGGCGATCCAGTTGGGGTTGCCTCGGCCGGCGTTCAGCATCGTGACGGCGTTCTGGCGCTGGCTCTCGCCTGCCAGGGCGATGAGCTCGTCCTTCAGCTCGAACGGGCTCAGCGACTCCCAGCGTCGTTCCTCGTCGCGGCCGGTCATGTCGCTCCCCCTTCGCGTGCGGTGGGGGATCGTGAGGTGTCTGCCCTGGCGGGGAACGGGTGAAACCGGCAGAGAGCGCGGCACGGCACCCCCTACGAAAGTCGTGGGCAGGCGAGGACTTTCGCCGGGGACGCCCCGGGGCGCTTTCGCGGCACGGTTGATCCCATGAAGAAGACCGTCGCCGCGAGCGTCCTCGCGCTCTCCGCTTCCCTGACGACCCCGCTGATCGCTCCCCCGGCCGCCGCCGCCGCGCCGGTGACCTCGCTGCCCGCGCCGACCGGCGACCACCGGGTGGGCAAGCAGGACCTGCACCTGGTCGACACCTCCCGGCCCGACCCCTGGGTGCCGACCGCGAAGGCGCGGGAGCTGATGGTGTCGCTGTGGTACCCGGCACGCGCGGGCGGCGGAAAGCCGTCCCGCTACCTGACGCCGAAGGAGTCGGAGCTGCTCATCAGGAGCGAGCCCCGGCTCAAGGACGTGCCGCCCGGCACGCTGGCCGAGACCCCCACCCATTCCCGGACCGGGGCGCCCGCGCTGAAGCGGAAGGGCGGCTGGCCGCTGGTCGTGATGTCGCCCGGGATGACGATGCCCCGCGCGACGCTGACCTCGCTGGCCGAGGAGTTCGCCAGCCGCGGCTACCTGGTGGCGGGGATCGAGCACACGTACGAGTCGCTGGCGACCACGTTCCCCGACGGCCGCACCACCACGTTCGAGGCCGGGAAGGCCGGTCAGACGGAGGAAACGGGCCGGAAGGTGGCCCAGGTGCGGGCGGCCGACACCGAGTTCGTGCTGCGGCGGCTCGAAGCCGACAAGCGCTGGAACCGGCTGATCGACGAGAGGCGGATCGCGATGGTGGGCCACTCGGTCGGCGGCCAGAGCGCCGCGCACCTGCTGTCCGGGTCGCGCCGGGTCCGGGCGGCGGTCAACCTGGACGGCACCTACAACCCGAAGACGCCGGCCGAGCCGCTGGACAAGCCGTTCATGATGATCGGCAACCCCCGGCACCAGCCGGACTCCGGCGGCCGGGACGGCTCCTGGGACCAGTTCTGGCCGCACGTGAAGAGCGACTGGAAGCGCTGGCTGACCGTGACCGGCGCCGAGCACATGAGCTTCGTCGACTACGGGGTGCTGCTGCCGCAGCTCGGGCTGCCGGAGTTCCCGATCGACGGCGAGCGCGGGATCGCGATCACCCGGGCGTACGTCACGGCGTTCCTCGACACGCACCTCAAGGGGCGGCACCGGCCCCTGCTGGACCGGCCGTCGGCCGATTATCCCGAGGTGAGGTTCTGGTAGGCCCCCGGCCGCCACACGACTGCCACAGCCACTTGGCGGCTTGATCGGTCGCGCGACGCCGATATATGGCAGCATTTCCTGAAGAATCATGAAATGGCTGGGGGACTCAGTGCGAGAAGACGGACGCTCGGCTGTGCCTGGGGTGGACACCAGCATCCCCAACGGGGCGCGCATCTACGACTACCTGCTGGGCGGCAAGGACAACTTCGCAGCGGACCGCCAGGCCGCCGAGGCCATGCTGGCCCAGAACCCGCAGGCGTCGCAGACCGCCCGCGACAACCGGGCCTTCCTCGGCCGCGCGGTCCGCTACCTGGTCGAGGAGGCCGGCATCCGCCAGTTCGTCGACATCGGCGCCGGCCTGCCCACCCAGCAGAACGTGCACGAGGTGGCCCGCTCCGGCGCCCCCGGCACCCGCGTCGTCTACGTCGACTCCGACCCCACGGTGGCGATCCACGCCAGGGCGCTGCTGGCCACCGACGACGACGTCGCGGTGGTCGAGGCCGACCTGCGCAGCCCGGGCGACGTGCTCGGCCACCCGCTCACCCGCGAGCTGATCGACTTCGGGCAGCCGGTCGCGGTGCTCATGGCCGCGATCCTGCACTTCGTCTCCGACGAGGAGAACGCGGCCGGCATCGTCGCCGAGTACCGGCGGGCGCTGGCGCCCGGCAGCCACCTGCTCGTCTCGCACACCGCCGACGAGTCGCCGGAGCACGTCATGGCGACGGCCAAGCAGGGCTTCCGGATGGCGGGCACGGCGCTGACGCCGCGCAGCCGCGCCCGGATCGGCGACTTCTTCGGCGATTTCGAGCTGGTCGAGCCCGGTCTCACCGACGTGCGGAGCTGGCGGTCCCCGCTGAACGGCCTGCCCGCCCTGCCCTGGGTGATCGTCGGCGGCCTCGGCCGCAAGCCGTAGCCCGGCCGCGGGTCATCGCGCCACGGCCTGCCGGTAGTGCTCGTCGGCGGCCAGCAGGTCGCGGTGGGCGCCCTCGGCGGTGACCATGCCGCCGTCGAGGACGAGCACCCGGTCGGCCGCGTCCAGGAACGCCGGGCTGCTGGTGATCACCACGGTGGTGCGGCCCCGGCGCAGGTCCGCGATGCCGCGGGCGATGAGCTGCTCGGTGACCGCGTCGACCGCCGTCGTCGGGTCGTGCAGGACGAGCACGTCGGTGTCGGCGGCCAGGGCGCGGGCCAGCGAGAGCCGCTGGCGCTGCCCGCCCGACAGGTTCGCGCCCCGGTCGCGCACGCCGTGGTCGAGGCCCTCGGCGTGCAGGGCGACGACGTCGGTCAGCATCGACGCCGCGACGGCCTCGGGCACCAGGCGGCCGCGTCCCGACGGGTCGATGTTGCTGCGCAGGGTCCCGGCGAAGATCTCCCCGTCGTACGGGTTCACGAGCAGGTGCTCGCGGACCGCCTCGACCGACAGGTCCGCCACCGCGCGCCCGCCGATCCGCACCACGCCCTCGTACGCGCCGGGCGGGACGCGGAGGGAGAGCACCGCGGCCAGGTCGGCGGCGGCGCGCGGCTCGTAGGCGGCGATCGCGACGAACTCGCCGGGCGCCACCCGGAACTTCAGCTTGCGCAGCGCCCCGTGGCGGACGCAGTCGACCTCCAGGTCCCCGCCCGGCGCGGGGCGGCCCCCGCCGGGCGTCATCACCGGCGGCGCGGCCAGGACGAGCGCCATCCGGTCGGCCGACGCGCGGGCGACCATCACGTACTTGGGCATCTCGGAGAACAGCTTGAGCGGTTCGATGATGAACTGGGCCAGCCCCACGGCCATGACGAGCTGCCCGATCGTGATCTGCCCCTGGAAGGCGAGCCAGCCGGCGGCGAGGGTCACGACGGCGGCGAGGATCGCGTTGAGCCCCAGCGCGGCGCCCGCGTACGCGCCGTTCGCGCGGGCGACGACGATCGACTGGTGGCGCGCCTCCCCGCTGACCTTCCGGTAGGACAGGAAGGCCGCGGCGTTGCCGCCGAAGCCGTGCAGCGGGCGCAGGCCGGTGATCAGGTCGGCGACCTTCGCGCCCGCCCGCGCGACCCGGGCCTGCTGCTCTCGGGTGCCGGCGCCGATCCGGCGCGACAGCACGCTGAGGGTCGTCAGGATCGCGACGGTCCCGGCGATCACCAGCAGGCCGAGCCACACGCTGGCCAGCCCGAGCGCCACGGCGCTGATCAGCACCGCGACGAGGGAGCTGACCAGCAGCGGCACCACCTCGATGATGTCGGCGGTCTGGTCGGCGTCCTCGGTGGCGATGGTCAGCACCTCGCCGGACCTGAGGTCGGCGTCCCTGGCGACCGGCTGCAGCCCGCAGGCGGCGACCTCCACCCGCCAGCGGTGCGCCTCGGTGACGTTCGCCTTCTGCAGGATGCGCATCCCAAAGCGCCACGACAGCGACACGGTCGTGATGATCACGAGCAGCGCGGCGATCGAGAGGCCGAGCGAGCCGAGCGTGCGGTCCCGCATGGTGTGCTCGACGATCAGGCCGAGCGCGATGGGGAACGCGGTCTCGCCCGCCTGGTAGAGGCCCATGAGGACGGTGCCCCCGGTCATGGCGCCGAGGTTGCGCCGCAGCGCGGTCCGCAGGATGACGGACCCCGTGAGGGAGGACATGCGCTCGCTCCTAACTTCCCGCACGCCAGGCCCGCCACAGCCGCGCGTAGCGTCCGCCCAGGGCCACCAGCTCCTCGTGCGTGCCCTGCTCGACCACGCGCCCGGCGTCCAGGACGGCGATCCGGTCGGCGGTCATGGCCTGGGTCAGCCGGTGCGCCACGAGCAGCGTGGTGCGGCCCCGGCAGGCGGCCCGTACGGCCCGCTCCAGCTCGGCGGCGCCTTCGCTGCCCGCCTCCGCGGTCGACTCGTCCAGCACCACGACCGGCGAGCGGGCCAGCACCAGCCGGGCCAGCGCGATCCGGGCGACCGTGGTGCCGTCCAGGCGCTCGCCGCCCTCGCCGACCTTGGTGGCGAGCCCGTCGGGCAGCGCCTCGGCCCAGCCGTCGGCGCCGGCGACCCGCAGCGCGGCCATCAGCTCCTCGTCGGTCGCGCCGGGCGCGGCCAGCCGCAGGTCGTCGGCGAGCGGGCCGGAGAACACGTGCGTCTCCTGCGTCAGGATGCTCACCAGGGCCCGCGCCCCGGCCTCGTCCAGGTCCGCGAGGTCGGCCGTGCCGACGCGCACCGACCCGGCCTGCGGGGTGCCGATGCCCGCGACGAGCGCGGCGAGCGTGGTCTTGCCCGCGCCCGTCGCGCCCACCAGCGCGAGCGACCCGCCCGCCGGGATCGTCAGGCTCACGTCCCGCAGCACCGGCTCGCTCGCGCCGGGATAGCCGAACGTCAGCCCCTCGACCGTCACCGGGTACGGGGTGACGTCCGCCGATGCGGGAGCGGCGCTGCCCACGAGCCGGTCCTCGGCCGCCTCGCCCAGCACGCCGACGAGCCGCGTCAGGCTCGCGCCGGACTTCTGCGCCTCGTCGAAGGTGAACATGATGGAGCCCAGCGGATTGAACAGCCGGTGGAACAGCAGCGGCGCGGCCGACACCTCGCCGAGCGTGGCGGCGTCGGCCTCCAGCAGGGCGTAGCCGACCACGATGATCAGGGTGAGGCCGATGAACTCGGCACGGTTCTCCCGGCCGACGAACCTGCCGAAGAAGCGGAACACCTCGATGCCGAGGTCGCGCACCCGCCACGACTCGCGCGTGACCTGCTCGCGGAAGTCCTCCTCCAGGCGGTAGGCGCGTACGGTGTCGATGCCGTTGAGGCCGCTGATCAGCGCCTGCGCGCGGTCGGCCTGGGCCTCGCGCTGCCGCTTGTAGAGCGGGGCGGACCGGGGCAGATACCAGCGCAGCGCCAGCGCGTAGGCGGGCAGCGCGCCCGCGCCGGCGAGGCCGAGCCGCCAGTCCAGCCCGAACATGCCGGCGGTGGCGATGACGACCAGCACCCCGGCGGAGAACACGGTGGGCACGGCCGTGCGGATGCCCTTGGACAGCACGGCCACGTCGTCGCCGACCCTGGACAGCACGTCGCCGCGGCCGACCTGCTCGACCCGCGCGCTCGGCATCCCCAGCACGGCCCGTACGGCGGCCTCCCGCAGCCCGGCCAGCAGGTCCGCGCCGAGCCTGCCGATCAGGTACGTGGACGCGGCCGTTGCGGCGGCGCCCAGCAGCGCTGCGGCCACCATGAGCACGCCGATCGTGACCAGGATCGACTGCGGCTCTCCCCCGACGACGCCGTCGACCACCTGCCCGAGCAGGAGCACCGGGAGGACGGCGAGCCCGGCCCCGGCCACGGTGCTGAGCACGGCCCCGGCCGCGAGCCAGGGCGAGCGGCGGCAGTGCGCGGCGACCCAGCGGGTGGCCTCCCGGCCGGTCGCCGTGCGCAGCGCGGCCACGGGGGCGGTCGCCGGCCCCGCCGTCGTCGTCGTGGTCAGGACGGCACCACCATCGGCGTGCCGGCGACCGGGTCGGGCACCACGACGCAGGACAGGCCGAAGACCTTCTCGACCAGCTCGGCGGTGATCACCGCGGTGGGCTCGCCCTCGGCGACGACGGACCCGTCGGCCATCGCGATCACGTGGTCGCAGAAGCGGCAGGCGAGGTTGAGGTCGTGCAGGACGACCACGATCGTCTTGCCGGACTCGGCGTTCAGCTTGCGCAGCAGCCGCAGCAGCTCCACCTGGTGGTTGATGTCCAGGTAGGTGGTGGGCTCGTCGAGGAGCAGCAGGTCGGTGTCCTGGGCGAGCGCCATCGCCACCCACACGCGCTGCCGCTGCCCGCCTGACAGCTGCCGGATGGGCCGGTCGACCAGGGCGGCGGTGCCGGTGGCCTCCAGGGCGCGGGTGACCGCGTCGTCGTCGCCGTCTGTCCAGCGGCGGAACCAGCCCTGGTGCGGGTAGCGTCCGCGCGAGACCAGGTCGGCGACGGTGATGCCGTCGGGGGCGACGGGCGTCTGCGGCAGCAGGCCGAGCGTCTTGGCGACCTCGTGCGCGCCCAGCTCGCTCATCGCCTTGCCGTCGAGGAAGACGGCGCCCGCGCGGGGCTTGAGCAGCCGGGCCAGGCCGCGCAGCAGCGTGGACTTGCCGCACGCGTTGGCCCCCACGATCGCGGTGACCTTGCCGTCGGGGATCCGGACGTCGAGGCCGGTCACGATCGGCTGGTCGTCGTATCCGAGGGTCACGCCCTCGGCGTGCAGTCGGGTCATCCACCCGCTCCTTGCCGGTTGGTGGTGGCCAGCAGCCACAGCAGGTAGGGCGCGCCGACCGCGCCGGTCACCACGCCGGTGGGCAGCGGCGTCGGCAACAGGTGGACGGCGACGAGGTCGGCGACGAGCACCAGCGTCGCGCCGACCAGCGCGGCGGGCACGATCCCGCCGGTGGCCGGGCCGAGCAGCCGGTTGGCGATCGGCCCGGCGACGAGCGCGACGAAGATCATCGGCCCGGCCACGGCGACGGCCAGCGCCGTCAGCACCACCGCGGTGGCGAGCAGCCCGGCGCGGCTGAGCTCGGTGCGGACGCCGAGCGCGCGGGCGGCGTCGTCGCCGAGTTCGAGCCCGCGCAACTGCCGCTGGAGCAGCAGCGCGACAGGCAGCAGCACGGCCACGGCGGCGAGCAGGAGCCGCAGCTCGGCGGCGTCGGCCTGGCCCACGGAGCCGGTCAGCCAGTGCATCGCCTGCTGGGCGTCGTTGAGCCGGGCCCGGGTCAGCATGTAGCCGATCAGCCCGTCGAAGAAGAGCGCGGCGCCGATGCCGATGAGGATGAACCGGTAGCCGGCCACGCCGTCGCGCCAGGCGAGCACGTACATGAGCAGGGCGGCGACGATCGCGCCGCCGAGCGCGAGTGCGCTCACGGCCAGGCCGCCGGCCTGCAGCAGCACGATCCCGGTGATGGCGGCGAGCCCGGCGCCCGAGTTGATGCCGACGAAGTCGGGCGAGGCGAGCGGGTTGCGCAGCAACTGCTGGAAGATCGTCCCGGCGGCGCCGAGGGCGAGGCCGACGGCCAGCGCCGCCGCCGCCGTGGGCAGCCGCAGCCCCCGCACGACGAAGTCGACGCTCGGATCCTCCCGCAGGTGCAGCACCGAGGCGATGACCTCGCCCGCGGTGAGCTGGAAGCTGCCCACCATCATCGTGAGCACGAACAGCGCGCCGACGGCCACGGTCAGCGCGCACGTCACCACCAGCGCGCGGGCGTTCCTGCGGCGGCGGATGGCGCGGAACGCGCCGGTGGTCGAGGCGGTCGTGGTCGTGGTCATGTTCACGCCTCCGACATCCGGCCGTAGCGGACGATGGCCACGAACGCCGGCGCCCCGAGCACGCCCAGGACCACGCCGACCTGCAGCTCGTCGGGCGCCACCACCACCCGGCCGAGCACGTCGGCCAGCAGCAGCACGATGGGCGAGAGCAGCATGGAGTACGGCAGGATCCACCGGTAGTCAGGACCGCACAGGAACCGGGCGACGTGCGGGACGACCAGCCCGACGAAGACGATCGGCCCGCAGGCCGCCGTGGCGGCTCCGGCCAGCATGGCGACCACGGCGAACGCCGCCACCCGGGTCCGGGTGACGTGCTGGCCGAGGCCGCGGGCCAGGTCCTCGCCGAGCGCGAGCCCGTTGAGCGTGCGCCCGAACGCCAGCGACGCGATCAGGCCGAGGATGAGGAACGGCGCGACCCCGGCGAGGATCGGCGTGTAGCGACCGGCGAGCGAGCCCACCTGCCAGAAGCGCAGCTCGTTGAGCGCGTCCACGTTGGTCATCACGACCCCGGTGGTGACCGAGGCCAGGCCCGCGGTGACGGCGGCTCCGGCCAGGGCGAGCTTGACCGGGGTGGCGCCCTCCCTGCCGAGCGACGCGATCGCGTACACGAGCACGAGGGCGGCGATCGCCCCGGCGAAGGCGAACCACACGTAGACGCCGGCGCCGCGCACGCCGAGCACCGTGATGGCGAAGACCACGCAGACGGCCGCGCCGGAGTTGATGCCCATGATCCCGGTGTCGGCGAGCGGGTTGCGGGTGACGCCCTGGAGGATGGCGCCGGCCACGCCGAGCGCGGCGCCCGCCAGGATGCCGATCAGCGTGCGGGGCACGCGCAGCTCCAGCGTCACCGTGCTGTTGAACGACGCGTCGGCGTCCATGCTGCCCAGCGCGCTCAGCACCTCGGGCAGGCCGATCGAGCGTGAGCCGAGCGTGATGCTGAGGAAGGCGATCAGGGCCAGGAGCACGCACAGCAGGGCGAGCCCCGGCCCGAGGGCCGAGGCTCGTCGTCCGAGAGAGGTCGAGCTGCTCATCGTCGGCGGTCAGTCGCCGATGTTCTCGTCCGCGGCCTTCACGGCCGCGGTCAGGCTCTCCAGCTCGGTGGCGAAGTCCTCGTACGTGTGCAGCCAGTACGCCGGCCACGACACGACGGCGCCCGCCTTGGCCGCCTTGACCTTGAACCAGGTGGGCTGCTTCTTGCCCCACTCCTCGTTGGAGGTCGGCTTGTAGCTGCGGCCGTCGTACAGGACGAGGTCGGGCTGGTACTTGTCGGCGTTCTCCCAGCTCAGGTTCTCCCAGTAGGGGAAGCCGGGGTCGGGGCTGTCGGGGTTGATCACCTTCAGGCCCCAGTTCTGGAAGTCCAGCAGCTCGGGCGCGTACTCGGGGTTGGCCACGTACAGCTTGTCGTCGGCGGGGAGCATGGCGGCCGCGGTGAGGCCGGGCTTGGCGGCGACGGCCTCCTTGAAGGCGGTCACCGCCTCCTCGAAGCGCTTCTTGTGCGCGACGATCTCCGGGGCGTCGACCTTGGCGCCGAGGCTCTTGGCCAGGTCCTCGTAGCCCTTGGCCAGGGCGACGATCGACTTGCCCTGGGCGACGCCGACGATGGGGGCGAGCTCGGTGAGCTTCTTGCTCTTCTCGTCGGCGCCTTCCTCCAGGCCGCTGTAGGCCTTCTCGGCGGGCCACCAGTCGCCGACGATGAGGTCGGGGCGCAGGGCCGCGGCCTTCTCGACGTCGATCTTGCCCCATTCCTCGCCGAGGATCTCGATGCCGGTCAGGTCGAGGTCCTTGAGGTTCGCGTCGGTCTTGACCGATTCGTCGGCGTAGATGCCGACGGGCTTGAGGCCGAACGACATCAGCGCGGCCGCCTCGCCGGCGTGCGCGATGATCCGCGTCGGGGTCTTGTCGGCCTTGACGACCTTGCCGGACCCGTCGGTGAACTGCCACGGACCGGCGGGCGCGGCGGAGGCCGCCGCCGCGCCGGTGCCCGCGGCGCTGCCGCCGGTCTCCGCGGAACCGCAACCTGCGAGCACGACGCTAAAAGCGGCGAATGCCAGGATCGGACGCCATGCGCGCATGGTGGTGCTTCCATTCTCGTGCCGGGATTCAACAGTTAGGCAAGGCTAACCATAGTTTGCCCACTTGGCTACCCGGTTGTGATCGGGCTCACGCGGCGTCGAGAAGGATCTTCACCACGGCCTCGGGCGCGTCGCCCATGAGGTTGTGCCCGCCGTCCAGCGCGTACGCCTCCCAGGCGGGGTCCTCGGCCAGCCGCCGGTACACGGGGTGAACGGTTCCACGTCCGCGTACCAGTGCCGTTCGCGGTCGGTGACCAGGTTCCAGCAAGAGTCGCCGTCGCCGGTGATGACCATCCCGCCGTAGCTGTGCCCGGCGAGCACGGCACCGGGTCACGCCGCGGCGGCGGGCTCCCGGGAGCGCAGGCGGGCCGCGGCCACGGCGAGGAGCGCGAGCGCGGCCAGCGCGAAGGCGATGTTCCCGGCGAGGTCGACGGCCGGGTCGGCGGGCACGGCCGGCGGCTGCGGGAAGCCGTGCCAGGCGTAGGTGAGCACACCGCCCGCGGCCAGCGCGAACACCTGGGCGCGGCCCCAGCCCGCCCTCCTGGACCAGCGCGCCACCTGGGCGCAGACCACGGCGTAGACGGCGACGTTGACGGCCACGAGCGGCCACGCGGGGACCGTCCAGGCGGCCATCGCCGCACCCCAGAACACCGCCCCCGCCACCAGCGAGAAGCCGAGCACCGGCCACGGCCCCGGCGCCCGCCCCGGCGACGCGGCGGCCGGGCCCCGGCGGCGCAGGCCGAGCACGACCAGCAGCCCGGCCAGCACCACCACGCCCGCGAGCTGAGCCACGGACGGCTGGTACGGGGCCGGGTCGAACAGCGCGCTGGCCGCCGCCCCCAGCAGGAACAGCACCCCCGCCGTCACCAGGCCCGGCAGCCGCAGCCACGGCTCCGAGGCCCTGGCGGGCACCAGGGCCTCCATCACCGCGATCGGCACGCAGATGCTGCCCACGGCGTGCACGCCGCCCAGCACGAACGTCACCCACCAGGCGCTCACCTCCAGACCCGGGATCCAGGCGTACGAGGCGAGGTCCATGCCGGCGTAGCCGGGGTTGAACAGGGACCGGGTGACCAGCCCCTCCTCCACGAGCCCGTAGGCGACGGCGAGCAGGACGATGCCCGGCCAGCCCGCCCCCCGGCGCCGGGCCAGCTCGCGGACGAGCAGCGCGCCGCCCCCGTACAGCGGGGCCAGCGTGATCAGCGCCACCAGCATGGTCACCGGCAGGTTGCCCAGCAGGAACTCGCCGATCAGCGGCGACAGGAAGAACAGCCCGAGTGCGGGCGCGATGCGTTTCACCATGCCTCCAGCCTCGCGAGAGGCGTGGTGCGGCCGGTAGTGACGTTCGTCAGAGCCAGCCCTTGGACTCCGCGGCGCGCGCCGCCTCGGCTCGGTTGCGGGCGCCGAGCTTGCCGATGGCCGACGACAGGTAGTTGCGGACGGTGCCGTCGGACAGGTGGAGGCGGCGGGCGATGTCGGCGACGGTGCCGCCCTCGGTCGCGGCGCGCAGCACGTCGCGTTCGCGGCCGGTGAGCGGGTTCGCGCCGGCGGAGAGGCTGGCGGCGGAGAGCTTGCGGTCGAACACCCGCTCCCCCGCGTGCACCCGCCGCACCGCGTCGGCCAGCTCCCCGGCCCTGGCGTCCTTGACCACGTAGCCGTCGACCCCGGCGTCCATCGCCCGGCGCAGGTAGCCGGGGCGGCCGAACGTCGTCAGGATGATCACGCGCACGCCGGTGAGCCCGGCCGCCGCGATGAGGCCGTCGCAGCCGGGCATCTCGATGTCGAGCAGCACGACGTCCGGATCGAGCCGGGCGACCGCCCCGGCCACCTCGTCGCCCCGGCCCACCTGCCCGGCGACCTCGATGTCGGGCTCCAGGCCGAGCAGCGCCGCCAGCGCCTCGCGTACGAGATGCTGGTCGTCGGCCAGCAGGACGCGGATCACGCCCGCTCCGCCACGGGGACGCGGGCGCTCACCAGGAAGCCGCCGCCCTCGGCGGCGCCGCCGTACAGGGTGCCGCCCGCGACGTGGACGCGCTCGGCGAGACCGCGCAGGCCGTTGCCGTGCGTGCCCGTGTGATCGGCGGGGCCGCGGCCGTCGTCGCGGACCTCCGCGTACGCCTCGCCGCCGGTCACGCCGAGGCGGATGCGGCAGCGGCGGGCGCCGCTGTGGCGGACGACGTTCGTGGTGGCCTCCCGGACGACCCAGGCGAGCACCGGCTCGGCGTCGGCGGGCAGCGGGTCGGCGGCCACCTCCAGCCGCACGCCCGCGGTGTCGAGCGCCCGGCGCGCGCCGTCCAGCTCGCCGGGCAGCGACAGCTCCCGGTAGCCCGCGATCGCCTCGCGCACCTCCGACAGCGCCTGCCGGGACAGCTCCTCGACCTGCTCCATCTCGGCCCTGGCCCGGTCCGGGTCGGCGGTGGCGATCCTGGCCGCGAGCTGGCTCTTCACCGTCATCACGGCCAGGCTGTGGCCGAGGAGGTCGTGCATGTCACGGGCGAAGCGCAGCCGCTCGTTGTCCACGGCCAGCCGCTCGACCTCGGCCCCGGCCTTGCTCAGCGCCCGGTTGGCGGCGTTAAGCTGCAGGAAGGCGCGGATGGCGGCGGTGAACACCACGGCCTGCAGCGGCAGCCACCAGTATTCGGCCAGCGACTTGCCCAGCAGCGGCAGGGCGAGCGTGACGGCCGCGACCGTGGCCCCGGCCGCCACCGGCAGCGCCCGCGCGGGCAGCGCCGCGGCGACCGCGGTGATGAGGAAGTACGACGCCGCGAACACCCACATCTCGCCCAGCACCACGGTCATCGCCGCGGCGACCACGTAGAGGAGGATCAGCGCGTACGGGGTGGCGTTGCGGTGCGGCCGGTCCAGTGCGGTCCACACGACCCGCAGGTAGAGCGCCACGAACCCCGCCAGCCCGGCGGCCACCAGCCCGATCGTGAGCCCCGGCGGGGAGGCCGCCAGGAACCCGGGCAGCGGCCACACCAGGACGACGAGGTAGACGGAGGTCCAGAGCCGGCCCTTCATGCGTTTCACACTATCCACCCCGGCCTCCCGCCCACCCCTGACGAATGTCACACAAGCGACGGCCGACCTGACTCGCCCTCGGGGCTGACTCAGCCACGGGGGGCCCGGCTGAGGCAACCGCTTCCCCAAGATCCACACCAGAGCGACAGGCGTGAGAACGTGGTGCCGTGGAGATCGTCGAGCGCGAGCTCACCGCCCCCTGGACCGGCTTCCTGGCCGAACCCGCGCCGGGCGCGACCGCCGGGGTCCTGGTGCTGGCCGGGTCCAGCGGGCGCGTGGAGACCGAGCGGTGCCGACTGCTCGCCGCGCACGGCCTCAGGGCGCTGTCCGTCCGATGGTTCGGCGGGCCGGGGCAGCCGCCCGGCATCTGCGAGATACCGCTGGAGACCTTCACGGCCGCCGTCGACCTGCTCGCGGAGGCGGGGACGCGGCGGATCGGCGTCCTGGGCGTCTCCAAGGGGGCGGAGGCTGCGCTGCTGCTGTCCGTCGTCGAACCCCGGCTCGACGCCGTGATCGCCGTCTCCCCGACCTCGGTCGCGTGGGCGAACGTGGCGGGCGGCGACGACCGGATGTGGCCGTCCCTCCGCTTCACCCGCGAGCTGGCCGCCCGGCGACCGGCTCTGGTGATCACCCACCCGGAGGCGGGGCACCGGCCAGGTTCCCCGGCGAGCCCCCCGCCCCCGCCTCACCCGCCTACGCCTACGGCGGAACCCCCGAGGCGGACGCCGCCCTGGGCGCCCGCGCCTGGCCGCACCTCCTCACCCTGCTCGGGGTGTCGGCCGGTCGGTTACGGGCGGACCAGTAGGACGTTGCCGAGGGAGCGCTGGCCGGCTGCGTCGGAGGGCCGGTTGACGATGCCGCCGGGGGTGACCATGACGCTGGAGCCGCCGCCGTCGAGGTTCATCGCCTCGCGGGCGCCGAGGAGCTTCATCAGCTCGGCCGTCTGGGCGATGCCGAGTCCTTCGCTGTAGCCCTCCTGGCGTCCGTCGACGACCACGAGCATGAGCCGGCCCCGGTCGTCCATGCCGATCATGGATCGGGGGTTGGCGCGTACCGTCCAGTTGTAGGTGAAGGTCTGGTCGGCGCCCTCGCGGACGAGGCCGTCGGCGGCGGCGTTCACGGAGACGCGGCCGTCGCGGACGAGCGTGGGCCCGACCTGGAGGATCGTGGTGTCGCGGGTGAGCGGGATCCGGCGGCCCCGGCTGTCCTCGACCCGCTCGTTCACGCGCAGCCGCTCGCCCGGCTTGACGTGGGCGAGCAGCCAGGCGGCGCTGTCGCCGATGGCCTGGACGGTGGATCCGCCGGCGGGGACGGCGGCGCCGCGGGAGGCGTTGACGGCGGTGACGGTGCCGCGCGCGTCGAGGACGGCCTCGGCGCCGGCGCCGGTGGGCGGGGCGCCCCATTCGGGCGTGAACAGGACCAGTTCGCTGTCGTCGGTGCACTTCAGGTCGTGCTGCGGCTTCTCGGTCGGCTGGTCGCCGCCCACGCCGCCGCAGTTCCAGATCTCGCCCGGCACTCGGTTGACGCCGTCGATCTCGGCGCTCGTACGTCCGGCGCGCAGGGTGACGCGGGCCGTGTAGGCGTCCACGTCGACCGAGCGGCCGCCCCGGGTGATCTTGATGCCGCCCCGGCCCTGGGTGGCGGAGCCGATGAGCTTGCCGTCCTTGACGTACATGCCGCCGGGCGCGCTGTTGTAGAACCACTGCGCGTTGATCCCGGCCACCGCGCCCGCGGCGGCGGCGAGGTCGGTCAGCTTCTCGGTGCCGTTCAGCGCCGGGCCGAAGTCGGTGCCGACCGTGCCGCCGAAGGCGCGGAAGTCGACGCGGAGCACGTGCACCTTCTGCGGCGCGCCGGGGTCGGCGCCGTCCTGCGCGGTGTAGCGGGTGCCGCCGGCGAACCCGGCCGCGCGGAGCCGGGCGAGCTCCGCCGCCGCCTCCGCGCTCGTGGCGTGGCGGCCGACGCGGACGGTCCAGCCGAGCGTGCCCGCGGGGCGGTCGGCGTACGCGGGCGTGACGACCTCCTCGACGCGCGGCTCGTACCCCTTGCCGCGCACGGCGGCGGCGACCCGGTCGGCGATCTCGCGCGAGCCCAGGGCGGTGGCCGCCTTGTCGAGCGGCCCGTCGGCGGTGTGCGGCAGGTAGACGTGCACGGTCCAGAAGTCGTTCTCGTCCTTGGCCCCGAGCGACATCGACGTGAGCGTCACGCCGGGCGCCACGGTGGTGGTCACCGGCTGCGCGCTCAGCGGGAGCCGTCCGCCGAAGAAGGGGTCGGGCGGGGTGTCCGCCAGGGCGGGCGCGCTCGCGGTCAGCATGATCGCGGCGGCGGCCACGGCGGAGAGAGTGTTGCGGTGCATGTACGTCCTCGGTCCGGAACAAGATGGTGCCCGGGCAGTCAACGGCCCGCCCGTGACCCGGGACCGAACGCCGGGCGCTCGCGGCGCAGCGCCCAGGTGAACAACGCGGCCAGCCCGCGATCGGACCACGCGGCTACGCCGCGATCAGATAGCGCGGCTACGCCACCGTGCCCTCCTCGGCGCTGACCAGCTCGGCGATGGTGGCGAAGAACGCCGCGATGCCCGGCAGGTTGGCGCCCTTGGCGCGGGAGGCGGCATAGTCCTCGGGGGAGCGCCAGTCGACGACGTCCAGCCATTCGCCGCCGGGCAGGCGGATCAGGCGGGCGCCGAGGAAGCCGTCCCGGTCGGCGCGGAAGTCGGCCAGCATCGCGGGGCGCGCGGCCAGCATCTCCTCCTCCCGGTCGGGCGACACCTTGAAACGGGTGAGTTCGACGGTGATGCTCATGGGGGTGTCCTCCTGGATTCGACCGGTACGAAGAGGACCATATAGTCACTGTTTCTGATAGTCAAGATTAGTGACTATGCAGGCGATCATGCCCGCGCCGACGAGCACCGCGGCCCCAGCCAGCGTGACCGGGTAGCCCACGGCGGCGGCCACCGTCAGCGTCACCGCCCCCACGCCGAACGCCACCACGGACCCCGCGCTCGACATGGCGCTGTAGTCCGCGCCCGCCGTCGCCGGGCGGGACAGCCGCATCGTCTCGGCCGAGACCACCGTGGCCGCCGCCGCGTAGGCCACCTTGAACAGCAGGATCGCGCCCCCGGTCAGCACCGGCCAGCCCGCCCCGTGAGCCGCGGGCAGCAGCGCCACCACGCTCACCAGCAGGGCCGCCCCCGACCCGGCCAGGCAGGCGCGCGTGCCGAACCGCGCGACCAGGCCCCCGGCCAGCAGCGCGCCCGCGATCGCCACCGTGTCACCGAGCAGGCTGGTGACCAGGCCGATCGACGACAGCGACCAGCCCGCGTCCACCAGCATGGGGCTGACCAGGGCGTACGCGGCGAAGATCCCGGCCAGGAAGCACGGCTGCACGAGCAGCGTCCACCGCGCCCTGCGGCGGTCGGCAAAGACGCCGAGCAGCGCCGCGTACCGTTCCCGCAGGCCGGGGCCCGCGGCGGGCGGCGGACCCTCGGCCAGCCGCAGGATCTGCACGGCCGGCAGCACGGTCAGCGCCGCCAGCGTGAGCAGCGCGCAGGCCCAGCCGAACTCGGCGTAGACGAGCAGGGAGACGCCGCCGCCGACGAGGCTGCCGACGTAGCCGCCGGCGACCTGGATGCCGTTCGCGATCCCGCGCTGCCCGGGGCGCAGCAGCCGGACCACCAGCGCGTCGACGGCGATGTCCTGGGTGGCCGAGAGCACTCCGGCGGCAGCGGCGGCGAACAGGACGAGGCCGAGATCGTCGACCGGGTCGAGGGCGACCAGCGTCAGCAGGGTCAAGGCCAGCGCCGGCTGGAGCACCAGCAGCCAGGACCGGTAGTGCCCCCGGCGGGCCGAGCCGAACCGGTCCACCAGCGGCGCCCACAGCATCCGCAGCGCGGTCAGCATCCACACGGCCTGCAGCAGCCCCAGCGCCTCCAGGCCGGCGCCGCGCTCGCGCAGGATCGAGGCGAGGGCGGTGCCGAAGAAGGCGGTGCCGAGAAACTGCGTGGTGTAGAGCGCCGCCAGCAGCGGGTATCCGGCCCGTGGTGTCTCTGCCCCTGACATGCGGCACATTCTGGGCGCACCACCGCCCGGCGATGGCGGCATATGTCCTCAATCCTGGGCGTTAGGTCCGGTAAAGGGACGCCGGGCAGAGGAGAAGCGTGAACCGCCGTGTCGTCATCGTCGGCTATCCCGACGTCGAACTGCTCGACGTGGCCTCGCCCGGCGACGCGTTCGCCTCGGCCAACCGGGCGGGCGCGCGGCCCCCGTACACGGTCGAGCTCGCCACCGTCGCGGCGGCCACCATCCGCAGCTCGTGCGGGATCACGCTGGTCGCGCAGCGGGAGCTGGAGCGGGTCACCGGCCCGGTCGACACGCTGATCGTCGCCGGCGGGCACGGGCACGTGGCCGCCCGCGAGGACCCGCGCCTGGTGGACGAGGTCCGCAGGATCGCGCGCGGCAGCAGGCGCGTCGTGTCGATCTGCACCGGCGTCTCGGTGCTCGCCGCCGCCGGGCTCCTCGACGGCAGGCGGGTGGCCACCCACTGGCGGCACGCCGCCGAGATCGCCGCGCGCTTCCCGGCCGTCACCTTCGACCCGGTGCCGCTGTACATCTCCGACGGCCGGCTGCACACCTCGGCCGGGGTGACCAGCGGGCTCGACCTCAGCCTCAGCCTCATCGCCGACGACCACGGCCCGACGCTGGCCAGGCAGGTCGCCCAGACGCTGGTCACGTACCTGCACCGGCCCGGCGACCAGGCGCAGATCAGCATGTTCCTGTCCACCTCGCCGCCCGGCAACCGGGTGGTGCGGGACCTGGTCGCGTACATCACCGGGAACCTGGACGCCGACCTGTCGGCGGCGGCGCTCGCCGCCCGCGCCGGGATCAGCGTGCGGCATCTGCGCAGGCTGTTCACCGGGCAGCTCGGCACTACGCCCGGCCGGTACGTGCGCGCGGCGCGTACCGAGGCGGTCGCGCAGTTGCTGGCCTCCAGCGACCTGCCGCTGGACACGATCGCCCGGCGCTGCGGGTTCGGCTCGACCGAGACGCTGCGCGAGGCCTTCCGCGACCGGTACGGGACCAGCCCCGCGCGCGGGCGGCAGGCCGCCGGGCGCTGACGGGACGCGTATCGCGGAAATCCGGCCAGGGACGGCGACGGGCGGCGCGCCGGGGGTCAGGATGCGGGTATGGCTACCGAGAAGACGATCGCGTTCGTGCTCTACCCCGGCTGCACCATCCTCGACCTGGTGGGCCCGCTCCAGGTGCTCTCCACGCTCGCGGCGATCCGCCCGGAGTTCCGGGTGGTCGTGGTCGCCGAACGGCTGGACACCGTCGAGACCGACACCCCGCTCCAGGTACGCGCCGGGCACACGTTCGAGCAGGTGCCCGCGCCGGACGTGCTCGTGCTGCCCGGCGGCGAGGAGGCGACGATGCGCGCCACCGCCGACGAGACCCTGCTCGCCTACGTGCGCGCAGCCGCCGCGACCGCCCGGCCGGTGGTCTCGGTGTGCACCGGCTCGTTCATCCTCGGCGCGGCCGGGCTGCTCGACGGGCGGCGGGCCACCTCGCACTGGTCGATGGTGGACGCGCTGGCGGAGTTCGGCGCCGTGCCGACCCGCGAACGGTGGGTGGCCGACGGGCCCGTGCTCACGGCCGCCGGCGTCTCGGCCGGCATCGACATGGCGCTGCACCTGGCCGGCGAGCTGGCCGGCCCGGAGACGGCGCGAGCCGTGCAGTTCGCCATCGAGTACGACCCGGAGCCGCCGCAGGGCACGCTGGACTGGGACCAGGCACCCCGCGCGGCCTACTCCTTCGTCACCCGCAAGTGGGTGCGCGACGCGCTCGGCGAGACCCCGCTCGCCGACCGGCTGATCGCGCGCCTGGGCGACGGCGGCTGAGCCCCCGGCTCAGCCGATCCCGCCGACGATCTCGGCGACCCGGCCCGGCTGCGACAGGAACGGCGAGTGCGAGGCGTCGAGCCACACCGTGGCGGTCGGGTTGTCCGGGAACGCGGCGTCCGCCTCCGCCACGAACTTGTGCTGCAACGGCGGCCTGATCGTCATGTCGCGCGCGCAGCCGACGTACGTGCGCGGCACCGAACCCCAGCCCTGCCGGGTCAGCGTCGTGGTGCCGAGCGCGATCCCGGCCGGGGCGTCGGGCGTCATCAGCGCGATCGCCGCGTCGGCGGCCTCCGGGTCGATGTCGCCGTAGAACGTCTCGCGGAGCTGCTGCCGGTAGGCGTCGTCGGAGGAGGCCACGTCCAGCCGCAGCGCCCCGACCGCCGCCGGGTCGGCCCGCACCGACGGCCCGATGAGCTCGCCCTCGTTCTCCGGCATCAGGGCGTAGTCGAACGCGGGCACCCCGGAGGCGGGCATGAACGCGGCCAGGTACACCGCGTGCGCCACCAGCTCGGGGGCCTGCTCGGCGGCCCTGGTGAGCACCGTGCCGCCCATGCTGTGCGCCACGACCGTCACCGGGCCGCCGCGCCCCAGCCGCTTGAGCCGCGCGACCAGGTGCTCGCCCGCCTCGTCCAGAGTCACCCCCGCCACCGGCGACGGCTCCGTCGCCAGGTGCGCGGGGTCGAACGGGCGGCCGGTGACCGACCGGGGCCGCCGGGCGCGCAGCCCGTGCCCCGGCAGGTCGACCGCCAGAGCCGGGCGGCCCGTCTCGGCCACGCGGGCCAGGACCTCGCTCCAGCACCAGGTGCCGTGCCAGAAACCGTGAACGAACAGCAGCGGAGTGCGCATCGATGCTCCTCGGCGTCAGGAATGTGTGCCGCTAGGGGAGACGACCGCGCGCCTGCGCCTGTGACTGAGGCCAGGCGTGTCCTGGCTCACACCGGGCGGGGATGCTATGACGATCACATGACCGTCCGCCAGGCCACCCCCGCCGACGCCGAGGCGATCGCCGGCATCCACGTACGCTCCTGGCAGGCGGCCTACCGGGGCCTGATGCCGCAGGACCACCTCGACGGCCTGGACCCCGCCGCCCGCCTCCCGATGTGGCGGCGCCTGCTGGCCGAGACCGCCTGGCCGAGGAGCGGCATCCTGGTGGCCGAGGACGACGGCGGCGTCACCGGCTTCACCGGCTTCGGGCCGGCCCGCGACCCGGATCAGGACCCGGCGTCCGTGGCCGAGATCACCACCCTCTACCTGGCGCCCGAGGCGTGGGGACGCGGGATCGGCGGCGCGCTCCTGGGCACGGCCGTGGACGCGCTGACCGGGGCCGGCTACGGGCTGGCCACCCTCTGGGTGCTCGACACCAACGCGCGCGCCAGGCGCTTCTACGAGTCGCTCGGCTGGCGCGGCGACGGGACGGTCAAGCCCGACGACCTGCAGGGCTTCCCCCTCACCGAGGTCCGCTACGCGCTCGCGCTGCGCACCTGAGCACGACGCCGCCGAGCGGGGCGTGCGTCTATGCGCTAACCCCGGACTCCAGGCGGGCCAGGGCGCGGTCGACCTCGGCGGGGGCGTCCATGCCGGCGTCGTGGGCCCACTCCAGCCAGATCAGCGCCACGACGCCGAACACCGCGCCGACGGCGTCGCGGACGCGCGGGTCGCCGGCGTCGCAGCCGGCCTTGGCGGCCACCAGGTCGCGGACCTCGCCGACCAGGCCGGGGCTCCTGCGCAGGTTGGCCACCAGCAGCTCGGGCACGGTGGCGGCGAACACCTCGCGCGCGTGCCCGGCGGCGATCTCCTCGGCGGTCAGCTCGGCGAACGCCTCGCGGAACGCGCCGCGCAGCACGGTGAGCGGCGGGCCGGGCGGCTGCGCGGCCAGGGCCTCGACGAGCGGCGGGAACCGGTCGAGCGTGACCAGGTGCTCCTTCGTCGGGAAGTAGCGGAAGAAGGTCGCGGGCGAGATCTCGGCGGCGTCGGCGATCTGCTCGACGGTGGTGGCGGCGTAGCCGCGCTCGCGGAACAGCCGGAACGCCTCGCGCAGGATCGCCTCCCTGGTCTTGGCCTTCTTGCGCTCGCGGAGCCCGCCGTCAGTCATGCGTCCGACTTTACCGCGCCCCCAAATGATAGCCTCCTCTTAAATAAGAGCGTACTATCGAGATCTGGAGGCCCGACATGGGCGACGTCAACGGTCTGCACCACGTGGGGCACATCGTGCGTGACATGGGCGAGGCGATGGAGCGCTACCGGCGGCTGGGCTTCACGGTGGCCGAGCCCGCCTACCCCGAACTGCCGGGCATGGCCGAGCCGGTCGGCGTGGTCAACACGCACGTGTACTTCCCGGGCGGCTTCGTCGAGCTGGTGTCCGCCGGTCGCGTGCCCGCCGGGGCGCGACCGATCCCGCTGCGGGTGCCCGACGACAAGCTGCCGGGCCTGACGGCCGCCGTCCGCGCGACGGCCGCGAACATCGCCGCCTTCCTCCAGCGCTTCCAGGGCCTGCACATCGTGATCGCCGACACGTCGGACATCGACGCCGTCGCCGCGCGGCTGACGGCGGCCGGGGTCGGCCACGGCGGCGTGCACGCCGTCCAGCGGCCCGTCGAGACCGCCACGGGGACCCGGATGGAGCCCGCCCGCTACCTGGAGCTCTCCCACCCCGGCCTGCCCGCGGGCCGCGTGCCGGAAGGCCGGGTCGGCTTCGCCCAGAACGCGCCGGTCGACGACGAGCGGCACCCCGAGCACGCCAACGGCGCGACCGCCCTGACCGGGTGCCTCCTGCACGTCGCCGCCCCGGACCTGGCCGAGGTCCGCCGCCGCTACGCCACCTACTTCGGCCCCACCGCACAGGCCACCGCGCCGGACACCGCACAGGCCACCGCGCCGGACCGCGCGGGCGTCACCGTCACGTCGGCGCCTGAGTCCGGCGGGGCGCCGCCCGCCCTGCCGGGGTTCGCCGGCTTCACGGTGTCCGTACGCGACCTCGACGCCACCGTGCGGCACCTGGGCGGCAACGGCGTCGCGTTCACCCGGACCGGCCGGCAGGCGGCCGTGCCCGTCCTGGGCACGACGATCGTCTTCCGGCAGGAGGCCGGCTGACGCGCCCTCAGACCACGCAGCCGTCGTGGTGCGGGTCCGGAAGCACCACCGCGCTCTCCGCTATCCGCCGATAAGTCGGGCACTGGGTGAAGTCGTCGGCCGTGCACCGCATCAGGTGCTCGATCAGCGCCTTGGACGCCGAGATCTCCTGGAGCCGCCGTTCGAGCTCGGCGTGGTGCCGCTGGAGGAGGGCGTGGCGTTCCGCCTGGCCGGTGACGCCGAGGATCTCCCGGATCTGCTCCAGGCTCATGCCCGCCGCCTTCGCCCGGATGATCGTCATCACGTGGATCAGGTGGTCCTGGGTGTAGCGGCGCCGCCCGTTGACCCGGGCGGCGGGCGCGATCAGCCCCATCGCCTCCCAGTGCCGCAGGACGTGGGGAGCGAGGTCGAACCGCTCGGCCAGCTCCCCGATCTGCATCCACTCGCTCGACTTCATGTTCACATTAACTTGCAGACCCATGCCCCGAGTCAAGTGGCCAACTATGCAACCGATCGGTCGTTAATATAGTTTGGGCCGCATGACGAACGACGACAGGCGGGCGCCGCACTTCAGGTCCCGCTGGATCACCGGCCCGGCGAGCGGCAGCCCAGGCCCGCTGGTGGCGGCCCTGACCGACTACCGGGCGCAGCGGCTGCTCGACCTGCCCGGCATCGCCCGCCGCGCCCGGTCGCTGAGCCGCCTGTGGCCGGGCCTGACGGGCGCGGTCGGCATGTGGCTCTGGGCCGACGTGCCCAGCCGCCGGGTCGGCTCCCTGTCGGTGTGGCGCAGCGAGGAGGATCTCCGGGCGTTCGTCCGGGTCCCGGAGCACGTGCGGATCATGCGCGACTACCGCCACCGGGGCACGCTGGACTCCCGCACCTGGCAGGTCGACACCCTCGACCGGGCCGCCCTGTGGCGGGTGATGACCGAGTGACCCGCGCCCCGAACCCGGGGTGGCACAGCGGGCGGTGAGCGAGACGAACGGAGCGCCACGATGAGCCGCCACTTCCAGGTCAACTTCTACGCCCACGACCCGAAAGCGCTGTCCACCTCAAGAACCGCGTCCATCTGGACGTCCGCGCCGCTCCCGGGCTGGTGGGTGTGGAGCGGATGGCGGCGCTGGAGGTCACCCTCACCTCCACGGGGGAGCCGCCTCCTCTCACGGGGGGAGGCGGGGCGGGGGCGGCGCGGACACGATGGCTGCCATGAGCGTCACATCCGCGTCCCGCCCGTCCGCGCCCGCCCGGCTCACCGTCTGGGCCGGCCGGGCGATGATCCTGATCGCCGCCGCGCACACTCTGATGTTCGCCCCGCTCGCCCCCTGGTCGAGCTGGTTCGCCGGGGAGCTGCGCGACCGTTCCGCCGGGAGCGAGTCCCTGGTCACGTTCTGGGCGTTGCCCGGCGGCTTCGTCGTGGTGCTCGTGCTGCTGGGGCTCCTGGTGGCGCGGGCGGGGCGGCAGGGGCACACCGTACCCGCGTACGTCGGCTGGGCCGTCCTGGCCTGGGGGGCGTTCGCCGTCGCGCTGCTCGGGCCGAGCGGCTTCCTGACGGCGGTCGTCCCCGCCGGGCTGCTGATAGCGGCCGACGTGATCGCCAGGCGGGCCGCCCGCCCCGGGCTCAGGAGGGCGGGAGCGGGCGGCGCATCGGCGTGAGCAGGCCCGACAGCGACACCAGCACGCAGCCCGCGCCGGCGACCACGGTCACGGCCGCGACGCCGTACTCCGCCGCGCCGAGTGTGAGGAGCGCGGCGCCGGCCGGGCCCAGCACGTAGTGGACCGTCCAGAAGGCGGCGGTGACCCGGCCCAGCAGGTGGCTGGGCGTCACCTCCTGGCGGAACGACTGCGAGCAGATCCCGGCCACGGCCGTGCCGAGCACGAACAGCGCCATCAGCACCGCCACCGCGGGCACGCCCGTGGCCAGCCCGACGCCGCCCATCGCCAGCCCGGACAGCGTGGTGGCGCTCACCCAGGTGTTGCCGAACCCGATCGCCTTGCGGATGCGGCCGATGAGCGGCGCGCCCACGATGGCGCCGACGGCCGCGCAGGCCAGGACCAGGCCGACGGCGTCGTCGTTCTGCCCGAGGTCGTGCTTGAGGTGGTAGATGAGCACGTCGTCCACGCCCGCCGTCAGGAAGATGAAGAACGTCAGCAGGATCGTCAGCGAGCGCATCACCGGGTGCCGCCACAGGAACCTGGCGCCTTCGAGCAGGCCGCCCCGGTCCGCCGGCGCCGCCGCCGGGCGCAGCCGGATCAGCATGAGGCCGAGCGCGGACACCACGAACGTCACGGCGTCCACGCCGATCGCGACCACCGGCCCGAACGCCTGGGAGATCACCCCGACCAGGGCCGGGCCGCCGATGCCGCCCACCGCGTAGACGGCGTACAGGCGGCCGTTGGCCTGGGTGATCTGATCGGGTTCGACCAGGCTGGGCACCACGGCCACGTAGGCGACCTGGAAGACCATGCCCAGCGCCGCCCCGAGCGGGACGATCACGTACAGGAGCCAGATCTGCGGGCCGGCCATCCACACGAGCGGGATGGCGGCGTAGAGGGCGGCGCGGGCCAGGTCGCAGCCGATCAGCAGGCGGCGGCGGTCCAGCCGGTCGACCAGGTGGCCGGCGAACACCCCCGTCACCAGCGAGGCCGCGCCGGACAACCCGGTCAGCAGGCCCATCTGCACGACGGAGCCGGTCGCGTGCAGGACCAGCAGCGGGATGGCCACCGTCGAGAACGAGTCGCCGGCCACCGACAGCGCCTGGACCGCCAGGAAGATGTTGAAGTTGCGGTTGCGGAAGAGGTTCATCGGCTGCCGATCCTGCCGGATCACCGCCCCGCGCCCGCCGTCGGGGCCCCCGGGTCAGCGGGCGAACGGGTTCCCGCCCGACGCGACCGCCGCGAACAGCGCGCTCCCGTACGTGTCGTACAGGTGCCGTTGCAGGGCCGGGCCGAACGTCACCCGCGCGACGCCGAGCCCGGCCAGCTCCGCCGGTGAAAGCGCGCCGCCCCCGTAGGCGACGTTCACCGGCCCGGGAATGCCCTTCGTCAGCGCCCGGATCACCTCGGGGTCGCCGGCGCCGATCGGGTAGACGCAGTCGGCCCCGGCCTCCAGATAGCGGGCGGCCCGGTCGAGCGCGGCGGCGAGCTGCGCCTCCGGCGGCCCGGACCGGCGCAGGAACACGTCGATGCGCGCGTTGACGACCAGGTCCGCGCCGATCGACGCCGCCGCCTCGCGGACCGCGGCCAGGAAGCGGGCCTGCTCGGCGGCGTCGACGAGCTCGCCGGTGGCGGGGTCGGAGTCCTCCAGGTTCAGCCCGGCCGCGCCGGTGGCGGCGAACCGCTCGGCCAGCTCGGCGGGGGCGAGCCCGTAGCCGCGCTCGAAGTCGACGGTCACCGGCACGTCCACCGCCCGGACGATCCGCGCGGCGGCGGCCAGCACCTCGCCGACGGGGGCCGCCTCGCCGTCGTCGTAGCCGAGCACCGCGGCGGTGGCGGCGCTGCTGGTGGCCACGGCCGGGAACCCGGCCGTCACCGCCAGCCGGGCCGAGGCCGCGTCCCAGGCGTTGGGCAGCACCAGCGGCGCGCCGGGCACGTGCAGCGCGCGGAGTGTGGATGCGTCACGGTTCACGGGTTCCTCCGGGGTCGTCATCGAACGGTCTCCGGCCTGGGCACGGAGGTCGGGGCGGTTCGCCCGCGCGGCATGCCGAGGGCGGTGAGCAGCCCGGCGAGGGCGAGCGCGGTGACCGCGCCCATCGCCGCCGCGAACCCGGCGCCGAACACCCCGGGCGAGGCGTAGCCGCCGGTCGCGGCGAAGACCGCGACCGAGACGGCGACGCCGAACACCCCGCCGAAGATCCGCAATGTCATGAACGCGCCGGACGCCTGGCCGATCTCGTGCGGCAGCACCGCGCCGACCGCCGCCTTCTGCGCGGCGGGCATGGCCATGGTCAGCCCGGCCCCGCTGGTGATCAGCGCGGGCAGCAGTTCGAGATAGCCGGCGCCGGGCCCGGCGGCGAGGGCGATCCAGCCCATGCTCACGCTCTGCAGCAACAGCCCGCCGGCCACGAACGTCCGCTCGCCCACCCTGTCGGCCAGCCGCCCGGCGATCGGCGCGCACACCATGAGCGTCGCCGTCCACGGCATGAGCCGCAGCCCCGCGCCGAGCGGCCCGTCGCCGTGCACGATCTGGAAGTACTGGGCGAGGAAGAACATCGTGCCGTAGAGCGAGGCGAAGACCAGGAAGTTGGCCGTGGCGGCGGTGGCGAACGCGCGCAGCCGGAAGAACCGCATGGGCAGCATCGGCGCCTCCGCACGCCGTTCCCGGGCCACGAAGGCGATCAGCAGCGCGACGCCGAGCAGCAGCGTGCCCAGCACCTCGGCGCTCCCCCAGCCCGCCGCGTTCCCGCGCACCAGCCCCCACACGACGCCGAGCGCGCCGAGCGTCACCAGCACGACGCCGCCCAGGTCGAGCCGGTTGCGCGGGCCCGCGCTCTCCTCGACGCGGCGGACGGTGAGCGCGATCGCGGCCAGCCCGATCGGCAGGTTCAGCCAGAAGATCCACTGCCAGGCGAGCCCTTCGGCGACGACCCCGCCGACGAACGGCCCGCTGAACGTGGCCAGGCCGGTGAGGCCGAGGTACAGCCCCATCGCCCTGCCCCGCCGCTCCGGCGGGAACGCCACGCTGATCAGCGTGAGCGACAGCGGCAGCACCATCGCGCCGCCCGCCCCCTGGAGCGCCCGCGCCGCGATCAGCGTGCCGATGTCCGGCGACAGCGCGCACGCCGCCGACGCCGCCGTGAACACGGCCAGCCCGGTGACGAACACCCGCCGCCGCCCGAACCGGTCCCCCAGCGCCGCCCCCGTCAGCAGCAGGACGGCGAACGTCAGGCTGTAGGCGTTGACCGTCCATTCGAGCGACTCGATCGAGGCCGCCAGGTCCTGCCGGATCGTGCCCAGCGCGGTGGTCACGACCAGGCTGTCCAGGGCCATCATGAACGACGCCAGCGAGGCCAGGCCCAGCACCCATGCCTGTCCGGGCGTCATCCGCCCTCCGTCGACACGCACGTATCCCCCTATGTCGGTAAAAGTGTGGCCGTCAGTCGCGCAGCGACCGGGGCAGCCCGAAGGACGCCAGCAGCGCGTTGTCCAGGAAGCGCGTCACCACGGCGATCCGGTCGCCGGTCAGCGTCAGCACGAGCACGCCGTGCGCGTGCAGGATCGGCGTGCGCGGGTCGCGCTGGTAGCAGCCGAACGCCGGCTGCCCGTTGGCCCGCGTCGGGATCAGCACGTACTCGCGGCCCCCGCACATCGCGACGGTGGCCAGGAAATGACGGATGACCTCCGGGCCCTGATACTCCAGCGGCAGCGGCGGCATGGTCAGCCACGCGTCGTCGGTCAGCAGCGCCACGACGGCGTCCACGTCACCTGCCTGGAACGCCCGCGCGAACGCGTCGACCAGCCGCCGCTCGCGCGCCGAGCCGGGCAGCGGGGCGCTCTCCCGCCCGGGCAGCTCGCCCGCGAGGGTCGCCCTGGCGCGCTTGAGCGCCATCGCGACGGCGTTCTCGGTGGCGCCGATCATGCCCGCCACCTCGCCGGCCCGGAAGCCCAGCACGTCGCGCAGCACGAGCACGGCCCGCTGCCTGGGCGGCAGCCGTTGCAGCGCCGCGAGGAACGCCAGCGACACCGACTCGCGCAGCTCGTAGCGGGCCTCCGGGCCGGGCATCCGGTCGGCGAGCTCGTCGAGCAGCGCGTCCGGGTAGGGCTCCAGCCAGCTCGGCTCGTCCCGGCGGTGCGACGGCTCGGGCAACGTGACCTCCACACGGTAGGCCGGCCGGTCCTGCGGACGCCGCGATCCGGCCCGCAGGGCGTTGAGGCAGCGGTTGGTCGCGATGCGGTAGAGCCAGGTGCGCACCGAGGCGCGCTGCTCGTAGCCGTCCATCCCGCGCCAGGCCGCCAGCAGCGTCTCCTGGACCAGGTCCTCGGCGTCCTGCACCGAGCCCAGGATGCGGTAGCAGTGCACCTGGAGCTCGCGCCGGTACGGCTCGACGAGCTCGCGGAACGCCTCGCCGTCGCCGCCGCGCGCCAGCGCCAGCAGCTCGGCCGCCGACGGACTCCCTCGCATGGTGGCTCCTTCTCTCCGGTGGCGCCCGCCGAACTGCCCGGTGACGCCTGACGAAGGGATGGACACCGCCGGAGCCGGAAAGTGGTCGGCCGCCGGGCGGACGTCAGCGCGGGGTGAGCATGGGCACGAGGAAACGCCTGGCCACGGCCGCGAGCTGGTCGTCGTCGTCGAGGTCGACGATCCGGCTCGGCGTCGCCAGGAAGGAGGCGGAGACCCGTACCATCAGCTCGGCCACGAGCTCGGCGTCGAGGTCGGCGGAGACGTGGCCGGCGCGCTGCTCGCGGCGGAGCTGGCCCGCGACGAACTGCCGGACGGTGGCGAGGGTCTGCCCGCCGTCGCTGATCATGGAGGGGACGACCAGGTCGGGCTCGGCGGCGATGAGGCCGCCGATGAGCGGGTTGCGGCGGATGGCGCGCAGCGAGCTCACGAAGCCGAGGACGACCCGGTCGGCGGCGGTGCGGGCGTGCTCGATGTCGACGAGGAACTGGTCGAAGTAGCGGCGGAACTCGCGCCGTACGACGTGCTCGACGAGGGCGTCCTTGGTGGCGAAGCGGCGGTAGACGGTGATGCGCGAGACCCCGGCGCGGCGGGCCACGTCCTCCATGGTCGAGCGGCGGATCCCCATGCGGCAGAACTGCTCGTAGGCCGCGTCGAGGATGCGCGCGCGGGTCTCGTCGACGGCGTCGACCCGTTCGACGGCGTCGCTGTAGGCGCGGTCCAGCAGCGACTCGGAGTCCGTCGGCGTCATGAGCACGGACAGCGCGGATTCCACGATCACCTCCCTTGAGTGATTCTGCCTCCATCACCTGGGTCTTGTGAGGGCCAGGACACTGTGCTGTGATGATACGCAGAACCAGATTTTGTTTCATCGTATCAGGAGGTGCTCTCGGCCTCGATCGAGGGAGGAGAACGCAAGCGTGGACAAGGTCAGCAGACGCTACGTGCTCAAGGCCGGCGGGGCGCTGGGCGCGCTCGGCGCGCTCGGCATCGCCACCCCCGCGCGGGCGCAGGCGCCGTGGACGTGGTCGCCCACGGGCTCCGTCGGAGGCGCCGGCGCGGGCGCCGACCCCCGCTGGGTGTGGGACGAGGAGGCCGACCCGCTGGTCGCCTCCCTCCTCGACCGGGGCGACGTGCCCCGCGTCAACGAGCTGTTACGGACCTGGACCAAGAACGACCAGCCGCTGCCCGCCGGGCTCCCGGCCGACCTGCGCGACTTCATGGAACGGGCCCGGCGCCTCCCCGCCTGGGCCGACCGGGGCAGGCTCGCCCCCGTCGTCGAGTTCAACAAGAAGCGCGGGCTCTACCTCGGCCTGCTGTACGGGCTGGCCAGCGGCATGATGAGCACGGTCATCCCCAAGGAGGCCCGCGCCGTCTACTACTCCCAGGGCGGCGCGGACATGAAGGACCGCATCTCCAAGACCGCCAAGCTCGGCTACGACATCATGTCCGCCGACGCCTACGACCCCCGCGGCGAGATGATCGTCACCTGCGTCAAGACCCGGCTGGTGCACGCCGCGGTACGCCACCTGCTGCCGCAGTCGCCCTACTGGGCGCAGGTCGCCGACGAGGAGATCCCGATCAGCCAGCGGGACATGATGGTCACCTGGCACAGCCTGCCCACGACCGTCATGCAGAAGCTCACCGCGTGGGAGGTGCCGATCCCCGCCGCCGAGTCCGACGCGTTCCTGCACTCGTGGCAGCTGTGCGCGCACCTGCTCGGCATCAGGGACGAGTACATCCCCGCCTCGTGGGCCGAGGCGAACTCCCAGGCCGCGCAGGTCCTCGACCCGGTGCTCGCGCCGACGCCCGAGGGCGTCAAGCTGGCCGACATCCTGCTCAACCTCGGCTCCGGCGTCGACGGCGGCATCCTCGGCAAGCCGATCCTCGGCGCGTTCACCCGCTTCATGCTCGGCGACGAGATCGCCTCCTGGCTCAGGATCCGCCGCGAGCTGGTCTGGGACCCGCTGCTGCGGGTGAGCTGGAAGCCGTTCATCGCCGTACGCGAGGGCCTGCTGCCCTTCCCGGCGGCGCCCGAGGCGTACTGGCTGTTCGACGAGTTCCTCCGCAAGGCCGCCCTGCTCTTCCTGTCGGAGGCGCGGCCGATCAGCATCGAGATCCCCGACACCAACCGCCCGTCCTGATCAGAAGACTCCGCCCCGGCCCGAGCGGCCGGGGCACGGCTCGGAGAGGAGTTCCCGGCATGGCGGAGCTGAGCAGGCGCAGGATGTTGATCTCGGGCGGGGCCCTGGGCGCGCTCGGCGCGCTCGGGATGGCCACCCCCGCCGAGGCCCGCCCGTGGACGTGGGCGGCGGCCGGATCGGTCGCCGGCTCCGGAGCGGGCGCCGACCCGCGCTGGGTGTGGGACGAGGAGGCCGACCCGCTGGTCGCCTCGCTCCTCGACCGCGGCGCCGTCCCCGAGGTCAACCGCCTGCTGTGGGACTGGACCCGCAACGACCAGCCGCTGCCCGCCGGGCTGCCGGCCGACCTGCGCGACTTCATGGAGCGCGCCCGCCGCCTCCCGCCGTGGGCCGACCACGGCAAGCTCGGCACCGCCGCCGAGTTCAACAAGGCCAGGGGCCTGTACCTGAACCTGCTCAACGGCGTCGGCGGCGGCATGCTGAGCACCGCCATCCCCAAGGAGGCGCGGGCCGTCTACTACTCCAAGGGCGGCGCCGACATGGAGGACCGCGTCGCCAAGACCAGCATCCTCGGGTTCGCCGTCGGCTCGCTGAACGCCTACCGGCCCGACGGCTCCTGCGTGGTCGAGTCGGTCAAGACCCGGCTGGTGCACGCGGCGGTCCGGCATCTGCTCAAGCAGGTGCCGCACTGGCCCTACGGCATCCCGATCAGCCAGGAGGACATGCTGGTCACCTGGCACACGCTGCCGACGTTCGCGATGCGCAGGATGCGCGAGTGGAAGGTGCCGATCAGCGCCGCCGAGTCGGAGGCGTACCTGCACGTGTGGCAGGTGACCGCGCACCTGCTCGGCATCAGGGACGAGTACATCCCCGCCACCTGGGCCGACGCCGAGGCCCAGTCGGACCAGGTGCTGCCGCGCAACATGGGGCCGACGCCGGAGGGCGTGGCGCTGACCGGCATCCTGCTGGACCAGCTCGCCGAGCAGACCAGCCCCGGCAGCGTCAGCCGGCCCCTGTGCAACGCGCTGGCCCGTTACCTGGTCGGCGACCAGGTGGCCGACTGGGACGGCATCGAACGCGAGCCGGTGTGGGACCCGCTGGTCAGGTCCGCCTGGCCGAAGCTGGTGCGGTTCCGCGAGGGCCTCGTGCCGCTGCCGCTGGTGCCCGAGATCGCCTGGGTGATCGACGAGGCGGCCCGGCGGTACATCATGTTCTTCCTCACCAAGGGCCGGGAGACCAGGATCGAGATCCCGACGACGAACCGTCCCGGCACATGACGGCCATCGGGCGGCGGCGCTTCCTCGGGTACGTGCTGGCGGCCCCGACGCTGATCACCGCCGCCGGGCCGGACCCCGGGCTCCCGTCGCCGGAGATCACCGACCTGCTCGACCTCAACGACCTGATGACCGCGGCGGCGCTGCCGACCGCGAACCTGATCACGGTCGAGGTCGGCGCGGACGGCACGGTGTCGTTCGCGCTGCCCAGGGCCGAGGTGGGCCAGGGCATCACCACCTCCACCGCCATGCTGATCGCCGAGGAGCTGGCCGTACCGGTCGGGCGGGTACGGGTCACGCTCGCCGACGCCCGCCCGGAGCTGGTGTTCAACCAGCTCACCGGCGGATCGAACACGACGTTCGCGACGTACGTCCCGATCCGGGTGGCGGCCGCCGTCGCCCGGAGCCGGCTGATGCGGGCCGCCGCCGCCGAGCTCGGCGTCGCCCCCGCCGACCTGACGCTGAAGGACGGCGTGATCAGCGGCCGCGCGGGCCGGAGCGTCGGCATCGGGGAGCTCTCCGGCAGGGCCGCCGCCACGCGGACGCTGCGGGTGCCGGTCGAGCTCGCCGCGCGCGAGAGCTTCACCGTCATCGGCCGCCCGCACAACCGGATCGACGCGCTGGACGCGGTGACCGGGCGCAAGAAGTTCACCCTGGACCTGGACGTCCCGGACGCGAAACCGGCGATGGTGTGCCGCCCGCCCACCATCAACGGCAAGGTCGGCTCGGTCGCCAACCTCGCCGAGGTCCGCGCCATGCCGGGCGTCACCGACGCGGTCGTGATCTCCACCGGGGTGGCGGTCCGCGCCGCCACGTTCGGCCAGTGCGTCGACGCCGTACGCGCCCTGCGCGTCACCTGGAGGCCCGGCACCGCCGAAGGCAAGTCCGACGAGTCCGTGCTCCGCGAACTGCGCGCCGCCGAACCGCCGCTCGGCCTCCGGCCGCCCACCCCCGTCGTCGAGGGCTCGTTCACCTTCCACTTCCGCAGCAACAGCGCGCTCGAACCCAACTGCGCGATCGCCGACGTACGCGCCGACCGCGCCGAGATCTGGTCGTCGCTGAAGTCGCCCGTCGTCGCCCAGCAGGCCATCGCCGCCAGGCTCGGGCTGCCGCAGAGCCGGGTCACGGTGCACGTCACCGAAGGCGGCGGCTCTTTCGGTCGCAAGCTGTTCTTCGACGCCGCCCTGGAGGCCGCCGAGCTGTCACAGCGCGTCGGCAAGCCGGTCAAGCTCCTGTGGCACCGCGCCGACGACTCCCGCCAGGGCCGCACCCACCCGATGGCCATCTCACGGGTACGCGTCTCCTACCTCGGTGGCACGGTGCTCGGCTACCAGCAGCGGCACACCAGCGTCTCCACCGACCTCGGGCACGGCCTCGGCGAGATCATCACCGCCCTGGCCGCCCGGCTCCCCGGGGGCGACCTCAGCTTCGCCCAGACGTTCTTCCAGCTCAGCCAGACGATGCCCTACCAGTTCGGCGTCAGCGGCCGGCTGCTCAACGAGACGGACCGGGGCTTCAACACCGGCAGCATGCGCAACGTCTACTCGCCCGACGTCACCTGCGCCCGCGAGCTCGTCGTCGACCGGCTCGCCGCCCGCATGGGCCGGGACCCGCGCCGGTTCCGGCACGACTTCCTGCGCGACGAGCGCTCCCGCGCGGTGCTGGCCGCGGTCGCCGAAGCGGGCGAATGGGGCAGGCCGATGCCCGCCGGCACCGCGCAGGGCATCGCCTTCCACAGCGAGTACAAGTCCGTCAGCGCCGCCCTCGTCGAGATCGACTGCCGCCCGGAGACCGTCGAGCGGCCGATCCGCGACGGCGTGACCGGGCCCCGCGTCACCAAGGCGGTCTTCGCCGTGGACGCCGGGCTCGCCGTCAACCCGCGCGGCCTGGAGGCGCAGATGATGGGCGGCGTCATGGACGGCATCGCGCTGGCCCTCACCTCCAGCCTGCACCTGCGCGACGGCCACTTCCTGGAGGCGAGCTGGGACGACTACTTCTACACCCGGCAGTGGAACACCCCGCCCGACCTGCGGATCATCGTCATGCCCAGCACCTCCGACCGGCCCGGCGGCGCGGGCGAGCTGGGCGTCGCCGCCTCGATGGCCGCCGTCGCCTGCGCGTACGCGCGCGCGACCGGCGTCATGCCGACCACGTTCCCGATCAACCACGGGACGCTGTCCTTCACCCCCAAGCCGACCGTGCCCCCGATCCCCCCGTCCCCGGCCGACGGCCTGGACCACGCCCGCTGAAGGAGGACCCGAGTGCCCGAGCACACTTTCCGCGTCAACGGCGAGCAGGTCACCGTGGAGGTGGCGCCGGACGTGCGCCTGCTGTGGGTGCTGCGCGACCTGCTCGGCATCACCGGACCCAAGTACGGCTGCGGCATCGACGTGTGCAAGGCGTGCACCAGCCACCTCAACGGCAAGGCCGTCAGCCCGTGCGCGATCCCCGTGGGGGAGCTGCGGCCCGACGACGAGGTCACCACCATCGAGGGGCTGGCGGCCACGTCCGGCCAGGAGCTGCATCCCATGCAGCGCGCCTGGCTCGACCACGACGTGTCCCAGTGCGGCTACTGCCAGCCGGGCCAGATCATGGCCGCCGTCGCGCTGGTCCGGCGCGTCGCCGAGGAGGGGCGTGCCGTCACCGACGCCGACCTGGACGGGTTGCGCAACATCTGCCGGTGCGGCACCTACCCGCGCATCCGCGACGCCATCAGGGCGGGCGCCGAGGCGATGCGCTGAGGCCGTCCCAGGAGGCCGGCGCGTCGCGGAAGAACGCGTCCATCCGGAACCCGGGCGGCTACTCGACGAGCTTGCCGTCGGTGGAGACCTCGCGCATGAGCGCCGCGATCCCGGCGGGGATGGGCGGGATCGGCTCCCGCTCGATCGAGCCGGGCCCGGACCACACGAGGTTGACCTGGAGGGCGGGGTCCAGCCCGGGGTGGTCGGAGCGGTTGTGGCAGCCCCGGGTCTCGCGCCGCTCCAGCGCGGCCTCCATCGTGGCGCGAGCGGCGAGCGCCGCGGACTTCAGGTCGAAGGCGTGCGCCAGGTCCTGGAACCCGGCGATGTCCGGGTGCACGCCGACGTCCTCGATGCGCGCCTCGACGGCGGCGAGCGCGTCGAGCCCCTTGAGCAGCCCGGCCTCGTCACGTACGACGCCGGCGTGCTCGGTCATGATGTCGCGCAGCTCGCGTTGCAGCGCGCGGACGTTCTCCGGGCCGTCGGCGGAGAGCAGCCCGTCGGCCTCGGCCCGCGCCTCGCCGACCGCGTCGGCCGAGCGGCGCTGGGCGTCGAGGCCGGCGGAATACTCGGCCGCCGCCTGCCCGACGATGCGGCCGAAGACGAGCAGCTCGATGAGGGAGTTGCCGCCGAGGCGGTTGGCCCCGTGCAGGCCGCTGGCCGCCTCGCCGATCGCGTACAGGCCGTCCACGCCGGTGCCGTGGTCCTCGGGCCGCACCCAGACGCCGCCCATGGAGTAGTGCGCGGTCGGCGCGACCTCGATCGGCTGCTTGGTGATGTCGAGCATCTGCAGCTCCATCAGCGTCTGGTAGACGCGTGGCAGCTTCGTCATGATCGTCTGCCGGGGCAGGTGCGACACGTCGAGCCAGACGCCGCCGTCCGGCGTGCCGCGCCCCTGCTTGATCTCGGTGTAGGCGGCGAGGGCGACGCGGTCGCGGGTCGACAGCTCCATCCGCTCGGCGTCGTAACGGGCCATGAACCGCTCGCCGAGCCCGTTGCGCAGCATCCCGCCCTCGCCGCGCGCCGCCTCCGACACCAGCGTGCCGGCCGCGTTCTCCGGGTGGAGGAGCCCGGACGGGTGGAACTGCACCAGCTCGGGATCGCGGATGCGGCCCCCGGCGAGCACGGCGAGGCGGAAGGAGTCGCCGGTGTTCTCGTCGCGCCTGGAGGAGGTGCGCCGCCAGATCCGGGTGTGGCCGCCGGCCGCCAGGATCACCGCGTCGGCGTGGATGACGTAGCGGCTGCCGTCGGTCAGGTCGAACCCGTACGCGCCGAAGACCGCGTTGTCGCGGACCAGGATGCGGGTCACGTACACGGTGTCGAGGACGGGCACGTCGAGGCGGGCCGCGCGGTCGATCAGCGTGCGCTGGATCTCCAGGCCGGTGTAGTCGCCGGCGTAGGCGGTGCGGCGGTAGGTGTGGGCGCCGAAGAAGCGCTGGGAGATGCGGCCGTCGGCCTCGCGGGCGAACGGCATGCCGTAACGCTGCAGGTCCTCGATGCCCCGGGCGGCGCCTTCCGTGACGATGCGCACGGTCTCGGGGTTGGCGAGCAGGTAGCTCTCCTTGAGGGTGTCGGCGGCGTGCTGCTCCCAGGTGTCGTCGGGGTCCATCGTGGCGAGTGCCGCGTTGATGCCGCCGGCCGCGAGCGAGGTGTGCGCGTCCGCCTTGGGCCGCTTGCCGACGGCCAGGACGCCGACCCCGCGTTCGGCGAGCTCGATGGCGGCCCGCAGGCCGGCCCCGCCCGTGCCGATGACCAGGACCGAGGTGGCGATCCGCTTCTCTGGCGCGTACATGGCTGTTCCCTTCCGCCCGACACCGTTCCAGACATACGACTGAATAGCGGGGCGTTTTGTGACAGCGTCAGTCCACGCAGCCCTCGAACTCCGGCACGTACGGCGTCAGCCGCAGCCCGCTGCCGCCGAACCACTTCTCCAGCAGCCGGGCCGCCGTGCCGTCCTGGTACATGTCCGTGATCGCGCGGTTGACCTGCTCGCACGCCGCCACGTCCCCGAGCGGCAGCGCGATGCCGTACCTCTCGTCGGTGAAGGGCGCGTTCACGATGGCGAACGCGCCGCGCTCGCGGGCGGCGAACCCGGCGAGGATCAGGTCGCCGGTGGAGACCGCCTCCACGGCCCCCGCCCTGAGCAGGTCGACGCACTCGCCGTAGGTCCTGGCCGGGACCAGCTCGGCGGCGATCCGGCGGCCGTCCACGATGCGCGAGGTGGAGATCGAGCCCTGCGCCTCGCACAGCCTGCGCCCTTCGAGGTCGCGCACGCCGCGGATCCGCCGGTATCCGGCCCGGACCAGGATGTCCTGGTGGGAGACGTAGTACGGCCCGGCGAACGTCACCTGGGCCTTGCGTTCGGGGCTGATGGAGTAGGTGGCCACCACCATGTCGGCCACGCCGTCGCGCAGCTTGGCCTCGCGGCCCTCCGAGGTGGTCTCGACGAAGGAGACCTTCTTGCCCAGGCGGGCGGCCACGTAGGCGGCCACGTCGACGTCGAAGCCCTCGAACGCGCCGCCCGGGGTGCGCACGGCCAGGCCGGGCTGGTCCGACTTCACGGCGACGACCAGCTCGTCCTTGTCCAGGATCGACGGGGCGCCGTCGAGGCCGGTGGCGCAGCCGCACAGCAGCGCTGCCGCGGCCAGGGCCGGGGCCATCTTCCGCATGAGGGCTCAGCGTAGGCAGCGCCCGTGACGTGCCGGTGAACGCCGGATGGCCGTCACGTCGCGGCGTAGCGGCCCGGGGTGCAGCCGTACTCCTTGGTGAAGGCGCTGATGAACGCCGACGGGCTGGAGTAGCCGACCCGCCGCGCCACCTCGGCCACCGGCTGCGTCTCCAGCAGCACCCGCGACGTGCTGAGCCGCAGCTTGGTGCGCACCCGTGAGTACGGCATGCCGAACTCGCGCTCGAAGTCGCGCTGCAGCGTCTTGACGCTGACGTGCAGCCGTTCGGCCCACTCCTCCAGGCGGGCGGCGTCGCCCGGGTCGTGCGAGAGCGCCCGCGCCACCGTCATCGCGAAGCCGGTGCCGGTGGCGTGGTGGCCGACGAACTCGGCGGTGCTCGTGCCCAGCCCGGCCATGATGACGTCGCGGGCGGCCAGCCCCTCGGCCTCGTCGAGGCCGGGCCTGGCGATGGCCTCGATGAGCCGGGCGGCCTCCCGCCCGACGGAGACGGCCCCCGCGCGCAGCCCGGCGAGCGCCGGGGGCACCTCGCGCAGGCAGATCCGGTAGACGGTCTGCCGGTCGGCCGCGCGCACCTCGTGAGTGACGGCCCGGTGCGCCCAGAACGCCTCCCGGTGGCCGACGAACTGGGTACGCGCGCCGTGCCTGGTGGCCAGCATGCCGTCGGGCGACCAGTAGAGCTGGTGCAGGAAGTCCTGGCGGCTCTCGGCGAACTCCAGCACGGCCGCCGAGCGGTACTTGAGCACGAGGACGCCGTCGAGGCGGCCGAGCCCGTAGCCGAACTCGTCGCAGCGCAGCGGGTCGGTCCCGACGGGGTCGGTGACCGTCACGGAGTGGCGTCCCAGCGACATCGGATGGCCTCCCAGCGACATCAGAAGCAACTTTGGTAAGGGTAACCTAACTACGTCTCATCCCTGGTGAAGGACCCCTTCTGATGCACTCTGCCCAGCTCCGGCGTGCCGCCGGAGTCCCGCTTCTCGCGCTCGCCCTGGTCGCCGGGTGCGGCTCGGCCCCGTCCGGCGAGCAGCCGGCCGCCGCCGCCGCGACCCGCGTGTTCGCCGCCGACAACGGCCAGGTCACCATCCCCGCCGACCCTCAGCGGGTCGTCGCCACCGGGTACGCCGTGCCCGCGCTCATCGAGGCCGACGCCGCGCTCGTCGGCATCTCCCTGTGGAAGCGCGGCCTGCCGCTGATGTCGCAGGAGGACCGGGCCACCTACGACCGGCTGGAGAAGATCGCCGGCGAGACCGCGGCCGAGACCAACTACGAGGCCATCGCCAAGGTCAAGCCGGACCTCATCGTCATCGGCGTCCCCGCCCCGGTGCTGGCCGACGTGGACATGGACCGGCTCGAGTCCATCGCCCCCGTCGTCGCCATCGGCCCGACCGTCCCGTCCGCGTGGCGCGAGCTGTCGCAGCGGCAGTCCGACGCCGCCGGCCGCGCCGCGAACTTCGGCCAGGCCAAGGCCGCCTACGAGAAGAAGGCCGCCGAACTGGCCGCCAAGTACCGGGAGGCGCTGGCGGGCGTGAAGTTCGGCCACGTCGGCTCGTACGGGGAGGCCGCGAAGGGGACGTTCCAGCGCGAGTTCGCCGGCTCCTGGGGCACCAACATCGCCCAGGACGTCGGCGTCACCTACTACGGACAGGTCAAGAAGAAGGGCGGAGGGAGCAGCGACGTGTCGGAGTACCCGTCGATCGAGGAGCTGCCGGCCAGTCTCGGCGAGGCCGACGCGATCACGTACTCGGTGCGGCCCGACGGCACGCCGAACGAGTCGGTGAAGTACGTGCTCGACTCCCCGCTGTGGAAGAACCTCCCGGCGGTCAAGGCCGGGAAGGCGTTCCCGATCCGCTACACCGAGGCGGCCACGTACGACTCGGCGCTGATGACGCTGGACGCCGTCGACCAGGCGCTCGCGCCGCTGGCGGCGTCATGAGCGCCGACCGCCGCGACCCCGGGCCCAAGGTCGCCGCCCACCACGCCGCCGGGACCGGCCTGATCCGCGTCCCGTACCCGATCGGCGTGCGCACCGTCCGGGTGGCCGCCCGCGAGCTGGTGACGCCGCGCATGCTGCGGCTCACCCTCAAGGGGCCGGAGCTGGACGGCTTCCACACCTACCAGGCCGACGACCACGTCAGGATCGTCTTCCCTGACCCCGACGGCGCCCACCGCGTCCCGGTGCCCAACGACAGGCTGATGCTCGACTGGCCCCGGCCGATGCCGCCGACGCGCAAGTACACCGTGCGGCGCTACGACGCGGCGGCCCGCGAGCTGGACCTGGACATCGTGCTGCACGACGGCGGCCTGGCGAGCGGATGGGCGGCCTCCGTCGCGGTCGGCGACCCGGTGACGGTCGCCGGGCCGCCGGGGGCCAAGACGTTCCCGCACACCTACGGCCACTACGTGTTCGCCGTCGACGCGACCGCGCTGCCGGCGGCGGCCCGCTGGCTGGAGGAGTCGCCGCCGGACGTCTCCGCCCACCTGGTGATCGAGACCGACGACGCCGTCGAGCACGGCTACCCGCTCGCCGAGCGGGCCGGCGTGGAGGTCGTCCGGCTCGTCCGCGAGCACGGCCGCTCGGCGCTGGCCGAGACCGTCCAGGGGCTGAAGCTGCCGGACGTCCCCGCGTTCCTGTTCGCCGCCGGGGAGACGGGCGACCTCAAGCCGCTGCGCCCGTGGAGCGAGGGCCGGCTGGACGCGCTGTTCACCGGCTACTGGAAGCGCGGAGTCGCCGGGCTTGAAGACTGAGTACCGCCCGGCCGTCCTCGCCGCGTCGGTGGTGCTGCTGCTCGCCGTGGCGGTCGCCAGCCTCTGCGTCGGCGCGCAGGCGCTCACCCCGGCCGACGTGTGGCGGGCGCTCACCGGCTCCGGCGGCGACGCGTACCTGATCGTGAACGAGGTGCGGGTGCCGCGCACCGTCCTGGGCGTCTGCGTCGGCGCGGCCCTCGGCACCGCCGGCACGCTGGTCCAGACGCTGACGCGCAACCCGCTCGCCGAGCCGGGCATCCTGGGCGTGACGGCGGGAGCCGGGTTCGCGATCAACGTCGGCGGCGTGCTGGGCCTGGCGTCCGGGCAGGCGGCGCAGCTCGCGCTCGCCTCGCTCGGCGCCGTGCTCGCCGCCCTGCTCGTGTACGCGCTCGGCTCGGCCGCGCCGCTGCGCCTGGTGCTCACCGGGGTGGCGCTCAGCGCCGTGCTCTCCGGCGTCTCGCTCGGGCTGCGGCTCATGTTCCCCGACGTGTTCGACCGGTTCAGGTTCTGGTCCGTGGGGTCGCTGGCCGGGCAGGAGCAGCTCCCGCTCGCCCTGCCCGCCGGGGCCATCGCCGTCGCGCTGGTGTGCGCCGTCCTGGTCACCAGGCCGCTGAACGCGCTCATGATGGGCGAGGAGGTCGCCCGGGCGCTCGGCGGGCACGTGCTGCGCACCCGCGTGTCGGTGCTGGTGCTCGTGACCCTGCTGGCCGGGGCCGCCACCGCCGCCGCCGGGCCGATCGCGTTCCTCGGGCTGATGGTGCCCCACCTGGCCAGGCGGCCGGCGGGCGCGTCGATCCCGTGGCTGATGGCGTACACGATGGTGCTCGGGCCGGTGCTGCTGCTCGCCTCGGACATCGGGGCGCGCGTGCTGCTGCCGACCGGCGAGGTGCCCGTGGCCGTGGTGACGGCGTTCGCGGGCGCGCCGGTGCTCATCTGGGCGGTACGGCGGCGCGGGGCGGTGCCGGCATGACCGGCTCCCCGGCGGCCCCGGTGCGGCGTGCGGGCGTCCACCTGGTGCTGCGCGCGGGCCCGTACTCGGTCAGGGCCGGGCGCAGGACGCTCGCGGTGTCGCTGGCGCTGGTGCTCGCGGCGCTCGGGCTCGGGCTGCTGGGGCTGTGCGCGGGCGGGTCGTGGACGCCGCCGGCGGAGGTGCTGGCGGCGCTGGCCGGGCACGGCGACGAGGTCGTGGTGGTGCGCGAGTGGCGGCTGCCCCGGGTGGCCGCCGCGCTGGTGTTCGGCGCGGCGCTCGGCCTGGCGGGGGCGGTCTTCCAGAACCTCACCCGCAACGCGCTCGGCAGCCCCGACGTCGTCGGCCTCGACGCGGGCTCCTACACCGGGGCGCTGTTCGCCATCACCGTGCTGGGCGGCACGTCCGCGCAGCTCGCGGCCGGTTCCATCGCCGGTGGCCTGGCCGCCGCCGCTGCCGTGTACGCGCTGTCGCTCAGGTCCGGCCTGAGCGGCATGCGCCTGGTCGTCGTCGGCATCGCCGTGAACGCGATGCTGACCGCGCTCAACGCGTGGATCGTGCTGCGCGCCGAGCTGGAGATCGCCATGGCCGCGACCGGCTGGAGCGCCGGATCGCTCAACGGCATCGACTGGAACGAGCTGGCCCTGCCGTTCGCCGTCGTCGCCGCGCTGGCCGGGCTGCTGGCCGTGCTCTCCCCCGGCCTGCGGCAGGCGGCGCTCGGCGACGACCTCGCGGTCGCCTCCGGCGTGCGGCTGAACCGGCTGCGGCTGCTGCTCGTCCTGGCGGGCGTCGGCTGCACGGCCACGGTGACGGCGGTGGCGGGGCCGATCGTGTTCATCGCGCTGGCCGCGCCGCAGATCGGGCGGCTGCTGACGGGCGCCGCCGGGGTGGCGCTCGCCCCGGCGGCGCTGGCCGGGGCGGTGCTCCTGCTGGCCGCCGACCTGGCCGCGCAACTCCTGCTGGCGCCGGTCGCGCTGCCCGTGGGCGTGGTGACGACGGTGATCGGCGGCTGCTACCTGATCGGCCTGCTCGTCCGGCGGGCCCGCTGACGAGCCGCGCGGCTCACGGCAGCCAGGCGGGGAGCGCGGCCAGATGCCCGAGTTCCGCCTCGACGCGCCGCCGGTCGTCCTCGGTGAGCGTCAGGCCGCGCAGCTCGGCGATCCACGGCTCGGCGGGCTCCCCGAGCGCCGTGGCCAGGTCGGCGAGGTTCCCGAGAGCGACGGCCCGCTCGGCCGTGGCGGCGGCCGCGCCGTGCCTGCGCATCCCGGACTTGAGCGCCCGGTACGCCTGAAGGTCGTCGTTCTTGAACTCGCGCAGGATCCGGGCATTGTCGATCACCTTGGCCAGGCCGGTCAGCTTCTTCGAGCCGCCGTACTCCAGCTCGTCCGGCTCGTCACGCCGGACGAAGGTGATCACGTTGCCGGACGGGTCGACCAGCGTGAACCGGGACGCGCCCGGCCGGTAGCGGGTGATCCTGGGCAGTCCGCTGTCCAGCACCTTCCCGTACGCCCGGCGCATCGCCGCCGCGAACGCCGCGTGGTAGGGCGCCACCTCGTCGACCAGGACCAGGCAGTGGGCGGACTCCTCCCGGGCCGGGTCCAGCCCCCGGGGCGCCGGTCCGAAGCGCAGCTGGAACCCGCTCCACTCCAGCGCCAGGTACACGTACGGCTTGCTCTGCCTGTAGACCGCCCTGAACCCCAGCGTCTCGTAGAACGCCAGGGTGTCCTCCATCGACGCGCACGGCATCAGCGGCACGGTCGTCTCGTTCGGCCTGACCTCGGGCTCGCTCATCCTCCGATGCTCACACCGTTCGGCGCGGCTCGCACATGGACCGTTCCGGCTCAGGGGTGCAGCGATCTCCGCACGGCGGCGTCGATCAGGTCGTGGACCTGCTCGTCGGTGAAGATGTCCGGCAGCGTCAGCTTCTCCACGATGAGCCAGTTGAGCGCCAGGTAGAGCAGTAGCACCGAGGTCGGGTCGCCGGGCAGTCCGGAGGCGGCGTGGTAGGCGACGTTGGCGTCGATGTCCTGGCGGATGCGCTCGGTCAGCACGGCGCGCAGCTCGGGACGCCGGGTCGACTCCAGCCGCAGCTCCAGCAGGGCCAGGTAGCCGGTGTTGAAGGCGGAGATCCGGTCCACCAGCTCGTGCATGAGCGCGGCGTAGCGGGCCTGGTCCTGGACGCCCTCCTGGGCGCGGGCGACGGTCGCCGCGTCGGGCAGCAGGCGCTCGTAGATCCGGCCGCCGACCTGGGTGAACAGGTCGTCGCGGGTGGGGAAGTAGTTGGAGGCGGTGCCGACGGGCACCCCGGCCTCGGCGTCGACGGCCCGGAACGTCAGCCCTCGCGCGCCCTCCCTTGCCAGCACCTCGATGGCCGCGTCGATCAGCGCCAGCCGGCGTTCGGGATTCGTACGCACTTGACACCACTCCACTTGTAGTACTACGCTGAAACCACTTCAAGCATAGTACTACATCCGGAGTTGAGCGGTATGCGAAAGCTTGTCTACTACATCGGCGTCTCCCTTGACGGCTACATCGCCGGCCCCGGCGCCGAGTTCGACTTCTATCCCGTCTCCGACCAGATGATCGCCTGGATCAACGAGCGCTACCCGGAGACGCTGCCCACCCACATCCGCAAGCTCGTCGGCCTGGAGAACGCGCCCAACCAGGTGTTCGACACGCTCGTGATGGGCCGCGGCACGTACGAGCCCGCGCTGGAGGTCCCCACCACCAGCCCCTACTCCCACCTGCGCCAGTACGTGGTCTCCAGCACGCTGAAGATCGACGACCCGACGGTGACGGTGGAGACCGGCGACCCCGTCGAGCTCGTCAAGCGGCTCAAGGCCGAGGACACCGGCATGGACGTCTACCTGTGCGGAGGCGGCAAGCTCGCCGCCGCCCTGCTCCCGGAGATCGACGAGATCATCCTCAAGAGCTATCCCGTGGTGGCGGGCGCGGGCGTGCCGATGTTCTCCGGCGCGTTCCGGCCCACCCTGTTCACGCCCGCGCAGCGCAAGTCCTTCGACAACGGCACCCAGGTCACCTGGCTCACCCGAGCCTAGACAGGAGCACGCATGCACATCCGCCTCCCCGACTCCATCACCGGTGACCGGACCGGCGACCGGGCCCGCACGCCCCACCGGCACGGGCACCCGGCGCGCGACCTCAAGCCCGCCCCTCGCCCCCCGCTCCCCCGCCGCCAGTCCGCCGCCCCACGCCGCACCGGCTACTGACCGCGCCCACGCCCGTCGGGCCGGCCTCCGGAGACTCCCGGAGGCCGGCCCGACGAGGATCTAGCAGAGGCTGTTCCAGTCGATCGCCTTGCCCGCCGCGGCTTTGATCATCCGGCACGCGATGGCGGCCAGCCCGCCCGTGTAACCTCCGACGATCGTGCACACCGCCATGCCGAACAGCTGATAGACGGCATAGACGGCGCCGGCCCGCCAGCACCTGAAGCCGTCCACCGCCGAGGCGTCCGGCGGCATCGCCGGCGACTGCGGGATCGCCTGGATCTGCTCGGCGTTCAGCCCCGCCGCCAGCTCGTCCAGCACGGCGTCCGCGCCGTCCCCGAACTGCGCCAGCACCTCGGCCACCGCCGGGTGCTCCCGCAGCGCCGTCTTCCTGTCCTCGTCGCTCATGAGCGTCATGCGACGTCCCTCCCTCGTGCCGATGCGCGCACCGCCTGCCGGTTCGCGCCCCGCCACCCAGACAAGCCGGGCCGCCGGGGTGTCCAACAGGGCGTCGGACGAAGCCGTCCGGACCCGGACGGCCGGCGACCATTCGTCGGACACTCTCGGTCACGGTTCATACACTGGACGTCACACGGACCGTCAAGAGGAGGAGGGGATGCGATGAGCGAAGACCTCACGCAGGCTCCCGGGCCCGCGCTGGAGCGGGTGAACTGCCACGAGAGCCTGGTGAAGGCGCTGGCCGAGCAGTTCGCCCGGGCCGACGTGTCGCTGCGGGAGCTGCAGGCGCGGGCCGACCGGGCGGGCGGGGCGCGGCTGCCGCGCGCCACCTGCGCCGACATGCTCGCGGGCCGGCGCTTCCCCAAGAAGGCGGTGATGGTGGCGTTCCTGCGAGCCTGCCGGGTGCCCGAACCGCACATCCCCGCCTGGGAACGCGCCTGGGAACGCGTCCGCCTCAACCGCCTCCCCCTCACCCACCCCCCTACCGGCCAGCTCCCACCCGGCCCCGATCCCACCCACCCCCCAGCCCCGCCCGGAACTGCCCCCTCTGGGACCGGGCCGTTCGGGGCCGGTCCCTCCGACCCCAGCCCCTCCGACCCCAGCCCCTCGGGCGCAGGCCCGTCCGGGACCTGGCCCTCAGGGGCGTGGACGCCTGAGGCCGGGAATTCCGGACCCGAGCCCCCTGGGACCGCCGCATCGGGCGCGGGCCCATCCACTGCCTGGCCCACCGGCACCACGCCCCCCGGCACCGGGGCCTCGGGCGCAGGCCCGTCCGAGGCCGCAGCCTGGTCCGGGCCCACCACCGGGCCGTCCGGCGCCGCGCCGTTCGGGGGCGAGCTCCCTGGGGCCGGTGCGTCGGGCGCGGGCCCGTCCGGAGCCTGGCCCTCCGGCACCACGCCCTCCGGGGCGGCACTCACCGGAGCCGCACCCTCCAACACCGCACCCGCCGGGGCCGCGACCTCCCGACCGGCCTCTCTGGAAGTAGGGCGGCGGCGGAAGGTGGTGTTGGTGGCCGCCGGGTTGACGGTGGTGGCGGGCGTGGGGGTGAGCGTCGCGTTGACGGCGGGGCCGTGGGGTGGCACGCCGGACGCGCTGTCCCGGCGCACCCTGGTGCCCGGCCACATCGTGAGCGACGACGGCCGCGCGTTCCCCCGGGGCGGCCGGAGCCGGTTCACGGTGACGGTGGAGCCGCGCAACACCGGCGTCCGCCTGATCCGCCGCCTGGACGTGGGCGTGGCCCTGCAGCACGCCTCCATCACGGTGAACGGCCTGCCCGCAGGCGAGTGGCGCCCGCTCATGGGCGACGACGTCTACAAGTGGCGCAACCAGGTCGTCGAGCTGCCGCCGGAGCTGACGGCCGGGCGGCGCAAGCTGACGGTGGTCAACACGTCGCTCTCCTCCTCCGGCTTCAACGAGTTCCTGTACGTCGTGGAGCAGCGGCTGGACGGCGCGTGGGAGACGGCCGACACGGTGGACGTCGGCGAGTCGCACGCCTCCAGCGAGGCCGCGCACGACTACGGCACGGTCGGCGAGGACTGGGCCGACACGCAGACGTTCGCCTACCCGCCCCGACCCGAGGACTGGACTGTCGAATGAGCCTCCTGCGTGCCCTGCTGGCCGCTGCCCTGCCCCTGACGGCCGCCGCCCCGGCGGCCACCGTGCCTCCGGCGGCCGTGATCTCCACGGACTTCCCGGACCCGGACGTGATCGAGGCGGCCGGGACGTTCCACGCCTACTCCACGAGCAGCGGCGCGGGGAACATCCCCTTCGCCACGGCTCCGGCGGCGGACGGCCCGTGGGCGGTGCGCGGCGACGCGCTGCCCGTCCGCCCGTCCTGGGCGGTGGCCTGCGGGGGCGGCGCCGACTGCGGCCTGTGGGCGCCCGACGTGTCGCGCCGCCCGGACGGCCGCTATCTCATGTACTTCACCGCGCCCAGCGCCGCCGCGGGCCGTCGCTGCATCGGCGCGGCGCTCGCGGACGGCCCGCTCGGCCCGTTCCGGCCGCTGGGTGACGGCCCGCTGGTGTGCGACCCGCGCGAGGGCGGCGCGATCGACCCGGCGAGCTTCACCGACGCCGACGGCGGGCGCTACCTGCTCTACAAGAACGACGGCAACGCGGTGCGCAAGCCGGCGATCGTCTGGCTCCAGCGGGTGCTCGACGACGGCGTCACGTTCACCGGTCCGCGCCGTGAGCTCATCCGCAACGACGCGCCGGAGGAGCACGGCGTGATCGAGGCGCCGGTCCTGGTCAGGCGTCCCGGCCAGTACGTGCTGTTCTACTCGGGCGGCCCGTACGGCGACGACCGCTACTTCACGGGTTACGCCGTGGCGCCGACGCTGGCGGGGCCGTTCACGAAGGCGTACCGGCCGTTGATGACGACCCGCACGCTCGGCGGGGCGGTGCGCGGGCCGGGCGGCGCGGACGTGCTCGGCGACCGCCTCTTCTTCCACGGCTGGGCGGGCACGGCCCGCTGGATGTACGCGGCGAGCCTGGGCTGGGCCGACGGATACCCGGTGGTGCGGGGCAGCAGGGTCCGGTACGAGGCCGAGCGGGGCACGATCCACCACGCGAGGGTCCGCTCGGGCGCGGCCGGGGCTTCGCAGGGCGCCGTCGTGGCCGGGCTGGACCATGACGACAGCTGGGTGGACCTGCGCGTGTTCGCGCCGTCGGCCGGGGCCTACACCGCGTACGTCACGTACGCGGCGGGGTACGGCCATGCGCAGCACACCGTGACCGTGAATGGTTCGTCCGCGTTCGTCCTGGACTATCCCGACCACGGCTGGGACCGGTGGAAGGAGGTCCCGGCCACGGTCACGCTGGTCCAGGGCTGGAACACGCTGCGCTTCCGGCACCACAGCCGGTGGGCCGAGCTCGACCACGTCGAGCTGGCCTAGCGGCGGACCTTGTAGAGCAGGTGCAGCACCCGGTTCCCCCGGACGACCACGTGCGGGTCCTCCAGCAGGTGCTGGGCGTCGACGGAGCCGAAGTAGCGCTTGCCGGAGCCGAAGACGACGGGCACGACGTCCATCGCCACCTCGTCCACCAGGCCGAGCGCGAACACCTGCCCGCCGACGTCGCCCGCCGCGACGGCGACGGTGCGCTCCCCGGCGAGCTCCTTGGCCTTGGCGACCGCTTCGGCCACGTCGCCGACGAAGTGGTAGGACGCCTCGGGGTGCCAGCCTTCGGGCTTGGGCCGGTGCGACACCACGACGACGTGCTCGGCCGCGGGCGGCGAGCCGTCCCAGCCGTTGGTCATGTCGAACAGGTGCCGCCCGATCACCATCGCCCCCATGCCCGCCCAAATCGGCCGGACGTAGTCGGCCGACGCCTGGGACACCCTGATCGGGCTGCCTTCGGCGAGCTCGGCGTCGCCGTTGCCGTACCACTCGAACAGCGGGCCGACCTGGTCGTCCAGGTCGGCGATGAAGCCGTCGACCGACACCACGTTGTGCATCACCACGGTGCTCATCAGGTCTCCTTCGTGCGTCGCGTTCTGTCCTCTCGCCTGTGCGTCGACCGGGCGGCGCCGGAATCGACACGGCTTCCGGAAATTTCTCCTACGTGGCGGACCGGCGGCCGGGCAGCAGCCGGGCGGCCTTGGAGCCGAGGCTGACGCCCTGGTAGTAGAGCCGGGGCGGCACGTGCGGGAGCAGCCGCGAGTGCCGCCGGCTGCGCAGCGCGTGCAGTTGCTCCGGCGGCAGGCCGATGTAGCGGGTCAGGTTCTCGTACCACTGGGCGCTGTAGCGGGCGTCGCGCTGGGTGAGCCGGAGCGCGCCCCGGCGGTCGCGCCCGTAGCGGGCCAGGGCGGGCTCCAGGCTCTTCTCCTCGACCAGCGCCTCGACCAGGTAGGTGGCGTCCTCCAGGGCGAGCGCGGTGCCGGCGCCGACGGAGTAGTGCGTGGTGTGGGCGGCGTCGCCGAGCAGGACGAGGTTGCCGCGGTGCCAGGTCCGGTTGGTCACGGTGCGGAAGCGCTGCCAGCGCGCGCCCGCGCCGCCGATCAGCGGGTTCCCGTCGAGGATGTCGGCGAACAGCTTCTCCAGCAGCACCAGCATCTCGGCCTCGTTCGCCCGGTCCAGGCCGAGCGCCTGCCAGGTCTGCGGGTAGCACTCGATGACGCAGGTGCTGCGGTTCTCGCCGTAGCCGTAGCCGTAGCACCAGATCCAGCCGTGCTCGGTCTCGGTGAAGGCGATGGTGAAGCCGTCGAACAGCTTCGTCGTGCCCAGCCACACGTACGGGTTGCGGCCGGTCGTCACCTTGGTCCCGAAGTGTTCGGCGTGGCGTTCGCGCAGCGCGCTGCCCGCGCCGTCGCCCGCGACGATCAGGTCCGCCCCGGCCACGTCGTCCTCCCCGGTGATCTCGCGCTCGTACTCGACGCGGACGCCGAGCGAGCGGGCCCGGTCGGCGAGGATGCCGAGCAGTTCGCGGCGGCCGATGCCGAAGCCCTCGTCCCAGTTCTCGCCGCCCACGCTGGCGCGGTCGTGGACGTTCATGATCCAGCTGTCCCAGCGGTACGAGCTCTTCCTGATCGCCTCCGCCGACTCGGGGTCGGCGCTCAGCAGGTCGTCGAGGAGCTCGCCCCAGAAGGTCACTCCCCAGCCGTACGTGGATCCGGCGGGATTCCGTTCATAGACGGTGATGTCGTACGCCGGGGCGACCTGCTTCATCAGGATCGAGAAGTACAGGCCGGCCGGTCCCCCGCCGACGCACGCGATTTGCACATCTGCCATAAGCGTGGCCTTCCCTCGGCCGCCCCCGGACCGCGCACGCCAGTACGGAGCTTCACCGGCTCATGACCATCTCCATCCGGTCACCGGCGGAAAGGTCACTATGCGGCCAGGAGGAGGGTGAGCCCGCCGAGCGTGTAGCAGACCATGAGGATGAACAGCGGGATCTGCCCGGCGACGGCCTTGGCGGGGGCGAACAGCCGTACCGAGCGGTCGTGGGCGGCGATCACGCCGAGCACGTGCCCGGCGACGATGGACACGACCTGCACGGTGGCGATCGTGCCTGGCGCGACCACCGCCTCGTCCACGGTGCGCGAGGCGGTGCCGAGCAGGTCGAGGCCGGTGTCCAGCGGATCCGACGCGAGGATGAACGCCCGCTGCCCCTCGATGACCAGCAGCGAGAAGTAGTGGGCGACGAGGTAGCCGACGGCGATGGGCACCAGCGAGTGGGCGAAGGCCCGCAGGTTGCCGCCGCCGGGCCGCCGGGAGCCGCCGATCAGGCCGGCGACGCCGATGCACGCGCCGTACAGCAGGGCGACTCCGGCGACGGCGGCGAGCAGGCCGAGCGTGCCGGTGGCGGTCGGGCCGGCGGCGGCGCTCTGCAGGGTGTCCACCCACACGGGGGCGTCGGAGAAGCCGTCGTAGGCGGTGGAGGCGAGCATGACGCACACCAGCGCCACCAGCCCGGGGACGGGCGTCACCGCGTCCAGGCCGTGGAACGGGTTGCGCAGCACGATCCTGCCGTCGGCGCGGCGGCCGAGCGGGGCCAGCCGTCCGATCAGCGCCGAGTACGCCTCGAACGCGTCGGCCCGGTCGAACCAGCGCGGCCCGTACACGAGTGACCCGGTCAGGTGCACGGCGGCGTAGCAGCCGAAGAACGCCAGCATGGAGGCGTTGGCGGCGGGCTCGGGGGCGACGAGCTCCAGCCAGGTGAAGGCGAGCAGCCCGGCCGCCGCCGGCCAGTGGCCGAGCCACGCGGGCGGCTCCCGGTCGCGGCGCCGCCCCGGCAGCCGGGCGAGTGCGGCGTGGACGGCCCGCAGCGGGTTGACCAGCCGCCACACCGGCCCGAACAGCAGCGACGCGGGCACCAGGCCGACCCAGAAGACGACGTAGACGAGCGTGGCCGCCGCGTTGCGCTCCGGGTCGTCGGGCCCGAACGCGGCCAGGAACACCGTGAACGCGGCTCCGGCCAGGCCGAGCGCGCGCAGCGCCGTCCGCGTGGCGGGGGCGTCGGCGAGCCGTTGCAGCGCGTGCGGCAGCGCCAGGCCGGCCTCCCGGCCGCGGAACTTCGACTCGGCCCAGAGCACGGCCAGCCCGAGGAACGACACGACGAGCGCGGCCAGCGCCCCCGCGAACGCGTAGAACGCGGGGATCGGCAGGTCGTGGCGTGACCCGATGCCGTGCGCGAGGATGCCGCTCATCGGACGACGAGCTGGGTCAGGACGAGGTGGGAGTCGTGGGTCTCCACCTCGAACAGGCCGCTGCGGTCGGCGGTGAACTCGAGGACGAGCGGGGTGCCCGGGGTGAGGGGGCGTTCGAGGTCGAAGCCGTGCACGTGGACGGTGTCGGCCCGGTCGCCGGTGACCTCCAGCCGCACCCGGCCGCCCTTCGCGACCTCGACGCGGCCGGGTGGCGGCGTCACCTTGCCGCCGCTGACGCGGACGGCGACGGTGACCGGCGCGGGTCCGGTGGCTGTCGCGGGGCCGGTCGTGTTCGCCTCCGGGGCGGGTCCCTCGACGGTGGCGGTGCCCTCCACCGGCTTGCCCGCCACCGACCAGAGCGTGTGGTCGTCGGCGCTCAAGCGGGCGGCGAGCGTGTGGCTGCCCGGCGGCACGGCCTCGCGCGGCAGGTGGTGCCAGGGGCCGTACAGCCGGGCGATCTTCTTGCCGTCGAGGTAGAGGTGGGCGTGCCCGGTGCCGGGCAGCGCGGCCCCGCCGACGCTGTCGGGGGTGAACGTGAACCGCTCGGTGACCAGGCGCAGGTTCCAGCCCGAGTCGCTGTCGGGCCGCACCTCCAGCCGCACCGAGGGGGCCTCGGCGGCGGGGACGTCGCGGGTGCGGTGGTCGCCGTGGGCGTGCGGCGGCCCGGGGGTGCCGGCCGAGCCGGTGGCGGGCGCGTGGTCGGTGCCTGGCCGGTGGTGGGTGGTCACCGGCTCGCCGCACCCGCCGAGCAGCAGCGCCGCCGCCACGGCCAGGACTCCGAGGGGGAGGCGCGTCATGCGGCCGCCTCGGCGGCGACGGGCTCGGGGGTCCTGCTGCCCGGCGGGCGCGGCGCGAGGCGCACCACCGCCCACAGCACCCACACGATCGCGAACAGCACCCGCAGCCAGGCCGGGCTGAGCGGCAGCCACGGGATCAGCATCAGCGACTTGTCCACCGCGTCGAGCAGCGTCAGCACGCCGAACACGACGGTGGCGCCGCCGAAGAAGCGGTACGGGCGCCGCAGGGCGAGCCCCATGCCGGTCAGCCCCGCGCCCGTGAGCAGCAGGGCCGCGGCGGGCAGCAGGGTGTGGTCGTAGGCGGCGCCGGGGACGTCGAGCGCCAGCCCGGCCAGCGCGAGCGCCGCCGACACCGTCCCCAGCCTGCCGGCGCCGCGCAGCCGCCGCCACCACAGCAGCGCCACCAGCAGCCCGAGCAGCACGGACGTGCCGAGCGTCACCTGCACCTCGACCCTGGCCAGGCCGGACGCGCCGAACCAGTCGCACCCGGCGGGCAGCCGCCGCTCGGTCACGCTGTACTCGGCGCACACCAGCGAGTGGGCGAGCTTGGCGGGCTCGCCGACCACCCGGTGCGAGCCGGGCCCGGCGAGCTCGCCGGCCTTGCCGCCGCAGCCCGGCACCACGTACGGGCTGGTCGCGGCCCGGGTGTCCCAGCAGTTGCGGCTGCCCTGGCCGTCCCAGAAAACGTCGGTGGCGTTGGGCCGGACCGAGCCGTCGGGGGCGACGCCGAGCCGGTTGCCGCCGTAGAAGTTGTCGTGCGAGGTGTCGGCCTGCTTGCCCAGCGCCTCCTCACCGCGCAGGAACGCCGGAGCCCACAGCAGCATGAACGCGGTCCTGTCGTGCCCGTAGACCCAGTTGCCGCGGTAGATGTTGTGGTTGCCGCCCGCCGTCAGGATGCCGGTGCCGGGCGCGACGCCGATCTGCGGGCAGACCACACCGCTCTCGTAGCCGCGCTGCCCGGCGGGCTTGGCGCAGGTGCCGTCGCGGACGTGCCGGTAGTAGTTCTCGTTGTTGTCGTAGATCCTGTTGTTCTCGAACAGCGCGTGGTTCTGCGGGAGCCCGGGGTGGTCGGGGAACAGGCTGTCCATCGAGGCGCCGGCCATGTTGTCGTAGAAGTCGTTGTCGTGCGCCCAGACGGAGTTCCCGGCGGTGCCGGAGTAGCCGACCATGTTGTGGTGGCTCTTGCAGCGGCGGATCTCGATCGCGTAGCGGGGCACGTCGTGGCCCCGGCCGGCGTTGATGTCGGAGGCGCTGCCGGGGTAGATGCCGCTGTCGCCGTTGCCGTAGGACTCGCAGTCGGTGTAGAGGCCGTGGTCGGAGGCGAAGGTCAGGAAGCCGTACTCGTCGTTCCACCGGGTGAGCATGCGGTCGATGACGAAGCCGTCGGTGGCCAGGATGTAGAGCGAGTTGAACGTGGTCCGCTGGGCGGTGAAGTTGCGGAAGTAGACGCCGTCGGTCATGTCGGCGCGGATCGCGTTCAGCTTCCTGTACTGGGCGTCCACGACCACGTCGAGCGGGGACGCGCCGGTGCCCTCGATCTGGAGGTCCTGGATGCCGAGGATGGCGACCAGGTTCTGGTTGTGCGGGCACTGCTTCTGCTGCTCGAAGGAGAGGATCTGGTAGCCGAAGGAGGACCAGCGGGCCTGGAGGTTCGCGCAGGCGCCGGTGGGCTCGGGCAGGCTGGGCTCCTCCTGGTAGAGGCCGGGGAGGATCTTGATGGTGTAGCCGGGGCCCTTGACCTGGTCGACGGCCTCCTGGAGGTGGCGGAAGCCGTCCTTCTGGCAGCGTTCGAACAGGGTGAGGTTCTGCTCCTTGAGCGCGGCGGGGAAGGAGGCGACGCGCCGCTCGAAGTCGGCCCGGTCGCTCTTGCAGACGAGCAGTTCGGGGCCGGTGGTCCGGTAGACCGGCACGGTGCCCGAGCCGTCGGGGAACGTGACCGGGCGCTCCTCATGGGCGAGCGCCGGGGCCGCCTGGGCCAGGCATAACAGGGCGAGGAGGGCGGCCACCGCCAGCTTCCGCAGCATCGACATACGGCAAAAGTAGAGCCAAGCTCATGTTCAGTCCACGCCCGGCGATGAATCGATACGGATGTCCGGTTCGTACTGGCGAACCAGCTCCCGCCCGATCCTCGCCAGCTCGGCGCGCACCTCCTCCGGCTCGACCACCTCGATCATGGCGCCCCACCCGGCGAGCTGCTCGGCGATCGCGCGCGGCATGTGCGCCGCGACGCGCACCCGGACCCGCCCGCCGTCCTCCTCGGCGACGAGCTCGCAGTGCCGGCCGAAGTGCGTCCGCAGCACCGGGAAGAACCGGGCGCCGACCAGCACCTCGGCGTGGACGAGCGAGCGCCGCCGCTCCATCTCCGCCGCGACGTGCTCCCACTCCTCCTGAAGGTCGAAGCCGTCGGGCCGCTCGGCGGGCAGCTCGGTGACCTCCGCCCCGGCGACGCGGTCGACGCGGTACGTCCGCCGCCCGGCCGGGGTGCCCGCGACGAGGTACCAGATCCCGTCCTTGTCGACCAGGCCGAGCGGGTCCACGAGCCGTTCGGCCGCCTGCCCGTCCTTCCCCGGGTACGCGAGCCGTACCTTGAGCCTGCGCACCACGGCGGTCTGCAGCGACTCGACCAGGGCGGGCGGCTCCTTGCCTCGCTCCCCCCAGCCCGCCGGGTCCGACACGACGGCCCGCGCGGCGGCCTCGGCGTCGGCGCGGAAGGTGGCGGGCAGGGCGCGCACGAGCTTGCGCAGGGCGGAGGTCAGCTCGGGGGTCGCCGAGCCGGCCGGGCCGAGGACCAGGAAGAGCGCGCGCGACTCGGCGGCGTTGAGCCCGCTCAGGTCGGTCCTGGCGCCGCCGACGAGCTGCCAGCCGCCGCCGCGTCCGGGCTGCGGGTAGACGGGGATACCCGCCGCGGACAGCGCCTCCAGGTCGCGGCGGGCGGTCGCGACGGAGGTCTCCAGCTCCTCGGCCAGCTCGGCGGCGGTCACCCGGCCACGGGACTGGAGCAGCAGCAGGGCGGCAACGAGACGGTCAGCGCGCATGTCCGCCATTCTCTCCAGGAAAGTGCTCAGTTGATGAGCACTTTGAAGGGAAGAATGGAGACATCACCACGAGAAAGGCACCGGACATGCTGCGAGGACTCACCACCGCCACCTTCTACTCCCCCGACTTCGAGGCCACCAGGAGCTGGTACACCGAGGTGTTCGGCATCCCGCCCTACATGGACACGCCCGGCTACCTGGAGTGGCGCATCGGCGACTACCAGCACGAGTTCGGCGTCGTCAACAGCGCCTACGCCGGGAGCGAGCTGGCCAGGACCCCCTCCCCGCAGACCGTCGGGCAGCCGGCCGGGGCCGTCGTCTACTGGCACGTGGACGACGTGCCCGCGGCCCTGGAGAGGCTGGTGGCGCTGGGCGCCAAGGAGCACGACTCCCCGCACGACCGCGGCACCGGCTTCATCACCGCGAGCGTCATCGACCCGTGGGGCAACATCCTGGGCCTGATGTACAACCCGCACTACCTGGAGATCCTGGCCTCGCTCAAGGGCGGCGCGTGAGCGTCACCCCTTCGAGCCCGTGAACGCGATCCCCGCGATGAGCTGCCGCTGCATGACCACGAACAGCGCGATCACGGGCAGCGAGGCCACCACCGAACCGGCGAACAGGATGGGGAAGTTCGTCTGGAACTGCCCGCGCAGCGAGGCGAGCCCGGCCGACAGCGTCATCATCTCCGGATCGGTGTTGACCACCAGCGGCCAGAGCAGGCTGCTCCACGACCACATGACGGTCAGCAGCCCCAGCGCCAGCAGCCCCGGCCGCACCAGCGGCAGCATGATGTGCCAGTAGATCTGCAGCGGGTTGGCGCCGTCGAGCCGCGCGGCCTCGTCCAGCTCCTTGGGCAGCGTGAGGAAGAACTGCCGCAGCAGGAACGTGCCGAACGCCCCGAAGACGCCCGGCGCGATCAGCGCCTGCAACGTGTTCAGCCAGCCGAGCCCCTGCATGATCTCGTAGCGCGGGATGATGAACAGCTCGCCCGGCACCATGAGCATGGCCAGGAACACCATGAAGATCACGCTTCGGCCGGGGAAGCGCAGCCGGGCGAAGGCGAAGGCCGCCATCGAGCACAGCAGGAGCTGCCCCGCCGTGACGCCGACGGTGACCACCACCGTGTTGACGAACTGCCTGGCCAGCGGCACCGAGCGGAAGACCTCGGGGAAGTTGGACCACTCCCACGAGGGCGTGAACTTCGGCGGCACCCGCAGCGAGTCGGGCAGCGTCTGGAGCGAGACCACGACCTGCCAGACGAACGGCGCGATCATCACCAGCGCCCCCGCCGTCAGGATCACGTGAGCCGGCCACGTCCTGGCCCTACTCATAGTGCACCCACTTCTTCTGCAGCCTGAACTGGATGGCGGTCAGCACGAGGATCAGCCCCAGCAGCACCACGGCGATGGCCGCGGCCAGCCCGCGCTGGTTCTGCACGAAGCCCTTCTCGAAGAAGAGGTAGACGATCGTGCGACTGCCGTTCAACGCCGGGCCGTCCAGGTCGATCATGAGATAGACCAGGTCGAAGACCTGCAACGCGTTGATCATGGTGATCACGAGGACGAAGAACGTGGTCGGCGTGAGCAGCGGGAGCGTGATGCGGAAGAACTGCCGCAGCCGCCCCGCGCCGTCCATCGAGGCGGCCTCGTAGTACTGGCGCGGGATGCCCTGGAGCCCGGCCAGGAACAGCACGGCGTTGTAGCCGACCGAGCTCCAGACCCCGACGATCGCGATCGCGTAGATGGCGAAGTCCGGATCGCTCACCCAGTACGGCCCGTCGATGCCCAGCTCGCCCAGGAAGTGGTTGATCGCGCCGAAGTCGCCGTTGAACAGGTAGCGCCAGGTCAGGCCGACGGCGGCGGGCATGGTGACGACGGGCAGGAAGTACAGCGTCCGGTAGACGCTCATGCCGCGCAGCCCCGGCACGTTCAGCAGCGCCGCCACGACGATCGCCACCGGCACGCCCGCCAGCACCAGCACCGCGTAGAGCAGGGTGTTGCCGAGCGCGCCCCGCATCTGGTCGTCGCCGAGCAGTTCGGTGAAGTTGTCCGTCCCCACCCAGGTGTGCCCGCCGAAGACGCCCGACTCGGTGAAGCTGAGATAGAGCGTCTGGGCGATGGGCCACAGGTAGAAGACGCCCAGGCCCAGCGCCATCGGGGCGATGAGGAGATATCCCCACACCCACTCGCGCTTGGAGAGCATCCGTTACTCCTTGGCCAGGATCTCGTTCATCTGCGCCGCGATCTCCTTGGCGACGTCGGCGACCGGCCGCTTGCCCGACCAGGCGTCGGCCAGCAGCCTCTGCTGCACGTCCTGCCACTGCGCGGTGTTCAGCGTCGCCGGGTACGGCACGCCGTGCGGCATCGAGGCGTCGTAGGTCTCCTTCAGGTGGAAGGACGGGAACGCCTTGAACCAGCCGTCCTGCGTGCCCGGCCGGAGCGAGAGGGCGCCGCCGCCGCTGTCACTGAGGATCTTCTGCGCCTGCTCGGAGGAGACGAACTCGGCGAACGCCGCCGCCTCCGCCGGGTGCTCGCTCTTGGCCGACACGGCGTTGGCCAGGCCGAGCAGGATGACGGCCTCCTTCGCCGGGCCAGCGGGCAGCGGCGCCACGTCGATGCGCTCGCGGATCTCCGGGTTGGACCAGAACGTGGAGGCGAACCAGACGCCGCCGTAGTACATGCCGTACTTGCCGGACTGGAAGAGCTGGATGGGGTCGGTGTCGGTGTAGACCTCGGCGACGGGCGCGACCTTGTCCTTGATCAGGCCGGTCCAGAACTCCAGGCCCTTGATGGAGGCCGGGTCGTCGAAGCCGCTCTTCTTGCCGTCGGGCGAGAGCACGTGGCCGCCCGCCTGGAGCATCGTCGGATAGAAGCCGCCCTGGTCCCACATCGGCGCCAGGATGCCGAACTGCTTCTTGGCCGGGTCGGTCAGCTTCTTGGCCGCGGACTTGACGTCGTCCCAGGTCCAGTCGGCGGTCGGGTAGTCCAGCCCGGCCGCGTCGAAGATCTTCTTGTCGTACCAGAGGGCCGGGATGCTCACGTTGTGCGGCAGCGCGTACAGCTTGCCGTCGTAGCGGTAGCCGTCGACGACCGCGTCCGGCAGGCCCTCGGCCTTGGCCGCGTCGATCGGGGAGATGACGCCGCCCTTGGCGTACATGCGGACGTTGAGGCTGTTCATCCAGAAGACGTCCGGCGCCGCGCCGCCGGACGCGGCCGTCTGGAGCTTGGTCCAGTACTGGTCCCACGGGGTGATCTCCAGCTTGACCGTGACCTTCGGATTGGCCTGCTGGAAGGCGGCGATGATCTTCTCGGCGCCGGCCTGGTCGTTCTTGTCCCAGATGGCGTACGTGATCGCGGCCTTGCCGTCGGCGGCCGGCTCGGAGGAGGAGCCGCAGCCCGCGGCGAGGACGGCGAGGGCGAGCAGCCCGGCCAGGGGGAGGCGGTAGCGCATGGTTTCTCCAGGTGGGGGGTGTCAGAACCGCAGGTTCGCGGTCCAGGCGGCGAGCTTGCCGTCGATCTCGGCCCTGGTCCGGGGGTGACCGGGGGCGTCGGGACGGCGCTGCCAGGGGTGCGGTCCGCCGGCCGGGCGATACTCCACGCCCAGCGCGTCGAGCCGCTTCTCGTGCACGGCGAGCCGGGCGAGGAACCCGCCGAAGTCGCGCTCCTCGCTCCACACCGCCTCGGCGAAGGCGGCCAGGCGCGGGAAGGCCATGTAGTCGAGCAGCCGCGGCGAGTCGATGTGCTCGGTCCACAGCGCCGCCTGCGCGCCGAGGATCCGGCCGCGTTCCTCCCCGGTCAGACCGGCGGGCACCGGGTCGAAGGCGTGCACCGCGTCCAGCGAGGTCACGCTGCCGATCGGCACCGGCTCCTGGTCGCCCTCGGCCTGGCGGAAGTCCAGGTACGTCTCCGCGAACGGCGAGACGACCACGTCGTGGCCGGCCCGCGCGGCCAGCGTCGCGCACTTGTCCCCGCGCCAGGCGGCGATCGTGACCCCCGGCGGCAGGCCGCCCTCCAGGAGCTCGTCCCAGCCGAGCGGCTTGCGGCCCCGGGCCAGCAGGTAGTCGGTGAAGTGCCGCATCAGCCAGGTCTGCAGCTCCTCGGCGTCACGCAGGTTCAGCTCGCGGATGCGCTCCTTGGCCGGGACGCTCTCGTTCCACTGGGTCTTGGGCACCTCGTCGCCGCCGACGCAGACGTAGTCGCCGGGGAAGAGCTCCAGCACCTCGTCCAGGACGTCGGTGAAGAAGGCGATCGTCTCGTCGGCGACGTTGAGCACGTTCTCGCCGACGCCCCACTCGGTGCGCACGTCCAGCGGGGTGTCCAGGTTGCCGAGCTCGGGGTAGGCGGCGATGGCGGCCTGGGTGTGGCCCGGCAGGTCGATCTCCGGGACGACCGTGACGAACCGGTCGGCCGCGTAGGAGACGATCTCCCTGATGTCCTCCTGGCTGTAGAAGCCGCCGTGCGGGCGGCCGTCGAACAGCCCGTGCCGCTTGGCGCCGCGCGGCGACTCGCGCCGCCAGGCGCCGACCTCGGTCAGCCTCGGGTACTTCCTGATCTCCAGCCGCCAGCCCTGGTCGTCGGTCAGGTGCAGGTGCAGGACGTTCAGCTTGTGGGTGGCCAGCAGGTCGATGTAGCGCAGGAGGTCGTTCTTCGGCAGGTAGTGGCGGGCCACGTCGATGAGGCAGCCGCGCCAGGCGTAGCGGGGGGCGTCGGCGATCGTGACGGCGGGGACCGTCCACGTACGGTCGCCGGTGCGGCCCGCCCGGAACGCGGCGGGGTCGAGGAGCTGGCGCAGCGTCTGGGCCCCGTAGAAGGCGCCGGCCGGGGCCGTGGCCTCGATCAGCACCGACGCGGGGGTGACGGTGAGCCGGTACTCCTCGGGGCCGAGCCCTCCGGTGAGGCGGATCTCGACGCCGCCGGGGCCTTCGGGCAGCGGCAGGCCGGTGGCCGGGCCGAGCGTCTCGCGCAGCCACACCGCCGCCCTGGCGAGCGCCGGGTCGGCGGCCAGCGGCGTGGCGGCGCCGAACGTGAACCGCCCCGCACCGGCGACGGCCCGCGCGGGCACGGGAACCACCCCACCGGCGGCGGTGGCGGCCGTTCCGGAGGCAGCGGGCGCCGTCACAGGGGCTGCACCGTCCTGGTCTCGCGGGCGCGCTCGGCGGCCCAGACGACGAGGTGCCCGGCCAGCGCGTCGGCCGCGCCGGCGCCGAGCGGCGCCTGGTTCCCGGTGGCGACGGCGTCGAGGAACGCCGCGACGAGCCCCGCGTCGCCGCCGCCGTGGCCGTCGGCCAGCGAGGCGCCCGCGCGGGTCCCGGTGTCGACGATCTCCTCGTCCCCGGTCACGAAGTCGACGACCCGGATCGTCCGCCCGTCGCCCTCGGCGTAGCCGCGCGTGCCGAACACGCGGGTCTTGCGGTGCTCCAGCGGCGTGAAGGCCGTCATGGTGAACGACACGGTCGTCCCTCGGGCGAACTCCATCGTCACCACCTGCTGGTCGACCACGTCGTTGTCGCAGTCGTACACGCAGCGCCCGTACGGACCGGTCTCCAGCGCGCTCATGACGCCGGCCGTCGTGGCGTCGGTGGTGACCGGGCCGAGCGGCCAGAACTCCCGGTCCGGGTCGCCGAGGCAGCCCAGGTAGAGGCGCTTGGCCGAGTAGGCGCAGGAGGGCTCGACCGGGCAGCTCACGCAGCGCGCGCCCGCGCCCTCCGGCCGGTTCTCGGGCCGGAAGTGGGTCAGCGAGCCGAACGACGACACGCCGACGGGCCGGTCCCCGACGAGGTGGAGCAGCCAGTCGATGTCGTGGCAGGACTTGGTCAGCAGCATCGGCCCGGACTCGGCGGCGTTGCGCCAGGAGCCACGGACGAAGGAGTGGGCCATGTGCCACCAGCCGACCGGCTCCAGGTGCTGGACGCTGGAGATCGTGCCGAGCCTGCCGCCGTCGACGAGCTCCTTGAACACCTGGGTGTAGGCGGTGTAGCGCAGCACGTGGCAGACGGCGAAGACGACGCCGGCGCGCTCGACGGCCTCGACGATGCGGCGCGCCTCCGGCTCGGTGGGCGCCATCGGCTTCTCCAGCAGGATGGCGTAGCCCAGCCCGGCGAAGGCGATCGCGGGATCGACGTGCAGGCGGTCCTGGGTGGCGATGACCACGGCGTCGGCCAGTTTCGGCGCGGCGGCCAGCTCGGCCCAGCCGGTGAAGCGGGCCTCCTCGGGCACGCCGTGCTCGTCGGCGAGCCTGTCGCGCCGGGCCGGGTCCGGGTCGGCCACGGCCACGATCCGCGCCCGTCCGCCGGCCGTCGCCGCGCGGGCGTAGATCTGGCCTCGGGCTCCTGCCCCGACGACGGCTAAGGTCACTGTCATATCTGCCCGAACTCCCCGATTTATTGTGGAGTCCATAGATATTCATGGATCCGGTCTTGCAGTCAAGACCCGCTTGGCCGATGATCCCCCTAGCAGCGGACCGACATCGTCTGGAGACCATCAATAGTGAGGAGAGAGCCCGTGCAGGTCAACGGCGGCGACCTACAGCGGCTGCGCCAGCTGAACCTGCTGAGCAGCATCCGCGCGCTGCGTGAGGCCACCGGCCCGCTGACGCTGACCGAACTGGCCGCGAGAACCGGGCTGTCCCGGGGCTCGATGGTCGACGTCGTCACCGACCTCCAGGACCGCGGCTGGATCGCCGAGGTCGAGCCCGCCCCCGGCGGCATGGGCCGCCCCGCCAAGCGCTACCGCTTCCGCGCCGACGCGGGACACGTGCTCGGCATCGACATAGGGGTGCACAAGGTCCTGGCCATCATCACCGACCTCGCCGGGCGGGCCGTCGCCAGCGGCCGGGTCGCCGTGACCCCCGCCACCACGCGCGACGAGCGGCTGGAGGCCGTCGACAGGGCGATCGACGCCGCGCTCGTCGCCGGCGGCCTCACCACGCTCGACCTGTGGGGCGTCGCCGCCGGGAGCATCGGCGTCGTCAACCGGGAAGGCATGGTCACCCGCGTCACCGCACTGCCCGACTGGGCCGGCGTCGACCTCATCGGCCATCTCGGCCGCCGCCTGTCGTGCCCGATCACCATCGAGAACGACAGCAAGCTCGCCGCCCTGGCCGAACAGCGGCTGGGCGTCGCGGCCGGCGTCCGCGACCTGGTCTACCTGCACGCCGGCCGGCGGCCCGGGGCCGCGCTCATCCTCAACGGCCTGCTGCACCACGGCTTCAGCGGCGCCACCGGCGAGGTCGGCCTCATGGACATCACCGGCTGGCGCACGATGGCCGGCCACCTGGAGAACTCCCCCGCCGCCGCGGGCGCCGCCCCCGAGGACGCCGCCGGGCTCGTCTTCGCCTCCGCCCGCACCGGCGACCCCGCCGCCCTGGCCGCCGTCGACGCCTACGCCGATCAGCTCGCGCTCGGCACCGCCGCCATGGTGCTGACCCTGGACCCCGAGCTGGTCGTCCTCGGCGGCGGCTTCTCCCGCTCGGCGGACGTCCTGCTGCCCGCGCTCCGCCGCGCCCTCGAACCCCACTGCCTGCGCGTCCCCGAGATCCGGCCCTCGACGCTCGGCGAGGAGTGCGTCTCGCTGGGCGCGGCCTGCCTGGCCCTGGACCACGTGGACGACCGGTTCTTCTCACCGCAGGGCTCGATCTCCCGGCCCGCGGCCCCGCAACGCCTCACCTGATCCCCCCTGCCGGCTCCGCCCGGCACACCGCAGAAGGAAAGTGCCTTGCGCAAGTTGATCCCCCCGATGGTGGCCGCCCTGGCCCTCGCCGCCCTGACCGTGCCCAGCCCGGCCTCGGCCGACCCCGGCCCCAGGCCCGCCGCGTACCGCCTCGACTGTGACGGTCAGGCTCCCGGCAGCTCGTGCACGGTCGTGGCGAGCGGCAAGAGCCGTCCGAACCACGTGCAGGAGTTCGTCGCCACCGTCAGGACCGGCGAGCAGGTGTGGGCCCGCGACACCATCTACACGCGCGAGGGCCAGGCCCGCAGCCGCCCCTTCCCCCTGCCCGCCGGGAACGTGACCGTCGACGTCTCCGTCACCTCCATGCCGGAGAAGAAGGCCGGCACGCCGCTGCGGCTCATGGCCTGGAACCTGTACGTCGGCGGCACCATCAACGGCCAGGAGAAGACGGGCCAGAACCTCGCCCAGCTCATCGAATACCTCAACGAGGTCAACCCGGACATCCTGTTCGTGGTCGAGGCGTACGGGTCCGGCGAGAAGATCCTCGACGGGCTCAACGCCGGACGCGCCGAGGACGACCGCTACACCGCCGCCCGGCTCACCCAGCCCGAGGACTACAGCGTCAACGGCGACAACCTGTGGATCTACACGAAGCTGGACATCCAGCAGGTCTACCCGCGTTACGCCGACGAGGAGATCTCCTCCTTCAACCTGGGCGGCGCCCGCCTCGGCCTGCCCAACGGCAAGCACGTGCACGCGTTCAGCATGTGGACCTGGCACGAGCTGTCGTCCAACTGGGACGGCCACGAGGCCGCCGTGCAGAACCTCTACGGCATGCCCAGGACCAAGACCGACCAGCAGCTCGCCGAGAACGACAACTTCCGCCGCGTCGCCATGGGCAGGGCCATCCTGGAGAAGGCGCTGCCGTCCTTCATCGGCGACGACGACGCCCCCGTGCTCATGGGCGGCGACCTCAACGCCTGGCCGCACCTCGACTGGACCGAGCAGTTCAAGAACGCGCGCGGCCACGCGGGCATGGTGCTGCCGTGGCCGCTCACCAAGATGTTCACCGACGCGGGCTTCACCGACACCTTCCGCCACGCCAACCCCGACGCCGGCCGCCACCCCGGCCGCACCTGGAGCTCGCTGAGCGGGTGGCGGTCCGCGCCCGCCCGCATCGACTACGTCTTCACGCGCGGCGAGGACGTACGCGTGCTCGGGTCGCGCATCGACGACCGGCGGCTCCCCCGCCACCAGGACAGCCCGCTCGACGACCCGTACCCGTTCTACTCCGACCACAGCTCGGTCATCACCGACGTGGTGATCCGGGGCAAGGGCACCGGCCCCGACCAGCCGGTCGTCCACGACGAGCCCGAGCACGCGCCCGGCGTCTGGCCCGAGGTCCCGGCCGGCACCCGGGTGCCCCCGGCCGAGCTCAGCGCGACGGCGAGCACGTACAAGCCCGGCGCCGGCGACCCCGCCCGGGCCGTCGACGGCAACCTGACCACCGACTTCCACTCCTACTACCCCGGCCCGCCGCCACAGCCCCACCACATCACCGTGGACCTGGGCAGGGTGCGCGAACTGTCGGCGGTCCGCTTCCAGCCGAAGCTCCGCTACGACATGAACGGCACCGTCCGCCGGGGCGTCGTCCAGGTGAGCGACGACGGCGAGACGTTCCGCGACGTCAAGCGGGTCGAATGGCCGATGATGACCGCGCCCAACGACGTCGACCTGACCGGCGTCTCCGCCCGCTACATCCGGCTGCGCGCCGACTACGGCATGGGCGGCGCCACCGCTCTCGCCGAGATCATCCCGTATGAGGTAAATCACTGACGATTACACCATTACAATGCCGTTCATGATCGTTGACCTCGGCCGAGGACGGTTACGGCATTGATCCTCAGATCGCGCGTGCGCGCCGCGAAGGTCGTCCCCATCGAGCTCTTCTTCGACCTCGTGTACGTGTTCGCCATCACCCAGCTCTCCCACCTGCTCCTGGAGCACCTCGACGCGGCCGGCGCGGCACAGACTCTGCTGCTGACGCTGGCCGTGTGGTGGGCCTGGATGTACGCCACCTGGACCACGAACTACCTCGACCCCGACCACCCGGCCATGCGGCTCACCATGGCCGGGATGATGCTCGCCGGACTCGCCATGGCCGCGGCGCTGCCACAGGCGTTCGGCGCCCGGGCCCTGTGGTTCGCGCTCGCGTACGTGACCATCCAGGTCGGGCGAGCCGCCGTGGCGGCCGTCGCCGCGCGGCGCGAGCCCATCGGCCACACGTTCCGGCTCATCCTCGCCTGGCACGTGGTCAGCGCCGCCCTGTGGATCGGCGGCGCCCTCGCCGGAGGCGGCGCCCAGGTCGCGCTCTGGATCGCGGCGCTGCTCGTGGAGTACGCGGCCCCCTGGCACGGCTACCGGATGCCGCTGCTCGGCCGGGCGACCACCACCGAATGGTCCATCGACGGCGGCCACATGGCCGAACGCTGCCAGCTCTTCGTCATCCTCGCGCTCGGCGAATCGGTGCTGATCACCGGCCTCACCCTGGCCGAGAACGACCACCTCTCCGCCGCCACCGTCGCCGCCTTCGCGATCGCCTTCCTGACCAGCGTGGCGATGTGGTGGGTGTACTTCGACCGGACCGCCGACGCCGCCGCCGAGAAGGTCGCCGAATCCGACGACACCGGACGGCTCGGACGATCCGCCTACACCTACAGCCACATCCCCATCGTCGCCGGCGTCATCGTCGCCGCCGTGGGCGACGAACTCGCGATCGCCCACCCGCTCGGCCACACCACGGCCGGGGCCGCGCTCACCATACTCGGCGGCCCCGCCCTGTTCCTCGCCGGGCACGCCGTGTTCCAGCGCGTCGTCTTCGGCACCCTCCCGACGGGCCGCCTCATTGCCGCCGCCCTGCTCGTCGCCACCGCCGTGGCCGTCCCCCTCACCTCCGCCCCCGTCCCACCCCTCGCCCTCGCCGCCCTCGCCGCCCTCACCCTCTCCACCGTCGCCCTCACCACCCCCCGCCACCCCTGACCTTCCTCGGGGAAACGGGCGGTGAGCGGCGGCCCAACCGAACCGACCCAACACTTCGTACGGGTCCAACGTCCCGCACGGGCCCGGCACCCCGCACGGACAGCCCAGACCACCGGCCCGCGCGCACCCCGCCGTAGCGGGCAGCTCAGACCACTTCGTGGCACGCGGCACGGTGGTGTCCCAACGGCCCGGACGGCTCCAACAGCCCGGGCGCCCGTGGCCCAACCGCTAAGGGGCACCGCCGCGCGGGATTCCCCGGACCCCCCAAAGCCCTGGAAGGTCCGGGGCGGCTCGGAGGCCCCGAAGGCGCGGGGTTAGTCGGTGGTGGGGGTTGGGAGGTGGTGGAGTTCGGCGGTGGTGTCGCGGTGGGCGGATCGGACGAACTCGAGGATGGCCTCCAGGGCGCGGTCGTCGAAGGGCGCCAGGGACTGCTCGGTGCGGGTGATGAGCCCGGCGTAGGCGGCGCTGACGCGGGCGATGCCGTCCGGGGTGGGTTCGATGAGCACGCGCCGCCGGTCGCCGGGGTCGGCGACGCGGCGTACGCAGCCGGCGGCGACGAGGCGGTCGATCATGCGGGAGGCCGAGCCGGTGGTGAGGCCGACCTGTTTGGCGAGGGCGCCGGGGGTGGCGGGGCCGAGCCGGTCGAGCACGTGCAGGCATTGGACGTCGCTCTCGGCCACGCCGAGCCGGTCGGCGACGGCCTTGTTGAGCCGTACGACGGCGATGGCCCAGGCCGGGATCGCGTTCTTGACCAGCTCGGCGACCAGCGCCTGCCGTTCCTCGTCCATCACCGACCGCCCTCCAGTTTGCTGCGTGGCGCAGAGGTTCTGCTATAAATTAGCTGCGTCGCGCAGCTACTGCGTTATGCAGCCATTCTAGCGGATCGAGGAGCACCCACGCGCTATGACCACTCCCCCACCCACCGCCCTCCTGACGGGACGGCCGGCGGTTCTCGTCCTGGCCGCGGTCCTCACCGCGTCGTTCATGGAGCTCCTTGACGCCACCATCGTCAGCGTCGCCCTCCCGGCGATCGCCGCCGACCTGGGCGCGGGTGACGCCGCGCTCCAGTGGACGGTCGCCGGCTACACGCTCGCCGTGGGCGCCGGCCTGATCACCGGGGGGCGCGCCGGTGACGCGTACGGGCGCCGCCGGGTGTTCCTCGCCGGGCTGTCGGCGTTCACGCTGGCCTCGGCGGGCTGCGGGCTGGCGCCGGACGCCGCCGTCCTGGTCGGCGCGCGGGTCGCGCAGGGGCTGGCGGGCGGCCTGATGATCCCGCAGGTGTTCGGCGTCATCCGGGCCTCGTTCGAGCCCGCCGCCCGCGCCAGGGCGCTCGGCGCGTACGGCGCGGTGCTGGGCCTGGCCTCGGTCGCCGGGCCGCTGCTCGGCGGGGTGCTGGTCGAGGCCGACCTGTTCGGGCTCGGCTGGCGGGCGATCTTCTGGGTGAACGTGCCGATCGCCGCCGTCGGGCTCGCCCTCGGGGCCCGGCACCTGCCCGACTCGCGCGAGCCCGGCCGCGTCCGGCTCGACCTGCCGGGCGCGGCGCTCGCCGCCTGCGCCGCCGTGCTCCTGCTCCTGCCTCTCGTGCAGGGACGCGAGTGGGGCCGGCCCTGGTGGAGCTACGTGATCCTGGCGCTCGCGGTCCCGGTGACGGCGGTGTTCCTGGCCAGGCAGCGGCGGCTGGCCGAGCGCGGCGGGCAGCCGGTTCTCGATCCGGCGCTGCTGCGCGTGCGGGCGTTCGCGGGCGGGCTGGCGGCCTCGCTGCTGTTCTTCGGCGCGCTGGGGTCGTTCTTCCTCGTGCTCTCGCTCTACCTGCAGTCGGGCGCCGGCTACTCGGCGCTGGAGACCGGGCTGGTGATCCTGCCGTACGCGGTCGGCTCGATCATCACCTCGGGCCTCGGGGTACGGGCCGGCCGCGGCACCCTGGTGGCGGGGTCGCTCACGCTGGCCGCCTCCCAGGTCGTCCTCCACCTGGTCGTCAGCGGCGGCGCCGAGCCGGCCGCCTGGCTGCTGGCCGCGCCGATGCTGCTGGGCGGCCTGGGGCTGGGCCTCACCGCGCCCGGCCTGATCAACGTGGTGCTCGCCGGGGTGCCCGCCCGTGACGCCGGGGCCGCGGGCGGCGTGCTCACGACCGTGACGCAGATCGGCAACGCGGTGGGCGTCGCCGTCCTCGGCCTGATCTTCTTCGACGCCCTGGAGGCCGCGGGCGGGACGCCCGGGCTCGCGGCGTACTCCGGGGCCATGAGCGCGGTGCTGCCCTGGCAGGCCCTCTGTTACGTGGGCGCTGCCGCGCTGATGTTCCTCCTGCCCAAGCAGACCCGATGACCCCCGAGGAGATCCCGATGACCGAAGCCCCGTACGCCGGCGTGGACCCGTTCGCCGTCACCGTCCGCGCGATCGGCGAGCCGCATCCGGCCCGTGCCGCCCTGCGCGCCGCCGGCCCGATCGTCCGGGCCGACGCCCCCGCGGGCGGCCCGGCGTGGATCGTCACCGAGGAGGCGCTGGCCCGCCAGGTCCTCGTCCACCCCGACATCGTCAAGGACCCGGCCTGGGCCCCGGAGAGCTGGGACCCGCGCACCGCGGGCCTGGAGCCCACCGCCGCCGCGCAGCTGTCGCTCACCACGCTCGACGGGCCCGCGCACGAACGGCTGCGCCGGGCGCACGCGCCGCTCTTCACCGCGCGCCGCATGGCCGCCTACGCGGACCGGATCGCCGGGCACGCCCGCGACCTGCTGGCCCGGCTGGCCGCCACGGGCGAGACCGTGGACGTGATGGCGGACTTCGCCACCCGTTACCCGCTCACCGTGGTCTGCGACGTGCTCGGCGTGCCGCTGGAGCGCGTCGACCAGGCGATGGCGGCCTGCCGGAGCATGTACAGCCCGGACCCCGAGGAGGTCGGGGCGGCGATGGCCGCCTTCGCGGAGCTGGCCGGCGCGGCGCTGGCCGAGGGCCGGGACGGCCTGGCCGCCGAGCTGCGCGAGCGGGTGCCCGAGTTCAGCGAGCCGGAGGTGCACTACCTGATCTTCACGCTCGTGTTCGCCGGTCAGCTCACCACCGATCCGTCGCTCGGCTTCCTGCTGGCCCGCGCGCTCGACGTCGCCCCGGAGCCGTCGCAGGCCGAGGACTTCGTCAACGAGACGCTGCGCAGGCACGCGCCCGCGCCGTTCACGCTGTGGCGGTTCGCCTCGGCTCCGGTCGAGCTGGCCGGGGTGCGGCTGCCCGCCCGCTCCCCCGTGCTCGTCGACATCCAGGGCATCAACCTCGATCCGCGCCGGGCGATCGGGCCGGACCTGACCTTCGGCGCCGGCCCGCACTACTGCACCGGCGCCCAGCTCGCCCGGCTCGAACTGCGCGCGCTCGTCGAGGTCCTGCGCACCGACTTCCCCCGGGCGCGGCTCGCGGTGCCGTACGCCGAGCTGCGGCAGACGGACTTCGGCGGCGTCCAGGGCAGCAGGCTCACCGCGCTGCCGATGCGGCCGCACGGCTGACCCGCGCTACTCCGACAGGACCTTGCGCAGCGCGGCGGCGAAGCCGTCGGGGTCGCCTTTCATGCCGAACTCGCCGTCCATGAAACCGCCGTGGTTGCTCGGGAAGATCACCGCTTCGGTGCCGAGCCGCGCGGCGACGCCCTCGCCCGAGCGCCGGGCCATCTGGCCCTCCGACTCGGCGCCCACGGCGATGACCACCCTGGTGGAGGCGGCGCGCAACGCCTCGTAGTCGTGCTCGTAATGCGTACAGGAGATGAGGTTCTGGGCGAACAGCACGTCGTCGCGCGAGCCGTCGTCCTCCGCCGGCATGCCGAACGCGGCGGGGTCGGGCATGGGCCGGTCGGCGAAGTCGGCGGGGATCTCGCCGGTCAGGCTGGTGATCCCGATGAACTTGGCCATCGCGGGCCCGAAGCCGTCGCGCTCGTAGGTCTGCCGGATGTCGGCGATGGCCGCGAGCGCCTGCTCGCGGTCGGGCAGGGCCTGGGCGGCGGGCGGCTCGTGCGCCACCAGCGTGCGGACCTGCTCGGGGTGCTTGGCCACCAGCGCCAGCGCGTTGACGGCGCCGCCGCTGCTGGCCAGGATGTCGACCGGCCCGCCGCCGATCGCGTCGATGAGCCGGTGCAGGTCGTCGGCGTGCAGGTCGGGCGTCGACTCGCCGCCCTCGGTGCGCACGCTCCGCCCGGCGCCGCGCGGGTCGTACGTGACGACCGTGCGGTCGGGGAAGCGCGCGGCCAGCGACGCGAAGCCGGCTGCGTCCATCGGCGACCCGATCAGCAGCAGGATCGGGTCGGCGCTGTCGGCCGGGCGGATGTCGTAGTGAAGGACGGCCCCGGGCACTTCCAGGGTGTGTGTCGTGAGCTCGGTCATGCGGTCGCCTCCTGGTCGATGCTGATGATGCAGACCGCCGCGAGCGGCGAAACTCATCGGCGCAGGCGGAAACGTACCCCGAACCGGGAGCCGTGCGCAGGAGCCGTCCGGTCAGCCCGCCTTGCGGAACCGCCGCACCAGGAGGAGGCCCCAGGCCAGCGCGAGCAGCGCGAAGACCGCCGAGGCGATCTTGAAGCCGGTCGCCGCGCCGCTCGCCCGCTCGGCGTCACCGGCGGCGGAGTAGACCGGCCGGCCGTCGACCGAGGCCCCCAGCGCCTTGATCAGGTAGTCGGAGTCGGGGAAGCGGGCGGCGCGGGCGAGCGTCTCGGCGGCGTCGGCGGGGACCTCCAGGCGCACGGCGGCGCCGTCGGGCACCCCGCCCGGCGGCGGCTGCAGCAGGCGGAAGGTCACGTTGGCCGGATAACCGGAGAGGGTCAGCGCGAACACCACGACCGTCGAGGTCCGGTTGCCGCGCCCGACGCTGTCGGTGTAGGAGCGGTAGCCCGCCGCCGTGCCCTCCAGCACGCTGACCTCCCGCACCACCGGCTCCCGCCGCGCGCCCTGGTCGAACAGGAACAGCGCCGTCCCGGCCAGCACCAGCAGCGGGACGAGCCGCGAACGCCACTTCACCGGGGGACCTCCTCAGGCGGCGGGGGCGCCGATCCTACCGATGCCGCCGGGGACGGCACCACAGGATCAGGCGCTCGCGGCGGCCTTCCTGGCGATGGCGCGCAGCATGATCCGGCGGATCAGCCCGCTGAAGGGGCGGATCAGCCGCCAGTAGGCCAGCATCCTGCGCCGGGTCCGCGGCGAGTCGGCGGTGACCCGGGTCTCGGTGCGCAGCAGCGTGCCGTGCTCGGTCGGGATCACCTCGAAGATCGACGCCGACTTGGCGAAGCCGGGCGCGTGGTAGTCGCGGAAGCTGCCGGGCGGGCAGGTGTGGCGCTGCTCGCCCGGCCGCAGCCGCCAGAACTGGCTGATCGAACCGAGCACGATGTAGCGCTGCGGCTCTCCGGCCAGCTCGAACCAGCCGCGGCCGCGCATCGTGCCGAGCATCGTCGGCGCCTGGTTCAGCCCGTTCGCCGGGAGCGAGCGCAGGCCCATGAGCAGCCGCACCCCCGGCAGCTCGGCGGGGGTCAGCGTGTTCAGCGCGGTCCACACGGTCTCCGGCCGCTGCCGGATGTGCAGCTCGTGGCACTCGGTGCCCAGGGGCCACGGGATGAAGTCCTCCAGGACCTTCGGCATGCGCGCGTCCTCTCGTTCGTCAGTTGTGCTGCGACAGGTGGGCGAGCTTGTCCGGGTTCGCCATGCCGTAGATGGCGCGTACCCGGCCGTCCACGGGGTCGGTCTCGACGGTGACGACCGCGACGGGGCGGTCGCCGTCGACGATCAGGGCGGTCGGGGTGCCGCCGGGCGCCGCCCAGCGCACCTGGTAGCCGGCGTAGTAGGGGCCGACGGCGGCGAGCAGGCGGGCCACCTTGGCCGCGCCGTGCACCGGCCGCAGCGCGGCGCGGGCCCGGCCGCCGCCGTCGTTCCAGAGCGTGACCTCGGGGGCCAGCACGTCGAGCAGGCCGGTCATGCTGCCCCCGACCGCCGCGGCCACGAACCGCTCGGCCGCGACCTGGGCCTCGCGCTGGTCGGCGGAGAAGCGGGGCCGCCGCGCGTGCACGTGCCCGCGCGCCCGGTGCACGAGCTGCCGCACCGCCGCGGGCGACCGGCCGAGGATGCCGGCGATCTCGTCGTACTCGTAGGCGAACGCCTCCCTGAGGACGAACGCGGCCCGTTCCAGCGGCGACAGCGTCTCCAGCACGACCAGCAGGCCGAGCGCCACGCCGCCGCTGCGCTCCACCGGCTCGGCGGCGCTCTCGTCGGTCCACAGCGGCTCGGGCAGCCACGGGCCGATGTAGTCCTCGCGCATCCTGCGCGCCTTGCGGAGCTGGTCGACCGCCCGGTGCACGACGATGCGCATCAGGTACGCGCGCGGGTGCTCGATGGCCTCGTGGTCGGCCCCCTGCCAGCGCAGCCACGCGTCCTGCACGACGTCCTCGGCGTCGGTGACGCTGCCGAGGATGTCGTACGCGGCCGCGAACAGCAGGTTGCGGTTCGCGGCGAAGACGGCTTCCCTCTCGTCCGTGATGTCGTCCGTCACTGTTCCCCCTGGTCGCTTGCCTTCCCTCGTTGGGACGAACCCGCCGCCCGGCTTGTGACATCCCGCGCGGAAATCCGTGTCACAGGCGCCGGCGCGCCGGCGTCAGATCGTAGAGCGGCCGGGCAGGAACACCGAGGCCGCGGGAAGGAACGTGTTCGATGACACACCAGCAAGAAGGAGACGGGGAATGAAGGTCGTGCTCGCGGGTGCGACGGGCGCCCTCGGCGGCGAACTCGTGCCGAGGCTGCTCGCCGCCGGTCACTCGGTGCTCGGCCTGACCCGCTCGTCCCGCCGGGCGCGCCTGCTGGAGGAGGCGGGCGTCGAGACGCGGGTGGTCGACGTGATGGACGAGCGGAAGCTGCTGGACGCGCTGCGCGGGCACCGCGCCGACGCGGTGATCCACCAGGCGACCGCGATCACCGGCACGCCGCTGCGCCACCGGGACCTGCACGCCACCGACGACCTGCGCGAGCAGGGCACGGCGAACCTGCTGCGGGCGGCCGAGCTGGTCGGCGCGCACCGGTTCGTCACGCAGTCGTTCTTCCTCGGCTACGGCTACCTGGACCACGGCGAGGCGAAGCTGACCGAGGAGCACCCGTTCGCGCCGACCGGCCGGGGCGCCTTCGAGCGGCACATGCGCTCGATGCGGACGAACGAGCGGCTGACGTTCGGCACGGCGGGCATCGAGGGGGTCGCGCTGCGCTACGGCCTCTTCTACGGCCCGGAGGCGGGCACGCGCAAGCTGATGGAGCTGGCGTCGCGGCGGATGCTGCCGGTGCCGAGGCCGTCCGGGGTGACCTCGCCGATCCACATCGCGGACGCGGCGGCGGCCACGGTCGCCGCTCTCGAACGGGGTCGGGCCGGGCAGGCGTACAACGTGGTGGACGACACGCCGCTGCCGTTCGCCGAGTTCGTCGCCGCCCTGGCGGAGGCGGCGGGCGCGCCCGCACCGATCGCCGTGCCGAGCCTGCTGCTGCGGCCGGCGCCCTACATGTACGCGCTGATGGCGGGCACCCGGATCCGGCTGTCGAACGACAAGGCCAAGCGGGAGCTGGACTGGCGGCCGGAGTACCCGAGCTGCCGGGCCGGGCTGCGTGCGATGCGCGAGGTCCGCGCGTGAGGCGGGCGATCCGCGCCGCGGCCGTCGCCGTCGCCCTGCTGGCGACGGCGGCGGCGTGCGGCCAGGGCGGAGGGCAGGGCGGGGGGCAGGGGGCCGAGGGCGCCGCCGCGCGGCGGCACCTGTTCGTCGTGGCCGGCGGCGAGCTGGTGACCGGGCCGGACCGGGTCGAGGCCCGCACCGGCGACACGGTCGAGCTGGTCGTGACCTCCGACGCCGCCGACGAGCTGCACGTGCACGGCTACGACCGCGAGGCGGAGCTCGTCCCCGGCCGGGCCTCGACGCTGAGCCTCGTCGCGGACATCCCGGGTGTCTTCGAGGTCGAGCTCCACCGCGGCGGGCTGGTGCTGACCCGGCTACGCGTCAGCCCGTGACCGGCGGCTGAGCTGCCTGCGGTGCACCACGAGGCCGGCCAGGGCCAGCAGCGAGACGAGCCCGAGCTGCCACCAGTTGTCCGGGCTGCCGCCGAGGTCCAGGTCGGCCGCGTGGTTCACCGCGTGCAGCGAGTTGGTGACGAAGAACCCGACCAGCACGATCGAGAGCACGTCGTGCCACACCAGCGCGCAGAGCATCATCAGCCCGATGCCGATCTGGAAGACCCCGGCGTCGTGCAGGAAGTGCACGTGATTGGGGAACTGGGCGAAGACCGCGAAGCCCGCGGGGTCGATGCGCATCCACACGCCGAACACCAGCATCGTCAGCGCGCCGACCACGACGGCCACCTGGACGAAGATCCTGGCCGGCCTGCTGTAGCCGTTCATCATGATTTGTCCCTTTCCTGTGCTTGATCTGGTGATAGGACGAGCGCCCCCGGCGGCGTGTGACACGGCTCAGCCCGCGGACATCAGCGTGATGCCGAGGCCGGTGTAGACGACCATGAGCGTGAGCATCGGGTACTGGCCGGTCCGCAGCTCCCCGGCGCGCACCACCTCCAGCGCCCGGTCGTGCGCGGACACCACGCCGCCGATGTGGCCGAGCACGATCGCGCCCACCTGGACGGCGGCGATCAGCGACGGCGCCAGCACCGTGTAGTCGACGGCCGCGTCCCCGGCGCCGAACAGGTCCCAGCCGAGGCCGAACGGGTCACCGGCCAGCAGCCAGCCCCGCTGCCCCTCGAAGACGGCGAAGGAGAAGTAGTGCGCGACGCTATAGCCGACCATGACCGGCACCAGCGAGTGCGTGAACGCGTCGGCCACGCCCGCCGACGGCCGGGCGTACGGCCTGGTCATCCGGAGCGCGTCGCGGTAGGCCAGGTGGTTGAGCGCGATCACGACGCCGAGCGCGGCCGTGGTCAGCAGCGTCGCGGCCGGGCCGCCGAGCACGCCGGTGATCCCGGTCCACACCGGCAGCCTGCTGAAGCCGTCGTACATGGTGCCGCCCAGCACCACGAGCGCCAGCGCGGTCTGCCCGGCGTCGGCGCGACCGGCGCGCAGCCCGGCCGGGGGCGTCCGCAGCACCAGCCGCCCGGCCTCGTCCCTGCCGATCGGCGACAGGGCGGCGAGCAGCCCGGCGTACACCTCGAAGGAGTCCGCCCGGTCGAACCAGCGCGGCCCGAACACGGCTCCGGCCACCGTGTGCGCCAGCGCGTACCCGGTCACGAAGAGCGCCACCGCGCGCGGCGAGCCGGGGTCGGGGGAGGCCAGTTCCAGCCAGAGGAAGGCGACCATGCCGGCGACCGCCGGCAGGGAGCCGGCGCGGCCGGACGGCGGCTCGCGGCGCGCCGCCTCCGGCAGGAGCCGTCGGACGGCGGCGGCGAGCGCGCGCACCGGGTTCACCAGCCGCCAGAGCGGCCCGAACAGCAGCGACACCGGGATCAGGCCGACCCAGAACCACACGTAGAACCAGGCGGGCGCCGGGTTGCGCGCCGGGTCGGCGGCCCCGAACCAGGCGGTGGCCAGCAACAGCGCGAGCGCCGCCAGGCCCGCCGCCCTGAGCAGCGCGCGGACGGCGGGCGCGGCGGCGATCCGCTGCGCGGCCCGGGGCAGCGGCACCCCGCCCGATCGCTGCCGCTGCCGTGGCCGCAGCACCGACACCGCGAAGAACGCGATCAGCACCGCCCCCGCCCCGGCGTACAGCGCCAGCCAGAGCGGGATCGGCAGATCCGACCGCCCGCCGATCCCGTGCGCGAGAATCACCGCAGCCCCTCCCCCAGTCGTCCGTCAGTGAGCAGACGGCGGCGGGCGGCCCGATGTGACATCCGTGCGGTATCCGGCCTGCCGCAGGATGGCCACGAAGTACGCCTTGACCGCCTCGGCGCTCTCGGTGTCGGGGTAGGCGCCGAGGTGGTGCAGCACCGCGCCGTTGAGAAGCTGCTGGACGGTGTCGGGGTCGCTCTCGCGCGGGAGCTGGCCGCGCTCGCGCGAGCGGCGCAGCGCCGCGTGCTCGGCCGCCGCGCGCCGCCCGCCGTGGGAGTTCCGGTACGCGCGCGGCAGCTCGGGGTAGTCGTCCACGGCCCCGTACAGCCGTCGCAGCATGCGCCGGTTGCGGGGGGTGCTCAGGTAGGCCGCCCAGTTGTCGAGCATGCGGTCGATGTCCGGCCAGTCGAGCGCCCCCGGGCCGTGGTCGTGGTGCACCGACTCGATGGCCTGGATGAGCAGGGCCGTCTTGCCGGGGAAGCGCCGGTAGACGGTGGCGCGGGTGACTCCGGCGCGCTGGGCGATCTGCTCGATGCTGGTCTGGCTGGCGCCGCGCTCGATGAGCAGGTCGAGCGCAGCGGCCAGGACCGCCGCGTCCACCTCCCTGCTGCGCGGCCGGCCGGGTCGTCTCATGGCCGGGCTAGCCCGCCTTCGTGACCAGGGCGTCGAACGCCCGGTCAGGCAGGATCCGGTGCATCGCCAGGAGCGTCCTGGCCAGGTAGCCGACCGGGTAGCGGGACTTGGGCCGGGGCGATTCGGCCGCGGTCCTGATGGCCCGGGCGACCACGGCGGGCGGGGAGCCCTTGGTGTTGCCCTCGGCGCGCCTGGCCATCGACTCGGCGAGCGCGCCGTAGGCCCCGCCGCCGGAGGTCTCGCGCAGCTCGCGCGGCGTGTCCTCCTCGAACTCGGTGCGGATGATGCCCGGCTGCACGACCACCACGCGGACGCCGAACGGCAGGCATTCCTGGCGCAGCGAGTCGGACCAGGTCTCCAGGGCGTGCTTGGAGGCGTGGTACCAGGCGACGAGGGGCAGCGAGATCTCGCCGGCGATCGAGGAGACGTTGACGATCGTGCCTGAGCGGCGCTCGCGCATGTGCGGCAGGACGAGCTGGGTGAGCCGGGCCGGGCCGAAGAGGTTGACCTCGAACAGGCGGCGGGCGCGGTCGACGGGCACGTCCTCGACGGCGCCGTGCAGGCCGGTCCCGGCGTTGTTGACGAGCACGTCGATCCGGCCGTGCTCGTCCAGGACGGCGGCCACGACGCGGGCCAGGTCGTCGTCGCTGGTGACGTCCATGGCCAGCGGGTGGGCCCCGGCCTGTCGCAGCCCGGCCATGCGGTCGACGCGGCGCGCGGCCCCGTACACGATGTGGCCGGCCCGGCGCAGCTCCAGCGCGGTGGCGTGGCCGATGCCCGAGGAGGCTCCGGTCACCAGGCAGATCTTGGCAGTCATGGGGACGTCCTTCCCTGTTGGCGTGTCCCGATTTCAATACAGTACAGTGCTGTATTGAAATCGGATGAGAGACGGGATCAGCCATGAGTGCCTACGTACTCGGGTTCCAAGACATCGACAAGACGCACCTCCCCCTGGTCGGCGGGAAGGGGGCCAACCTGGGCGAGCTGTCCGCGATCCGCGGGGTCCGCGTGCCGCCGGGCTTCTGCGTCACCACCGGCGCGTACGAGCAGGTCGTCGAGCGAGACCCGGCGGTCGCCGCGCTGATCGACGGGCTGTCCGGGCTGCGGGCCGACGACCGGGCCGGCATCGCGGCCGCCGCCGCCCGGCTGCGCGCCGCCATCGAGGGCCTGACCGTGCCCGAGGAGATCCGGCACGACATCGTCCGCCACCTCGGCGGGATGGGCGGCGACGAGGCGCCCTGCGCGGTGCGCTCCAGCGCCACCGCCGAGGACCTGCCCTCCAGCTCCTTCGCCGGCCAGCAGGACACCTACCTGAACGTGCGCGGCGCCGAGGCGATCGTCGACGCGGTGCGGCGCTGCTGGGCGTCGCTGTTCACCGACCGGGCCGTGGCCTACCGCATCCAGAACGGCTTCGGCCACCGCCTGGTCCGGCTGTCGGTGGTCGTGCAGCGGATGGTCTTCCCCGAGGCGGCGGGCATCATGTTCACCGCCGACCCGGTCTCGGCCAACCGCCGGGTGGTGTCGATCGACGCCGGGTACGGGCTCGGCGAGGCGTTCGTGTCGGGGCTGGTCAACGCCGACAACTACCGCGTCAGGGCGGGGCGGATCATCGACAGGAAGATCGCCACGCAGACGATGGAGCTGCGCGGGCTGCCGTCCGGCGGCACCGAGGAGCTCCCGGTCGAGCCCGCCCGGCAGTCCGCGCAGAAGCTCGGCGACGAGCAGATCCTGCTGCTGGAGCGCCTCGGCCGGGAGATCGAGGCGCACTTCGGCCGCCCCCAGGACATCGAGTGGGCGCTGTACGACGGCGCGTTCCACGTCCTGCAGAGCCGCCCCGTCACCACGCTCTACCCCGTTCCGCCCGCCGGCGACGACAAGAACCACGTGTACGTCTCCTACGGGCACCGGCAGATGATGACCGACGCCTTCGCGCCCCTCGGCCTGTCGTTCTTCGCGCTGCTGCACGACAAGCTGGGCCGCACGGCGGGCGTCGTGGCCGGCAACCGCTTCTACAAGGACGTCTCGGCGGAGCTCACCTCGGCCTGGGCCAGGCCCGCCACGCTCAAGAGCCTCGACCAGGTCGACGTGCTGATGGCCAACGCCCTGCGGGCCGTGCTCACGCGCAAGGACTTCGTCGCCGGGCTGGCCCGCGGCAAGACCTCGATGCTGGACTTCGGCGAGGGCGGCGTGCTGCCGATCGCCAAGCAGTATCTCAAGCTCGCCCGCGAGGACGACCCGCGCGTCGTGCCCGACCTGATCGCGCACACCGAGGCGACCGTGGCGCGGCTGCGGCGCGAGATCGCCGGGAAGTCGGGCGACGAGCTGTTCGCCTGCATCGTCGACGACCACGACGTGCTCGCCGAGCTCACCTTCGACCCGCGCAGCGTGGCGGCGGCCTTCCTCGGCATCCAGTCGGTGAACTGGGTCAACAAGCACATGGAGTCCTGGCTGGGCGTCAAGAACGCCGCCGACGCCGTCGCCCAGTCCGCCGACCACAACGTGGTGGCCGCGATGGGGCTCGACCTGCTCGACGTCGCCGACGCCGTCCGCGACCACCCCGAGGTGCTGCGCTACCTGGAGACGGCCCGGCGCGACACCTTCTACGACGGCCTGACCGGGCTGGAGGGCGGGGCCGAGGCCGCCGACGCCATCCGCCGCTACCTCGACACGTACGGGATGCACTGCGCCGGTGACATCGACCTGACCAGGACCCGGTGGAGCGAGGACCCGACGCTGCTCGTGCCGCTCATCCTCAGCAACATCCGCAACTTCCCGCCCGGGGAGCGCCTCCGCAAGGCGGAGCAGGGCCGCGCCGACGCCGAGCGCACGATGGCCGACCTGCTCGCCCGCCTGCGTGCGCTGCCCGGCGGCGCCGGCAAGGCGAAGAAGGCGGCCAAGAAGATGAGCCTGATCCGGCACTTCATCGGCTACCGCGAGTACTCCAAGCACGCGCTGCTCCTGCGCTACGAGGTCTACAAGCGGGCGCTCATGGAGGAGGCGGCCAAGCTCGCCGCGCGCGGGGTCGTCCAGGCGCCCGAGGACGTGTACTTCCTGTCCATCGAGGAGTTCAGGAAGGCGGTCAACACCGGCGAGCTGGACTACTCGCTCATCACGCGGCGGCGGGAGGAGCACGAGACGTTCCAGAAGCTGACCCCGCCGCGCGTGATCACGTCGGAGGGCGAGGTGATCTCCGGCGCGTACGAGCCGGGCTCGCTGCCGCAGGGGGCGCTGGCGGGCATCCCCGTGTCGTCGGGCGTCGTGGAGGGCCGGGCGCGGGTCATCCGCAGCATGGCCGAGGCCGACCTGGAGGACGGCGACATCCTCGTCACCGTGTTCACCGATCCGAGCTGGTCGCCGCTGTTCGTCTCGGTCAAGGGCGTCGTCATGGAGGTCGGCGGGGTCATGACGCACGGCGCCGTGGTGGCCCGCGAGTACGGGCTGCCCGCGGTCGTCGGCGTGGAGGGCGCCACCCGGCGGATCGAGGACGGGCAGCGCATCCGGGTCAACGGCGGCGAAGGGTACGTGGAGATCCTCTGAGACCGCCGGGGCGGCGCCGCCCCGGCGGGTCGTCAGCGGGCCTTCAGCCCCTCGGGCACGCTCCGGTGCACCGGAGCCCAGCCCAGCTCGCGGGTGGCCTTGGCGTGCGAGACCCGCGTCGTGGTGTCGATCAGCAGGCAGCCCAGATACGGCACCGCCAGCCGGAGCAGCCACCTCGGCGTCACGACCGGGCGCGGGGTGCCGTGCGTGCGCGCCACCGTCATCAGGAAGTCGCGCCAGCTCATCGGCTCGTCGTCGACGATGTTGTACGCCTCCCCCGGCCTGCCGCGTTCCATCGCCGCGACCGCGGCCGCCGCGGCGTCGGCCACGTGGACGAAGGACGTGGTGCCCGTCCTGCCGCGCGGCAGCACCGGCGCCCGCTTGCGCATCATGTCGGCGAACATGTCGCTGAAGGCGTTCTTGCCGTAGAACATGCCGTAGCGCAGGGCGATGCCCTCGATGCCCTCGGCGGCGAACACCTGCCGCTCGGTCGCCACGCTGGAGTCCGTCACCAGGTCGGCGACGGTGCCGACGTGCACGCCGAACTCGTCCTCCTCGGTCAGCAGCCGCTCGCCGTTGTCGCGGTAGCCGTAGCCGGTGATCAGCGACTGGGTGACGAACCGGTGCGCGCCGACCACCCGCGCGGCGTCGAGCAGGTTGGCGGTCCCCCGGCCGCGCAGGGCGATCGTCGGGTCGTCGGGAGTCAGCCTGCGCGAGGCGTTGCGCAGCGCCGTGGCCTGGTGCATCACCACGTCGGCCGACACCCCGTCGACGGCGCGCAGCAGCGCGTCGCGGTCGAGCACGTCGGCGATCACGGCGACCGCCCCGCCGTCGGTGACGAGCCGCCGCTTGGCGGGATCGCGGATGACGGCGACCACCTCGTGCCCGGCTCCGGCCAGCGCCGACAGCAGCGGCACCCCGATCGCGCCGGTCGCCCCGGCCAGCAACACCCTCATGAAGACCTCCTCGTCTGTTGGACAGCACGGGGAGGACGGGACAGCGGCCCGCGATGTGACAGCACCGGCCTTGATATCTGTTTGGATATCAAAGGGCGATTGATATCGGTCTTGGACAGTCTGTGGATGCCTGTGCTGTCATGGCCGCCATGTCCAGGTCGCATTCCCGTACCCGCATGTCCGGCGTCGCCCGGCTGGCCGCCGCCGCCACCGCCGCCGGGCTGGTCGCCGCCGCGCTCGCCCTGCCCGCCGTGGGCGGCTCGGGCGCGGTGCTCGTCGCGGGCACCGAAGCGCTCAACCTGCGCCCGGAGGAGCTGGTGGAGCCGCCGCTGGCGGAGAAGACCACGGTGTACGACGCCGAAGGCCGCAGGATCGCCCAGTTCTACGCCCAGGACCGCAAGGTCGTCCCGCTGGAGCGCATCGCCGAGGTGATGCGCACCGCCATCGTCGCCATCGAGGACGACCGCTTCTACGAGCACGGCGCCATCGACGTCGAGGGCACCGCCCGCGCGCTGGTCAAGAACCTCACCTCCGGCGGCATCAGCCAGGGCGGCTCGTCCATCACCCAGCAGTACGTCAAGCAGGTGCTGTTCAACGCGGCCGGCACCGAGGCGGAGAAGAACGCGGCCCTGGAGGCCAGCTACGCGCGCAAGCTGCAGGAACTGCGCCACGCCATGGCCGTCGAGCAGAAGTACACCAAGGACCAGATCCTGGAGAAGTATCTGAACATCGCCTACTTCGGCGCGGGCGCCAACGGCGTCGAAGCCGCGGCCAGGCGCTTCTTCGGCGTCTCCGCCGCCCGGCTCGACCTCGCCCAGGCCGCCACCCTGGCCGGTGCCGTCCAGGACCCCAACGCGACCTCGCCCGACCGCGGCGCCAAGGCCCGCGAGCTGCTGCGGCAGCGGCGTGACGTGGTGCTCGACCGGATGGCCGAGCTGGGCCGGATCACCCCCGCGCAGGCCGCCGCCGCCAAGGCCCGCAAGCTCGGCTACAAGGGTGTCAAACAGCCCAACGGCTGCCAGGAGAGCCGCTACCCGTACTTCTGCGAATACGTCCGGCACGAGCTGCTGTCCGACCCCGCCTTCGGCAAGACCCGGCGGCAGCGCGAGGCCGCCTTCAGCCAGGGCGGGCTCAAGGTCCACACCACGCTCGACCCCGCCGCCCAGAAGGCCGCCGAGGCCGCCATCAAGAAGCACGTCCACGCCTCCGACCGGGCGCTGGCCGCCGAGGCGCTGGTCCAGCCGGGCACCGGCGCGATCCGGGCGATGGCCGCCAGCCGGCCCTTCGGCGGCTCGGCGCGCAAGAACGAGATCTCCTACAACGCGGTGGCCGACATGGACCACGGCGGGCTGATCGGCTTCCAGGCGGGCTCGACGTTCAAGACGTTCACGCTGATCGAGGCGCTCAAACAGGGCATGAAGATCGACGACGGCATCACCGCCGGCGCCGGCTACACCGCACCCTCCGCCACTTCGTTCACCGACTGCGCGGGCCGCAAGGTCGGCGACCCGTCGTGGACCGTCACCAACGACGAAGGGTCGCCCGGCTTCAAGACGCTCGCCACCGGCACCTGGGGCTCGGTCAACACGTTCTTCATGGAGCTGCAGGAGCGGGTCGGCCTGTGCCCGACGGTCCAGACCGCCAGGTCGCTCGGCATCAAGCGGGCGGACGGCGAGGAACTGCGGGAGTTCGAGACGTTCACGCTCGGCATCAACGAGAGCGACCCCGTCACCGTGGCCACCGCCTACGCCGCCATCGCCGCGCGCGGCACGTACTGCCCGCCCATGGCCATCACCAAGGTCGTCGGCCGGGACGGCAAGGCCACCACGTTCCGGCCGCGCTGCGAGCGGGTGCTCGACGCCGGGGTCGCCGACGCCACCGCGCACATCCTGTCCGGGGTGTTCACGCACGGCACGATGAGCGGCGTCGGCGGCATCGGCCGGCCGGCCGCCGGCAAGACCGGCACCACCGACGGGTACGCCAGCGCCTGGTTCGCCGGGTTCACCCCGGACCTGGCCGGGGCCGTCAGCATCGGCGACCCGCGCGGCTCCCAGCGCCACAAGCTGACGGGCGTCACCATCGGCGGACGCTACTACGGGTCGGTTCAGGGCGCCTCGCTGCCCGGCCCCATCTGGAAGGACACGATGACCGCCGCGCTGCGCGGCGTGCCGGCGACCCCGTTCACGCCGGTCGACGCGGACCGGTTCGGCGGCTGCGACCTCGGCTGCGCGCCGGCCGCCGACCACCCGGACGACGCCACCGCCGAGCCGGCCGACGACGACGCGTTCTAAGCCGACGTCCCCCCTAGTCGACGTCCACGTCGTCGAGGTGGCGCAGGAGGCGTGACAGCACGCGCAGGCAGGCGGCGATCTCGGCCTCGGTCAGGTCGCCGCCGATCTGCCGCAGCATGGCGCGCTCGCGGTCGAACACGGCGGTGATCGCGGCCCGGCCCGCCTCCGTCAGCCGGATCAGCGACGACCTCCGGTGCGCCGGGTTCGGCACGAACTCGACCAGCCCGCGCGCCGCCGCGTCGTTGGTCATGCGCTGCACGAACTGGCGGCTCAACGCCTGGTCCCGGCCCATCTGGGGAACGGTCATGGGGCCGTGCTCGCGCAGCATGTTGAGCACCGCCCGCACGCCCACCGACAGCCCCTCGATGGGGGCGTCCAGCTCCACCTTGCGCTGGGCGCGCCGGTAGAGCGGGCCCACCAGGTCGAACACCTCGGTGAGCCGGTCGGTCACCGCGTCGCCACTCTCGCTCATGATGACACCTTAGTTGCCATGTTGAGCGGAAGATGACACCTTGGTTGTCATGAGTGAGTTGTTCTGGACCGAATCCGGCACCGGCCGTCCCCTCGTCCTCCTGCACGGCGGGTTTCTCCACCACCGCATGTGGGACGACCAGATCCCCGCCTTCGCCGAGCACTTCCGCGTCATCGCCCCCGACGCCCGCGGCCACGGCCGCTCCCCCAACGCCACCGAGCCCTACCGGCTCACCGACGACCTCGCCGCCCTGCTACGCCACCTCGGCACGGGGCCCGCGATCCTCGTCGGCGTCTCCATGGGCGCCGCCACCGCCGTCGACACCGCGCTCGAACATCCCGACCTCGTCAGCGCCGTCGTCGTCACCGGAGCCGGGACCAGCGAGCCGTACTTCACCGACCCCTGGACCACCCGGGCCTGGGCCGGCTGGCAGGCCGCCATGGCCGCCGGCGACCTGGACGCCTCCGTCGAAGGACACCTGCTCTTCGCCGCCGGACCGCACCGCGCGCTCGACACCCTCGACCCCGACGTGGTCGCCCGCCTGCGCCGCATGGCCCGCGAGACCATGTCCAAACACGCCCCCGGCGAGCCGAACCACCTCGTCCCGGTCCACGACACCTGGGAGCGGCTCCCGGCCGTCCGCGTCCCCGTCCTGGCGATCAACGGCTCCCTCGACTCGCCCGACCACCTCGGCATGGCCGACCGCCTCACCACCACCGTCCCCCACGGCCGCACCCACACCATCTCCGGCACCGCCCACTACCCCAACCTGGAACAACCGGACGCCTACAACAAAACCCTCGAATCCTTCCTCCACACCCTCTGACCCCCGAGAGCGGTACGCCCCCACCCCAGAACCGGAGCGTCCGGGGGCCCCGCGCCCCATCCAGCGCGCCCCGGAAGGGACGCACCGCATGGGGCGGCCTCCCAAAAACCAGAGGCCCCCGAACCGGGACGAGCTCCGGCCGGAGGACGCCGGTCCCGGCGCGGGCGGGCGCCCGTACAAGCGGGAGCGGCCTCCCCGGAAGGCGGCCACCCCAGGGGGACCCCGGTCCCGACGCGGGCGCGCGTCCGTACAAGCGGGAGCGGCCTCCCCCGGGCAGGCCACCCCGGTAGCAAGCCCGAAGGGACGCCGGGGCGGGTGCGGGCTGCACTCGGAGGAGCGGGAGCGCCCCAGCCTCGGTTATGGGGTGGGGTCGGGGATGGAGTGGGCGATGGTGCGGGCGGCGTACTCGAGCCAGGCGGGTTGGGCGGCCACCGGAAGGGGCCGGGCGAGGGCGTCGAAGAGGACGCCGTCGAGCTGGGCGACGAGCATGCGGGCCGCGTCGTCGGCGCCGGGCACCCCGGCGGCGCGCAGGCCAGTGGCGGCGAGGTGGAGGAAGCGGGCGCTGGCAGCGTCGAGCTGGGCGCGGAGGGCGGCGTGGAGGGCGGCGTCGAGGTAGAGCTCCATGCGGGCCCGGGTCCGGGTCCGCGCCGGTCCGAGCCAGTGGGCGAGCAGCCCGGCCAGCGTCGCGGCGACCCGTTCGCGGCTGCTCCACGCGTCGGGCGGCAGGCGTACGATCGACGCCTCGTCCAGCTCCAGCATGCGGGCCAGCAGCGCGTCGAGCAGGGCGAGGCGGGTGCGGAAGCAGCTGCTGGTGCTGCCGGGCGGCAGCCCGGCGCGGGCGTCGACGGCGCGGTGGGTGAGGCCGCGCATGCCTTCGTCGGCGAGGACCTCGATGGCGGCGTCGGCGGCCCGCCGGCTGCGGGGGGTCATGGGCAGGGCTCCACGGTGACGGGGACGCCGTTGAGCACGGCGGTGCCGCTGAGCTGGTCGAGCGCGGCCGGGTCGGTGAGGGCGTTGATGCGGGCGCCGGGCAGGTGGCGGGCGCGGGTCAGCCGTACGCCGGGCAGGTCGTGGCCGTAGCCGTGGGGCAGGCTGACGGTGCCGGGCATGAGGTCGTCGCTGGCGGCGACCTCGACGGTCACCTCGCCGGTCGCCGAGCGGACGCGTACCGGAGCGCCGTCGGCGAGGCCGCGGGCGGCGAGGTCGGCGGGGTGCATCAGCAGGTGGTGGCGCGGGCGGCCCTTGGTGAGCCGGGCCGAGTTGTGCATCCACGAGTTGTTGTCGCGCAGGTGGCGGCGGCCGATGAGGAGCAGCGTCCCGGGCTCGGCGGGGGTGAGCAGGCCGGCGGCGGCCTGCCGGGCGGCTTCGAGGAGCGGCGGCGGGGCGGCGCGCACCCGCTTGCGCGGGGTGCGCAGCCGCCGGGGCAGGCCGGGGCGCAGCGGGCCGAGGTCAATCCCGTGCGGGTGGCGGCGCAGCCGGGCCAGTGAGAGCCGGTACGGGCCGGTCCGCAGGGCGAGGTCGACGATCCGGTCGGGGCGCAGCCGCAGCATGAGGGCGTCGCGCCACCGGCCGGTGCGGACGAGGCGGCGGTAGCGGCGGGCGAGGTCGCGGAAGATCTCCCAGTCGTGCCGGGCGCCGGGCGGTTTGGGGAAGGCGGCGGCCGAGTAGCGCGCGGTGTCGCGGACGGCGAGCATGCGGAAGACCAGGTCGTAGTGGTCGCGTTCGAGGGGCTCCGTGGGCGGCAGGATGACGTGGGCGTGGCGGGTGGTCTCGTTGACGTAGAAGTCGACGGCGGCCATGAACTCCAGCCCGGCCAGCGCCTGGTCGAGCGCGGGCCCGCCGGGGGCGGACTGCACGGGGTTGCCGGCGACGGTGAGCAGGGCGCGGACCTGGCCTGGGCCGGGGGTGCGGATCTCCTCGGCGAGGGCGGCGAGCGGCAGTTCGCCGCCGAACTCGGGCAGCCCGCGCACCCGGCTGTGCCAGCGGCCCCGGCGTCCGGGGTCGAGCTGTCCGATCGCGTCCACGGCGGGCCTGGTGAGGAGGGTGCCGCCGGGCCGGTCGAGGTTGCCGGTGACGATGTTGAGGAGCTGGATGCCCCACTGGCACAGCGTGCCGTACCGCTGCGTGGACACGCCCATCCGGCCGTAGCAGGCGGCGGCCGGCGCGGCGGCGAACTCCAGGGCGATCCGCCGGACGGTGCCGGGTTCGACGCCGGTCGCGGCCTCGACCCGTTCGGGGGTGAAGGGTTCGACGGCGTGGCGGACCTCGTCCAGCCCGTCCACGTACGCGGCGGGCGTGGCGGCGCCTTCGGTGAGGATGACGCGGAGCAGGCCGAGGATGAGGGCGGCGTCGGTGCCGGGGCGGATGAAGTGGTGGTCGACGCCGAGTCTGGCGGTCTCGGTCCGGCGCGGGTCGAACAGCACGGCCGTGCCGCCCCGCTCGCGCAGCGCGCGGATGCGGCGGGTCATGCCGGGGGCGGTCATCAGGCTGCCGTTCGAGACGGCGGGGTTGGCGCCGAAGATCAGGAAGTACGCGGTGCGGTCGATGTCGGGGACCGGGAGCAGCCACTGGTGGCCGTACAGGAGCCGGGCGACGACCTGGTGGGGAAGCTGGTCGACCGATCCGGCGGTGAAGCGGTTGCGGCTGCCGAGCAGGTTGACGAACGGCGGCGCGTGCGTCATGCCGCCGAGGCTGTGGGTGACGGGGTTGCCCAGGTAGGTGGCGACGGCGTCGGCGCCGTGCCGCCGGCGGATGCGGGCCAGCGCGCCGGCGACGAGGTCGTACGCCTCGTCCCAGGTGATCTCCTGCCAGCCGTCGGCGGTGCGGCGTACGGGGGCGCGCAGGCGGTCGGGGTCGTCGCGCAGGTCGGCGAGGGCGAGCGCCTTGGGGCAGAGGTGCCCGGCCGACAGGGGGTCGTCGGCGTCGCCGCGGATGCCGGTCACGCGGTCGCCGGAGGTGGTGATCAGCAGGCCGCACATCGCCTCGCACAGCGTGCACGTGATGGCCTTCGTCATGACTACAGTTGTAGCAGCCGATTGCTACACCTGTAGCGGCGGCCCCTCACTTCACCATGAGGCGCGAGCGGGTGCGCGCCGGGGCCGTCGGGGGCAGCTCGCCGAGGATGTCGGCCAGCGTGACCCCGCGCAGGCTGTCGCGCCAGGCCCGGTGCGCGTCGGCCATCTTCGCGGCCAGCACGCAGGCGTCCCGGCAGTCCTCCGGCGGCAGCGCGCCTCTCCCCTGCTGGCGGATCTCACGGCATTCGTACGGCGAGGCCGCGCCGTCGACGGCCTCGACGATCCGCAGCAGCGTGATGTCGGCGGCCGGGCGGGCCAGCCGGAACCCGCCGCGCGGGCCGGTCGTCGCCGCCAGCACCCCGGCCCGGACCAGCGCCTGCAACTGCTTGGCCAGGTAGGGGGCGGGCAGATCGTAGTAGTCGGCGAGCTGAGCCGCCGACGCGGTGGCGCCTGGCTCCAGCTGGGCCAGCGTGGTGGCGCAGTGCAACAGCCATTCGGTGCTCACGGGCAGCTTCACGCCACCAGCATATCGCGGATATTGCAGATCCATTTAGTCCGAGATATGGTCGTGACCCCACGGGAAGAAGGAGAGATCATCATGCGGATCGCCGTCGCCGGCGCCACCGGCAACATCGGATCCCTGACCGTCGCCGCCCTCGAACGCGACGGGCACGACGTCGTGCGCATCAGCCGCGCGCTCGGCGTCGACCTCATGACCGGCGACGGGCTCGACGCGGCGCTCACCGGCGTCGAGGCCGTCGTCGACGCCACCAACGGCCCGGCCGGCCGCCGCGAGGAGGCGGTGGAGTTCTTCACCACCACCACGGGCAACCTGCTCGCCGCCGAGGCGCGGGCCGGCGTCCGGCACCACGTGCTGCTCTCGATCGCCGGCATCCACCGCGTCGAGGGCAACGCCCACTACGCCGGCAAGCGGGAGCAGGAGCGCCTGGTGGCCGCCGGGCCGGTGCCGTGGACGATCGTCCCGGCCACCCAGTTCCACGACTTCGCCGAGATGGTCGCGGGCTGGACCGAGCAGGACGGCGTGGCCACGATCGCGCCGCTGCTCGTGCAGCCGGTCGCGCCCGCCGACGTGGCCGCCGTCCTGGCCGAGATCGCCACCGGCGCGCCACTGGGCCGCCACGCCGACCTCGCCGGGCCCGAGACGCAGGACCTCGTCGACATGGCCCGGCGCACCCACCAGGCCCGCGGCCGCGAGGTCAAGCTGGTGCCGACGTGGTCGGGCCTCTTCGGCACGTCGATGGCCGGTGAGGTGCTGCTGCCCGGCGAGGGCGCCCGCATCGCGCCGACCACGTTCGAGGAGTGGCTGGCCACCGTCCGGTGACCTCCGGTGCGCGGATTTGGCCAGGTTTTTCCCACGCCGGATGGGAGCGGGGCACGCTGCGACGGTATGACCGGAGCCGTGGGGAGAACCTGGTCAGCGGCCCTGACGGCGCTCGCGCTCGCCGCCGGCGCGGCGCTGGCGGGCGGCTGCGGCGGCTCCCAGGACTCCGCGCCGTCACCGCGCGTGTCGGCGAAACCGGCCATCAAGCCGAACGGCGAGCTCGTGCCGTCCACCGGCGGCGGCGACGTGCCCGACACGACCGTGGCCGTGTGCCGCGAGTGCCAGAAGCTGCTGGCGTCCGGCCAGTACGAGCTCGCGGCGCGGCGCATGGACCGGCACGCGAACCAGCGGCCCGCGAACCTGGGCGGCGACTCCAGCACGGTGGCCGTCGCGCTGGTGTGCGCGGGGGCGGCCAAGGCCAGCCTGGGCCGCTACGAGGAGGCGATCAAGAGCCTCGACGCGGCGGACCGGCTGGACGCCGAGCTGCCCGCCGACACGCGGCCCCAGTTCCTGGAGCTCATGTACCACGCCCAGCTCGTCAGCTACACGGCCGTCGGCGAGCCGGCCAAGGCCCAGGAGAGCCTGGCCCGGCTCGCCGGGCTCGGCCGGGACACGGGCCCGTACCTGAAGGAGGCCTGCGCGGAGAAGCCCGGCGCGCTGCCCGCGTGCACCGGCGCCCCCATCGGCTCCCCCACCGGCTCCCCCACCGGCGAGGAGGAGCGCCCCTCGGAGCCCACCCACGACCCCGTGCCGACGGAAACCGGCGGGACCACCCCGCCCACGGCCCCCGAGACGGAACCTGAGCCGGAGCCCGAACCGGAGCCCGAACCCGAACCCCTCCCCGAAGAAACGTGAAGAAACTCGGCGAGAACCCCGACGAGGACGACGCCGGCCCCGGCGTGAGTCAGGACCTGGCGCGGCTGGGCAGCGTCCTGGCCCACATCGTCACGCCGACCACGATCGTCGCCGCGCTCATGGTCTACTTCGGCTCAGTGCGCACGAACACCTTCTTCGCCAGCCTCGGCGTCGACCAGAGCGTGCTCGGCCTGTCGATCCAGGACTACGCGCTGCGCAGCGTCGCCTCCACCATCGAACCGCTGGCCGTGCTCCTGCTGGCCGTCCTCGTCGCGCTGCCGGCGCACGCGGTGCTCGTCCGCCGCCTGGCCGCCCGGCCGGCCGCCATGCGCAGGTTCGTGATCGTGCTGGACGTGCTCGGCTTCGCCGCCGTCGTCGTCGGCGTGCTCGGGCTGGCCGGCTGGGTCGAGTACAAGGTCAGAGCCCCGGTCGCCCCCGCCTGCCTGGGGCTCGGCGTGCTCGCGCTCGGCTACGCCGCCTCCCTGCGCGCCCGGAGCCTCCCCCGCCCGCCCGGCTACGCCGTCGAACCCCACGGGGTCCGCGTCGTCCGGCGGGCCATCTTCGTCGCCCTGCTCGCCGTCCTGCTGCTGTGGTCCGTCGCCGTGTACGCGCAGCTACGCGGCCTCCGGGCGGTGGAGCAGCTCCGCCACAGCCCGGCGCTGCTGCCCGGCGTGGTCATCTACACGCCCCACCGCCTCTACCTGGAGGGCCCCGGCGTCACCGAGACCCGCCTGCCGGACGAGACGGCCAAGTTCCGCTACCGCTACGCCGGGCTGCGGCTGCTGATCCGGGCCGACCAGCGCTACTTCCTGCTGCCGTCCTGCTGGGCGACGACCCCCCAGGCCCGCGCCATCGCCCTGCACGACGACCCGTCGATCCGCCTGGAGTTCTTCCACGTCACCACACCCCCACCCTGCCCCTGACCAGGCCGTGCCCGGTCAGGACGGCTGGTCGGCCGGGGTGCCGTAGGTGGAGGCGCGGAACAGGAAGGACGCCCAGGAGCGGTACGGGCGCCAGGCGTCGGCGACCTTGCGGTAGGCGGCGGCCGGGGCGTCCTCCGGCAGCCCGTACGCCTCCCGGAGGATGGCGAACAGGCTCGGCTCGTCGCCCGGGAAGGCGTCCGGGGCGCCCGCGCCGCGGATGAGGATGAGGCCGGCCGAGAACGGGCCCACCCCGGGGAGGGCGCGCAGCTCGGCCAGGGCGTCGCGCGGGTCGAGGGCGCGCAGGTGCTCGGTGGTGAGCACGCCGTCGAGCGCGGCGCGGGCCAGGCCGCGCAGCCACTCCTCCTTCTGCGCGGGCAGGCCCAGCCCGCCCGCGTCGAGCAGCGAGACCGGCGGCGGGAAGGCCGCGTAGGCGGTGCCGTCGACGGTGACGCGGGCGCCGTGACGCTCGGCGATGCGCTGCTTGATGCGCGAGGTGATGAGCATGGACGAACGCTGGACGATCACCGCCCAGCAGGCCGCCTCCCAGGGGCTCCAGAAGCACACCGGGCGCAGGCCGGGGCTGCGCCGTTGCAGGTCGCCGAGGATCGGGTCGCTCGCGCCGAGCTCGGCGAAGCCGGTGCCGTCGACGTCGAGCGACAGGATCCGCGCCACCTCGCCCCGGATCGCCGGCCCCGCCGGGCGCGTGGTGGCGACGGCGACCCCGCCGGGCGCGGCGGTCACGGTCACGCCGATCGGCCGCCAGTCCGACTCCGCGCAGTAGGCGAAGCGCAGCGCCCGCCCGTCGGAGGGCAGCGCGGCGGTGGCCGGCCAGTCCTCGACGAACCGCAGTGACGCGCCGAAGTCGAACGGGCCCTCGGCGGTCAGCGTGAATCCGTGCGTGGTCATGGCCGTATGGTAGGCGGCCCGGCCGACACGTCTACCTGGCCAGGAGCGCGCGCAGCTCCTTGACGACGACGGCGGGGGCCTCCTCGGCCATGAAGTGGCCGCAGGTGACGGTGCGGTGGACCAGGTCGGGCGCCCAGGCCCGCCACAGCGCCTCCGCGTCGTAGCCGAGGGCGGCGCCCCAGTCCTGCTGGAGCACGGTGACGGGCATGCGCAGGCGGTTGCCGGCCGCGCGGTCGGCCCGGTCGTGGTCCAGGTCGATGCCGGCCGTCGCGCGGTAGTCGGCGACGATCGACGGCACGGCCTCGCGCGACGCCTTCAGGTACGCGGCCCGTACGTCCGCCGGGATCGCCTCCGGGTCGGTGGTCCAGACGTCGAGGAAGTGGCCGAAGAAGGCGTCCGCGCCGGCGGAGATGAGCTGTTCGGGCAGGCCGGGCGGCTGGGCCATCAGGTAGAGGTGCCAGCCGACGGCCGCGCCGGCGCCGCGCATGACGTCCCACATGTCGAGCGTGGGCAGGACGTCTAGGGACGCCAGGTGGGTGACGGCGTCCGGGTGGTCGAGCCCGGCGCGTACGGCGACGAGGGCGCCCCGGTCGTGCCCCGCCAGGGCGAACCGGTCGTGGCCCAGTTCGCGGGCGAGCGTGACGATGTCGGCGGCCATGGTGCGCTTGGCGTACGCGGTGCCGTCCGGGTCGCCGGGCTTGTCGCTGGCGCCGTAGCCGCGCAGGTCGGGGCAGATGACGGTGTGGTCGGCGGCCAGGTCGGCGGCGACGTGCCGCCACATGAGGTGCGTCTGCGGGAAGCCGTGCAGCAGCACGATCGGGCTGCCGGAGCCGCCGACGGCGGCGTTCAGCGTCACGCCGTCGGCGACGGTGACGCGGTGGTGGTCGAATCCGCTGATCCGGGGGTTCATGAGGGCCTTTCGGTGGTGCTTCCAGTGGTACGCGGTCCAGCGTGCCCGGCGGGGGTCAGCAGCCGGTCAGTGTTGGATCAGCGGACCGGGTCAGCGGGTCGGGACAGGGGGCCGGAGCTGCGTAGATTGGGGGCGTGACCACGGTGGCGTTCGGCGTGCTCGGGCCGTTGGAGGCGGTGGGCGAGCACGGGCCGATCTCGCTCAGGGGGCCCCGGCACCGGGCGGTGCTGGCGCGGCTCCTGGTCGCCCGTGGGCGGGTGGTGCCGGTCGACCGGCTCGTCGAGGATCTGTGGGAGGAGCCGGGCGAGGGGGCGGTTTCGGCGCTGCGGACGTTCGTGTCCGATCTGCGGCGGGCGCTGGAGCCCGATCGGCCGCCGCGTGAGCCCGCGCGGCTGCTGGTGACGACGGCGCCGGGCTACGCGCTGCGGGCGGCGGCCGACGCGGTGGACGCCTGGCGCTTCGAGGCGGCCGTCGGCGAGGCGGGGCGGCTGCTGGCCGACGGGCGGCCGGCCGTGCCGCCCGGGGGCCCGGCGCCCACGGGTCCGGTGCGCGGCCGGGAGCAGGCGGAGCGGGCGCTGGCCTGCCTGGACGGGGCGCTGGCGCTGTGGCGCGGGCCCGCGTACGCCGAGAACGCCGGGGAGGAGTGGGCCCGTTCGGAGATCCACCGGCTGGACGAGCTGCTGGCGCTGGCCGTGGAGCGGCGGGCGCGGGCGCTGCTGGCGCTGGGGCGTTCCGCCGAGGCGGTCTCCGACCTGGAGGCGCACGCCGGTGACCGGCCGTTGCGCGAGGACGCCTGGCACCTGCTCGCCACGGCGCTCTACCGGTCGGGGCGGCAGGCCGACGCGCTGGCCGCGCTGCGCCGGGTCCGCGAGACGCTGGTGACCGAGCTGGGCGTGGACCCGGGGCCCCGGCTGCGCCGCCTGGAGTCCGACATCCTCACCCAGGCGCCCCACCTCACCCAGGACGACCCGGCCCCCGTACGGGCTCCCGAGCCGGCGGCGGGCGGCCGGGTGTTCGTGGGGCGGGAGGGGGACCTGGCGCGGCTGGAGGAGGCGGCCGGGCAGGTGGCCGGGCGGGGCGGGCCGGGGGTCGTCCTGGTGTCCGGGGAGGCCGGAGCGGGCAAGACGGCGCTGGCCGAGGCCGTCGCGGCGCGGCTGGCGGCGCGCGGCTGGGTGACGGCGTGGGGCCGCAGCCCCGAGTACGAGGGCGCGCCCGTCGCCGCGCCGTGGACCCAGGTCACCGGCGCGCTGCCCCCGCCCCCCGAGCCGGACGGGCCCGGACCGGAGGGGTCGAGCGGGCCCGGATCGGACGGGACCGGATCGGGCGGGCCCGGATCGGGCGGGCTCGGATCGGGCGGGCTCGGGCCGGACGGCGGGGGGCGGGGCGCGGATCCGGCGGTGGTGAGGTTCCGGCGGCATCGGGCGGTCGTGGCGCGGGTCGCGGGGGCGGCGGCCGGGGGGCCGGTGCTGGTGGTGCTGGACGACCTGCACCGGGCCGACGCCGACACGCTCGACCTGCTGACCGCCGTCGCCACCGCGCCGGAGGTGGGCCCGGTGCTGGTCGTGGGCACGTTCCGGACCACGGAGGTCGGCCCGGAGCTGACCTCGGCGCTGGCCAGGCTGGCGCGCACCGAGCCCGTGCGGGTCTACCTGGGCGGGCTGACCGAGGCGGCGACGGGCGAGCTGGCCGGGGCTGTCACCGGGCGGGAGCCGGCCGGGCCGGTGGTGCGGCTGATCCATCGGCGCAGCGGCGGCAACCCGTTCTTCGTACGGGAGCTGGCCCGGCTGTTCGCGGCCGAGGGCGAGGCGGGGCTGGAGGCGGTCCCGGCGGGGGTGCGGGACGTGATCCGGCACCGCCTGGCGCAACTGCCCGAGGAGACGCGGACCGTGCTGATGCAGGCGGCGGTCGCGGGGCGGGACGTGGACCCGGAGGTGCTGGCCGAGCTGGCGGGCGAGGGGCCGATGCTGGACGCGGTGGAGCGGGCGCTGCGGGCGGGGTTCCTGACCGAGCGGGGCGGGCTGCGGTTCACGCACATCCTGGTGCGCGACACGCTGTACGGGGATCTGTCGGCGTTGCGCCGGGCCCGGTGGCACGCGGAGGTCGGGGAGGCGGTGGAGCGGCTGCATCCGGACGACGTGGCGGCGCTCGCCCACCATTTCACCCTGGCCGCGGGCGGGACTGTCTCGCCCAGGGCCGCCCGTTATGCCCGCGCGGCTGCCGAGCTGGCCGAACGTCGTTCCAATCCGCACGAGGCCGCCCGGCTCTGGCGCCAGGTGATCACACACACGGGCGGCGACGCCGTACGGGATCGGCTGGAGGCGGATCTCGGGCTGGGGCGGGCGCTGGCCGTGACGGGACGGATGGAGGAGGCGCGGCGTCTGCGGGCGGAGGCGGTGGACACGGCGGAGAGCCTCGGCGACGCGGACCTGACGGCGGCCGTGATCACGGCCTTCGGCGTGCCGGCCGTCTGGACGCGCAACGACGACGAGCGCCTGTCCGCCCGGATCGCCGCCGCCGCCGAGCGCACGCTGGCCGCGCTCTCCGGCGACCCGTCCGCTCCCCGGGACGTGGTGGGCCGGCTGTGGAGCGCGCTGGCGCTGGAGCTGCGCGGCACGACGTCGGATCGCGGCCGGCGGGCGGCCCGCGAGGCGGAGGCGATCGCCCGCGCGTCCGGGGACCGGGCGTCGCTGGCGCTCGCGCTCAACGCCCGGTTCATGCACGCGTTCGGACGTGCCGGGCTGGCGGGCGAACGGGCGCGGATCGGGGCCGAACTGGTCGAGCTGGCAGCCGGGGGCGAGCTGGTGACGTTCGAGGTGCTGGGGCGGCTCGTCCAGCTCCAGGCGCGCGCCGCGCTGGGCGACCTGGCCGCCGCCGACGCGCACGCCGAGGCCGCCGACGCGCTCGCGAGCCGGTACGAGCTGCCGCTGGTGGGGGTGTTCACCGCCTGGTACGCGGGGCTGCGGCACGCGCTGGCGGGACGGCCGGAGAAGGCAGCGGCCGCCTACCGGGACGCGCAGGCCCGGCTGGCCGGGAGCGGCATGCCCGGCATGGAGGAGGGCCTGCTGCCGCTCGCCCTGCTGGCACTGCGCCTGACGACCGGCCGGGACGGGGACGCGGGGAACTGGCGTGGCCGCGACTACGGCCCGTACGAGCCGTGGGTCCGCCCGCTGATCCTGCTGGACGCCGGCCGGCGCGAGGAGGCCGCGGCGGCGCTGCGCGGCCTGCCCGAATCGCCCCACGACCTGATGCGCGAGGCGCGCCTGTGCCTGGCGGCCCGCGCCGCCGTCGCGCTCGGCGACCGCGCCGTCATGGCCCGCCTGCGCCGCGAGCTCGCGCCCGCCGCCGGAGAGCTGGCCGGGGCGGGCAGCGGCGTGCTCACCCTCGGCCCGGTGGCGGGCTACCTGGACGAGCTCGGCACCGGCCGCTGAACGCCGAGCCCAGGCCCTGGGCTCGGTCAGTCGATGTACACGCTCGTGCCGAACTCCGAGACGGTCGAGGCGCCCGGCTCGACCAGTTCGAGCAGCTCGCCGGTGCAGTCGGGCGAGCTGAAGACGTACGCGAGCCCGTTGGTGTGGTTGGCGACGGACAGCGGCCACCGGTCGCTCGAGTAGCAGCCGCTGGGGTTGAAGTACGGGTGGTCGTTGATGATGAGCACGCCGTCGGCGGCGTGGGCGGGCGTGAGCGGGGCCAGGACCGCTCCGGCGGCGGCCAGGGCGGCGAGGGCTGTGGTGATGCGTCGCATGGTCTGGATTCCTGTTCTCGAACGGGTGGGACCCCGCCATTGTTCACTTACAGCGATGACTCAACTACTGACTGTGAGGTGACGAGGCCGTCCCGGGCGGCGATTGGCGCCATCAGTCCCGGGAAGCCGGGATCATGGTGGTTCACGAACATGTACGGGGGCGGCGCACGGTGGATCTGATCACGGATGTCGTCCAGGCGATCAGCGATCTGCCGTTCCCGGTGGTGGGGGTCGTGGCCGGGGCCATGGCGTTCGCCGAATCCGGCCTGGGCCTCGGGTCGATCGTGCCAGGGGAGACGGGCGTGCTGCTGCTGGGGGCCGCCGCGGGCACGCCCGTACGGTACGTCGTGATGCTCCTCGTCGTCGCCCTCGGCGTGACCGCGGGTGACCACGTCGGCTACCTGCTCGGCCGCCGCTACGGCGTGCGGATGCGGGAGCTGCGGGTGGTGCGGCGGCTCGGCGTACGGCACTGGGACCGCGCCACGACGGCGCTGCTCAGGTACGGCGCGGCGGCGGTGTTCGTCACCCGGCTGATCCCCGTGGTGCGCACGCTCACCCCGGCCGCCGCGGGCGCCGCCCAGGTGCGTTACGGGCGCTTCCTGCCCGCCTCGCTCGCCGGATCGCTGCTGTGGTCGGCGGTGTACGTCAGCCTGGGCGCGTTCGCGGGCGCCTCCGCCGCCCACCTGGAACGGCTGCTCGGGCGGGCGTCATGGGTCCTGCTCGGCGTGCTGGTCGCCCTCGTCGTCGCGGTGAGCCTGGTCCGGCGCTTCCGCCGCCGCCGCTAGCTGCAGGGGCGCGGCGGTCCCGCCCGCGAGCTCCCGCCCGTGGTTCAGCGCGTGGTCGAGCTGCCTGGCCAGGTTCGGGACGGACGCGGGAGGCAGGTACGCGTCGGCCCCGGCGTCGAGCAACCGGCGGACCGGGCCGTCGTACCGCACCCCGAGCTCGTCGTCCTCGATCTCGGTGACGACCACGCGCGCCTTCGGGAACGCCGACCGCAACGCCCCGATCAACTGCGGACTGCCCGCCGGCACCAGCAGCACGTCGGCCGTCACGGGAGCCGCGTGCATGTCGAGCACCACGTAGTCGGCCCCGAGCTGCGCGGCCAGCGCCACCCTGGCCGCGGTGGACAACTCCATCGCGGTCGCCACCACGGTCACGCCCTCGTAGCTCGCCGGCCCCTGCCCGTGCCCCTCGTCCGGCGTCCCGCGCCCGACGACGGCCCCCTGCACCACGTCCACGGTGCTGGAGATCGTCGCGATCGACCCGCCGTCCCGCGTGACGACCAGCTCCTCACCGGGTTCGAGCCCGTCGATGAGCGCCACGAGCTCCTCGGGCAACCCCGCCACGTCCACCCTCCGGGCAGCCCCCATGCCACGTCCCTCCTGCTCCCCACCCACGCTATTGCACGATCACCCGCGCACGACCGCCCCCAGCACGGGCCGGCCGAGGTGCGCCTGCGTGATCACGACGCCGGTGACACGCCCGGCGAGCGCCAGAGCTAGGCGTGGTTCTCGGGTGCGGGGAGGGGGTGCCAGTTGGGGTGGGGGCGGCGGGGTGGGGGGCCGGCGGGGTGGTGTTCGAAGTGCCACCACTCGTTGTCGTACATGCGGTAGAGGGCGTAGCGGGGGCCGTGGTCCTCCAGCCAGCGGGCGCCTTCGTAGGGGCGTACGTCCAGGGCGGTGCCCTTGACGTGGCGCGATTCGGCCGGCGGCAGGACGAGCATCCGGGCGGAGGCCGGGGAGCCGGAGCGGCGTACCTCGTCGTCGAACAGCCGTTGCTGGGCGGCGGGGTCGCGGTAGCCGGAGGTGAGGCCGATGAGCTGGCCGTGGCGCCAGAGGGCGTCGGTGCGCGCCGCGGTGAAGGCGGCCTTGGCGCCGTCGGTGAGGCCGGTGAGGTCCTCGGCGGGGAAGCGCAGCCGCAGCGCCCAGCCGCAGGCGAGCTCGCGGGCGCGGCCGGGGTGGCGGGCGAAGGCCACGGGCAGCAGGAGCGCGGCGAGCACCAGCGTGACCACGGCGTACAGCCGGTCGCGGGGCCGGGGCGGGAGGATGTGTGGTTCGCTCATGACGAACTACGATTGGCGGGGGATGTGCGCGCGTCGTCAGCCGTATGTCATGGTTCGTCGACGGCGGCGCGCCCGTGGCGCCCGAGGGCGAGCCGGGGCGGGATCGTGACACAACGATGACACGGCGCGCACGGGGCGCGGACACGGCCGGTCGACAGTGGACGGGGTCGGCCGGCGGGTGAGTTACGGAGCGTGCTGAGATGCTCGGCAGCGTGTCGCGAGTGTTGTTGATCGAGGATGACCCGGCTGTGCGGGAGGGGCTGGAGCTGGCCCTGACCCGGCACGGCCACCGGGTGCGCGCGGTGGAGTCCGGGGAGCAGGGGCTGGAGCGGCTGCGTACGGACGTCCCGGACGTGGTGGTGCTCGACCTGATGCTGCCCGGCATGGATGGCTTCGAGGTGTGCCGTCGTATCCGGGTGGCCGGTGAGACGCCGATCATCATGCTGACGGCGCGCGGTGACGACATGGACGTGGTGGCGGGGCTGGAGGCGGGCGCCGACGACTACGTGGTCAAGCCGGTGCAGCCGAGGGTGCTGGAGGCCCGCATGCGCGCGGTGCTGCGGCGGATCGGCCGGGACCAGGCGGAGCTGGAGCGGCACGGGGACCTGGTCATCGACCGGGCCGGGCTGGTGGTCACCAGGCGCGGCGAGCCGGTCAGCCTCGCGCCGACCGAGCTGCGCCTGCTGCTGGAGCTCTCGGGCACGCCGGGCCGGGTGCACAGCCGCCAGCAGTTGCTGGAGTCGGTGTGGGAGCACGGCTACTTCGGCGATTCGCGGCTGGTGGACGCGTGCGTGCAGCGGTTGCGCGCGAAGATCGAGGACGACTCGGCGGCGCCGGTCTACGTGCAGACGGTGCGTGGGTTCGGGTACCGGTTCGGGCCGGTGTGAGCCGGTTGGTGGAGTCCCGGCCGAGTCTGGGGCTGCGGACCCGGCTGCTGTACGCGTTCGCCCTGTTGTGCGTGGTCACGGCGGCGGCGGTGGCCGGTGCGATGTACGTCGAGGCCCGCACCTCGATCCTCCAGCGGGCCCAGGATGCCACGGTGGAGGCGACGCGGGGACGCCTGGCGACCCTCTTCCCGTTGCGGACCGCGACGCCGGGCCAGGCCGACCTCGACGAGATCGCCCGCGTCATGGCCGACGGGGGCGGCCTCGCGGTCGCCGTCTACCGCGACGCGCACTCGACGCTGCTCGCGGCGCCGGGCCCCCGGCTGCGGCGCGAGGACACGCCGGTCCTGGACCCGGAGCTGATCCCGGCGGGGCTGCGGGGGACGGTGGCGCGCGGCGAGATGGCGTGGCAGCGCGTGGTGTGGAGGGGCCACCCTATCCTGCTCATCGGCGCGCCGTTGCTGATCGCCGAGCCGGGCCGGACGGCGCAGGTGTCGGGCATCGAGGTCTACACCGCGCGCAGCCTGGCTCCCGAGCAGCTCAGCATCGACAGCCTCGCCGCGCGGGCGTGGCTCGCCGGCGGGGCGGCGCTGGTGCTCTCGGTCGTCCTCGCGTCGCTGGCCACCCGTGGCGTGCTGCGCCCGGTGCGCGAGCTGGGCCGGGCGGCCCGCCTGCTCGGCGAGGGCGATCTGCGGACCAGGATCGCGGTCCGCGGCTCCGACGAGCTGGCGGACGTGGCGCGTACGTTCAACGAGACGGCCGCGGAGCTGGAGCGGCACGTCGAGCAGCTGCGCGAGATGGAGGCCGACGCGCGCCGGTTCGTGGCGGACGTGTCCCACGAGCTGCGCACCCCGCTGGCCGCGCTCGCGGCGGTCGCCGACGTCCTCGACGAGGAGGCGGCCGAGCTGCCCGAGACCGCCGGGCGCGCCGCGCGGCTGGTCAGCCAGGAGACGCTCAGCCTGACCGGGCTGGTGAACGACCTCATCGAGATCAGCAGGTTCGACTCCGGCGTCGCGGCGCTCGCGCTGAACGAGGTCGACGTGGCCGAGCTGGTGCGCGCGACCCTGCACGCCCGTGGCTGGTCGGAGTCCGTACGCACCGAGCTGCCCGCCGGGGTGAGCGCGCGGCTGGACCCGCGCCGGGTGGACGTCGTCCTGGCCAACCTGGTCGGCAACGCCCTGCGGCACGGCGAGCCGCCCGTGTCGGTACGGCTGTCCGCCGGCGCGGAGGAGATCGTCCTGGAGGTGCGCGACCACGGGCCGGGGCTGGACGAGGCGGTGCTGCCGCACGTGTTCGACCGGTTCTACAAGGCCAGCGCGGCCCGGGCCAGGTCCGAGGGCAGCGGTCTCGGCCTGGCCATCGCGCGGGAGAACGCGCGGCTGCACCGGGGCGATCTCACCGTCGCCAACGCCCCGGACGGCGGCGCCGTGTTCACGCTCCACCTGCCGCGCCGGATGGACGATCCGGACGGGCACCTCGAATCGGGAGGTCCCGCGTGAGAGCCGGACCCGGCCGTCTCGGGCTCGCCCTGGGCGTGGCGGCGCTCGTCGCCGTCGCCGGCTGCGGCGTGCGGCCCAGCGACCCCATCTCCGTCGGCGCCCCGCCGAGCGGTGGCGTCGCCACGCACACGACGCTCACCCTCTACCTGGTCAAGAACGGCCGGCCCAGCCCGGTGAAGCGGTCCGACGACAGCCGCCCGTGGTTCCGGGCGGACATCCTGGCGCTGCTGGCCGTCGGCCCCACCGCCGGGGAACGGGCGAACGGCTTCACCACCGACATCCCGGCCGGGGCCGGCCCGTTCTCGGTCACCCCCGTGACGGCCGGCCACCTGGTGGTGACCCTGTCGGCTCCGGCCGGTGAGCTGTCGCCGCTGGCGGTCGACCAGATCGTGTGCACGATCACCGCCCCGGAACGGGACCACCCCGCCCAGGTCACCATCATCGGCGCCGGGCAGAGCGTCGGCCCCCGCGACTGCCCGGAGTGACCCGCGTGGTCAGGCGCCGCCCAGGATCAGCCGTCCGCACCGGTCGCCGATCATCATCGACGGGGCGTTGGTGTTGCCGGAGGTGATGCTGGGCATGATCGCGGCGCTGGCCAGCCGCAGCCCCCTGACGCCGCGTACGCGCAGGTGGGGGTCCACGACGGCGTGCGCGTCCGTGCCCATCCGGCAGGTGCCGACCGCGTGGAAGTCGGCCTGCGAATAGGTGCGCACCGCTCGGATCAGCTCCTTGCGGGTGTTGACGTCAGGGCCGGGGATGGCGTCGTCGTCGATGACCCAGTCGCGCAGTCCCTTCGCGTTGACCAGCTCGATGGCCAGCCGGTAGCCGTCGAGCTGCGCCTCGAGATCCTCTCCGGTGCGCAGGAAGTTCGGCTGGATGATCGGCGGCACGGCGGGATCGGCCGACCGCAGCCTGACGTACCCCCGGCTGGTGGGGTGCAGGTTGATCATGCCGACCGCCTGCGAGAACGCGGAGAAGGGCGGATACCCGCCCTCGCCGATGTAGTAGACCTGCCCCTGGTACGCCGGCGTCCCAGGCACCCGGCCGCTGCCGGTGAAGAGGCTGACGTCCATCGAGGTGAGATGCGTCGCGGGCTCGGGGGTGCGGAGCCTCTTCAACGCCACCGAGATCAGGTGGTCGTGCAGGTTGGCGCCGACGCCGGGCAGGTCGGCGACGACCGGGATGCCGAGCCGTCGCAGGTCCCGCGCCGCGCCGATGCCGGACAACTGGAGCAGGCGAGGCGTGTTGACCGTGCCCGTGCTGAGGATCACCTCCCGCTCGGCCCGGACGGTGAACCGGCGGCGACCGGCGTGGATGACGACCCCGTCGATCGCGTCGCGGCGGTCGAACGTCAGCCGCGCGACCTCCGCGTCCGTCATGATCGTCAGGCGCGGGTCGGTGAGGTACGGGACCAGGAACGAGGTGAACGCGTCCTGGCGGATCTTGTCCACCACGTTGAGCCGCGTGTAGGAGACGCCGAACTGGGTGGCGCCGTTGTAGTCGGGGTTGAACGTGTAGCCGAGGTCGACGGCCGCTGCCACCGTGGCCTGGGAGAGCAGGTTGCGCCGCGTCAGCTCGTCCGACGGCTCGATGGGCCCGGACAGCGCCTCCAGCGAGGGCCGCACGCTCGCGTAGTCCCAGCCGGTGGCGCCCTGGGCGGCCCAGCTGTCGTAGTCGGCCGGGTTGCCGAGGACCCACACCATCCCGTTCACCGAGCTGCTACCGCCTTCTAGCTTCCCGCACACGAACGACTGCCGCGCGTGCAGCAGCTCCCGCTGCGGAACCGACTGGTACGGCCAGACGAGCCCCGAGTTCGGGGCCGCCGCCAGGGCCGACTTGGTGAAGTCCCGCACCACCGGCAGGTCGTTCGTGCCGCCGGCCTCGATCAGCAGCACGCTCGCCCGCGAGTCCGATAACAGCCGCGCGGCCAGCGTGCACCCGGCCGAGCCGGCTCCCACGATCACGTAGTCGTAGCGGCGCGTGGCCGCGGCTGCCGTCCCCGCGGCCGAGGCGAAGGCCGCCGACGCCGCGGACACACCGAACATCGCGAGCAGATGGCGTCTGGTGAGGCTTCCGTCCCGCACCCGGCGAGCGATCTCGTCGGGGTCCCGCCAGGCTTTCCCATCCTTACCGGACATCAGCGTCCCTTCGCGTCGGAATGGCGGCCCGCGCCACCGATGACGTGAACGGGGGCTGGTGCGCGAACGAGGGCCGACGACGTCGCGGTGGCAGGGTTCAGAAGTATACGAAGCGAAACGGCGCCGGATCGGGCCCCGAGTGCATACCAACTGCAGGATGGGGCCGGAGGGATGGTCGGCGCGGCGAAGACACTCCAGGTGGTCATGACGATGGCGGCCTGCGTCAGACCTCGTGGCGGAGGGGGCTGAACCAGATCGGTATCCAGCTGAGCGCCATGATCGCTGCGCCCGTCCACATTGCCGTCCCGATGCCCCAGACCTCGCCGAGAAGGCCCGCCAGCAGACCACCGACGCCGACCGCACCGATAAGGATCAGGCGCATGGTGGCGTTCATCCGGCCGAGCATCGGGTCGGGTGTGACTTCCTGCCGGAAGCTGACGAGCAGCACGTTGTTCACCCCTGTCCGGAAGCACAGGATGCTCCATGCGGCCGCCGAGATCCAGACGCTCCAGCCGACGAACGGCACCAGAAGCGCGAACGGCGCAGTGGTCATGCCGACGATCCACACGGCACGCCCGCGGCCGAACCGCCGGCCGATCAGGTGAGCCGTCGAGGAACCGGCCAGCACACCGAGCCCGCCGATGGCAAGGTATGCCCCGAGCACCCAGGCGGGCTGCCCGAGCTCGTCGACGAGCAGCACGGGCAGCAGCGTCGAGCAGAGCGGGAAGGCGAGGTTCGTCATGCCGCCTTGCGCCGCGATGGCGATGAGGACCCGGTTGCCGAAGAGGAATCGCACCCCCTCGCCGATCTGCCGTCCGAGTCGCTCGCCGGGTACGGGGGCGGGCGCGGGTTCGGGCTTGCTGATCCGGCGCAGCCACACGGCCGACCACAGGTAGGTGAGCGCGTCGAGCACGATCGCCACCGGCGCGCCCGCGAGAGCCACCAACACTCCGGCGGAGCTTCTGCCCCCCACGTCCATCGCCGCGTTCGTGCCGACGAGCACCGAGTTCGCGGCGGTGAGCCGGTCGCGGCCGACCAGGTGCGGGACCGTGCTCTGCGAGGCGACGTCGAAGAAGAGCGTGCCGATTCCCGTCGCGATGGCGACGCCGTACAGCTGGGTCATCGTGAGAGCGTCCAGCCACCACGTGACCGTTACCGACAGCAGGAGCACGGCGCGAACCAGGTCCGTCGCGATCATCACCGGGCGGCGCCTGACCCGGTCCACCCATGCTCCGGCGGGCAGGCCGAGCACGAGCACGGTGATGGTGGTGAGGGCGCTGAGCAGTCCCACTTCACCGGGCCCCGCGTTAAGGGCGATCACCGCGAGCAGGGGCATCGCCACGTAGCCGACCTGGGTGCCGAACTGGCTGACCGCCGACGCCAGGTAGAAATTTCTGAAGGAGGGGTCATGCAGGAGCGGAGGCCCGGCGACAGTTGTCATAGCACCTAGATGATGGAATCGTCCGTCCGAGCGCCATTGATTAAGCAGAGGACGAATCGGATGGGCCTTGAGCTGACGTTCACCGCACAGGATGCGGCCAATGTCCGTTTCGCGGTTTCTCCTCTGTGGGAGGTCGTCGCCAGCGTGCGGGTGGCGAAGAATCCGGCCGCGCATGCCGTGCTCAAGCCCTGGGCCGAACGGGTGCGGCGGCGGCTCGCCGATGTCGACTGGCGGCTGCTGTCCGACCTGGTGCCGGTGCCGACGGTCTCGATCGTCGGCTTCGTCTGCCCGCCGCCCTCGACCGCCGTGCCCGACCTGGAGGTCGAGCTGGCCGGGATGACGGCGATGGCATCCCTGGTCCAGGAGGGCCTCGACGTCTGGGACGGTCCACGCACCCGAGCACTCCAAGAGCTCTACGCCGACCCCGTGGGTGGCCTCGAACGGCTGGCCGAGGAGATCCGCGGCTACTGGGAAGCGGCCATCGCGCCCTACTGGCCGCGCGTACGGGCCCTGCTCGAAGGCGATGTGCTCTACCGCGCCAGGTTGCTGGCCGAGGGCGGCCTGCGGCGCATGCTCAGCGACCTCGACCCCGCCGTGACGTGGGAGGGAGAGACACTGCGCCTGCCCAAGACGGTCTGCGAAGGCGTGCGCCCGCTGGGCGGCCTGGGACTGTTGCTCGTGCCGTCGGTGTTCACCTGGCCGCGGGTCTTCTCCATCACGACCCCGCCCTGGCAGCCCACGATCCGCTACCCCCCGCGCGGCGTCGCGACGCTCTGGGAGCACCGCGAGAGCGACCCGCCACAGGCGCTGGCCGCCGTGCTCGGCCGGACCCGCACCCGACTGCTGGCCGAACTCGACCAGCCCGCCTCGACCAGGGAACTGGCCGCCCGCCTCGACCTGTCGGAACCAGGCGCGAACCAGCACCTCACCGCTCTCCGCAGGGCCGGGTTGGCCAGCGCGCACCGCACGGGGAGATATGTGCTCTATGCCCGTACGGCCGTCGCCGAGACGCTGCTCGCCGGCGACGCGAGTCCCATGCCGACCGGTCACCGGTACGAACGGGCGGGAACCGCCGAAGTCCTCGACCCGCCCCGCGCCCACTGACGACCAGGCCCCCAAGCGCCGCGTCAGACATTCCAGTTGCCCGGCCCGCAACCCTTGACGAATCAAATGAATGTTCTTTCAATTCTCCTATGGGGCGTATCGCAGGCGTCACCGCCGCGGAGACGCGGAAGCGGCTGCTGCGCGCGGCGGCCGACGCGTTCGCCGAGCGCGGCTACGACGGCACGCGCGTGGCCGACATCGCCGCCGCCGCGGGCGTGAGCAACGGCGCGCTGTACGCGCACTTCGGGTCGAAGGCGGAGCTGCTGGTGGCCGCGCTGCGGGCGCACGGGCCGACGCTGATGGCGGACCTGTTCGCCGCCCACCCGGACGAGCCGATCACGGACCTGCTGGTGGCGAGCGGGCGGCGGCTGCCCCGGCGGCGGGACGCGCTCGGCTACCTGATCGTCGAGGCGCTGGTGGCCGCCCGGCGCGACGAGGACGTGGCCGGGCCGATGCGCGACTACGTGCGCGAGCGCGCCGACTGGATCACCCGGCTGGTGCGCGCCGGGCAGGACGCGGGCGAGCTCGACCCCGCGGTCTCCCCCGACGCGCTGGCGCACTTCTGCTTCCTGCTCGCGATGGGCAGCGCGCTGGTCACCCCCGACCAGCACGCGGTGGACGACGAGGAGTGGGTCGCGCTGCTCACCCGTCTCGTCGCCGCGATCACCCGTACCGGATCCACCTCAGCCACGGAGGCGACACCGTGAAAGTCCAGATCAACCCCGAACGGTGCCAGGGCCACGGCCGGTGCTACGACCTGGCGCCCGCACTGTTCGGCGAGGACGGCGAAGGCTACGGGACGGTGGTCGGCGACGGCCTGGTGCCACCGGGGCGGGAGCAGGAGGCGCGGCTGGCGATGGCCAACTGCCCCGAGAAGGCCGTCGAGGAGGCATGAGATGACCGTTGACGACCGCTTCACCCGTGATTTCCGGGAGACCGACGGGGAGGAACCCCTGGGCACCCGGAACGAGATCATCACCGGCCCGGTCTCCGACTGGGCGACCGATTTCTCCCACTTGGAACCGGAGTGGGCGGCCGACCCGTACCCGATCCAGGACGACCTGCGGCAGCGCTGCCCGATCGCGCACACCGAGCGGTTCGGCGGCGGCTGGCTGCCGACGCGGTACGAGGACGTGGCGGCGGTGGCGTACGACACCGAGCGGTTCTCGTCGCGGTCGATCATCATGAGCAACTTCCGGCCGCCGCGCGAGCTGGCGCCGATGGGCGGCTCGCCGCCCATCTCCTCCGACCCGCCCTTCCACCACGACGCGCGCAAGCTGCTGCTGCCGGCGTTCACCAAGACGGCGGTCGCCAAGCAGGTGGACTCGACGCGGGCGCTGTGCCACGCGCTGATCGACGAGTTCGAGGGCCGCGACGTGGTCGACGCCGCCCGCGACTACGCCCAGCACATCCCGATGCGGGTGATCGCCGCCATGCTCGGCTTCCCGGCCGAGGACGGGCCGAGGTTCCGCGAGTTCATCGAGAACGTGCTCGAAGGCGTCAACCATCCGCCGGAGGAGCGGATCGAGCGGATGCAGCAGCTCTTCGACTACCTGCTGGAGCAGATCCGCGATCACGTCGACCGGCCGCGTGACGACCTGACGACGTACCTGATCAACGCCGAGCTCTACGGCCAGAAGCTGGACCCCTCGCACGTGGCGGGCACGATGGCGCTGCTGCTCATCGCGGGGATCGACACGACGTGGAGCGCGATCGGCGCCTCGCTGTGGCATCTGGCCAAGACGCCGGCCGACCGGGAGCGCCTGGTGGCCGAGCCGGGGCTGCTGCCGACGGCGATGGAGGAGCTGCTGCGCGTCTACGCGCCGGTGACGATGGCGCGGCTGGTCAAGGAGGACATGCACTGGCACGGCGTCGACATGAAGGCCGACGACTGGGTCCTGCTGTCGTTCCCGGCGGCGAACCGGGACCCGGCGCAGTTCGAGCGGGCGGGCGAGGTCGTCATCGACCGTCAGGTGAACCGGCACGCCGCGTTCGGGCTGGGCATCCACCGCTGCGTGGGCTCGCATCTGGCCCGGATGGAGCTGCGGGTGGCGCTGGAGGTGTGGCTGGAGCGCATCCCGGTGTTCGGCCTGGCCGATCCGGAGGCGGTGACGTGGGCGGCCGGCCAGGTGCGGGGGCCGCGCACGCTGCCGCTGACCCTGGGGCGGTAATGCCGGGAGAAGCCGGTCTCCGGTAGGTTGGCGCGAGGAAGCGCTTTCCCGCCGGAGGACCCCCGTGAGCATTTCCGACCTGGCCGACGTCCACGCCGCGTGGCTGCCTCCGGAGGCGTTCCGGGCGATCGGCTCGCGCCGCACCCGCGTGCTGGGCGGCGACGGCGTCGCCACCGTGCACGACGAGGTGGCGGCGGCCTGCGCCCGGTTCGGCGGCAGCGTGAACGACGGCGTGCACGACGGCGATGCCACCGATCTCGTGCTCGCGCTGACGTCCGCGGCGGGGGCTCCCGCCTCCGACGGGATCGGCCCGGAGGGGTACGCGCTCGGCCGCCGCGACGGCGTCACCACCGTGCTCGCCGGCGACCCGGCCGGGCTGCTGTACGGGCTGTTCCACGTGGTGCGGCTGGGCGAGGCGGCGTTCGGCGCGGACCGGCCGGTCGAGCACCACCGGCCCGCGCTGCGCCGCAGGATGCTCGACCACTGGGACAACGTCGCCGTGCACCCGGTGATGGGCCAGGTCGAGCGCGGCTACGCGGGCGGTTCGATCTTCTGGCGGGACGGCGGCCCGCGCGGCGACCTGGCCCGGGTGCGCGCCTACGGGCGGCTGCTGGCCGCGATCGGCGTCAACGCCATCGCCGTCAACAACGTGAACGTGCACGCCGCCGAGGCCAGGCTGCTGACCGACCGGCTCGGCGACGTCGCCGCGATCGCCGGCGAGCTGCGCCCGTACGGCATCCGCGTGCACCTGTCGGTGAACTTCGCCGCGCCCGTCGCGCTGGGCGGGCTGCCGGTCGCCGACCCCTTGGACGAGGACGTGCGCGCCTGGTGGGCGGGCACGACCGCACGCGTGTACGAGGCGATCCCGGACTTCGGCGGTTACGTGGTCAAGGCCGACTCCGAGGGGCAGCCGGGCCCGTTCGCCTACGGGCGCACCCACGCGGACGGCGCGAACATGCTGGCCGACGCGCTGGCCCCGTTCGGCGGCGTGGTGCACTGGCGCGCGTTCGTCTACAACCACCGCCAGGACTGGCGCGACCGCTCCACCGACCGGGCCCGCGCCGCCCACGACCACTTCGCGCCGCTCGACGGGCAGTTCAGGGACAACGCGATCGTGCAGGTCAAGCACGGCCCGATGGACTTCCAGCCGCGCGAGCCGGTCTCCCCCGTGATCACCGCCATGCCGCGCACCCGCCTGGCGGTGGAGCTCCAGGTCACGCAGGAGTACACCGGCCAGCAGCGGCACGTGTGCTATCTCGCGCCGATGTGGAGCGAGGTGCTGGCCTTCGCCGACGTCGCGGACGTGGCCGCCGGGGGCGGGCTGGTCGCGGTCTCCAACGTGGGCGACGACCCGTACTGGACCGGCCACCCGCTCGCCCAGGCGAACCTGTACGCGTTCGGCAGGCTGGCGTGGGCGCCCCGGGCGGACCCGGCCGCGATCCTGGACGAGTGGATCGGGCTCACGTTCCCGCAGGCCCCGGCCGCGCTGCGGGAGACGCTGCACGCGATCATGGACGGCTCGTGGCGGACGTACGAGCGATACACCGCCCCGCTCGGCGTCGGGTTCATGGTCAACCCGGGCGACCACTACGGCCCGTCGGTCGACGGCTACGAGTACTCGCCGTGGGGCACGTACCACTTCGCCGACCGTGACGGCGTGGGCGTGGACCGGACCCGCGCCACCGGCACCGGCTTCGCCGGGCAGTACCCGGAGCCGTGGGCGGGGATGTACGAGTCGCTCGACCGGTGCCCCGACGAACTGCTGCTGTTCTTCCACCACGTCCCGTACGGGCACGTGCTGCGCAGCGGGTCGACGGTGATCCAGCACATCTACGACACGCACTTCGCCGGGGCGCGGGAGGCGGCCGGTTACCGGGAGCGGTGGGCGGAGGCGGCCGGGCTGGTGGACCCGGCGCTGCACGCCCGGGTGCGCGAGCTCCTCGACGAGCAGGTCCGCTGCGCCGAGGAGTGGCGCGACCAGGTCAACGCCTACTTCTTCCGCAAGTCGGGGGTGCCGGACGCGCACGGCCGGCGCATCCCCTGAGGGTCAGTCCTCGCGCAGGACCGGGACGCCGCTGGGCGTCCTGCGGCTTCAGCGGGTGAACCTCTCCTCGATCTCGGCGATCATCGGCCGGCTGTTGCGCAGCAGCGCCGCCGCCACCGCGAAGGCGAGCAGCGCCAGCGCCGCCTCCGAGGCGACCAGCGTGACGCCGCCCGCCAGCACCAGCAGGCACAGGTTGCCGAGCGTGGCGCCGGGCGCGCGCACCAGGAAGTACGCCGCCAGCCGCGCCACGTCGGCGGTGCGGAACGCGTACAGGGAGGTGATCACCAGGGCGTTGGCGGCCCACAGGGTGGCGGCGACCGCGACCACGACCAGGAGCGCCGCCCACCAGCCGGGCAGGCCGGAGGCGCCGAAGTTGGCCAGGGTGAGGCCCGCGACGGCCAGCCAGGCCAGCCACGGCGTCCAGATCCTCAGCACGCCGCCCGCGTTGGCCCGGTAGCCGCGCCAGAACGCGGCGGCGGGCCGCAGGTCGGCGAGGTCGCGGGAGCGGCGGCGCAGCGCGTAGACGGCGGCGGACAGCGCCGGGCCCACCGGCAGCAGGCAGGCGACGGCCAGCGGGACGTTGCCGGGGTCGCGCTCGAGCAGGGTCAGCCCCGCAAGGCCGGGCACGACCCCGGCCAGGAACAGCAGCTCGACCGTCAGCAGGGTGTAGACGAGCGCGGCGGCCCGGGAGAGCACCCCCTCGCCGAACCGCCCGCCCGTCGCCGGGATCCTCGTCACGCTCAGCCGTGTTCCTTCTTGAACCGCTCGTAGGCGGTGTTGACCAGGTTGATGTAGCTGGTGGAGCTCTTCGCCTCCAGCTCCTTGACGTAGGCGTCCCACTCCGACAGCGGCCGGTCGCCCAGGATGAACTTGAGCGTGTTCTGGTCGACGTGGTCGCGCAGCGCGGTCTCCCACAGCGCCGCCTGCTCGCGCTCCTCGTCGGTGAACGGGCGCGGCGGCGGCACCGGGAGCGCCTGACGGGCGTTGATCACGGCCTGGAACTCCTTCTCCTCGTCGGAGAAGGTGGACTGGAGCAGCGACGTCCGGCCGCCGTAGGCGAACACGCCGTTGCTGAAGCCGAAGTCCTTCTGCAGGTGCTTGGAGCCGTCGGGGTTGAGCCCGATGAAGTCGACGTCCTCGTTCAGCTCGTACTCGCCCTCGCCGGCCTTGGTGTAGGTGACGCCCTCGACGCCCCACTTGGCGAACTCCTGGCCGGCGTCGGAGTACCAGAGCCAGTCGATGAACTGCATCATGGCGACGAAGTTCTCGCTGTCCAGCGCCTTCTTGGAGATCATGATGCCGTTCTCCAGGCGGTTGCCTGCCTTGACGTCGCCGAGCGGGCCCGTGGGCGTCGGGATCTTGACGAGCTTGGCGTCCGGGTCGAACTTCTTCAGCGGCGGCCGGTAGTCGTTGACCAGCGTCTGCGCGTTCGTGCTGATGACGAACGACTTGCCGCCGACGATCTTCTGGATGGCGGCGTCGTCCGACTGGGTGAACGACTCGGGGTCGAGCAGCTTCTCGGCCACCAGCTTGTTCAGGTACTCCAGCACGGCCTTGTACTGCGGCATGCTGCCGGTGAAGGCGAACTTCCCCGCGGCGGCGTCCCAGGTGGCGTGCTGGTAGCCCCAGCCGCCGGGCGCGCCGTACGCGGTGCCGACGATGTTGAGCAGGTTGCCGCCCGGCGTCGGGACACCCCACCGGTCGGTCATCGGGTAGAGGTCCGGATACTCCTGCTTGATGGCCTTGAGCAGCGTGTGGAACTCGTCCCAGGTCTTCGGGACCTGGAGCCCGTGCTTGTCGAGGATGTCGGCCCTGACGGCCAGCGAGTAGTCGAGCCAGATGTTCTCGTGCAGGCCGGGCAGCAGGTAGAAGCGGCCGTCGGCCTGGCGGAGGGTGTCCAGGTCGGCCTTCATGTTCCACTTGGCGACCTTGTCCTGGAAGTGCGGCATCAGGTCGACGTAGTCGCTGACGGGCAGGATCGCGCCGGAGGCAACGAACGGCTCCTCCTGGTGCGGGTAGGTCTTGGGGATGATGAGGGGGGCGTCTCCCGCGCCGATGAGCAGGCTGCGCTTCTTCTCGTAGTCGCTGAGCGGCACCGTGACCGGGTCGAACGTCACGCTGGTGCGCTTCTCCAGCTCCGACCAGAACAGCCAGTCCTTCTTGAGCGCGTAGTTCGGGTGGTTGTTGTACAGGACGGAGAAGGTCAGCGGCACGGTGGCCTTGAACTGGTCGCCGACGGCGTACTTGGGCATCGCGCCCGCCTTGTTGCCCAGGCCCGGCTTCCCGGCGGCGGGCGCGGCCGGGTCCTCGCCGCTGCAGGCGGTGGCGGCCAGGGCGAGCGCGCCGAACGTGAGGAGCGCCTGGCGGCGGGTAACTCTGTGCATGGGGGGTTGCCTTTCCCGTGGGGAGACGGCGGCCCCTATCCCTTGACGGCTCCGAGCATGACGCCCGAGACGAAGTAGCGCTGCACGAAGGGATAGATGGCCAGGATGGGGAGGACGGTGAGCACGATGGTCACCGACTGGATGTTGGCGGCGGCCTGCGTCAGCTCCCCGGCCACGGCGCCGGCGTTCTCCACGCCCGTGGCTCCGGCGATGAGGTTGCGCAGGTAGACCGTCACGGGGAACAGCTCCGACTCGTTCATGTAGAGGAACGCCGCGAACCACGAGTTCCAGAACGAGACCGCGTAGAAGAGCACCATCGTGGCCACCACCGCCTTCGACAGCGGCAGCGTGATCCGCCACAGGATGCCGTAGGTGTTGAGCCCGTCGATGGCGGCCGCCTCCTCCAGGTCGTCCGGCAGGCTCTCGAAGAACGCCTTCATCACCAGCAGGTTGAAGACGCTGATCGCGTTGGGCAGCGCAATGGCCCACACGGAGTTGCGCAGGCCGAGGCTGGTGACCAGGACGTAGTTCGGGATCAGGCCGCCGGAGAAGATCATGGTGAAGACGGCGATCCAGATGAGCGCCGTGCGGCCCTTGAGGTGCTTCTTCGACAGCACGTAGGCGTAACAGGTGGTCAGCACGATCGCGACCAGCGTGGCGACGACCGTGTAGTACACGGTGTTGCCGTAATTGCGCCAGAACATCGGGTCGGAGGCGACGATCTCGTACGTGGTCAGGTTGAAGCCGCGCGGGATCAGGTTCACCTCGCCCGCGCGGATGTACGTCTCCTCGCTGAACGAGCGGGCCAGGATGTTGAAGAACGGGTAGAGCGTGACGGCCACGACGCCGGTGAGGACGACGGCGTTGACCGCCTGGAAGACCCGGTAGCCCCGGCTCGTGCCGACTGTCACCACAGGCTCGTCCCTACTGTGCGGCGGGAGATCACGTTCGCCGACACGACCAGCACCAGGCCGATGAGCGCCTCGAACAGGCCGATGGCGGCCGCGTAGCTGAAGTTGCTGGACAGCACGCCCATCCGGAACAGGTACGTGGAGATCACGTCGGCGGTGGGGTACGTCAGCGGGTTGTAGAGCAGCAGGATCTTCTCGAAGCCCACGGCCAGGAACGTGCCGAGGTTGAGGATCATCAGGGTGACCGCCGTGGGCCGGATGCCCGGCAGCGTCACGTGCCAGATCTGCCGCCACCGGCCGGCGCCGTCCATCCGGGCGGCCTCGTACAGCTGCTCGTCGATGGTGGTCAGGGCGGCGAGGTAGAGGATGGTCCCCCAGCCGACGGTCTGCCACACCTCGGACGAGACGTAGATCGTCCGGAACCACTCGGGCTGCTGCAGGAACGTGACGGGCTCCTCGCCGAGCGACTTGAGCGCCTGGTTGATCGGGCCGTCGACGGCCGTCATCTGCATGACGAGCGCGGCCACGATGACGACCGACAGGAAGTGCGGCAGGTAGGACACCGACTGCAAGAACCGCTTGAGCCTGCGGGTGCGGATCTCGTTCAGCAGCAGCGCCAGCACGATCGGCAGCGGGAAGCAGAACAGCAGCGTCAGCCCGCCGAGCACGAGCGTGTTGGTGAACACCGTCCAGAACGTCGGGTCGGACAGGAACATGTTGACGTAGCGGAGGCCGACCCACTCCTCGCCGAAGAGGTTGCCGCCGGGCTGGAACTTGCGGAAGGCGATGACGTTGCCGAGCATCGGCGCGTAGCGGAAGATCAGGAAGAACAGCAGCGGCAGGATCGCCAGCGTGTAGAGCTGCCAGTCGCGGCGCAGCGCCCGGCGCCAGGTGCGGTCCTGGGGTTTCACGACCGCTCCTCGGGCGCGATCCGCGTCACCGGCCGCAGCTTCCGGTCGTGCCCCACCTCGCGTTCCCGGCCGTCGAGGCGCAGCGGCAGCGCCGCCACCAGGTCGCCCGCCGAGCGCCCGAACCGCAGCTCGACGTCGCCGGGCTCGACGACGCGGCGGCCGCGCACGCCGGTGAACGCGGTCAGGTCCGCCGGGACGGTGAACGTCACCACCGCGCCGTCGCCCGGTTCCAGCGGCACCCGGGCGAAGCCGAGCAGGCGGACCACCGGCCTGGTCGTCTGGGCGACGGGGTCGTGCAGGTAGAGCTGGACGACCTCGGCGCCCGGCCGCTCCCCCGTGTTGCGCACGGTGATCTCGACCGTCGCCTCGCCGTCCACGGGCCAGACGTCCGGCCCGACCACCCGCGCCCCGCTCCACTCGAACGCGCTGTAGCCGAGCCCGTGCCCGAACGGGAACGCCGGCGTCGGGTCGACCGACGACACCTCGCTGCGGCGGCCGAGCGGCGGCGACAGGTACGTGGCGGGCAGCCCGCCGTCGTCGCGCGGGACGCTGATGGGCAGCCGTCCGGACGGGTTCACCGCGCCGGTGAGCACCTCGGCCAGCGCCTGGCCGCCGAGCTGGCCGGGGAAGAAGCCGCAGACGACGGCCGCGGCGGCGTCCGTCCCGGGGCCGAGCGCGTACGGGCGGCCGGCCAGCAGCACCAGGACCACGGGGGTGCCGGTGGCGAGCACCGCGCGCACCAGCTCGGACTGCACGCCGGGCAGGCGGAGGTCGGCGGCGTCGCAGCCCTCGCCTGAGGTGCCGCGCCCGAACAGCCCGGCCCGGTCGCCGACGGCGAGCACGCACACGTCGGCGGCCTCGGCGGCGGCGACCGCCGCCGCGATGCCGGAGGTGTCGTCGCCGCTGACGTCACAGCCCCGCGCGTACGCGACGCCGGGAACGAGGGCGTCGAGCGCCTGGCGCAGCGACGGGACCTCCAGCCCGAGGCCGTGCTCCGGGTGGCCGCCGACGTGCAGGGGGAAGGAGTAGCAGCCGAGCATCGCCATCGGGTCGTCGGCCACCGGCCCGACCAGCGCGACCCGCGCGCCAGGGGCCAGCGGGAGGACGCCGCCGCCGTTGCGGAGCAGCACGACCGCCTGGCGGGCCAGGCGCAGCGCGATGTCGCGGCCCCGGTCGTCGTCCAGGCGCAGGTTCTCGACGTCGTCCGGCAGGGGCCGCCAGTCCGGGTCGAGCAGGCCGAGCTCGGCCTTCTGCGCCAGCACCCGGCGCAGCGCCCGGTCGATCAGCGCCTCGCTCACCGTGCCCGCCTTGACCGCGTCGATCAGCGGGGCGCCGAACGTGTCGACGGTGGGCAGCTCGACGTCGATCCCGGCGCGCAGGGCCAGCCCGGCGGCCTGTCCCCCGTCGGCGGCCACGCCGTGCAGCTTCTGCAGGAACCGGACCGCGAAGTAGTCGGCGACGACCGTGCCGGTGAAGCCCCAGGCGTCGCGGAGCAGGCCGGTGAGCAGGCTCTCGTCGGCGGCCACGGGCAGGCCGTCGATCTCGGAGTAGGAGTTCATCACCGAGCGGGGGCCGCCCAGGCGCAGCGCCATCTCGAACGGCGGCAGCACCACGTCGGCCAGCTCGCGCGGCCCCATCGGCACGGGGGCCAGGTTGCGCCCGCCCCGGGAGGAGGCGTACCCGGCGAAGTGCTTGAGCGTGGCGACGATCCCGGCGCCCTCCAGGCCGCGCACGTAGGCGGCGCCGAGCGTGCCGACGAGGTAGGGGTCCTCGCCGATCGTCTCCTCGGTGCGGCCCCAGCGGTAGTCCCTGGTCACGTCCACCACCGGAGCCAGGCCCTGGTGGACGCCGGCGGCGCGCAGGGAGCGGCCGATGTGCCCGGCCATCTCCTCGATCAGCGCCGGGTCGAAGCTCGCGCCCCAGCTCAGCGGGGCGGGATAGACGGTCGCGCGCCAGGCGGCGAAGCCGGTCAGGCACTCCTCGTGCACCTGGGCGGGGATGCCGAACCGGCCGGCGGCCACGATCTCGGCCTGGGAGACGGCCAGCGAGCGGGCGCCGGCGACCGGGTCGACCGGGGCGGTGCCGAACGGGCGGGTGAGCTGGCCCAGGCCGTGGGCGATGACCTCGCTCCACTCGACGCCCGCCATGTCCTCCTGGTGCGGGGCGACGCCACCCCCCGACGCGTCGGCGCCCACCCACACCCCGGCGAGCTGGGCGACCTTCTCCTCCAGCGTCATGAGCGGGATCAGCGCCTCGGCGCGGTCCGCGGGGGACAGCCGGGGATCGCGCCAAGGTTCGGGGGCGGTGTCGGTTGGCATGCCATCCCTTCGGCCGACGGAATACGAAACTTTCGAGGGGATTCCGTTAATTGCGGCAACCTAAGGGCCTCGTCGTGGTGTGTCAAGAGTTGCGTCATCTGCCGTTATGCGTATAGTTCGGGGCTGTCAGGCCGAAAGTTGCGGCCCCTGACGGCAGGGGTTGCCCGAAAGTTTCCGAAAAAATAGGATGCCGGGCGATGACCACTCCCCGCTCCGCGACGATCGCCACCGTGGCCGGCGAGGTCGGCGTCTCCGTGACGACGGTCTCCAAGGTCCTCAACGGGCATCCCGACGTCGCGCCCGAGACCCGGGCCCGCGTCGAGGCGAGCCTCGCCCGCCACCAGTACCGGCGCCGGACCCGGCGCCGGCCGTCCGGCTCGGGCCAGCTCGACCTGGTCTTCCACGAGCTCGACTCGGCCTGGGCCGTCGAGATCATCCGCGGGGTCGAGGCCGTGGCCGCCACGGCGAAGGCCGAGGTGGTGCTGTCCCAGCTCGGCGGCAAGCACCGGCCGCCCGCCGAATGGCTCAACGCCGTGCTCGCCCGCCGGCCGCTCGGCGTGGTGTTCGTGCTGTCCGGGCCCACCCCGGCCCAGCAGGAACGGCTCCAGCGGCAGGGCATCCCGGTCGTCGTCGTCGACACCGACAGCGCGACCGCCGCCTCCGTGCCGACGGTCGGCTCCAACAACTGGGACGGCGGCCTGCTCGCCACCCGCCACCTGCTGGAGCTCGGCCACGAGCGCATCGCGATCGTCTCCGGTCCCGAGGACGTGCTGTGCAGCCGGGCGCGCGTGGCCGGGTTCCGCTCGGCGCACGAGGAGGCCGGGCTGGAGGCCGACCCCGAGCTGGTCCGCTACGGCAACTTCTACATCGACGCCGGCTACGAGCACGGCATGGAGCTGCTGTCCCGCCAGGACCGCCCGACCGCGATCTTCGCCGGGGCCGACATGCAGGCGCTCGGCGTCCTGCGCGCGGCCCGGCGGCTCGGGCTCGACGTGCCCCGGGAGCTGTCGGTGATCGGGTACGACAACCTGCCGATGTCCGAATGGATCGATCCGCCGCTGACCACCGTCAACCAGCCGTTGCGCGACATGTCGGGGATGGCCGCCCAGATGCTGCTCGACCTGGCGCGCGGCGCGGAGCTCGCCAGCAGCCGCATCGACCTGGTCAACGAGCTCGTCGTCCGCGCCAGCACCGCCCCACCACCGGCGTGATCTACTCCAGGCGGGCCCGCTTCGGGAGCAGGAAGCCCAGGCAGAACGTGACGGCCGTGGCCCCGGCGGCCAGCAGCGTCACCCGGGCCGCCGCCTCGGCGAAGCCCGCCGCCCCGGCCGTGGAGAAGAACACGGTGCCGAGCACCGCCACCCCCAGCGACGCGCCGACCTGCTGGAAGGCCGACAGCATGCCGGACCCCGAGCCGACCTCGTGGTCGCGCAGCCCGCCGACGATGATGTCGAACAGCGGCACGAAGATCATTCCCATGCCGATCCCGTACACGACCAGCGGCCCGGTCAGGTCCCAGCCGTCGAGCGCGACGCCGATGCCGGTGAAGACCGCGTACAGCCAGCCGAGGCCGGTGGTCATCAGGGCGAGGCCGAGGTGCAGGATGCGGCGGCCGAGCCGGTTCATCAGCGCGCCGCCGAAGGCGGAGCCGAGGAAGGCGCCCACCGCCCAGCCGGACATGGCCAGGCTGGCGTCCAGCGGCGAGTAGCGGAGCCCCACCTGCAGGAACAGCGCCACCACGAGCGAGAACCCGGTGATCGAGCCGAAGAAGGCGACCACGAACGCGACCCCGGAGGCGTAGGAGCGCCGGGCGAAGACGCCGAGGTCGACCAGCGGCGCGCGGCCCCGGCGGCGGAGCTGGTGCAGGACGAACAGGGCGAGCGTGGGCACCGAGGCGGCCAGCAGGACGAGCGTCCAGGCCGGCCAGCCGAGCTCGTGGCCCTGGACGAGCGGCACGACGAGCATGGTCAGCCCCGCGCCCGCCAGCAGCGCGCCGGTGGTGTCGAGCCGGGCGCCCCGGGCGGTGGGCGGCACGGCGGGCAGCACCTTCCAGCCCACGGCCAGCGCGAACGCGCCCAGCGGCACGTTGATCAGGAACACCGACCGCCAGCCGCCCGCCTCTACGAGCAGCCCGGACACGATGGGCCCGAGGATGGTGGCCAGCCCGATCACCGGCCCTAGCAGGGCGAACGCCTTGCCGGTCCGCTCGCCGAACAGGTCGCGGATGAGGCCGAACGACTGCGGCACCATGAGCGCGCCGAACAGCCCCTGCAGCACCCGGGCGGCGATCATCGTCGCGGGCGAGAACGCCAGCCCGCAGGCCAGGGAGGCGACGACGAACCCGGTCACCCCGACCATCATCATCCGCTTGCGTCCGTACATGTCGCCGAGCCGCCCGCCGGTGAGCAGCCCGACGGCCATGGCGAGCGTGTAGCCGGCGACGATCCACTGCATGGTGGCGGCCGAGCCGCCCAGCTCGGCGCGGATGGCGGGGGCGGCCACGTTGCCGACGGTGCCGTCGAGCAGGTTGAGCAGGTCGGCCGCGAGGATCGCGAACAGCCCGGTCCAGCGCCGGGGCGGTGCGACGGCGACGGGCGCGGGGGGAGCGAGGACGGTCATGTGCTCAGCCCTTCGATTGGAACGGAACGCTACATTCCCATATTAGCAGAACGGAACGATCGGTTCCGCACCCACAAGGCCCCCCGGTACGCGACCGGGGGGCCTTGGCGGTGAAGCGGGACGCCTATCGGCGGCTGGACCAGAGCGGCTTGTTGTCCTTCGAGTAGACGATGACCCGGCCGTCGTTGCTCACCGACAGCCACGCGCCCGGGTTGCCAGCCGTCGGGCTCGTCCACAGAGCCTTGTCGTCACGGCCGACGACCACCCAGTTGCCCTCCCGCTGCATGATCGAGCGGGCGCCCGGGTGACCGGCCGTCGGCGTCGTCCACAGGCTCCGCGTGCCGTCGTACAGCACCGCGTTGCCCTCGTCCTGCTGGATCAGCTTGTAGCGGCCGTTGGCCGACTGCACCCACTGCCCCGGCCGCAGCACGTGGCCCGACGGCAGCTTGCCGAAGTACGTGTGCGACGACCACAGCGGCGTGCTCTCCCGCGAGTAGATCACCAGGTTGCCGCTCTGCGCGGGCAGCTTCAGGTACGCGCCCGGGTTCCCGGCCGTGGGCGTGGACCACAGCGGCTTGTTCCCGGCGTCGTAGATGACGAGGTTCCCCTCCTTCTGCATGGTGGTGCGCGCACCCCGGTTGCCGGACGTGGGCGAGCTCCACAGCGCCCTGGTGCCGTCGTAGAACACCAGGTTGCCCTCACGCTGCTGGACCAGCTTGAACCGGCCGCCGCCCGACGTGAGCGACTGCCCGGGCAGCAGCCACTCCCCCGCGCCCAGCCGGTCCTTCGCGGCCACCGCGGTCCCGGCGGCCACGGCCGCCGCCGGCTGCGCCGCCGCGGCCGTGGTGAACTGCGCCGCGACCAGCAACGAACCCGCCGCGACGACCGCCGCCCCCGCGACCGCCTTCTTGAAAGCCTTCACTGCTTCCTTCCCCGATCATGTAGGCGATACAACGGGTGGAAACCCTGGCAGGCGGGCTTGGCGTTTCGTTGGCGTCGCAGCTCCTAGCCGATCCTTAGCCCGCCCTTAGCGGCCCCCGCCATGCTGTGGCGGATGGATCTCCTGGAGTTTCGCCTGCTCGGGTCCATCGACGCCTGGAACGGGGGACAGAGGCTGGAGCTGGGGCCGCGCAAACGGCGGTACGTGCTCGCCGCGCTGCTGCTGACGCCCGGCACGCCCGTGGCCGTGGACCGGCTGATCGGCGCCGTATGGGACGGCAGCCCGCCCGACAGCGCCCGCGTCACCGTGCAGGGCCACGTCTACCGGCTGCGCAAACTGCTCGGCGACGAGCTGCTGGAGACGACGCCGACCGGCTACGTGCTGCGCGTCGAACCCGAACGGGTCGACGCGCTGCGGTTCCGCCGGCTCGTGGCCGAGGCCGCCCAGGCCGGCGACCGGCGCGGCGCCGACCTGCTCGACGAGGCGCTGTCGCTGTGGCGCGGCCCCGCCCTCGGCGAACCGGGGCTGGCCGCCGCCATCGACCTGGAGGAAGCCAGGCTGGCCGCCGTCGAGGACCTGGCCCGGCGCCGCCTGCGGCTCGGCGAGCCTGAACGGGTGGTGGCCGCGCTCCGCACCGCCGTCGCCGCCGGCCCCCACCGGGAACGGCTGGTGGCCCTCCTCATGACCGCCTTCTACCGCCTGGGCCGCCAGGCCGAAGCCCTCGACCTCTACGAACGCACCCGCGCCGGCCTCGCCGCCGACCTCGGCGTCGACCCGGGCCCCGAACTCCGCTCCACCTTCGAAGCCGTCCTCCAACGCACCCTCTGACACCCGACCCCCAAGACAGGGAGACACCCGCCCTCCCAGCGGAAGCGCCCTACGGCGGGGGCACCCCGCCTGCCGAGCGGGAGCCCGGAGGCGGGAGCCGCGCCCCCACCCCAGCGGAGCTCCCCGAGGGGGAAGGCACGCCGCCCTCCTCGGGGAAGCGGGGTGCCCTCCCCTCCGGCGGGGGTGCCGGCCTGTCGGGGCAGGCGCGGCGTCTTCCCGGGGTGGGGGCCGTCCGTCACAGGGCGGGGTGGTGGGCCCTGGGTCAGGGGGTCATCCCCAGGTCGAGGCCGCCGCTCTCCAGGGCGGGGGCGTCGTCCCTCGGGTCGGGGGTGGGGTGGAGCCAGGGAGGGCGGGCGCCGAGCGCGCGGAGGCGGGTGCGGGCGCGGGCGGCCAGGGGGGCCGCCTGGCCGGGGCGGCCGTCGCGGACGAGGCAGGCGGCCGCCGCCAGCATGGCGTCGGCCTCGTCGAGCCGGTGGCCGAGCTCCCGGTGCAGCTCGGCGGCTCGCAGCGCGTCGCCGGCCGCCCCCTCCGGGAGGCGGGCCGACACCGTGAGCGCCTGCCCTTCCAGCCGCCGCAGCCCGTGCGCGCGGGCGAGCGCGAGCGCCTCCGAGACGCGCCGGGCGGCCTCCCCCGAGGTCCCCGCGCGCTGCCGCAGCGTCGCCAGCAGAAGGTGGGCGCGGGTCTTGGGGTACGGGTGCGCCCCCCGCTCGGCGTAGGAGGCGACCACCCGCTCCAGGAGCGCGCACCTGGCGTCGAGGTCCGCGGTCTCGTCCACCCAGGCCAGAGTGGACAGCGCCTCGTCGTGCTCGCCCGCGACCCCCCTGCCGCGCGTGGCCTCGACGGCCCGGCGCGCGTGCTCCACGGCCGCGCCGACGTCGCCACGCAGGTAGTGGGTCATGGCGACGCTGCCGTAGGCCGCCGCCTCGCGGAAGCGCGAGCCGAACTCCGGCTCGCCACCGAGCGCCACCCCGAACGCCTCCTCGGCCGCGCCCAGGTCGCCGAGCGCCAGGTGCACGTCCCCCAGGATCGCGTACGCGCGCCCGCGCCACGACCGGCTGCCGCCGAGCGCCAGGAACAGGTCGATGGCGCGCCGCTGCTGCTCCAGCGCCTCTTCGGCCCGTCCCTGCCACAGCAGGGCGAGGGCGTGGTTCTCCAGGGTGGCGGCCAGTTTGGCCGACGGTTCGAGCTTCTCCCAGACGCGGATGACGCGCTCGTAGTGGCGGGTGCTGCCGGCGAGGTCGCCGCGGCTGGTGCCCGCCGTGGCCAGGTTGGTCAGCGTCATGAGCACGCCGGGCGTCCAGCCGATGTCCTCGTAGTGGGCCGAGGCGCGCTCGTAGTGGGCGATGGCGGCGTGCGGGTCGTTGAGCACGAGCCGGGCGTTGCCCAGCGTGTGGTGCATGCTGCCCTGCCCGGCGGTGTCGCCGGCCTGTTCGGCGGCGCGCAGCCCGGCGCGGGCCAGGGAGACGATCACCTCCAGGTGGACGCGCCCGTTCATGAACGCGCGCAGCACCTCGATCAGCCGCCACAGCATCCGATGCGCGCCGAGCTGGATCGCCTGGTCGAGGACGGCGAGCAGGTTGTGCTGTTCGGCGTCGAGCCAGGCGCGGGCCCGGGCGGGGTCGTCGAGCGGCTCGGCGTCGAGCGGCGGGTCGTCGGCGGTGAGCGGCAGCAGCTCGTTGGCGGGCGCCAGGAGGGCGGCGGCGGCCCGCGCCGTGTGCAGGTAGTAGGCGTGCAGGCGGGTGCGGCCGGGCTCGTCGTCCGGCTGCCGCCGCTCGCGCGCGTACAGGTGGATCAGGTCGTGCAGGCGGAAGCGGCCCGGCGCGTGCTCCTCGATGAGGTGGGCGGAGGCGAGCGCGCCCAGCAGCCGCGCGGCCGTGGCAGCGTCGGCGGCGAGCCGGGACGCGGTGGCCACGGTGAAGTCGCAGCCCGGCGCCAGCCCGAACCGGCGGAACAGCAGCGCGGCGTCGGGGGCGAGCGAGGCGTACGAGCGGCCGAAGGCGGTGGCGACGGCCGCCTGCGGGTCGCCTTCGACGCTGAGCGTGCGCCACCGGTCGGCGCGCAGCTCCGCGGTGTAGCTCTCGACGCCGAGACCGGGCCGGGCGGCGAGGTTGGCGCCCGCGATGCGCAGGGCGAGCGGCAGGTGGCCGCAGAGCCCGGCCATCTCGGCGACCGCCCCGGGCTCGGCGCCGATCCGGTCGGGCCCGGCCACGTCGGCGAGCAGGTCGCGGGCCTCGACGGGGGTGAGCGTGCCGAGTGTCAGGCTGCGGGCGCCCTCCAGCGCGACCAGGCCGCGCAGGCTGTCGCGGCTGGTGACGATCACGGCGCAGCCGGTGCCGCCCGGCAGCAGGGGGCGCACCTGGCCGGCGTTCGCGGCGTTGTCGAGGACGACGAGCAGCCGCCGGCCTGCCGTGAGAGAGCGGTAGAGGTCGGCCTGTTCGGTCGCGCCCGCCGGGACGGAGCCGACGCCGAGCGCCCGCAGGCAGCGGGTGAGCGCGCGTTCGGGGGGCACCGGGTCGCCCTGGCCGTAGCCGTTGAGGTCGACGTGGAGCTGCCCGTCGGGGAACTCGGCCGCCAGCCGGTGCCCGGCCCGCACGGCCAGCGCCGACTTCCCGGCCCCGGCGGCCCCGGTGACGAGCACGATCTGGCGCTCGCGGAGCAGCGCGCAGAGCCGGTCGAGCTCGGCCCGGCGGCCGGCGAACCCGGCGGTCTCCATGGGGAGCTGCCTCGGCACCACCCGCCCGCCCGCCGGAGCGGGCGAACCGGGCGCGGGCGAGCTGGACGCGGACGAGCCGGACGCGGACGAGCCGGACGCGGGCGAGCCCAGCGCGGGCGGCCCTGGCGCGCGCGAACCGGGCGCCGACGTCTGCGGGTGGCCGGTCGTCAGCACCACGCGCCCGGCCGACGGCGGCGGGGCGCCGGACAGGATGCTCGCGTGCAGGTCGCGCAGGCGGGGCCCGGGGTCCACGCCGAGCTCGTCCGCGAACAGCCGCCGGACCTCCCGGAACAGCTCCAGCGCCTCCGGCGCGCGCCCGCCGTGCCACAGCGCGACCATGGCCAGCTCGTGCGGCCGTTCGCGGAACGGCTGCTCGTGCCGCAGCTCCCGCAGCACGACCGGCACCTCGTGGTGGCGGCCCAGCTCGGCCAGCGCGGCGGCGTACTCCTCCAGCAGCGCCCACCGCTCCTCCAGCAGCGGCCCGCGCACCCGCTGGTCGACCCAGACGCCGCCGATGCCCTGGAGCGGCTGGCCGCGCCACTCGTCCAGGGCCCGTGACCAGGCGCGGGCGGCGTCGGCGGGCCGGGCGGCGGCGCGCCCTTCGGCGGCCAGGCGGCGGAACCTGCCGAGGTCGACCCGGTCGGCGGGCACGGCCAGCGCGTAGCCGGCCGCGCCGCTGTCGATCAGGTCACCGGCGGCCTTGCGGAGCTGGGACACGTGCCCCTGCACGATGGTCTTGGCGGTCTTGGGCGGTTCGTCGTCCCACAGGGCCTCGCTCAGCCGCTCCACGGACACGTAGCCGCCGAGGTGCGCGGCGAGCAGCCCGGCGACGCACCTCTGCTGGGCTCCCCCCAGCGGCACCCCCGAACCGCCGCCGTCCCGCACCTCCACCGGGCCGAGCACGCGGATGTCCACAACGTCCGAGCATAATCACGCGGGCGAGCCGGGCGAGTTGATCAGGCGGGCGCCTTCATCAGCTCGCGTGAGACCTCGCCGAGAACGCCGCCGACGCCCCGGTCCAGGGCGGCCTTGGCGTGGCGGACGGCGTCCAGCGTGTTGCCCGCGGCGCTGGGCGAGTCCTCGACGCTCATGCGCACCTCGACCTCCAGCGGCGACCCGCCGAACCCCTCGCCTTCGAGGCGGATGTAGGCGACCTTGCGGTCCTCCAGGAACGGGATGTAATTGGCGCCGACGTGGGTGGCGGTGCCCGCGCCCGCGACCTTGGTGACCCGCTTGGTCTGCATGCTCGCGGGGTCGAGCAGGTTGAGGAAGTCCATGTTGCCGCCGCCGAGCAGCTGGTAGCCGTCGCCGAGCCGTACCCCTCCCGAGGTGAGGGCGTCGACGAGCGCGCGGTGCACCAGCGTGGCGCCGAAGGAGCTCTTCAGGTCGTCGCCGACCAGCGGCAGCCCGGCGGCGGCGAACCGGGCGGCCCACTCGGGCGAGCGGGCGAGCACGGCGGGCATGCAGTTGACGTAGGCGCAGCCGGCCGCGAGGGCCGCCTCCGCGTACATCTCGCTCTCGCGCTGGGCGCCGGCCGGGAGGAAGCTGACCGCGACGTGGGCGCCGCGCAGCCGTTCCGCGGCCTCCTGCGGGGCGGCCACCTCGACGCCGAGGCGGGGCACGTCGGCGAACTTGCGCGCGTTGTTGGGCGCCGCCCAAATCGCCTCGGACAGGTCGAGGCCGATCTTGCCGGGGTCGGCGTCGAAGGCGGCCGTGAAGCGCACCTGGGAGACGGCGTAGCCGGCGCAGACCGGGTTCCGCAGGCCGGGGGCGTCGCCGTCGCGGTAGTACTCCACCCCCTGGACGAGGGAGGACGCGCAGTTGCCCACGCCGATCAAGGCCACGTTCACAGTCGTCATGCGTGGATTTTCCCGTATCCGCAGGTTCGCGTGGCCCAGTCCACGGAAGGGCCTTTCACGTGACACGTATCGCGATCGTGGGCAGCGGATTCGGCGGCTTCGCCTGTGCCAGGCTCCTCGAACGGCGGCTGCGGCCGGGCGAGGCGGAGATCGTCCTCATCACGCCCAAGGACTACAGCCTCTACCTGCCCCTGCTGCCCCAGGTCGCGGCCGGGGTGCTGCAGCCGCGCTCGATCGTGGCGCCGCTGCACACCAAGCTGCGTCACGCCAAGCTGCTGCCGGGCGTCGCGATGGACGTGGATCTCGACTCCCGCACGTGCGAGGTGTTCAAGATCAGCGGCGAGACCGTGCGGGTGCCGTTCGACGTGATCGTGCTAGCTCCGGGCAGCAAGACGCGCACGTTCGACATCCCGGGCCTGTCCGAGCACGCGCGCGGCATGAAGACGCTGGCCGAGGCCGTCTACCTGCGCGACCAGGTGATCGCCCAGCTGGAGCTGGCGGCGATCGCCCACGACGCCGAGGAGCGGGCCTCGCGGTGCGGGTTCCTGGTGGTGGGCGGCGGATACTCGGGCGTCGAGACGGCGGCGACGCTCCAGCTCGTCACCCGCAAGGCGCTGCACCGCTTCCCCGGTCTGGACCCGGGGCTGGTCCGCTGGACGCTGATCGACATCGCGCCCAAGCTGATGCCGGAGCTCGGCGAGCAGCTCGGCGCCGCCGCGATGCGGCTGCTGCGGCATCGCGGCATCGACGTGCGGCTGGGCGTCACGGTGGAGCGGCTGACGGGCGAGTCGGCCGCGCTCACCGACGGCACCACGCTGCCCACGCGGACGGTCGTCTGGACCGCCGGGGTGACGCCGAGGCCGGTGGTGGCGAGCCTGGGCACCGAGACGGTCAAGGGACGGCTGGTGGTCGGCACCGACCTGGTGGTGCCGGGGCACGGCGGCGTGTTCGGGCTGGGTGACGCGGCGGCGGTGCCGGACCTGACCAGCGCCTCCGGCCTGCCCTGCGCCCCGACGGCGCAGCACGCCCATCGGCAGGCGGCGACGGCCGCGTACAACGTGGTGGCGGCGCTGCGCGGGCGGCCGCTGCGCGAGTACCGGCACCACGACATCGGCTTCGTCGTGGACCTCGGCGGCGCGGACGCGGTGGCCAGGCCGTTCGGGATCGACCTGGCGGGCCCGCCCGCGCAGCTCGTGACGCGCGGCTATCACCTGCTGACGGCGCCCACCGGCCGTTCCAAGCTGCGCATCGGCGGCGACTGGCTGCTGAACGCGATCACCGGCGACGACCTGATCAGGCTCGACTTCCTCCAGGACACGCCCGGCACGCTCGACGACCTGGAGCACATGCCGATCAGGCGGGGCCAGAGCCGGGAGCGGGCAGGGGCACCCCCACGGTGATCTCGTTGCCGAGCTTGTGCTCGCCGAGCAGCCCGAGGTCGTCGCCGCTCCAGAACCGGCCCGGGTCGTACCAGTTGGGGCGCCGGCCCGCGGGCAGCAACCCCATCTCCTCGTACGTGACGGCCACGATCTCGGCGCAGTAGGCGCGCTCCAGCGTGTGCTCGCGCTCGCGGCGGCGCAGTCTGGGCACCCGGCCGCGCAGCCAGCGCCCGGCCAGCCGGGCCGTCGAGGGGAACGGCGTGCCGTCGAGCCTGGCGACCGCGCGCAGCGCCGCGTCCTCCATCTCGCGGGTGGCCTGCGGTTCGAGCTGGCGCAGCCAGGCCCGCTGGCCGTAGCGGGCGGCCCAGACGGTGACGGCGTCGCGCAGGTCGTGCAGCTGCACGCCCCGGTGGTGGCCGCCGGCCCACAGGTCGGGCAGCGACCTGCCGAGCTCGGCGTGCCACATCATGGGCGGCAGGTCCTCGATGACGATCGCCATGCCCACGTGGTTGACCGGGCTGTTGGTCATCGTCTGGATGGCCCGGTCGGGCACCGAGCGCCCGCGGAAGACCCACAGGTCACCGGTCCTGGTCAGCTCAACGGCCTCGTCGAGAGTCAGCACACGGCTAGCCTAGGCACATGCGCTGGTGGAAGATACTCGGGCTGGCCGGGATGGCGGGAGTGGCCGCGACCGGGGTGGCGATCGCGCGGGCCGAGCGGCGGCGCCGCGCCTACACCCCGGAGGAGATCAGGCAGCGGTTGCGCGAGCGGGCCGGGGATCAGCCGGAGGGCCGCAGGTCGTAGACGAAGACGACGTCCGGGTAGGCCGGGTTGTCGTCGTAGCCCTGCACGCCGCCCAGGTAGGCGCGGCGGTAGTTGACCACCCACGGCATCGCGGCGGCGGCCTGGTCGTCGAGGACCTGCTTGGTGGCGCGGGCGAACATCCGCTGGGCGGTCGCCCTGTCGGTCACGGTGAGCTCGGGCAGCGAGTCGAGCAGCGCGTCGGTCGCCGGGTGGTTGAGGTAGGCCAGGTTGAAGACGGGCGGGTTCGCGCTGCGGAAGACGTTGCCGAACCAGGAGTAGCCGTCGGCGTAGTCGGGCCACCAGTACATGACGAGGATGTCCTGGCCGCGTTTCTTGCCCAGCTCCCACTGCTGGGTCCAGGGCAGGGCGCGCACCCGCAGCGTGATGCCGAGCCTGGCGAGTGTGGTGCGCAGGCTGCGGGCCAGCAGCCGCTGGTCGGTGTCGCCCTCGGTGTAGGTGAGCAGGAGCCGCAGCGGCCTGCCGCCCGGCCCGTAGCCGGCCTGGCGCAGCAGCCTGGTGGCGCCCGCGAGGTCCTGCCGCGGCGTCCGGCCGGGCACGTGGCCGACGAGTCCTTCGGGCACGATGCCGCTGGCGGGGGTGACCGCGCCGCGCAACGCCCTGACGACGCCCTCGTAGTCGACGGCCTTCTGGACGGCCCGCCGTACCCGCACGTCCTTCATGGGGCCGGTCGCGGTGTTGAAGAGCATCATCGCCGTCTGGAACGAGGGCCGCTCGACCGTGCGCAGGCCGGGCGTGCGCTCGGCCCGTGCGTACAGGCGCGGGGCGAGCCGGTGCACGAACGTCGCCTCACCGCGCGTCAGCAGCTGGAAGGCCCGTTCGGGCTCGGGCACCACGCGGAACTTGACCGAGCGGTAGTGCGGCCGGTCCCAGCCTCCCCAGTAGCGGTCGTACGACCGCAGCGTGAGCTCCTCCTCCTGGCCCCGCCGCCAGGAGGCCACCGTGTACGGCCCGGTCCCGGCGTCGCGGCCGGCGCCGAACCAGGCGGTCAGGTCGCCGGCCGCCTGGGTGTCGTAGACGTAGGCCGCGTAGGCGGAGGAGGCCACGACGTCCAGCGGGACCGGGTAGCGCAGCGAGAACGTGACCGTGGCCGGGTCGTCGGCCCGGATGGAGGCGACGGAGTCCCAGATGTAGTAGGCCCCGGCCTTGAGTTGCCGGGTGCGCTCGATCGACGCCTTGACCGCGGCGGCGTCCAGCGGCCTGCCGGTGTGGAAGGTGACGCCCTGGCGCAGCGTGAACGTCCAGGTGCGGCCGTCGGCGGAGGAGCGCCACGAGGTGGCCAGGCGGGGGCCGGTCTTCTTCGTGACCGGGTTCCACAGGGTGAGGGTCTCGTAGATGTTCTGCATGGCGATGATCTCGTTGGAGTAGGACCGGGACGGGTCCCACTCCGTGATCACGCCGGTGTTCTCGACGTAGACGAACGCCGACTCCCCCGGTGACGCCTTCGGGACGGGCGCCTGAGCCGAGCAGGCCGCCAGTGTGATCACCAGCGCGGCGACCGCGGCGAGACGACGGCGCAACGCTTCTCCCTCTGTGACCGATCTACTGGCGAAACCTACTGCATGATCAACGCCAAGTGTCCAAAAGTGCCGAAAAATTGGGCATTCCGGAGATCGAATTGCTATTCTCATGGCTTGTCCCGTCCGGGGTTGCCAGCAGGGGACCGACCGGAGTGAGGTGTCATGGGTCGTAGCCGCACGATCCGCATGAAGATCATCGGCCTGCTGCTGGTTCCGCTCGCTTCGATGGTGGTGCTGTGGGGCGTCATCACCGTCGTCACCGCGGGCGAAAGCCTGGAGCTGCGCCAGTACACCACGCTCTGGACCAACCTGCGTCACCCCGCCTACAAGCTCGGCACCGAGTTGCAGCGCGAGCGCCTCGCCTCGGTGAAGCTGCTGCGCGCCGGGAGGGCGGCCGACCGTTCGGCCCTCACCCAGCAGCGCGCCCGCAGCGACAAGGCAAGGCAGCAATTCAGGATGCTCTCGGGCCGGTCCCGGGACACGTCGGAGGCGATCCGCAAACAGGTGGACGCGGTGTACACCGAACTGGACGGGCTCGACGCCATCAGGGGCGAGATCGACACGGGCCTGGCCGACCGCCTGCGCGCGGTCGAGGCGTACAACGCGATCATGGACTCGCTCTTCGGGCTGCACCGCCGGGTGGGGTTCATCAAGGAGATCCCGATCTACGAGCAGGCGCGCGTGGTCATCGACCTCGGCTACGCCAAGGAGCTGCTCACCCGCGAGCAGGCCCTCGCCCTGGGCCCGACCACGCTCGCCGAGCGCCGGGTCTTCACCCAGATCGTCGGCAACCGGCGCTTCCTGCTCGACCACGCGCTCGGCGAGCTCGACCCGGCGCTGCGCGAGGCGCAGGTGTCCATCATCACCTCGCCCGACTACCAGCGGATGCGGCTGATGGAGGACCAGATCATCGCGGGCGGCTCGCCGCTCGGCTGGCTCGACACCACCGAAGGGCTGGCCAAGTCGTTCCAGGACGCCCAGCTCAAGGCCAGCATGGCGCTGTCGGCCCGGTCCGAGCCGGTGGCCGACTCGGTCCTCACCCGGGCGCTGCTGCTGGCCGGCACCGCGCTGCTGCTGATCGTCGTGTCGATCGCGTTCTCGCTGCGGATGGGCAACCGGCTCTCGCGCGAGCTGGGCACGCTGCGCGAGGCGGCGCTGGAGGTCGCCAGGGAGCGGCTGCCCGAGGTCGTGGCCAAACTGCGCAGAGGGGAGGCGGTGGAGGTGCCCGAGCTGTCGGTGACCAGCACCACCGTCGAGATCGACGACGTGGGCCAGGCGTTCTCCACCGTCCAGCAGACCGCCGTCGAGGCCGCCGTCGGCCAGGCGCAGCTCCGCGACGGCGTCGGCCACGTCTTCCGCAACCTGGCCAGGCGCAGCCAGGCGCTGCTGCACCGCCAGCGCATCCAGCTGGAGGGCATGCAGCACCGGGCGACCGACCCGGAGGCGCTGGACGACCTGTTCCGCCTGGACCACCTGACGACCCGCATGCGCCGCCACGCCGAGGGCCTGATCATCCTGTCGGGCGCCACCCCGGGCCGGGGCTGGAGCAAGCCCGTCCCGCTGCTCGACGTGGTCCGCGGCGCCACCGCCGAGGTGGAGGAGTACCCGAGGGTCGTCGTCGAGCCGATGCCCGGCCAGCGGCTGGCCGGGCCCGTGGTCGGCGACGTCATCCATCTGATCGCCGAGCTCATCGAGAACGCCACCGTCTACTCGCCGCCGCACACCTCGGTGGTGGTGCGCGGCGAGGTGGCCGCCCGAGGCTTCGCCGTGCACGTCGAGGACCGCGGGGTCGGCCTGACCCCCGAGGAGCTGGCCGACCTCAACGAACGGCTGGCCAGCCCGCCCGAGTTCGACCTGGCCGACAGCGAGCGGCTCGGTCTTTTCGTCGTTTCCCGCCTGGCCGCCAGGCATGACATCCGCGTGACGTTGCGCGGTTCACCATATGGAGGGACCACCGCCATCGTGCTGATCCCGGCAGAGCATGTGACAGATCCTCCCGACGAGCCGGAGGAGCCCACCCGGCAGCCGGCCCGTCCGATGCGGGTGGTGCAGGGTGACTGACGAGCGCTGGCTGGACGAGGACGCCGGTCCGATCGTCCCGGCCTACCTGCTGACCCGAGGCCGCACCGTGCCCGCGAGCGAGGCCATCGACCTCATCGCGGTCATCATCACCTCCGGCGGTCTCGCGCCGCCGTCCGGCCTGGGGCCCGAGCACCTGATCATCCTGCAGAAGTGCACCCGGCCGACCCGGCTGGTGGACGTCGCGGCCGAGCTGAACCTGCCCATCGGGGTGGTCCGGGTGCTGGTCGGCGACCTGCACGAGCAGCAGCTCGTCCAGGTCGAGTCGCCGCCCCCGGCGCCGGACGCCACGGTCCTCCTGGAGGTGATCACGGGCCTCAAGGCCCTGTGATCGCCTCCTCGGAGGCCCTGTGATCGCCTCCTCGCAGGCCCGGTGACCGGGCTCCTCAGGGGCCCGCGAGCACGTCCTCCGCGCGGTGGCAGGCGACCCTCCGGCCGGCCACCTCGCGCGGCTCCGGCGCCCGCTCGCACTGCGGCGCCGCGAGCGGGCAGCGCAGCCGGAACGGGCAGCCCGACGGCGCCGGCCTGGCCTCCGCCCGCCCCCGCGCCACCGGTGGCGGCCCGCCCAGCTTCGGCACGGCGTCGCGCAGGGCCAGCGTGTACGGGTGCGCGGGCCGGCCGAGCAGGTCGGCCGTCGGGCCCGACTCCACCACCCGGCCCGCGAACAGCACGTGCGAGGTCCGGCAGAGCCGCTCCACGACGGCCAGGTTGTGCGTGATGAGCAGCCGTTCGGTGTCGAGCCCGGCGAGCAGGTCGAGAATCCTGGCCTGGACGGTCACGTCCAGCGCGCTGGTGGGCTCGTCGAGGATGAGCAGCCGGGGCCGGACGGCGAGCGCCCTGGCGATCACCACCCGCTGCCGCTGGCCGCCGGAGAGCTCGTGCGGCCTGCGCGTGGCCAGGTCCGGCGCGAGGCCGACCTGTTCCAGCAGCTCGGGGACGCGGTGGCGGCCGGACCTGGGCAGCGCCTCGGCGATCGAGCGGCCGACGCGCATCCGGGGGTCGAGCGACTCGGCCTGGAAGACGGGCTGGACGTCGGCCCGGAACGCCTTCCGGTCGGCTTTCCTGAGGTTCTGCGTGCCGTACCAGATATTTCCGGATATGGGGGTGAGGAGGCCGAGGAAGGCGCGCGCCAGCGTGGTCTTGCCGGACCCGCTCTCGCCGATCAGGCCGGTCCCGCCCTCGGCGAGGTCCAGCGTCACGCCGTGCACGACCGGGGCGCGGCCGTAGCCGAGCGTCACGTCCTCCGCCCGCAGCAGGGTCACGGCAGGGCCTCCAGCAGCTCGCGGGTGTAGGGGTGGGCCGGGCGCGACAGCACCTCGGCGGCGGGGCCGCTCTCCACGACCGTGCCGTCCCGCATCACGAGCACCCGGTCGGCGATCGTGGAGACCAGGGCCAGGTCGTGCGAGACGAGGAGCAGGGCCAGCCCGCGTTCCTCGCGCAGCCGGCGCAGCACGCCGACCACCTCGGCCTGCACGGTCACGTCCAGGGCGCTGGTCGGCTCGTCGGCCAGGATCGCCTCCGCGCCGAGCGCGATGGCCAGCGCGATCGCGAACCGCTGCGCCTGGCCGCCGGAGATCTCGTGCGGATAGCGGCGCAGGATGCCGGGGTCGAGCATGACCGCCTCGGCGGCCTCGGCCAGGACGCGCTCGCCCGACGGCAGCCCGTGCAGGCGGAGCGCGCGCCGCATGAGGACGCCCAGCCGGGTGGTGGGGCTGAGCGCCGCCTGCGGCGACTGCATGACGAGGGCCACGCGGGCGCCCCTGATCGCGCGCAGCTCGCGCGGCGTGGCCGTCAGCACGTCCACGCCGCACACCCTGACGTGGCCGGAGACGTCGGCCCCCTCGGTGAGGCCGAGCAGCGACAGCAGCGTGGTCGACTTGCCCGACCCGCTCTCCCCCACGACCGCCACGCACTCGCCCGTGCGCAGCTCCAGCTCGGGCACCCGGGCGGCGACCCGCCCGCCGTAGGCGACCTGAAGATCGCGCACCTCGATCACTTCACGATCCTCCGCGGGTCGAGCGCGCCGCGCAGCCCCTCGCCCAGCACGTTGAACGCGAACGCCGTCACCAGGATCGCCAGCCCGGGGAAGGTGACGACCCACCAGTTCGTGGTGAACAGCGTCTGGCCCTGCTGCACCATCAGCCCCCACTCGGCGACCGGCTCCTGCGCGCCCAGCCCCAGGTACGACAGCGCGGCCGCGGTGAGGATCACCCCGCCCGCGTCGAGCGAGAGCTGGACCAGGACGGGCGTGAGCGAGTTGGGCAGCACGTGCCTGACGACGACCAGCGGCGCGGGGACGCCCAGGCAGCGGGCGGCGTCCACGTACGGGCGGTTGGCGATGGAGGCGGCCGTGGCGGCCGACAGCCGCGCGTACCAGGGCCACCAGGTGACGGCGATGGCCACGACGACCGTGGTCACGCTCGGCTGGAGCACCACGGCCAGGGTCAGCGACAGCAGCAGCGCCGGGAAGGCCAGCAACACGTCGGTGACCCGCATGATCACGTCGCGCACCCAGCCGCCCGCGTACCCGGCGACCACGCCCAGCGTGACGCCCACGGCCGCCGACACCGCCAGCACGGCCACTGCGATCGACAGCGACGTGCGGCCTCCGTACAGCACCCGGGTGAGCACGTCGCGGCCGACCTGGTCGGTGCCGAACCAGTGTGCGCCCGACGGCGGCAGCAGGGCGTTGACCGGATCGACCTCGTCGGCCGGGTACGGCGCGATCCACGGCGCCAGCAGGGCGGCGAGCACGACCAGCACGATGAGCACCGCGCCCGCGAAGGCGAGCCTGTCGACGGAGCCGGGCAGGGCGCGGCGCGTCACGAGTGCGGTCACCGGGCCCTCGCCCTCGGGTCGACGACGCCCTGGAGGAGGTCGACGACCAGGTTGGCCAGCACGTACACGAGCGCCACGAGCAGCGTGACTCCCGCGATGGCCGGCGTGTCGCTGGAGAAGATCGAGTCGACCGCGTAGCGGCCCAGGCCAGGCCAGTTGAAGACGGCCTCGACCAGGAACCCGTTCACGATCGCGTAGGCGAACACGAGCGCGATCAGTGACAGCACCGGGTTGAGCGCGGGCCGCAGCGCGAACCGGGTCAGGATGGACGTCTCGCGGAAGCCGAGCGCGCGTTCCAGCCGGGCGTGGTCCTGGCTCGCCTCCTCGATCAGCGTGGCGCGGACCATCTGGGCGATCACGCCAGCCGGGTAGGCGGCCACGACGAGCGCGGGCAGCACCAGGTGGCGCAGGGTGCTGGTGAAGATCGGCCAGTTGCCGGTGATGAGCGCGTCCACGATCGTGATGTTGGTCCAGAGGGTGAGCGGGCTGGTCGTGTTGAGGCTGTCGTCGTACTCGCCGGCGACGGGGAACCAGCCGAGGTTGCTGGCGAAGACGGTCTGGAGGGCGAGGGCCAGCCAGAAGACGGGGACGGAGACGGCGAGCATGCTCGCCACCCGCACCCCCAGGTCCGGAAATTTCGTCTTGTAGCGGGCGGCGAGCACCCCGACCGGGACGCCCACCGCGATGGCCAGTAACAGCGCGGCCCCCACCAGCTCCAGGCTCGCCGGGAACGCCAGCGCCAGGTCGTCCAGCACCGGCTGCCGGGTCCGCAGGCTGGTGCCCCAGTCGCCCGTCACCAGGTCCCGGACGTAGGCCCCGAGCTGCACCCAGACCGGCTCGTCCAGCCCGAACCGCTCGCGCGCCTGCGCGAGCTGCTCCGGCGTCGCCTTCGGCCCCGCGTACGCCACCGCCGGATCGCCCGGCACCAGCCGCATGATGACGAACGTGAGCACGATCACGCCGGCCACGACCAGGAGCGCCTGGCCGAGCCGGCGGATCAGGTAGCGGGCCACGGCTCAGGCCGCGGGCTTCAGGTCGTAGAAGAAGACCACGTTCGGATAGGCCGGGTTGTCCTTGTACCCCTGCACGCCCGCCGTCAGCGCCCGCTGGTAGGTCTGCACGTACGGCACGGCGACCGCTGCCTTGTCGTTGACGATCTGCTTCTGCAGCTTGTCGTAGGCCATCTCGGCGGCGAACGGGTCGGTGGCCGTGAGCCGCGGCAGCCCGTCGATCGCCGCGTCGATCCCGGCGTCCTTCAGGTACGACAGGTTGAACTCCGGCTTGTCCGAGCTCCTGAACACGTTGAGGAACCACGAGTACGGGTCGGCGTAGTCCGGGTACCAGTACATGACGAACACGTCCTGGCCCTTCTTCTTGCCCAGGTCCCACTGCGCGTTCCAGGCCATCGGCCGCGCCTGGAGGGTCACGTTCAGCTTCTTCAGCGCCGAGCTGAGCAGCGTCACGAACAGCTTCTGGTCGTCGTCGCCCTGCGCGTAGGTCATGGTCAGCTTGAGCTCGGGGTTGTCGGGCCCGTACCCGGCGGACGTCATCAGCTCCTGCGCCATGGACAGGTCGTGCACCGGCTCCATGCCGAACACGTGGCCGAGCAGCCCCGGCGGCACCAGCCCGCTCGCCTTCTGCCCGGAGCCCTTCAGCGCCGACACCAGGCCGTCGTAGTCGATGGCGTACTGCAGCGCCTGCCGCACCCGCACGTCCTTGGTCGGCCCGCTCTCGGTGTTGAACAGCACCAGCAGGTTCTGGAACGACGGCGTCTGCGACGCCTGCACGCCCTCGGTGGACCCGGCCTGCTGGAAGAGCTGCGGGTTGAGCCGCTGGACGAAGTTCACCTCGCCCCGCTTGAGCAGCTGCCAGGCCGTGGTGATCTCCGGCGTCACCCGGAAGGCCACCTTCTTGTACTGCTCGGGCTTCCAGCCGCCCCAGTAGTCCTCGAACGCCTTCAGCGTCAGCTCGGTCTCCTGGCCCTTCCTCCAGCTGTCGATCGTGTACGGGCCGGTCCCGGCGTCGCTCTTGCCGTCGGCGACCGCGTCCACGGCCTCGGTGTCGTAGATGTAGGCCGCGTAGCCGGAGGAGGCCACCAGGTCGAGCGGCGCCGCGTACTTGAGCGAGAACTTCAGCGTCGAGGCGTCCGGCGCCTCGATCGTGTCGACGGCCCCCCAGATGTAGGCCGCGCCCGCGTTCTTCTTGATCGTGCGCTCGATGGCCTTCTTGGCCGCCTCGGCGTCCATGGGCGCGCCGGTGTGGAACTTCACGCCCTGGCGCAGCTTGAACGTCCACTGCTTGCCGTCGTCCGCCGACGACCACTCGGTGGCCAGGCGCGGCTCCGGCTTCTTCGTCTCGGCGTTGTAGCGGGTCAGGCCCTCGTAGATGTTGGACATGGCGATGATCTCGTTGGAGTACGAGGACGCCGGGTCCCAGTCGGTCACCACGTCCAGGTTCGGCGCGTAGACGAACGTGGCGTCGTTCTCCTTGCCGCCCGGCTCGGCCTGGGCCGCCGTCGGGGCGCCCGTGCCGTCACCCGCCGTCGGCTGCGGGGTGCCCCCGGCGCCGCGCACCTGGCCGCCCGCGCACGCGGACGCGGCCAGGGACAGGATTCCGACGACTCCGGCGACCAGCAGGCGCTTGTGCCAGCGCATGGGGGGATCCTTTCTCTGTCACCGCGCGAGGGGTCCGGCGGCTTTGACGTGTACGCGCACGGCGGGTTCGGCGAGGTAGCTCAGCGGCACCTCCAGCAGGTCGACGATCTCGACCCCGGCCGGATCCGCGCCCGCGGCGACGGCTCGGGCAGCCGCCTCCTCTTTAACCCTTTCGATAGCCTCTGCCCGGCTTTCGTGCGCAGGCATGATCGTATCGACTCTGCCGCTCGCCAGGGCGATGGCGGCGCCGACGGCGTTGGCGACCTCGGCGTGCTCGGGCCTGATCACCCGGCTCACGCCCGGGAGGTCGGCGGGCAGCAGGAACGCGCCGCCCCCGACGACGACCAGCGGCCGGCCCGCCCGGCCGAGCGCCATCCGGTCCACCGCGTCCGCGGCCGCCGCGTCGGCGAGCGCGAGCGCGGCGCGCAGCTCCGCGAGATCGGCGCCGGACGCCGCCAGCCGGTCCGCCCAGCCCGCCGGCCCCTCGGGCAGGCGGCCCGCGGCCACGGCGGCGTCCGTGAGCGTCGGGGTCCGGCCGCCGAACACCAGCGCCTCCTCGGCGATCCGGTAGCCGACCGAGTCCGGCCCCACGGCCCGGCCGCGCACCACCGTCCCGCCGCCGAGCGCGATCGCCAGGATGTCCGGCATGCGGAAGTTGGTGAGCACGCCGCCGATCTCCACGGCCGCCGCCGACTCGCGCGGGAACCCGCCGGCCAGCACCCCGAGGTCCGTCGACGTGCCGCCCACGTCCGCCACGATCGCGTCCGGCACCCCCGACAGGAACGCGGCCCCGCGCAGCGAGTTGGCCGGCCCGGAGCCGATGGTCGACACCGGCAGCCGCGCCGCCTGCTCGACCGTCATCAGCGTGCCGTCGTTCTGCGCCAGGTACGGCAGCGCGTCCAGGCCGCGCTCGGCCAGCGTCGCGGTGAGCGCCCCGGTCACCTGCGCGGCCACCCGGTACAGCGCCGCGTTCAGCACGGTCGCGTTCTCGCGCTCCAGCAGCCCCAGCGAGCCGATCTCGTGGCTCGCCGACACCGGCAGCCCGTACTCGGCCTCGACCAGCTCCCGCACGGCCAGCTCGTGCCCGGCGCTCGACGGGCTGAACACCCCGGTGACCGCCACCGCGTCGGCGTCCGTCCCGTCCAGGAACCGCCGGATCGCGTCCAGGTCCAGCCGCCCGATCTCCCGGCCGTCCACGTAGTGCCCGCCCGGCACCACCGCCTCGCCCGCCGACACGACCTCGCGCAGCTCATCCGGCCAGTCCGACAGCGGCGGCACCGACGTGGTCGCGGGCGCCCCCAGCCGCAGCACGGCCACCCGGCCCAGGTCACGACGCTCCAGGATCGCGTTCGTGGCGTGCGTGGTGCCCAGCATGACCCGGCCGATCCGCTTCCTCGCGTACGGGTCCAGCCCGGCGAGCACGGCGTCCAGGGCGGCGCGCAGGCCCTCGGTCACGTCCCGGCTCGTGGGCCGCTTGGCCTTGGCGATCACCCGGTCGGAGCCGTCCAGCACGACGGCGTCGGTGTTCGTGCCGCCGACGTCGACCCCGACACGCAAGTCAGCCATGCTGCGTCTCCAGTTCTTCGACGGGCACGTACTCCAGGTCGTGGCCGAACGCCCGAGGCCCGGCCGTCTCCAGCCCCCTGGGGGTGCGCCACAGCGGGTCGCATGGCCAGGCGAGCACCGCCACGCGCTGGCCGTAACGCAGGCCCTCGGTCTGCACGGCGGCGGCCGTCTCGGTGTCGGCCACCGTGATCAGGTCCGGCACCATGGCCCTGACCCGGCCGTCCTCGACCGCCACCAGGTTCTCGTTCTGCAGCTCCAGCGTGAGCGTGCGGCCCCGGTCGCCGCCGGTGCCCTCGATCGTGGCCGTGCCCCTGACGAACCCGCCGCTGGTGCGCCGCTCGACGTCGGTGAGCTTGCCGGTGATCAGCCGGACCGCGCCCAGCTCGCTCCGCAGCGCCTCCAGCGGGTCGGCGGCGCCCTCGGTGGCCCGGCCGATCTTCAGCGCCCGCGTCACCGTGCCCTCGATCACCGCCCCGCGCGCCCGCCCGGCCGTGATCACGTAGTCGGCCATCAGCGCGTGCGACCCGGCGGCCACGCACACCGCCCGCGCCAGCCGCTCCGACCACAGCCCGTCCACCGGGCGGATCGTCACCACGTTGCCCGCGACGTCCGCCATGACCACCAGGTCGGCCGGCAGCCCCGCCACGTACATGGACACCATCTGGACCTCGGGGAACGCCCGGCCCATCCCGTCGGCGTCGAGCAGCGGCAGGCCGAGCTGCGCCGCCCACGCCACGGGGGCGACGCCGTTCGCGCCGCCGATCTCGGACGACATCACCGCCGCCGGAGGGCGGCCGAAGATCCGCTCGACCTCCTCGGCGATGCGCCTGGGCTCGTCCTCGCCGTGGATCATCTCGTGGCTGACGGTCGGCGCGCCGATGCCCGACAGCGGGACGATCAGCGCGTCCTCCGGCAGCTCGGCGAGCCGTACCAGCGGGACGGGGCCGTACGTCCTGATGGCCCGCCGCGCGGCCAGCGCCCCGGTCCGCACGTCACCGCCGCCACCGGTGCCCAGGACCGCACATCCCCGCGCAAGAGCGGAAATATCATCTTCAACGATGTCCATATGGCGACACAACCAAGCACATACGGGGTGATCGCGCCAGCCGGTTACTCCTCTCGTCGCTGATTCCGTTGTCTGATAGAGCTGAACACGTTGCCTGAAACCTGACCCCCGGAAGGAGCGCCATGCGGATCGCGGTGGCCGCCGACAGCCTCGACGGGATCGCCGAGCGGGTGGTGACGGCGCTGCGCGAGCGCGGTCACGAGGTCGTCCCGCACGGCGCGCTCAACGACGGCGAGCGCGCCGACTGGGCCTGGGCCTGCGAGGCGGCGGCCCGCGACGTCGCCGAGGGCCGCGCCGACCAGGCGGTGGTGTGCTGCTGGACCGGCACCGGCGCGTCGATCGCGGCCAACAAGGTGCCCGGCGTCCGCGCCGCCCTCTGCGCCGACGCCTACACCGCGGGCGGCGCCCGCACCTGGAACGACGCCAACGTGCTCGCCCTCAGCCTCCGCCTCACCTCCGCCGTGGTGCTCGACGAGATCCTCGACGCCTGGTTCGCGAGCAGGCCGAGCGCCGATGCCGTCGATCAGGCGAACATCTCTCATCTCGCCGAGATCCCGATATCGTCGGGCAATGGCTGACTTCCGGTGCACCCACTGCGGCGCGACAGGGCTGCAGACAGGCTTCGTCATGGACAGCGGGCAGTACTCCCAGGGCTTCGCCAACTGGGTGGAAGGCGCTCTGGAGCGCGGCGTCTTCGGCGGGGCCAAGCTGTCCGGCCGCCCGAGGTGGGAGATCGACGCCTACCGTTGCCCCCGCTGCTTCCACCTCGAACTCTTCGCCGGCCGCCCCGCCTGACCGCGCCGAATCGTCGGTGCGGCGCTTTAGGGTGCAGGCATGACGGACGTCCTCCTGCGCGACGGCCGCCCGCGGGTGCTCGGCGGGCCGGCCGCCGACCCGCCCCGCGACCTGCGGCCCGGCGGGGAGGCGGCCGTTCACCCTCGGCGCACCCTGGTCATGGAAGACGGCGTCGTCCTGCACAATTGACCGGCGGGACCATCGAAAGGCAGGCAAGTGCTCTCTATTCACCAGCGGATCGCGGAAGAGCTCGGCGCGCGCGAGGGGCAGGTGCGGGCGGCGATCGAGCTGCTCGACGGCGGCGCGACCGTGCCGTTCATCGCGCGATACCGCAAGGAGGCCACGGGCGCCCTCGACGACGCCCAGCTGCGCACGCTCGAGGAGCGGCTGCGCTACCTGCGCGAGCTCGAAGAGCGCAGGACGGCGATCCTGGAGTCGATCGAGTCTCAGGGCAAGCTCGACGACGACCTGCGCGCCCAGGTCATGGCGGCCGAGACCAAGGCCCGCCTGGAGGACATCTACCTCCCCTACAAGCCCAAGCGGCGCACCAAGGCCCAGATCGCCCGCGAGCTCGGGCTGGAGCCGCTGGCCGACAAGCTGCTGGGCGACCCGGCGCTCGACCCGGCCCAGCTCGCGGAGTCGTTCGTCACCGAGGGCGTCGCCGATGCCGCGGCGGCGCTCGAAGGCGCCAGGGCGATCCTGATCGAGCGCTTCGCCGAGGACGCCGACCTCATCGGCGGCCTGCGCGAGCAGCTGTGGAGCCGCGGCCGGCTGGTCTCCAAGGTGCGCGAGGGACAGGAGGAGGCGGGGGCCAAGTTCTCCGACTACTTCGAGTTCGGCGAGCCGTTCACCAAGCTGCCCTCGCACCGGATCCTGGCGATGTTCCGGGGCGAGAAGGAAGAAGTGCTCACGGTCACGCTGGAGCCCGAGGAGACCGCCGCCTACGAGCTGCGCATCGCCGGCCACTTCGGCATCGCCGACCGGGGCCGTCCGGCCGACAAGTGGCTGACCGAGACGGTCCGCTGGGCCTGGCGCACCCGCATCCTCGTCCACCTGGGCATCGACCTGCGCATGCGGCTCTGGCAGGCGGCCGAGGACGAGGCCGTGCGTGTGTTCGCCGCCAACCTGCGCGACCTGCTGCTGGCCGCCCCGGCCGGCACCCGCGCCACGATGGGCCTCGACCCGGGCCTGCGCACCGGCGTCAAGGTGGCCGTGGTCGACGCCACCGGCAAGGTCGTCGAGACCACCACCATCTACCCGCACGAGCCGAAGAAGCAGTGGGACCAGTCGCTGGCCGTGCTCGGCGCCCTCGTGCAGAAGCACGGCGTCGAGCTGATCGCCATCGGCAACGGCACCGCCTCCCGCGAGACCGACAAGCTGGCGGGCGAGCTGGTCAAGCTCATGCCGTCGGTCACCAAGATCGTGGTGTCGGAGGCGGGCGCGTCCGTCTACTCCGCCTCCGCCTACGCCTCGCAGGAGCTGCCCGAGCTCGACGTGTCGCTGCGCGGCGCGGTCTCCATCGCCCGCCGGCTGCAGGACCCGCTCGCCGAGCTGGTCAAGATCGACCCCAAGTCGATCGGCGTCGGCCAGTATCAGCACGACCTGGCCGAGACCAAGCTGTCCCGGTCGCTCGACGCCGTCGTCGAAGACTGTGTCAACGCGGTCGGCGTCGACGTCAACACCGCCTCGGCCCCGCTGCTCACCCGCGTGTCGGGCATCGGCGCCACGCTGGCCGAGAGCATCGTGCGCCACCGCGACGCCAACGGGCCGTTCAAGACCCGCACCGCGCTCAAGGACGTCGCCCGGCTCGGCCCCAAGGCGTTCGAGCAGTGCGCGGGCTTCCTGCGCATCCCCGGCGGCGACGACCCGCTCGACGCCTCCAGCGTGCACCCCGAGGCCTACCCGGTGGTCCGGCGCATCCTCAGCTCGGCGGGCGCCGACCTCAAGTCGCTGATCGGCAACACGTCGGCGCTGCAGGCCCTGAAGCCCGAGGAGTTCACCGACGACACCTTCGGCCTCCCGACCGTCACCGACATCCTGCGCGAGCTGGAGAAGCCCGGCCGCGACCCGCGTCCGGCCTTCAAGACGGCGACGTTCAAGGAGGGCGTGGAGAAGCTGTCCGACCTGGAGCCGGGCATGATCCTGGAGGGCGTGGTCACGAACGTCGCGGCGTTCGGCGCGTTCGTGGACGTCGGCGTCCACCAGGACGGGCTGGTCCACGTCTCGGCCATGTCCCACAATTTCGTGAAGGATCCCCGCGAGGTGGCCAAGCCGGGCGACATCGTCCGCGTCAAGGTCCTCGACGTCGACATCCCGCGCAAGCGCATCAGCCTGACCCTCCGCCTCGACGACGAGCTCCCCACGGCCACCGGCGCCGACGGCCGCCGCAACGGCCGCCGCTCCGACGCGGACGCCTCCGCCTCCGACAACGGCAACGGCAACGGCGCGGCCGGTGGCGGCACCGGCGGCCGCGGGGAAGGCCGCTCCCGCGGCCGGGGCGACGGCGCCCAGCGTGGCCGCGGCGGCGACGGCCAGCGCGGCGACGGCAACCGCGGCGGCCGAGGCAACAACGGCAACGGCGGCCGTGACGGTGGTCGCGGCGACGGCGGCCGGGGTGACGGTGCCCGAGGTAACGGTGGGCGGGGCGACGGTGGCCGTGGCGACAACGGTCGCGGCGACGGCGGCCAGCGCGGACGTGACGGACAGCGCGGTCGCGGCGACGGCAACCGTGGCGGCCAGCGCCGCCAGGACCGCCCGCAGCCGATGGGCGCCATGGCCGAAGCCCTCCGCAAGGCCGGCCTCGGCGGCGACACCACCCGCTGACCCCAGGGCCCGCCGTTCCCTCCACCGGCTCGGAACGGCGGGCTCCCGGGATGATCGCCCTCAGCGGAAGGCCGTACGCCCTGTCGTGGAGGTGCGGGGCGATACGGTCGAGGGGTGAGCACCACAGCGTTCGACACCACGATCAACCAGGCTCGCGACCTGCTCAGGTGGCGTTCGCCGCTGCGCACCGAGTTGTGGGCGGCCCGGCTCACCGCCGACCTGGAGGCGGCCGGGGACGACCGGCTCCTCGCCCAGCTCGTACGCGACGACCGCCCCGAAGCCCGCCTCACCCTCGCCGCCCTGGCGGCCCTCCACCCCACCGAGGACCAGGCCGCCGCACCGCCACCGGACACCGCCGAAGGCGAGACCGCAGACGGCGACGACGCACCCACTGACTCCCCCGCCGACACCTCCGTCGTCGCGCCGTACCGGCAGGCCGGGGTCGAGGCGACGGGGTCGCTGGCCGGCTGGGTGGCGCGGATGGGGCAGGTCACCTGCGACGGCGCATGGTACGGCCCGGCAGATCGCTACGGCGAGCAGACCCTGGCCGCGCTCGCCTTCCGCTACACCGACGGCAAGGAGCCGCACCTGCTCGTGGTGGCCATCGACCAGGTGCACGGCGGGCTGGCCGTCGACGCGGTCGTGGAGGAGCCGAAGTTCCTCGACGACCTCGACCTCGCCCCCACCGATCCGGGGGTCGTGGCCGGGCGGATCCTCGACGCGTTCGAGGTGACGGACCTGGTGCTGGGGGCGGAGGTCGCGGAGACGCTGCCCGCCGTCCGCCCGCTAGCGCTGTCACGCGCCCGCGCCGTCCCCGACCCGGTACGCCACCCGGCCGACGACCTGATCACCCGATTCCACGATCTTCCGGATGTGCCCGGGGCTCGGGAGGCGTTCGAGAAGCTCGTCGAGTTCCTGGGGGATCGGCCGTTGTGGTGGAGCCCGGCCAGGGTGACGCGGTTCCTCACCTCGTGGCTTCCCCGTGAGGCGATCCTGTCCGACGCGGCCGTCGCGGCGATGCCCGACGTCGTACGCGCCTGGACCCGCCACCACGGCGACCACCCGGAGATCCTGCGCCGCATCGACGAGGACGCCCCGCACCTGCCGGCGCTCATGGCCGACGACTCCCTCGCGAGCCTCGGCAAGCGCATCGCCCAGCAACACCACCCCTGAGCCCCCGCCTTCTCTCGGACACCTGCCCGGGAACGGACGCTCCCCTCCCGAAGGAAACGACCGGCCCACCCCACCCCACCGGAAAGGGGCGGACGACGGACCCCTCTCCCCGGAGGGACGGCGGGCCGACCCGACCGGAAGCCCACTCCCCGGAGGGACGGCGGGCCGGGCCCTCCCGGACGCCCCCCTCCGGAGCGGCGGACGTCCTACCCGGCGGGGCGCCCCCTCCTCCAGAGAAGCGGGGAGCCGGTCGGGCCGGATGCCCCCTCCCCCTGAGGGGCGGACGGCCGGTTCGAGCGGACGCCCCGCTCCCGGGAGAGGGCGGACGGCCGGACCGGCCGTCGCCCGGCCGCACGAAGGGGTGGTCGGGTCGTCGTACGCGGGCCTCGTAAGGGGTGGGCGTCGTGCCGAGCCCCTCACGCGAACCCGGGCGCGGGTGGTGGCCGGGATGGTGGGCTCTGCGCATGGCGCGGGGACGGCTATGCTGCGCAGTGACGTTTACGCTGCCCCCGCTCGGGCGTTGCACAGGGAGATTGATTCTGCATGTACAAGGAGTTCGCCGCCGAGGCTGTCGTCTGGGTCGTGCCGATCGTGGTGCTCATCGGTCTCGCCCTGATGATCACCGCCTGACGACGCAGCAGGGTCAGCGGTAATACTCGTAGTGCACGACGGTGTTGACCTGCTTGTCGAAGCGGATCTCACCGTCGAGCCAGCGGTTCCACATCTTCGACAGCGATCTGGTCCGGACGGTGCATCCGCCCCACCGGACGCCCTTGGGTCGGATCTGGCCGACGTAGTCGTGGCAGGATCCGACCTTACGGTTGTTGACCTTGAGGCGGGCGTTCACGCTCACCGAGTAGAGGCGCTTGCTGGATGTGTTGGTGATGCGGACCTTGATGCGGCAGGTGTTCTTGCACCGGCCGAAGTAGATCTTGTAGCGGATGAGGTGCGGTTTCGCCGCGACGGCGGCCGCGGCCTCGGTGACGGACGCGACGGCGGCGGTCCGCGTTGCAGCGGCCCGCGTGGCAGCGGCTTCGGCGGGTGGGACGAGCACTCCCGCGGCGGCCGTGGCGATTAAGAGCGCGCCGGCAAGACTTCTGATCATGTTGCCCCCATGGCGAACCGGTTCGGCCGCCTCCCCCAGTTGAAGGCGGCATCTCCATTGACCACCGGCAGCCGGGCGACATCAAGGAGCGGGACGGTTACGAAGCCCAGGCGAGCAGCGGCCCGTCCTTGCTGAGCCGCTTGAGCGCCTGCTTCTCCAGTTGGCGGATCCGCTCCCGGGTCAGCCCCATTTGTCGCGCAATATCGCTATAAGTCCAAACCTCTTCCCCGGCGAGCCCGTACCGGAGTCTGAGGATCACCGCCTCCCTCGGCGGCAGCGACGTGATCACCTCGTTCACCGAGACGCTCAGCGCCCGCCGTTCGGCCAGCTCCTGCACCTGCGGCCCGTCCTCGTCGGCGAGCAGGTCGCCGATGCTGCTCTCGCCGTTCTCGCCGACGGGCGTGTCCAGGCTGACCGGGTCCCTGGCGAGCCCGCGCAGCCCCGCCACCTGCTCCGGCGTGCGCCCGGCGGCCTCGGCCAGCTCGTCGTCGCCGGGCGTGCGGCCGAGCGAGGCGGCGAGCGCGCGTTCGGCCCGCAGCAGCCGCGCCAGCTCCTCCGCCACGTGGACGGGCAGCCGTACGGTGCGGCTCTTGTCGTGGATGCCCCGTTCGATCGCCTGGCGGATCCACCACATCGCGTACGTGGAGAACTTGTAGCCGCGCCGGTAGTCGAACTTCTCCACCGCCCTGATCAGCCCGAGGTTGCCCTCCTGGATGACGTCGACGAGCGGCAGCCCGCGGTGGGCGTAGCGTCGGGCGGCGGCGACCACCAGCCGGAGGTTGGACCCGATGAGCAGGTCCTTGGCACGCTGCCCGTCGCGGCGGACGAGGTCGAGCTCGGCGGTGCCCGCGCCGGAGGCGATGAGATGCCCGGCGTACAGCCCGGCTTCGATCCGCTGGGCCAGCTCCACTTCGTCCGCGGCGGTGAGCAAGGGGGTCGTGCCGATCTGCTTCAGGTAAAGGCCGAGCAGATCGGGCTCTTGGACCGGCATGCCGAGGCGACTACCCGGTAAACGGCGGTGAATTCCCGTCTTCGCTGAGTTCGGCGATGGCGAGCTCGGCGGTGGTGCGGATGTCGAAGAACTTGTCGAGCGCGGTGATCGCGAACAGGTGCTTGCACCTGCCGTTGAGCCCGGACAGCAGCAGCCGCCCGCCGGAGGCGGTGACGGCCTTGTGCAGGTAGACCAGGACAGACAGGCCCGAGGAGTCGCAGACCGCGACGGCCTGCATGTCGATGACGAGCATCGGCGGCTGGGTCAGGTCGAGCGCCTTGGTGACGCGATCACGGACCTCGGCCGCGGAGCCGAAATCGAAGTCGCCGGTCAGCCTTGCGATGACACACGGCCCCTGAAGCCCGAGGCTGATCGACAAGGCCTGGTCCGAAGTCACCCAGTTCCACCTACCTGCGTTGCTCTTACCTTCCCCCCACTTTACGAGAACAGTTGACGGGGGTTGAACACCAGCATCCGTTCTATCTGCTCGCCGGTCACACCAGACTCCGTCAGCGCGGCCAGCACGTCGTCGTGGATGTGATCGTATCTCCAGTTGGGCGCCAGGGCGTCGCGGGTCTCGTCCCACGCCTCGGGAAAGTAGTCGTTGAAGCAGGCGGCGTCGTGACTGAGCACCATCCGGTCGGCGTAGCCGCGGCGGCACAGCGCGGCGATCGTGGCCACGCGCTGCGCCGTCGGGTTGTAGAGGTCGAGCCCGAACCGGTCCATGCCGAGCGTGGCGCCGGTGTCGGCCAGCTTCATCAAGTAATCCAAATCGTTACTGTCACCGGCGTGGCCGACCACGACCTTGGCCAGGTTCACGCCCTCCTTGGCGAACAGGTCGAGCGCCGGGAGCCCGCTCTGGGTGAACGAGTTCGTGTGGACGGTGATCGGCGCGCCTGTGCGCAGGTGGGCCTGGGCGACGGCGCGGCAGACCCGCTCGACGCCGGGCGTCAGGCCCTTGTGCTCGACGACGCACTTGAGGAACGCCGCCTTGACGCCCGTGTCGGCGATGCCTTCGGTCAGGTCGCGGACGAAGTCCTCGATCATCGGGTCCGGCATGTCGATGAGCAGCCCCGGCCCCCGGTGTTCGTACTGGTGGGGCAGTTCGTCGAAGGTGTAGAGGCCGGTGGCGACGATGATGTGCAGATCGGGCACTTCAGCCGCTATGCGCTGGATGCGGGGGATGTAGCGCCCGAGCCCCCACACCGTGGGGTCGACGATCGTCCTGACCCCTTTGGCCGCCACCGCGTTGAGCTTCGTGATCGCGTCGGCGACCCGGAACTCCTCGTCCCACCAGGCGCCTTTGCCGTAGTTGTCCAGGTGCTCGGTGGAGGTGACGAACACGTGCTCGTGCATGAGCGTCTGGCCGAGCCGGTCGACCTCGACGGGCCCGCGGACGGTGCTGACTGTGGTCATGGGGGCCTCCGTGCCTGCTGGGCCGACCGCGCCAATGTAAAGCCGCCTCACATGCACGTCAACGTACGCGCCCGGCAATCCCCGCAGCGAGCGCCCGGCGCGGGTCACCTGGCCAGCGCGAGCTCCAGCAGGCGGCGCAGGTCGGCGACGGGCTGGACGCCGGGGACCGGCGGGCCGCCGTCGATCACCAGGGTCGGGACGCCCGTGATGCCCCGCTCGGCCGCGCTGCGCCGGTCGGCGCGTACGTCGTCGGCGTGCGCGTCGCCGGTCAGCACCACGTCGACCTCGCCGGCGTCCAGGCCCGCCTCCGCGCCGAGGCGGCGCAGCACGTCCGGGTCGGCCACGTTCAGGCCCTCGGTGTGGTAGGCGCGCAGCAGCCGTTCCATCATCTCGGCGGCCAGCCCGTGCCGGGCGGCGAGGAGGTTGAGCCGGTGCGCGTCGAACGTGCTCACCGGCCTGGCCAGCCCCAGGTTGAGCTCCAGGCCCTCGGCCGCGCCCAGGGCCTGGATGTGCGCGACCCTGGCCGGCGCCTGGTCGCCCCACCATTCGCTCATCGCCTCGGCGGCGGTCGGGCCGGGGACGCGGCCCTGCTCCGGCGCCAGCTCGTAGGCGCGCCAGACGAGCTCGACGGACTCCCGGCCGGCGACCGCCTCCAGGGCGGCCGTCAGCCGCCTCTTGCCGATGTAGCACCACGGACAGAGCACATCGGCGTAGATTTCCACCTTCATGCGCCCGATCCTGCAACCTCAACCACGGTTGGGGTCAACCTCGCTCAGCTGAACCCGGCCAGCTTGTAGAGGACGAGCGACCCGGCGACGGCCACGTTCAGGCTCGCGCCGGTGCCGATCATGGGGATCTCGACGACCAGGTCGAGCAGGTCGAGTGCCTCGGGCGGGATGCCGTCGGCCTCGTGGCCGAGCACGACGACGGTCGGCTGCCTGGCCATGGGCAGGTCGGCCAGCCGGACGGCCTCCTCGGCCAGCTCGACGCCGACGACCTGCTCGCCCCGCTCGCGGCGTTCGGCGAGCCAGCGCAGCGGCCGCACCCAGTGGACGCAGGCCCCGGCGCGCAGCGTGTTGCCCTTGGCCAGCGCCTCCGGCACCCACGGCAGCCGGGGCACGGCCAGGCACGCGCCGACGGCGTCGCAGGTGCGCAGCAGCGTGCCCAGATTGGCGGTGTGCATCGGCCACAGCGGCGCGACGGTCAGGTGCCCCAGGCACCGGGGTGGCCGTCGTCGCCGGGCGGACTTGAGGTCCTTGCTCGTACGGACCCTGACCCCGCTCATGCGCGCGGGCGGATCTCCTCCGCGGAGGTCTTCATGTGATGGGCGCTTTCAGCGGCACGCCCGAGCCATCGACGGGAGCCTCCAGCATAACCCCGCCGGACCCGCCCGGCCCAGGCGCGTCAGGGTGACGGCCGGCCCTGCCGGAGGCGGTGGCGTACGGCCCAGAGGACGGCGCCGGCCGCGAAGACGGCCAGGCCCGCGAGCACGGAGGCGAGCGGGAGGGTGGCGGCGAGCAGCAGGCACAGGGCCAGCCCGAGCACCGGCACGGCCTTCGGCGGCGCACCCTCGTCGCGGCGCAGGGTGAACGCGGAGGCGTTGGCGACGGCGTAGTAGACGAGCACGCCGAAGGAGGAGAACCCGATGGCCCCGCGCAGGTCGGCGACCAGCAGCAGGACGATCACCGCCGCCGCGACGGCGAGCTCGGCCCGGCGCGGCACCTGCGCTCCGGGGTGGACGGCGGCGAACACGCCGGGCAGGTCACGCTCCCTGGCCATCGCCAGGACCGTGCGCGACACCCCGAGCATGAGCGCGAGCAGCGCGCCGAGGGCCGCCACCGCCGCGCCGGCGACGACCACCGGCCGCATCCACTCCGCCCCGGCCGCGCTCACCACGTCGGCCAGCGGCGCGCCGGAGCCAGCCAGCCCCCACGCGGTCAGCGTGCCGAGCGCGGCCACCGCCACCAGGGCGTAGACGACGAACGTGACGGCCAGCGCGATGCCGATGGCACGCGGGATGGTCCGGGCGGGATCGCGCACCTCCTCCCCCAGCGTGGCGATCCGCGCATATCCGGCGAACGCGAAGAACAGCAGCCCGGCGCCCTGGAGCACTCCCCACAGCCCGGGGGCGGCCAGGCCGGCGGGCGCCCCGGCGGCCAGGGCCGTGACCTGGGAGGCGCCGGGTGTGCCGCCCGCGAAGGCCGCCAGCACCACCCCGGCCAGCACCAGCAGGACGAACGCCACCATCACCCGGGCCGCGGCGGCGGAGCGCTGCACCCCGAACAGGTTGAGCGCGGTGAGCACCACCACGGCGGCGATGGCCAGCGGGCGGGCGAGCGCGGGGGCCGCGTAGGCGCCGAAGGTGAGCGCCATCGCGGCGCAGGAGGCGGTCTTGCCGATCGTGAAGCCCCAGCCCGCGAGGTAGCCCCAGAACGGGCCGAGGCGACGCCTGCCGTAGACGTACGTGCCGCCGGACTCGGGGTAGAGCGCGGCCAGGCGCGCCGAGGAGGTCGCGTTGCAGTAGGCCACCAGGCCGGCCAGGGCGAGCGCGGCGAGCAGCCACGTGCCGGCCGCCCGCGCGGCGGGGGCGAAGGCCGCGAACACGCCGGCGCCCACCATGGCACTGAGCCCGACGACCACCGCGTCGCCGGTGCCCAACCTTCTCGCCAGCCCTGCGGCCACGCGCCCTCCTCGTTCCAGGAGGCAACTCTGCACCATCGGGCCGACACTTTCCCATCGGCCCGGGATACGCGGGGGAAATGGCGGGCGGCGTTTCGACGAGCGCCCCGGAGCCCAGCGGGTGTGGGTGGACGGTGGGCTCCGGGGACGATCAACCCCCGGACAGCGGACGGGGACGATCAGGCCCCGGACTCCGGTCCGGGGACGACGAGGACGGGGCGGCGGGAGTGGTGCAGGACGCGGTCGGAGGTGCTGCCCAGCAGGAGCGAGCGCACACCGCCGAGCCCCCGGGTGCCGGTGACGATCAGCTCGGCGTCCAGCTCGTCGGCCGTGTCGACGATCGTGGCCCAGACGGCCACGGCGTCGGAGGAGCAGCGCGGGGTGGCGTCCAGGCCGGCCTCGGTGGCGAGGGAGGCGCCGTGCTCGGCGAGCTCGCGCATGGCCTTGCCGATGGCCTCGTCCTCGGCGGCGGAGTTGTCGATCGTCATGATGAGCCCGGCGGACGCCCGGGCGGAGGTCATCGCCAGCCGCTCCCACACGGTCAGCACCACCGCGTGCCGCCCGGGGAACATCTTGCCGGCGAAGGCGATGGCGGCCTTGGCGTCGTCGGAGCCGTCGTAGGCGATCAGGATGGTCATGCCGGTACCTCCGTGCAAAGCAAAGTGTCAGGCTCCCCCTCTAACCGAGGGAGAGCCGTTCACTCCTGCTCAGGCAAGGGCTCAGGCAAGGGGGCGGGCGAGGGCGGGCACGCGGCGGGCGGCGGGGTTGAGCGCCGACATCCCGGCCAGGGCGAGGACGGCGAGCTCGGTGACGACCACGGTGCGCTGGATCAGCCCGGCGGGGAAGTCCTCGTTGGCCAGCGGGATGCCGAACATCCGGACCACGTACGGGATCACGACGGCGACCAGGGCGACCAGGGCGATGGTGCTGAGCACGCGGACGGCGCGGGCGTGGCGGACGCGGGCCCTGGCCAGCAGCAGTCCCGCGACGGGCATGACCAGGAAGGCGACGAAGGCGGCGTAGCGGTGGACGGCGCCCGACAGCGACAGCTCGACGCCTGGCGGGTCGGTCGGGAACGCGCCGATGAGGAACATGCTCGCGCCCCACACCAGCAGCAGGGCGACGACGCGGCGGTCCGCCCCGGCCCGGCGCACGGCCTCGGCGATCAGCGTCGAGCCCACGGCGAACAGGGTCAGCGACAGCGGCAGCAGCCAGCCGGCCGCCTGGAAGGCGTACTCGCTGATCACCGTGTGCATCGGGTCCAGCCCCGTCTCGGCGTGCAGGGTGAACATGGCGCCCGCGCCGGTGCCGATGGCCGTGAATCCGCTGACAAGCAAACCCTTCATGCCTACAAACGTGGCGGAATCCGGCTTCGCGGAGTATCGGAGATCACCCCCGGCGGGCCCTGAGGAATCCCCTACTACTTCGGTCTTAATACCCCTGTCAGGGGCATGATGACCTGCGGGGATACAGACCCTGGTAGGGATTGCCCCCTCAGGGGGAGTAGGGATTTGACTTGGAGCGCGCTCAAAGGGCGACCCTGGATGCATGAGCTGCTCAGGAAGGCCCGGAGGCGGTCGGGGAGCGGCCCTGGACCACACGATCGACATGTACAGGGGACACGGATGAACAGGCGCACACTCGGCACGGACGGCCCGGAGGTCTCGGCTCTGGGGCTGGGCTGCATGGGCATGTCGGAGTTCTACGGCAAGGGCGACGAGGCGGAGTCGATCTCGGTCATTCACCGCGCCCTCGACCTGGGCATGAATTTTCTGGACACCGCCGACATGTACGGCAGCGGGCACAACGAGGAGCTGGTGGGCCGGGCGATCAAGGGCCGCCGGGACGAGGTCGTGCTCGCCACCAAGTTCGGCGTGAACCGCGCCGGCGGCGCCCGCACGATCGAGAACAGCCCCGACTACATCCGGACGGCCTGCGACGCCTCGCTGCGCCGGCTCGGCGTCGACCACATCGACCTCTACTACATGCACCGCCGCAACCCGGACGTGCCCGTCGAGGACTCGGTCGGCGCGATGGCCGAGCTCGTCCAGCAGGGCAAGGTACGCCATCTCGGGCTGTCGGAGGTGAGCGCGGCGACGCTGCGCCGGGCGGCGGCCGTGCACCCGATCGCCGCGCTGCAGAGCGAGTACTCGCTGTTCACCCGGGGCCTGGAGGCGGAGATCCTGCCCACGGCCCGCGAGCTGGGCGTGGCGCTGGTCGCCTACTCGCCGATCAGCCGGGGCTTCCTCACCGGCGCCATGCCGCCGGCCGACGAGCTGCCCGACGACGACTTCCGCAAGTGGATGCCGCGCAACACGGGACAGAACGCCGAGCACAACGCCGCCATGGTCGCCGAGGTCACCAGGATCGCCGAGGCGGCCGGGGTGACGACGGCGCAGCTCGCGCTGGCCTGGGTGCTCGCCCAGGGGCGCGACGTGGTGCCGATCCCGGGCACCAAGCGGCTGCGCTACCTGGAGGAGAACGCGGCGGCCGCGGACATCGAGCTGACCGCCGAGCAGCTCGCCGCGCTGGAGCGGGCGGTGCCCGCCGACGCGGTGCGCGGCGACCGCTACGCCGACATGGCCTACCTGGAGTCCTGAGCGGGCACGGAGCGCCGTCCGGGCAGGTCGAAGTAGGCCCGGATGGCGGTGGCCCCGGCCCGGGTGTGCACGCGGACAAGGTCGCTCAGCAGGTTGACGATGAGCAGCCCGCGCGAGCCGGGCACGCGCGGGTCGACGGGGGCGCGCCCGGCCAGCGGGTCGGTGATGTGCCCGGCGTCGCTCACCTCGCAGACCAGCCGGCCGTCGGCGTGCCACACGCGGATCACGCCGGCGCCGCCGCCGTGGTCGAGGCTGTTGGCGCTGAGCTCGGCGACGACCAGCCGGATGTCGTCGAGCCGCTCGCCGGTGAACCCCAGCTTGTCGCCCACCTCACCGGCGAGCAGGCGGGCCGCCGCCAGGTTGTGGCGGTCGAAGCGGAGCGCGACGTGCTCGCCCGGCTCGTCGAGCGGGCGGTTGTGCCCGTCGACGACCGCCTGAGGAGCGTAGAGGTCGCTGACGCGCTCCCCCTCCTCGTCGAGCAGCACGGGGTGGGTGAGCTCGGCCTCGCGGATGACCTCGGGGTCGAGCCCGTCCAGGTCGTACGGGCACAGGATCGTGACCTGCCTGCCCCGGAACGCGTAGTTGATCAGCGCCTCGTGCTGGGCGCACGCCGGGTATTCGGTCGCGCTGCGCCCGGGCCAGATCGGCTCGCCGATGATGCGCACGTGCTCGCCGGGATGGCGGTCGGCGAAGTCGCGCAGCACGCCGGGGATGATCCGGCCGGGATTGCGCCCCGCCTTGAGCATGTCGAGCATGGTCACACGGGCGGCATCGGCGCCCAGCACGGCCTCGATCAGCTCGAGGTTACGCGCCGGAACGGCGACGGCCACGGGCTCGCCGGCGTCCAGGCCCTCGCGGATGAACCGGGTCGTGGCAGCAACGTATTCCCGATCGCCTCTGTAGAAGAGTGCCGGGTGCACGAACGGGTCTGCCAACATCGCCTTTCACGCTACCCGGCGTTGGGGTCATCAAGGCCGAGTGTTGGGTAGCTATTCAGTGTGAAGAGACTTCAGATCGTACAGCGGCCCCGGCCCCCTCGCCGCCCGCTCCCCCTCGATCTGCGTACCCCCGCAGGCCGTCCACTCCCGTTCTGACCGATGCGACCCTATGCTCAAGACATGTCGGAAATGCAGATCCGCGCATCCGACGCGGATCGGGAACTCGTCACCCAGCAGTTGCAGCGCGCCTTCACCGAGGGGCGCCTGGACCAGTTCGAGCTGGAGGACCGGCTCGAACGGGCGCTGAGTGCCAAGGTCCAGAGCGACCTGGTCAAGGTCGTCGAGGACCTGCCCGCCGACACGCCGCAGGCCGACGACGTGGTCGTGCTGGAGACCAAGCATGACGAGCTCAAGCGCGCCGGCGACTGGGCGGTGCCGCGCCGGCTGCGGGCCGTCTCCAAGCACGGCGGCGTCCACCTCGACTTCAGCCAGGCGGTCATCGCCCATCCCGTGGTGGAGGTCGAGCTCGATCTCAAGTACGGCTCGGCCAAGATCGTGCTGCCGCCGGGCGCCTCGGCCAACGTCGACGGGTTCCGCACCACGTACGGCACCACCTCCACCGCCGACGTGCCCGGGCGTCAGCGGCCCGGGGTGCTGCACGTGGTGGTGACGGGCGAGACCAAGTACGGCGCGCTCGCGGTCCGCTATCCGCGCAAGCGCTGGTTCACCCAGTCGTGAAACGCGGAGATGTGGTGCTCGCTGGGCACCAGCACGCCGCCGTCGGCGTAGGCGCGTGACGACATGCCGAGCTGGGTCCGCTCGCAGGCGTCGAAGTCCTGCTCGTTGACCCGGTGGAACAGCTCGACGGAGCGTGACAGGTCGGCCCCCGAGGCGACCACGTCGGGGTGGTAGAGCCAGTCGCACTCCACGATCGTGCGGTCGGCCGCCAGCGGGAACATCCGGTGCACGATCACGTGGTCGGGCACCAGGTTGACGAAGACCTGCGGCTTGACGGTGACCGCGTAGTAGCGCCGGTCCTGCTCGGGCGCGACGCCGGGCAGCTTGCCGAACCCGGCGGCGCCGTCGACGGTGAACCCCTCGGCCCGCTCGGCGAACGCGGCGCCGTGCCCGACGTAGTACTGGGCCGCGTATCCTCCGGCGAACTCCGGCAGCACCGCCGTGAGCTCGGGGTGGATGGTCGCGCAGTGGTAGCACTCCATGAAGTTCTCGACGATGAGCTTCCAGTTGGCGCGCACGTCGTAGCGGACGCGGCGGCCCACGGCGAGCTCGTCGGCGTGGTAGCGCTCGATGGCGGCCGGGTCGCCGAGCCGTTCGGTGGCGGCGCGCGTCACGCTCTCCTCGAACGGGGGCGGCTCGCCGGCCAGGCAGATCCACGCGTAGCCGAGCCATTCGCGCAGCGCCACGGGCACCAGGCCGTAGGCGACCCGGTCGACGTCCGGCATCCTCGCCAGGTTGGGCGCCGCCGCCAGCGTGCCGTCGAGGTCGTAGGACCAGGCGTGGTAGGCGCACCGGATCGTCCGCCTGACCTCGCCGCCCTCCTCCAGGCACAGCCGCGCGCCGCGGTGCCGGCAGACGTTGAGGAAGGCCCGCAGCAGCCCGTCGCGGCCCCGCACCACGATGACGCTCTCGCGCCCGGCCTGGACGGTGCGGAACGCGCCCGGGGCAGCGAGCTCGGCGGATCTGACCGCGCAGAACCAGAGCGATTCGAAGATCAGGGCCTGCTCGCGGGCGAACACCTCGGGGTCGGTGTAGGAGCGTCCGGGCAGCGTGGAGATCAGGCTCGATGTGCTGGTCAACAGACACTCCTTGTTGCGTAATACGCACCGAGTTGCCCTATATGCGAATAGTCAGCTTGGCCTAGGAGGCTGTCAAGAGGTAGCCGCTGGCCCACCTGAGCCACCGGGTGCACAGGCCGGTCGCGACCCGTTTCGGCACCAGCCGGGCCAGCGGCTCGTGCCGGTTGGTGATCTCGATCCCGGCGAGCACGGCCGAGCGGCGCACCATCCTGGCGCGGGCCCGCTCGTAGGCGCGCAGGTCGCCGGTGACGGAGCGCGCCAGCAGCCAGGCGTCCTCCAGCGCCTGGTTGGCGCCCTGCGCCAGGGTCGGCGGCATGGTGTGCGCCGAGTCGCCGGCCAGCGTGGTCGGCCCGCGCCCCCACACGTCCGGGATCTTCCACGTGTGGTGCGGGAAGAACTCGGGCGCGGTCATCGTGGCGAGGATGCGCGGCACCGGGTCGGGCAGGTCGCCGAACAGCCGCCGCAGCTTCCCCACCGGGTCGGGGTCGTCGCCCCACAGCGGCCTGCCGGGAGCCGTGCGCACGTCGAACCACCACAGCAGCCGCCCGCCGCCCGCCGGGATCAGCCCGCACAGCCCGCCCCCGCCGGAGATCAGGACGGCCCGGCCCGCGCCCATGAGCGCGGTCGGCTCGGTGGTGAACCCCTGCCAGGTCGCCCAGCCGCTGAGCCGCGCGGGATCGCCGCCCAGCATGGCGTGCCGGACCGCCGACCGGCGCCCGTCCGCGCCCACCAGCACGTCGCCGCGGACCGTCCGGCCGCCGGCCAGCCGCGCCCGCGCGCCGCCGGGGTCGACGTCCTCGGCGGCGGCGCCGTACGTGACCGGGACGCCCTCGGCGAGCAGCGCGACCAGCTCGCCGCGCGCCACGTGCACGGTGGGATGGCCGTAGGCGCGCTCGGCGTCGGTGAGGTCGGCGGCGCTGAGCATCCGCCCCCGCGCCGACCAGGACTCCAGCGTCTCCAGCCGCCGCCCGGCGGCGGCGGCGTCGATGCCGAGCTCGCGCAGGATCGCGGTGCTGCCCGGCCAGAGCGTGACGGACCCGCCGGCCGTACGCGGCTCCGGGGCCTCCTCGAACACCTCGACCTCGTGCCCGCCGCCCATCAGAGCGCGCGCGAGAGCGAGACCCGCCACGCCCGCCCCGATCACGACCACTCTCACGAAGAGGACAGATACCCGCTTTACGTCGGCTTGATATCGATGATGCTAGTGGGGTGCAAGCGTCGGTCAAGGTTTGCGCCATACTGTCCCCTCGTTCCTACACCAACGAAGGGCAAGACCATGACTCCCCCTCGCCGCATCGCGATCGCGATCGCGACGCTCACCCTTGCCGGCCTCACCACCGCGTGCGGCGCGATCGGCACCGCGGTCGACTGCAACAAGGTCGCCAGCGAGGTCACCACGATCATGAACGGCTTCAGCACCTCGGTCGCGGGCGCCGCCACCGACCCCTCCGCCATGGAGAAGGCCGGCCAGGAGGCCGCCGGCAAGATCAAGACCCTGGCCGCCGACTATGACGGCGAGCTCCGCTCGGCCCTCGACGAGATGGCCAGCGGCATGGAGAGCATCAAGATCGACGCTGCGAACCCGACCGCCGCCATGGACGCCGTCACCAAGCTCCAGAGCTCCGCGACGAAGATCCAGGGCGCCTGCAGCTGATGACGTTCCGCATGAAACCGGTCTAGTCTTGCTGCCCGTGACGGGCGACACGCTGGTGGGGCGGCCCAAGGTCGGCGCCACTCTCTCCGGTTTCATGACCCGGTTCAACCCCTGGCTGAGGGGCGACCGCCTGCGGGTCGGGCTCCTCAGCCTGGTGTCGGCCGTCGCGTACGCCGTGATCGGCCTGGTGGAGCTGGCCACCTACCGCACCAGCACCTTCGACCTGGTCATCCTCGACCAGACCGTGCGCAACTACGCGTCCTTCCGGCTCCCGTACGCGCCGGTCCTCGGCGCCTTCCACGACCGGGGGCTGGACTACCTCCAGCTCGCCGACCACTTCTCGCCCATCTACGCGCTGCTGGCGCCTTTCTACTGGGTGCACGACGGGCCCGGGTCGCTGATCGTGGCGCAGGCGCTGCTGTTCGCGGCGGCGATCCCGTTCATCTGGCTGTTCACCCGCCGCGTGCTGGGTCTCGGCCCCGCCTACCTGGTCGCGCTGGCCTACGCGCTGTCGTGGCCGGTGGCGCAGGCGGTGGCGTTCGACGCGCACGAGGTCATGTTCGTGCCGCTGCTGACCGCCGTCGCGATCGAGCGCTACCAGGCCGGCCGGCACCTGCCCGCCTTCGTGGCCCTGTTCACGCTCCTCCTGGTCAAGGAGGACATGGGGCTGATGGTGATCGGGTTCGGCGCCTACCTGTTCGCCGTGGGCGACCGCTTCCGCGGCGTGTGCTGCGCGGCCGTGGGGCTGGGCGGGGTGATGCTGACCCGGGGCGCGCTCGTCCCGATGCTGGGCGGGCAGGCATCCGACTTCTGGGCCTACGGCCATCTCGGGCCGGACGTGCCGGGCGCGGTGCTGACGATGCTGCGCGATCCGCTCGCCGCGCTGCTGCTGCCCTTCAGCGAGGAGGCCAAGGTCGACACGCTGTTCCTGCTGGCGTGGCCGACGCTGCTGCTGTGCCTGCTGTCGCCGCTGTCGCTGGTGGCGCTGCCGCACGTGCTCGAACGCATGCTGGCCGACCGTCATCTGTGGTGGCAGGCGGACTTCCAGTACAACGCCTTCACGGTGGCGATCCTGTTCTGCGCGGGCGTGGACGGGCTGGCCCGGCTGCTGCGCTGGGTCAAGCGGCCCGGCGACCGGTCGCTGACGCTGGCGTGGGCGGTGGCGGTGTGCGCGGTGGCGGTCACGCTGGTGCCGAGGTTCGCCCTGGACCAGCTCTACCATCCCGCCTTCTACAAGGGCGACCCGGTCAAGACGGCCGCGGCCGAGGCGGCGGTCGCGCACGTGCCGTCGGGGGTGACGGTCGAGGCGGCCAACTCCGTCGGGCCCGCCCTGAGCAGCCGCGCCACGGTCCTGCTGTGGACGGGACGGCCGCAGGGCGCGCCCTGGGTGGTGGCCGACACGGCCCGCTGGGAGTTCCCGTTCGGCACCGCCGAGGAGCAGTTCGCCCAGGTGGGCAGGCTGATGGCGGAGGGCTACACGAAGGTGTTCGAGCGTGACGGCTACGTGGTGCTCAACCGGGCTCCATGACCTCAGCCGGGGGTCACGGCCTCCGGTGCGCTGAGGTGCTCGGCGATGGCGGTCTGCCAGCCGCGCAGGTAGTCGGCGTAGCCGTCGGCGAATCCGCGCAGCTCGCGGGCGCCCTGCGGGGACAGGGCGGTGAGGTCGTAGACGACCTCGGCCGTGCTGCCGCCCCGGGTGTCGCCGGTGACGGTCACGGTGACCGTGCCGGCCCGGGAGCCGGGCGTGACGCGGGCGTAGCAGACGCGGCGGCCCTCCTGGCGGTCGACCACGATCCAGGTGGTGCGCTCGCCGTGGGTGTCGGTCTCGAAGACCGTGCCGGGCGCGCAGTCGTCGTCGGCGGGCATCGGGAAGCGCGGCCGCCAGCCCTTGACCCAGCGCTCCTCGCCGCGCGGCGTGAACAGCAGCAGCGCCTCGGCGGGCGGCAGCGGCACCGTGACCAGGCCGCTGAGCGAATACTGCACCCCCGTCACCGGGTGACCAGCCGGTGCGCGTCGTCGGCGGTCAGGGTGAGGCCGTAGACGGACTTGAGCTGGTCGATCTTGCCGAGCGTCTCGGGCGAGAACGGCGCCCGCCCCTCGAAGGCGTGGAGCGTGATGCCCTCGACGAGGTCGCCCAGGGACATGTCCAGGTATTCCGCCAGACCCTTGAGGACCTTGAGCAGGTTCTTCTCCACCCGGAGACCGGTCTGGGTCCGCTCCACTGTTACCATGGTAACAATATACCTCAATTCGGGCGGGCGGGCGGTCGGGCGGTCGCCTCCGCGTAAGCCCGGTCGAACCCGGCCAGGACCGCGGGCCACGAGCCCGCCGCCGGCGGCGTGGCGCGGTTGTGCCGGGTGATCCGCTCACGCAGCTCGCGGTCCACGCTGAGCCTGGCCACGGCGTCGGCCAGCGCGTTCACGTCGGGGCCGAGCAGGCCCTCGGTGCCGTCGCTGACGAAGTCGGCCACCCCGCTCTGCGACCGCGCCACCACCGGCAGCCCGGCCGCGCGCGCCTCCAGGGCGGCGATGCCGAACGACTCGCGCGGCGCCGGGGCCACGAACACGTCGGCCGACTCCAGCACCTTGGCGATCTGCTCGCGGGTGTGGCGGCCCGGCAGCGACACCCAGCCGGTCATGTCGTGCCGGGCCAGGTAGCGCTCCATCGAGGCGCGGGCCGGGCCGTCGCCGACCACGGTCGCGCGCAGCGGGATCTCCGCCGGGACCCGCGACCTGGCCAGCTCCAGCAGCTTGAGCAGGCGTACCGGATGCTTGCGCGGGGCCAGCCTGCCGACGGCCACGACGTGCACCTCGCCCCGGTCGTCGGGGCCGCTCTCGGCGGGGAAGCGGCGCCAGCCCGACAGGTCCAGCCCGTTGGACACCACGTGCACCGGCACCCGGGGCCCGGCGACCGCGCGGATCGGAACCGCCGCCGCGTTGCTGACCGTGGTGGCCACCAGCCCCCACCGCTGCCACCCGTACGCCGTGCCGAGCAGCCGGTAGAGGGCGCGCGTGACCGGATCCCACATGCTGTGGACCGTCACCACGCACGGCAGCCCGAGCCGGACGGCGGCGCGCACGCCCTGCCAGGCGAACGGCGAGACGGCCCCCGTGTGCACGTGCACCACGTCGGGCCGGGACCCGGCCAGGCGGCGGGTGAGATGCCTCACGCCCGCCGGGTGCACCGGCAGGTCGAACGGGACACGCGCCACGATCCGGTGCACACCGGGCAGCACCTCGCCCCGGGTGGCGGTGGCCAGCTCCACCTCGTGTCCGGACTCGCGCTGCATTCGCACGAGATCGGCGACCTGCACCTCGATTCCCCCGAGTCTCGGCAGGTAACAGTCACTCACGTGAAAGATCCGCACCCCTCCCAGACTAATCTGGGCCTGTGCCTCCACGTACCGCTGTGTTCTTCCATGCCCACCCCGACGACGAGGCCCTGCTGACGGCGGGCACGATGGCGATGCTCGCGGCCGAAGGGCACCGCGTGGTGCTCGTGGTGGCCACCGCGGGCGAGCGCGGCCTGGCGGAGATCCGGCCGGGCGAGGCGCTCGGCGAGACCCGCATGAAGGAGCTCTACGCCTCGGCCGCCGCGCTCGGCTGCGCCCGCGTCGAGTGCCTGGGCTACGGCGACTCGGGCCTGAGCCCGAAGGGCGGCATCGCCGAGGAGCGGCCCGACAACGCCTTCATCGACGCCGACACGGAGAAGGCCGCCACCGCGCTGGCCGCCATCCTCCAGGAGGAGAACGCCGACCTGCTGTCGATCTACGACCCGGCGGGCGGCTACGGCCATCCCGACCACGTGCAGGTGCACCGGGTGGGCAGGCGCGCGGCGGAGATCGCCGGCACGCGGGTCGTGCTGGAGGCGACGGTCAACCGCGACCCGCTGGTCAAGCTGCTCAAGGCGGCGGGCAAGGTCTACCGGTTCCCGCCGGAGTTCGACGTGCGCACGTTCGAGAGCGCCTACTCCTCCGGCGAGACCATCACCCACCGCGTCAACGTGCGCCGCTACGCCCGGCAGAAGCGGGCGGCGATGGAGGCCCACGCCTCGCAGGCGACCGGCGGCGACACCGACCGCACGCTGGCCGTGATGCTCAAGGTGCCGGGGCCGCTCTACCGGCTGGTGTTCGGCACCGAGTGGTTCGTCCGCCGCGACCTGCCCCCGGGTACGAGGCTGCGTCATCCCTTCGACCGATGGCCCAAGTAACCGGCTACCGGCAGACTGGGCTCCGATGAAGAACAAGTGGCTCCAGATCACGCTGTCCGTCCTGTCGCTCGGGCTCGCGGTGCTGCTGGTGGTCTATCTGCCGCAGATCGTGCAGACGCTGACCGGCAAGCCCGTCTCCTGGCAGGAGATCGGCGCCGTGTTCGGCACGCTCGACGCCGGCATGATCGCGCTGATGACGGCCGTGTGGCTGCTGAGCCTGCTCGCCTACACGTTCGTGCTGACCGGGTCGCTGCCGGGGCTGGGCCACACGCAGGCGCTCACGCTCAACGCCGCCGGGAGCGCGGTCAGCAACCTGCTGCCGTTCGGCGGCGCGGCCGGGGTGGCGCTGACGTTCGCGATGACCAGGGGCTGGGGGTTCGCCAACCGGCCGATCGTGGTCATGACGCTCGTCAGCGGGATCTGGAACACGCTGTTCAGGTTCATCCTGCCGGCCGTCGGGATCATCGCGCTGCTGCTGGCCGGGCAGGCGCCCAACGCGACCGTGGCCAACGCCGGCTGGGTCGGCGCGATCTCGATCCTGGCCCTGTGCGCGGTGGTCGCCGCCGCCCTCTACTGGGACCGGGCCGCCGCCGTACTGGGCCGGGGGCTCGACTTCCTGGCCAGGCTGCTGCGGCTCAAGGTCCGCCCGTCACAGGCGTTCGAGCGGCTGCGCCACGACACCGCCACCGTCGTGCGGACCCGGTGGCCGATCATGTCGTTCGGCATGGTGTTCTTCCTCGGCTTCCAGTGGGCGATCATGGCCGCCTGCATGCTGGCCACCGGCGCCTGGCCGGGGCTCGCCGAGTCGATCGCCGTCTTCGCGCTGTCGCGGGTGCTCACGGCGGTGCTCGTCACGCCGAGCGGCGCCGGGATCATGGAGTCGGGGGTGGTCGTGCTGCTGACCACGTTCGGCGTGGCGGCCCCGCCGGCGACGGCCGCCGCACTGCTCTTCGGTTTCTGGACTTACACTATCGAGATCCCGTTCGGCGGCCTCGCGCTGGGGGCGTGGGCGCTCCTGCGCAGGCGCAACAGCCGAGGCGCCGCAGCGGATCCCCCGTCCACGATCTCGAAGGCCCCCCAGTGACTATCCCGAACCCTCCACGTAATCAACCCCGGGCCTTGTGCGTGATTCGGAAGCGCGCATAGCGTGGCGGCTGACATGGTGGCGTTCCGAGTTCTGGGGCCAGTCGAGGCGTACGAAAACGACGAACTCGACCTCGGCGGGTTGCGGCAACGGGCCGTGCTCGCCCGGCTTCTCGTGGCCAGGGGCCAGGTGGTGCCCGTCGACACGCTGCTGTACGACCTGTGGGACGACGACACCGCCAAGGGCGCCCAGTCGGGGCTGCAGGTCTACATCTCGCGGCTGCGCCGGGTGCTGGAGCCGGGCCGCCCGCGCGGCGGGCCCAACCGGCTGCTGGTGACCGTCGCCTCCGGCTACGCGCTGCGGGTGGCGCCCGAGCAGGTCGACGCGCTCCGCTTCGAGCAGCTCGTCCGGACGGCGGGCGAGCACCTCGACGACGGCGACCCGCAGGCCGCGCGCGGCCGCCTGGAGAAGGCGCTGGGCCTGTGGCGCGGCACCCCCTACTCCGACTTCGCCGACCAGCAGTGGGCCGAGGCCGAGGTCAACCGGCTGACCGAGCTGCGGCTGGTGGCCCGCGAGCGGCATGCCGACACCGGCCTGCGCCTGGGCATGCCCGCCGAGACCGTGCCCGACCTGGAGGCGCTCACCACCGAGCACCCGCTGCGCGAGGAGGGCTGGCGGCTGCTCGGCCTGGGCCTCTACCGGTGCGGCCGGCAGGGCGACGCGCTGGCGGCGCTGCGCCGGGCGCGCAACATCCTGGCCGACGAGCTCGGCATCGACCCCGGGCCGGCGCTGCGCAAGCTGGAGTCCGACATCCTCGCCCAGGCGCCCGAGCTGGAGCTGGCCCCGCCGCCCCGCCCGTCGCGGCCGGTGCCGCCCGCCGACACGTGGCCGCCCAGGCCCGCCACCCCGATCGAGCCGCCGCCGCTGGAGCCCGAGCCGTTCGTCGGCCGTGACGCCGAGCTGTCGAGGCTGACCACGGCCGCCGCCCGCACCGGCCGCTTCCAGGTGGCGATCGTCACCGGCGTCGCCGGGGCGGGCAAGACGACGCTGCTGCGCCAGTTGCAGAGCAGGCTGACCGCCGACGGCTGGATGACCTCCTCCGGCGCCTGCCCCGACTCCAGCGCCACCCCGCCCGGCTGGGCCTGGGTGGAGATCCTGCGCGCGCTCGTCGGCACGACCGGCGCGGGCGAGTACGCGCAGCTCCTGGCCCCGCTGCTGGACGACGCCGCGCCCGCGCCCGACGACGACGAGGTGTCCGGCGGGTTCCGGCTGCACCGGGCCGTCGGCGGCTATCTGGCGGGCGTCGCGCGCCGGGCCCCGGTGCTACTCACGCTGGAGGACCTGCACTGGGCCGACGATCAGACGCTGGCGCTGCTGCGCGCGCTGCCGAGCCTGCTGGCCACCAGCCGGGTGCTGCTCGTGGTCACCTGCCGCGAGAGCGAGCTCGACGACCGGCAGGCCGACGTGCTGGCCGCGCTGGCCAGGCTGGGCCCGGTCCGGGTGGGCCTGTCCGGGCTCGCCCCGAAGGCCGTGGCCGAGCTGGTCCGGGCCACCTGCGTGCGTGAGATCGACGAGGACGCCGTCGAGTCGATCGTCGAGCGCACCGGCGGCAACCCGTTCTTCGTCCGCGAGACCGTCCGGCTGCTCGACGCCGAGGGCGCGGCCGACCGGGCGAGCGCGGCCGAGGTGCTGTCGCGGGTGCCCTCGGGGGTGCGTGACGTGCTGCGGCGGCGCGTCTCCCGGCTGCCCGCGGGCGCGCAGCAGATCCTGCTGCAGGCGGCGGTGATCGGCCGCGACGTGGACGTGGACGTGCTGGTCGACGTGGCCGGCGACGAGGACGCCGTGGTGGAGGCGGTCGAGGCGGCGCTGCTGGCCGGGCTGGTGACCGAGCCGGGCCCGGGGCTGCTGCGGTTCGACCACGACCTGGTGCGTGACACGCTCTACTCCGACGCCTCGCGGCTGCGCCGCACCCGGCTGCACGCGGCCGTGGCGGCGGTGATCGAGCGGCGGGCGCCGTCCGACGTGGCCGCGCTGGCCCACCACTATTTCCTGGCCGACGCCGCCGACAAGGCGGTGCACTACTCGGGGCTGGCCGCCGAGCAGGCCGAGCGGCGCTTCGCGCACCGCGAGGCGGCGACGCTGTGGGAGCAGGCCATCGCCGCCTTCGACCGCACCGGCGGCGACACCAAGCAGCGGCTGCGGCTCATGCTGCGCCGGATCAAGGCGCTGGCGCTGTGCGGCGACATGCACACGGCCCGGCTGCTGCGCCGCGAGGCGATGGACGCCGCGCTGCCGCTGGGCGACCTGGAGCTGACCGCGCGGGTCGCGGCGGCGCTCGCGGTGCCGCACAAGGGCATGGCGCGTGACTTCACCCGCACCGCGTGGGAGATCGTCGACGTCACCGAGCGGGCGCTGAGCGAGCTGCCCGAGGGCGAGCAGCAGCTGCGGGCCAGCCTGCTCACCACGCTGGCGCTGGAGCTGGAGGGCTCCTCCTCGCCCGAGCGGGGCCGGCAGGCGTCGCTGGAGGCGCTGGAGGTGGCCCGGCAGAGCGGCGACCCGGTGCTGATCGCGGTCGCGCTGAGCGGGCGGCTGCGCCAGTCCTACGACATCCCGGCCGTCGACACCCGCGAGAGCATCGGCCGCGAGCTGCTCGACGTGGCCCAGCGCTCCGGCCAGGTCGCCACCCAGGCGCTGGCCCATCTGGTGCTGCTGGAGTGCGCGGCGGCGCGCGGCGAGTTCGGCGTCGCCGACGAGCACGCGGCCGCCGCCGACCGGCTGGCCCGGCAGTACGACCTGCCGGCCCCGGCCGCCGTCCACGCCTGGTATTCCGGGCAGCGGCAGATGATCGCCGGCGACTACACGGGCGCCGAACGCGCCTACCGCGACGCGGCCCGGATGACGGCGCGGGCGGGCATGCTGGAGGGCCGCCAGGACCTGCCGCTGATCACCACGTTCTGCCTGCACCTGGTCGACGGCCGGGCGGCCGAGACGGTCGAGCTGCTGGCCGAGGCCCACCAGCGCGGCGCGAAGTGGACCCTCGACGCCTACGCGCTGGCGCTCGCCTCGGCCGGTCACGTGGCCGACGCCAAGGCGGTCGCCGCCGTCCGCCCGCCGGTGCGGCCCGACTTCCTGTACGAGCTCGCGATGACGTGGCGGGCGCTGGCCGGGATGCTGCTCGACGACCGGGAGCGGATGGTCGACTGCTACGACAAGCTCAAGCCGTTCGCCGACCGGGTGGCGGGCGCCGGCACCGGGGTCGTGGCGCTGTGGCCGGTGGCGCTGACGCTGGGCGACCTGGCGATCCGGCTGGGCCAGCCTGCCGCCGCCCGCGAGCACTACGGCAAGGCGCTGGAGGTGGCGCACCGGATCGGGGTGCCGCGCTGGGTGGAGGCGGCGCAGCGCTCGGTCAGCAGCTCACCTGGAAGCGGTCGCTCCTGATCGCCTCGCGCCCCTCGGCCTTGAGCTCGACGCGATACCAGCCGGGGTTGTCGGAGACGGCCGGGTCCCAGGCGGCGCTCTCCTCGGCTCCCGCGAACCCGGAGTAGTGCACCAGGTAGGTGCCCCAGGTGTTGGTGCCGGGGTTCCAGCGGGCCAGCCGCCAGCGGTAGGAGACGGCCTCGTCGGGGTCGGGGTTGACGATCACCGTACGGGCCAGGAACGTCTTCAGGCAGTCCGGCGCGCTGTCGAGGGCGGTGACCGTGACCTCGCCGGGCACCGCTGCGGGCACCGTGGCGGGCACCGTGGCGGGTACTGTGCGTGCCGGCAGGGTGACCGCCCGGGCGGGGGCGGGCGCGGGCAGCGGCGCGGAGCTCGCGGCGCCGTACGCGGTCAGGCCGGCGTAGGCGGCGGCGAAGGCGAGGGCCGCCACGAGGAACTTCACCGCGCTCGCCGCGCCGGTGGCCAGTGCCGTACGGCTGCTTCTCGTCGCCTTGCTCAACCCGGTCAACACGGTCAGCACCTCTCTTCGCTCACCGCCAAGCGTGGGGCACGGGTATTGAGCGCCGCTTGTCACACGCTTGCAACCTGCCTGTGGCGGTAACGTAAGGGGTGAACTAAGGTAAGCCTGACCTAATGGTTTGGCGTGGGGGGAGTCGGCTCATGGCATCACGCGTTCTGGCCGTCCCCGCGCCCACCGACCCCTTCCTGTTCGGGATTCCCTACTGGCTGGTGGGGGCGATCCTGATCCTCGCCCTGTTCGGAGCGTTCCAGGTCTACTACTGGGTGGGCCGCAGGCTCGGCGAGAAGCTGTACGACTCCCGCATCGGCGTCAAGGTGGGCCGCGAGCGGATCGAGAAGGTCGAGCGCGTCGTCGAGCGGTGGGGGGCGTTCGCCGTCTACGGCTGCTTCTGGGTGCCGATGCTGCGCCACACGCTGCCGTGGGTGGCCGGGGCGCTGCGGGTGTCCTATCCGTGGTACGTGGTGGCCAGCGCGCTCGGCTGCCTGACGTGGGCGCCGATGTGGTGGTTCGGGCTGACGGCGCTGGTGTGGGGCTGGTTCCGGATCGCCGCGTCCTCGCCTGTCACGGCCGGGGCGCTGGCGGTGGCGGCGGTGGCCGGGGTCGTGGTGATCGTGATGCGGCGCAGGAGGAAGCGGACCTTCGTCGGCTGACGCTTTCCGGTTGTTTTCCCCTTTCGGGGTGGGTTTGGCGCGCCTCCGGGTGGTTCGGATGCCACGATGTCCGTCATGTTCGTCATGCGAATCGCGGCCTGTATAGGTTCCGCGCTGCTCGTCCTGATAGCCGGGACTCCGGCGTACGCGGCGGATACGCCCACTGTCAAGGCGAAGGTCGGCTACGTGGTCGACTCGGCGGGAACGATCCACTTCGGCAAGCGGGAGACCGCTCGGGTGCCGGTCGCCAGCCTGGTCAAGGTGATGACCGCCTACGTGGTGCTGCGCGAGGCCCGGCTGGGCGACACGGTCACCGTGACCGCCGCGGACGTGCGTCACGCGGTGCGCAACGGCGCCACCTCGGCCGCGCTCAAGAAGGGCGAGCGGCTGACCGTGCGCGACCTGCTCTACGGGCTCATGCTGCCCTCGGGCGCCGACGCGGCCCACGCGCTGGCCCGCCGCTACGGGCCGGGCACGAACGCCTTCGTGCGCAAGATGAACGCCACCGCCCGCGCGCTCGGCCTGGGCGACACCCGCTACACGAACGCCGACGGCCTGCCGAAGCCGTCGCTCGGCGGCTATTCTACGGCCGTGGACCAGGCCGAGCTGGCGCGCCGGGCGCTGGAGAACCCGGTCTTCCGCACGATCGTCGGCCGCGAGGTGCACCGGGTGCCGAAGACGTCCACGCACCGGGCGCACATCTGGCGCAACACCAACAAGCTGCTCACCCGGGCCGACGGCGTGACGGGGGTGAAGACCGGTTACACGCGGGCGGCGGGGTTCTGCCTGCTGTTCGCGGGTGAGCGGGGCGGCAGGCAGGTGATCGGCGTGCTGCTGAACGACCAGGACGAGCGCCGTTTCAGCACCGCCGAACGGCTGCTCGACCATGCCGGCAGCCAGATCGAGGTCAGCTGACCGGCATGCCCGGACAGGCGGGGTCGAGCCGGTCGGCCGTCACCCGGAGCGTGTAGGCGAGCCGCACCCGCACCCGTCTCCTGTCGCGGGAGTGCTTCACCGGCGCGCCCGGCAGCGCCTCGGTCAGCGTGCCCGTGTGTCCCATCGCGCTCTGATGAGCCAGCACCTGCATGGCGTCCATGACACCTCCTTAATCAATTAAGAGCTTAATTGATTAAGGAGGGCTCCGGCAAGGGATTCCGATACCGTTGGACGATGGCCAAGGTCACGCTGCAGACGATCGCCGACAGGGTGGGCGTGTCGCGGGCCACCGTGTCCTACGCCTTCTCCCGGCCCGACCAGCTCAGCGACGGGCTGCGCCGGCGCATCCTGGAGGTGGCCGACGAGCTGGGCTACGCCGGGCCCAACGCGACGGCGCGCTCCCTGCGGCTCGGCCGGGCCGGCGCGCTCGGCCTGCTGTTCAGCGAGACCCTGCCCTACGCGTTCGCCGACCCGTACGCGGTCGGGTTCTTCCAGGGGCTGGCCGCCGCCGCCGAGGACGCGGGCGTCGGGCTGCTCATCCTGCCGCTGCCGCGCGGCGAGCAGCGCCCGGTGCCGGTGCGTGACGCGGTGGTCGACGCCTTCTGCGTGGTCTCGCTGCCCGACGGGCATCCCGCGCTGGCGGAGGTGCTGGCCAGGAAGCTGCCGATGGTGGTGGTCGACGAGCCGTACGTGCCGGGCCACCCGTTCGTCGGCATCGACGAGCCGGCGGCGGGGGCGCTGGCCGCCCGCCATGTGCTGGAGCTGGGCCACCGGCGCGTCGGGGTGGCGATGGTGGGCCTGCACGACGACGGCCGCACCGGCTGGGCCGACCCGGCGCGGCAGCGGGCGGCGACGTTCGAGGCGATGCGCGGCCGGCGGGGCGGCTACGAGAGCGCCTGCGTGGCCGCCGGGGTCGACTGGGCGGGCGTGCCGTTCTACGAGCTGTCCCGCAACTCGCGGGAGGCGGGCCGGGAGGCCGGGCACGCGCTGCTCCGGACCGACCCTCGGCCCACCGCCGTCCTGACCAACACCGACGTGCTGGCGCTCGGCATCCTCGACGCCGCCGCCGACCTGGGGCTGCGGGTGCCGGAGGACCTGTCGGTGGTCGGGTTCTCCGACAGCGCGGCGCAGGAGGCCGGGCTGACGACGATCCGGCAGGCCAAGCAGGAGATCGGCGAGAAGGCCGGGCGGCTGCTGCTGTCCGACCCGCCGGCCGCGCCGGAGCGGCTGATCTTCCCGCACGAGCTGATCGTCCGCTCGTCCACGGCGGCTCCTCACTGAAATTTCAGTGAAATTCTGGCCTCCACACGCCGCCAAAAGGTATGAATTCCACGCGAACGCCCCATTGACGCCCCTCCAGCGGGCACGTAAGTTCACTGAAAAGCCTCCGAAAATCGCAATCGCGCGAGGAGACGTGTGAACACGATCGCGTTCATGGGAGCCAACTTCGTCACCAGGGAGACCGGCAGCCGCATGCCCGCTCCCGGCTGGGGAGAGGCCGACCGGGTCACCAACGAGCGGTTCGCCCCGCTCGACGGCTTCGCCGGGCGGTTCGGCGGCATCGTCACCGAGGTCGCCGAGCTGGGCTTCACCTCGATGGACGTCTGGACCGCCCACCTGAACCCCGCCTGGGCCACCGACGAGCACCTGGAGATCGCCGCCGGGCTGCTCGCCGACCACGAGCTGTCCGTACCGAGCCTGGCCGGGTCCGCCGGGGCCGACGTGGCGTACTTCCGCGGCCTGTGCCGGATCGCGCGCGCCGTCGGCGCGCCCGTCATCGGCGGGATGGCGCCCGTGCTGCGCACCGACCGCGAGGCGGTGGTCGCCGCGCTGGAGGAGCACGATCTCCGGCTCGGCGTGGAGAACCACCCCGAACGCACCCCCGAGGAGTACCTGGAGGCGATGGGCGACGACGCCGGCGGCCGGATCGGCGCGGCGCTCGACACCGGCTGGTTCGGCACCCACGGCTACGACGCCGCCGAGGCGATCAAGGCGCTCGGTGACCGGATCTTCCACGTGCACCTGAAGGACGTGGCGGCGCCCGGCGGGCACGACACGGTGGCGCTCGGCGACGGCTGCGTGCCGGTGCGGCGGTGCGTGGAGGAGCTGCGGCGCATCGGCTACACGGGCACGATCAGCATCGAGCACGAGCCTGAGGACCGCGACCCGATCCCCGAGGTGCTGACGTCGCGCGAGCGGCTGCGGCAGTGGCTGGAGGCGTGAGCATGCAGAGCACCGGAGCGACCACCGGCGTGGCGATCGTCGGCTGCGGCAACATCGCCCAGCGCTACGCCGCCGACCTCGCCGGCTACCCCGAGATCGAGCTGCGCGGCGTCCAGGACGTCGACCCGGCGCGGGCCGCGATCCTGGCGGCGGCGCACGGCGTGCGCGCCTACCCGTCGCTGGACGAGCTGCTGGCCGACCCGGGCGTCTCGATCGTGGTCAACCTGACCGCGCACCACGCCCACTACGAGGTGATCCGCCGCTGCCTGGAGGCGGGCAGGCACGTGCACAGCGAGAAGCCGCTCGCCCTGCGCTACGAGGAGGCGGCCGAGCTGGTCGAGCTGGCCGGCAGGAAGGGGCTGCGCCTGGGCGGGGCGCCCGCCACGTTCCTCGGCGAGGCCCAGCAGACCGCGCTCAAGCTGCTGCGCGAGAACGCCACCGGCCGGCTCAGGCTCGTCTACGGCGAGGTCAACTGGGGTCGCATCGAGACCTGGCACCCGGACCCGGTCGGTTTCTACGAGGTCGGGCCGCTGTTCGACGTGGGCGTCTACCCGCTGACGATCGTCACGACGGCGCTCGGCCCGGCCCGGCGGGTGACCGCGTTCGCCTCCGTCGTGCACCCCGAGCGGGTGCGGCTCGACGGGCGGCCGTTCACGATCACCACGCCCGACTACGTGGTGGCCAACGTCGAGTTCGACGGCGGCGTCCTGCTCCGGCTGACCTGCGACTTCTACGTCCCCGGTCACGGCACGCGACAGCACGGGCTGGAGTTCCACGGCGACACCGGCTCGCTGCTGCTGCGCTCCTGGCACGACTTCGACTCCGCGCTGGAGGTCGCCGCCTTCGGGGAGGAGCCGCGTCCCGTCGAGCCGCTGCGGCCCGCGTACCGGGGCGTGGAGTGGGGCCGGGCCGTGCGGGACCTGGCGGCGGCCGTCCGCGAGGGCCGCCCGCACCGGGCCACCGGGCGGCAGGCCGCGCACGTGGTGGAGATCCTCTGCGCCACCCGCGCCTCCTACGAGCAGGGCAGGCCGGTGGAGCTGACGTCGGTCTTCGAGCCTCCCGCGCCTCTGGATGGGTACGCCTGATCTGGACGAGGGGAGCAAGATGCGGATCAGAGTGACCGTCTGGAGCGAGAACTACCACGAACAGCGCGAAGAAGACGTACGCCGCCGCTACCCGGACGGCATCCACGGCGCGATCGCGGCCGGGCTGAACGCGCACCTGGGCGGCGAGGCGCGGGTGCGCACCGCCGTGCTCGACGACCCCGAGCACGGCCTGTCCGACAAGGAGCTGGCCGAGACCGACGTGCTCACCTGGTGGGGGCACATGGCGCACGAGGAGGTCGCCGACGAGGTCGTCGCCCGGGTGCGGCAGCGGGTGCTCGGCGGCATGGGGCTGGTGGTGCTGCACTCCGGCCACTACTCCAAGATCTTCCGCAGCCTGATGGGCACCACCTGCACGCTCAACTGGCGCGACGCGGGCGAGCGCGAACTCGTGTGGACCGTCGCCCCCGGCCACCCCATCGCCCAGGGCGTGCCGCGCCCGCTGGTGATCGGGGAGCAGGAGACGTACGGCGAGCCGTTCGGCGTCCCGGAGCCGGACGAGCTGGTGTTCATCAGCAACTTCAGCGGCGGCGAGGTGTTCCGCAGCGGCTGCTGCTACACCCGCGGCCTGGGCCGGATCTTCTACTTCAGCCCCGGCGACCAGAACTATCCCGTCTACCACGACCCGGACGTGCACCGGGTGCTCGCGAACGCGGTGCGCTGGGCCGCGCCGTCCGCCCCCGTCGGCCCGCCCCTGGACAACGCCCACACCGCCATCCACTGGTAGCGCCCTTGCCCTGTTGACCTTGATCGCCCTAGTGTCACGCTTTGTGAAAATTCGCGTGATCGCCGCGCTGAGCGCCGCCGCTCTGCTGCCGTTGACCGGCACCGCCGCGGCGGCCTCCGGCCAGGACCCGGTCGAGGGCGCCGGCCTCGTCGCCAACGCCCTCTACGAGGCCGGCCAACTCCCCAGGAGCACATGCGCCGAGAAGCCCGTCAAGCGCAACCACAAGCCGATGGCCAGGGCCTACATCAACGCCGTCGTCGCCTGCCTGGACAGGACCTGGGGCAAGCACCTCACCGCCGCGGGCCTGGAGTTCCAGAAGCCACGGGTGAAGTATCTGGCCAAGGTGCCCAAGGGCTACTGCGACCTGGAGATCGACAACTACAACGCGCAGGCGTACTACTGCGAGAAGAACCGCACGCTGATCTTCCAGCTCGGCAAGGACTGGCTCGACGACCCGCACGACCTCTGGCTGTTCAGCATCACGTCCAGGATGTACGGGATCCACGTGCAGGAGCTCGTGGGCATCGGCGCCGCCCTGGACGAGGAGTCCTACGACGACGACGCCGAGGAGCGGGAGCTGGTACGGCGCTACAGCCTGCAGTCCGACTGCTTCGCCGGCGCGTTCATGAAGAGCGTCTGGCCGCTCAAGGGCCGCTCCGGCAAGGACTGGAAGACCTCGCTGAACCTGCTCCTGGGTGACGAGCCCGGCGACGATCGCGTCTACGGCAAGACGGCCAACATCCGGGCATGGACCAAGCGCGGGTTCGCCACCGGGGACCCCGGGTCGTGCAACACCTGGACGGCCTCGGCGTCGAAGGTCGCCTGACCGCCGCCGTCAGGTCCTGCCCGTCACGGCGCGGTGCCGGAACGTCTGCGCGCCGGCGCGGTGCACGGCGGCCTTGACCAGGCCGAACAGGGCTCCCTGGATCGCGGCGGCGACGAGCACCTCCGTCCAGCCGCGTTCCAGGTCACCGGCGTCCGGGGCGTCGTCGTCGCCGGACACCAGCTTCCACGTCCGCTTGAACATCGCGGCGGCCAGGGCGCCGCTGAGCATTCCCGTCCCGAGCGAAAGAGCCTTCTCCACAGCATGCATGGCTGTGTCAGTGCCCCGTGTGGCGGCTCTAAACGGTTTCGCGCATCAGTCCGTGGCAGGCGATCGCGGCGGCGGCGACGACGTTCAGCGAGTCGACGCCGGCGGCCATCGCCGTCGGGCTCATCGCGATGCACACGGCCTCGTCGGCCTCGTGCAGCCAGCGGGACGACAGGCCGTCGCCCTCGGCGCCGAGCAGCAGCGCGACCCGGCCGCCGAGCTTGACCCGGTCGATCGGGGTGACGGACTGGTCGGGGGTGAGGGCGAGGGTCTGGAACCCGGCCGCGCGCAGCTCGTCCAGGCCGGTGTACCAGTTGTCCATCCGGGCGTACGGGATCGAGAAGACGGCTCCCATGGAGACCTTGACGGCGCGGCGGTAGAGGGGATCGGCGCAGCGGGGCGACAGGACGACGCCGTCGACGCCGAGGGCGGCGGCGCACCGGAAGATCGCGCCGACGTTGGCGTGGTCGACGATGTCCTCCAGGACGACGACGCGGGCGGCCGGGGCCAGGACCGTGTCCAGGGCGGGCAGGGGCAGGCGGGCCAGGGAGGCGAGGGCGCCCCGGTGGACCTGGAAGCCGGCGATGCCCGACATGATCTCGTCGCTGACGACGTACACGGTGGCGTCGCCGAGGACGTCGGCGAGGGGCTGGAGCCAGCGGCCGGTCGTCAGGACGGAGCGGACGGGATAGCCGGCGGCGATGGCGCGCCTGATCACCTTCTCGCCTTCCGCCAGGAACAGGCCGCGCTCGGCTTCGAGGCTCTTGCGGAGCTCCACGTCGCGCAGCCGGGTGTAGTCGGCCAGGCGGGGGTCGGCGGCGTCGGTTACGTACTCAAGCACCTTCCGATACTGCCACGAGCCGCCTGAGCTGCCAGCCGACGGCGTAGCAGACGAGCACCAGGCACAGGCCGACGACGGTGCCTGCGCCCACCTTGGTGATCACGGCGGGCAGCCCATACGCCGGGTTGGGCTCGTCGACCAGCGGCCAGACGAACGCGCCGGTCAGGATGCCGGCGGCGCCGCCGGCGAGGACGCCGCCGCGCACTCGGGCGGAGACGCGCAGGCGGCCGGGCACCGGCGCGGGCGGCATCGCGGCGAGGCCGCGCCAGGCCCACCACACGACGACGGCCAGGCCGACGGCCGACGACACGTACTGCAGCACGCGGAACAGCGGCAGCACGCCGAGGACGGAGACGCCGAGCCAGTGGCCCCACTCCTGCGGCCCGGTGGAGTGCGTGAAGGAGTCCCACAGCACGTGCGTGCCCGCGCCGACCAGCGCGCCCGCGACCACGGCGGGCAGGCGGGACAGCAGTTCGCGGCGGGTCGGCAGGAGGGTCGCGGCGCGGCCGGCGAACGCGGGCGGCAGCAGCCCGATCAGCGGGTCGCGCAGCAGGCCGTGGAAGAGCACGAGCAGCACCAGCACCGCCGCCAGGTCCACGGTGACGACGCCCTGCCAGGAGTGCCAGTCGCTGTAGTCGGGCAGGAACGGCAGGAAGATCGGCAGGTCGGGCACCATCGCCCCGACCGCGAGCGCCCAGGGGTCGGTCCACCGGCGCATGCGCGGTGACGACACCAGCGGCAGCACGGCCGCGATGTGACTGGGCGTGAACGGCATCGGCCCCCCATATCCCGTCGACGATCACTGCACACTACCCGGGAAGCTTGAACATTCTTTGCCGCCGGCCTCTAAGGTCACGATAAGTAATGGGTACGGCACATAATGCTGTCGACGGCCGGAAGCCGAGAATGCGGAGGTTCAAGGTGCCTGACCAGCGGGTTCATGCGCATCCGGCCGCGTCAGCCGATTGGATCAGGGCGGCGAGGCTGGCGCGTTCACTCTCCGTGGTCACCATCGTGTGGCTGGCGGTGGAGAGCTCGCTCGGGCTGGCGGCGGGGCTGGCGGCGCATTCGGTGGCGTTGATCGGGTGGGGGCTGTCGGCTCTGGTGGAGGTGGCGGCGAGCCTGATCGTGGTGTGGCGGTTCACGGGGAAGCGGACGCTGTCGGCGAGCGCGGAGCATCGGGCGCGGCGGGCGATCGCGGTGAGCTTCTGGCTGCTCGCGCCCTATCTGATCGTGCACGTGGGTCACGACCTGGATGCCGGGCACCGGGCGGTGCCGACCGTGCTGGGGATCGTGGTGACGGCGGTGAGCCTGGTCAGCATGCCGATCCTCGGGCTGGTCAAGCGGCGGCTGGCCCGGCGGCTGGCCTCGGGGGCGACGGCCGGGGAGGCCGCGCAGAACCTGATCTGCGGCGCGATGGCGGCCGGGGTGCTGGCCGGCCTGTGGGCGGGCACGATCGGCTGGTGGTGGGTCGATCCGGCGATGGCGCTCGCTCTGGCGGTGGTCGCCGTGCGTGAGGGATGGCGGGCGTGGCACGGTCACGCATGCTGCCACTGACCGTCACCGAGCGTTATTAGCGCACCAAAACAGGTGTTTTGCCACAGCAAGCACACCGAGTATCGTCTCCCGAGTATTGCGGAGCATCACCGGCTAGGGTCTCCGAAAGGCTTCCAAACACACACCAAGAGGACATCGTGGGGCGACACCGCACAGACGAGTTCGATGGCGGCTACCGAGCCCAGGATCCACCCCCCAGCAGAAGGCGGGCCGGTCGCGGCGGACGCGGCCGGGTGCTCGTCCCGCTCGCGGGAGCAGTGGCGCTCGCCGTGCTCCTCGGTGTGGCCGCGTTCGTCATCTTCAACCGGGAGCACGACTGCTCCAGCGGCAAGCTGCCGCTGACCGTCGTCGCGACGCCGGACGTCCAGCCGGCCCTGAACAAGATCGCGGGCAACTACAACAAGGCGCTGCACTCGATCGACAGCAGGTGCGTCGAGGTCAAGGTGGCCAGAGAGAGCGCGGCCCGGACGGAGAACGCGCTGGTCGCCGGCAAGTTCAAGGGCGACGTGTGGGTGGCCGACTCCAGCCTCGTGGTGGAACGGGTGCGCAGCCAGGAATCCGTCACGCTGCCCGAGCCCGCGGGCTCGGTCGCCTCCTCGCCGGTGGTGCTGGCCACGGCCAAGAGCTCGGCGGCCAAGCTGGAGGGCACGCTCAAGCCGAGCTGGTCCGGCATGGTCGCGGCGGCCAACGTGGCGAACGTGGACGGGCCCGGCAAGAAGGTCCGCGTGCTGGCCCTCGATCCGCAGAAGAACTCCGCCGGGCTGGCCGCGCTGCTGGCGGCGGCGGGCACCGCGAAGGCCGCCAAGCAGGACAAGGCGCTGGTGGGCGCGCTCAAGGAGCTGTCCGGGCAGCTCGTCGCCGACCCGACCGCGCTGCTGGCGAGCCTCACCGTGAAGTCCGGTGACCGGGTGCCGATCGGCGTCACGTCCGAGCAGGCCATTCACGTACACAACACGAAAAAGCCGGACACGCCGGTGGTGGCGCTGTACCCGAGCGAGGGCACGCTGAGCCTGGACTACCCGCTCACCGTCGTCACCAAGGACGCCGCGAAGCTCAAGGCCGCCGCCGACTTCCGGCAGGAGCTCGGCAAGGAGTCGGCGCTCAAGGTGCTGCGCGCCCAGGGCTTCCGCGATCCCGGCGGCAAGGCGGGCGAGGCGCTGTCGGAGGACAAGGGGTTCACCCCGGCGGCGCCCAAGGCCATGCGCGCCCCCGACGTCAAGACCGTCGCCACCATGACGCAGACCTGGTCCCGGCTCAACCTCGGCACCCGGCTGCTCACGCTGCTGGACGTGTCGGGCACGATGGCGCTGCCCGACCCCGGCACGGGGCTGACCCGCATGAAGGCCATCAGCAAGATCGCCACGGAGGGGCTGTCGCTGTTCCCGCCCGACTCCGAGATCGGCGTGTGGAACTTCTCCACCCACCTGGACGGCCGGGGCAAGGACTACCAGGAGGTCGTCCCCGTCGGGCCGCTGACCGAGAGCATCGGCGGCACGCTGCGCAAGGACGTGCTGGCCCAGCAGCTCGCCACCGTCGAGGCGAAGGCGACCGGCGACACCGGGCTGAACGACTCGCTCAAGGCCGCCTACGCGCACATGACCGAGACGTACAAGCGGGACAAGATCAACACGCTGCTGATCCTGACCGACGGGGCGGGCAACGACGACCCCGACGGCGGCGTCACCGACGCGCAGATCCTCGACTACCTGAAGTCGGCCTACGACCCGGAGCGGCCGGTGAGCATCCTGCTCATCGCGTTCGGGCCGGAGGCGCAGGCGGGCAAGCGGCAGATGGACGCGGTCGCCAAGGCGACGGGCGGCGAGGCGTACATCGCCAAGGACCCGCTGCAGGTCCGCGACTTCTTCCTCCAGGGCATGGAGCGCCGCATCTGCTCGCCTAATTGCGATGGTTGATGCCTGTTCGGCATGAATGAGGGGCCGATCGTCAACCCGCCGGGAGGAGGCGGGCGTCCTACCGCCGTGGGGACGTCCTGCAACCCGCGGGGAGGGTATTCGTGCCTGGATGGCCGGCAGTCGAGCGTGACGACGACGAGCAACTCGTGGCGGGGCTGCGCCACGACGACCCGAACGCCCCCGACCGGCTCTACGGCGCCTACGCCGAGCGGCTCTACGACTACGCCTGCTCGCTGCTGGGCGAGCGGGACGGCGCGGCGGACGCGGTGCACGACGCGCTGGTCACCGCGCACGGGCGGGTGCGGCGGCTGCGCGACGCCGACCGGCTGCGGGCCTGGCTGTACGCGCTGACCAGGTTCCAGGCGGTGGCGCGGCTGGGTCACCCGGGCGCGGAGCGGCCCGCGCGGCGGACGGACGGCGAGCCGGACGACCCGGAGCTGACCGGCCTGGTGTACGAGACGCTCGGCGAGCTGCGCGGGGCCGAGCGCGAGGTGCTGGAGCTGTCGCTGCGGCACGGGCTGGCGCTCGCCGAGGTGAGCGCGGTGCTCGGCCTCACCGCGCGGCAGGCCGCCGGGCGGCTGGCCAGGGCCCGCGGCCAGTTGGAGAACGCCGCCGCCGCGGTGGTGCTAGCCAGGACGGGCCGGGCGCACTGCCCCGGCCTGTCGGCGATGCTGGACTCCTGGGAGGGCCCGCTCACGACGCCGCTGCGCCGCCGCCTGTCGGGGCACATCGGCGGCTGCGAGGTGTGCGCCGAGCGGCGCGGCCGGGCGATCTCCGCCGAACGGCTGCTCGACCTGGTGCCGATGGCCTTCCCGCCGCTGTCGCTGCGCGAGCGGGTGATCGGCACCTGCCTCGACCCCGGGCGGAACGAGACCCGCACGCTGATCGTCGACCGGGGCGACAGCTTCGACCGGTCCGGGTTCCCGCTCTCCCCCCGGCACCGGTCGCGGCGGCGCAGGCCGCGCAGGCTGGCCCCGGCGCTGCTGGCGGGCGCGCTGCTCCTGGCGGGGACGAGCGTGACGATCGCGCTGACCTCCCAGGAGGAGGCGCACCCCGCGCTGAGCGCGCCCCCGCCCGCGGCGCCGCCCGACGAGGACTACGCCACCGACGCCCCCGGCTCCGTCGCCGACACCGGGGAGCCCACGGACACCGAGCCCGAGCCCGAGCCCGAGGTCGAGCCGGAGCCCGACCCCGAGCCCGGCGCGTCCGAGCCGGTCACGCCGCCGACCCGGCGGCCCGCCGACGGCGTGGCCACCACCCGGCCGCCGGCCGCCCCCACCCCCACCCGCCGGCGGGCCGCCCGCCCCGCCCGGATCGCCGCCGCCTGCCCGGCGGCGATCCAGGGCGCGGCGCGGGTCACGCTGCGCGCCCGCAACGCCGCCGTCACCTGGGCATCCACCACGACGGACGGCCTGACCCTGAAGCCGGCGAGCGGGACGATCAAGGCGGGCGCGTCGGCGGCCGTGTGGGTCACGGTGGACGACCCCGATCTGCCCGGCAGCGGCACGGTGACGTTCACCTCCAACGGCGGCGCCGCGCGCTGCGCGCTCAGCTGGGAAGGCCAGCCCGAACCGCCGTCCGACCCTCCGGAGGAGGAGCCCACTCCGTCGCCGGAGCCGTCCAGCACACCGGAGGCGACCCTCGCCACCGTTATGTGAGAAAGCCCCGATTTCCCGGGTCAAGCCGATGTTGCTGTGACAAATAAGGCATCCTGGTGTGCTTGGGGAGCACGTCGGGGACCCGGGGCTCGTTGGCAGTGTGTTGAACTTCACATGGGCGCTGGTAAACCTGACTGTGCCGCCAAGCGTCGGCGTTGACGCGTACGCGCACGGATTGATCCCATGAAATTGGCGATCACGTCAGGAACCGGGAGAGAAACAGCAGATGCTCAAGCACCGCAGAGCGCTCACATGGCTGCTCGCGCTGGCCTGCATCGCGGGGGCGGTGATCGCGCTCTTCGACATCGACACTCCCCTGCGCCCGCTCCTGATCTCCATGTTCCTTCTGCTCGTGCCCGGCGCCGCGGTGGTCGGGCTGTTGCGTGATCGTGACCCTCTGGCGGCACTATCGGTAGGGGCCGCCGCGAGCCTCGTGCTCAACGTGCTGCTCGCCCAGGCCATGCTGCTCTTCGACGCGTGGTCGCCTCGGGCCGGGGTGGCGACGATCGCCGTGCTCGGCGGGTTCATGTACGTGCTTCGCGTGCTCTACCGGGGGAAGAACATGCAAACCGAACAGGGGGCCAGCCAAAGGTGAAGATCAACGTCGTTCGCCCCGGAGAGCTGGGAGCACCGGAGCGGGCCCGCTGGCGCGAACTTCAGAAGGCCGACCCCAGCCTGGACAACCCCTTCCTCTCCGTCGAGTTCGCCGTCGCCATGGACCGCCTGCGCGACTACGTGCGCGTGGCCGTCCTCCAGGACGGTGACCGGATCGCCGGGTTCTTCCCCTACGAGAGGCACAGCTTCGGCATCGGCAAGCCGCTCGGCGGCTTCCTCACCACGTGCCACGGCCTGATCGCGGAGCCCGGCCTGAAGGCAGACGCGCGGGCGCTGCTGCGGGCCTGCAAGCTCACCGTCTTCGACTTCGACCACCTGGTGGCAGGGCAGCCGACGTTCGCCCCGTACGAGAGCGACGTGCGGCCCGCCCCCGTCATGGACTTCACCGCCGGCTTCGACGCCTGGATCGAGCAGGTCAGGGCCAACTCGCCGAAGAACCTGAAGACCGTCCGCTACAAGGAGCGCAAGCTCGGCAGGGAGCAGGGCGAGCTCCGGTTCGAGTGGGCCTCGCCCGACCCCGAGGTGCTGCGCACGCTGCTGGCCTGGAAGTCCGACCAGTATCAGCGCACCGGCCGGGTCGACCGGTTCGCCCAGCCCTGGATCGTCGAGCTGACCGACCTCATGCACGCCGAGCGGTCCGCCGACTTCTCCGGCGTGCTGACCATGCTCTACTCGGGCGACGTGCCCGTGGCCGGCCACTTCGGCCTGCGCACGGCCACCACGCTCGTGGGCTGGTTCCCCGCCTACGACACCGCCTACGCGCGCTACTCCCCCGGAATCGTGCACCACCTTCAGATGGCCGAGGCGGCCGCGGCCAGCGGTCTGCACATGGTCGACATGGGCAAAGGCGGCAAGGAGTACAAGGACTGGCTCAAGAGCGGGACCCTGTACGTCGCCGAAGGCCGGGTCTCCCGCCCCTCCCCGGCCGCCGCCGTGCACTGGATGGGGCGGACCCCGTTCAACAAGGCCCGAACAATTGTCCTGGACCGACCGTCTCTCTATAAGGCAGCCGACCGCGTCCTCAAGGGATTCGGCCGGATGCGCAGATCGATCCAGCACGACGTCAAGGAACCGACCGGAGCACGCTGACCCGAGCACTCAAGACCCCCCGGCACAAGGCAGCAGCAGCAGATCCCAGCACAACCCTCACTTGGACCCACTGATGCATCGTTCGCCCCAGCAGCCACTCCCGCAGCACCCGGGAGAAACTGTCACCGCGTTGCGCCAGGCGGGTCCCGGAAGGATTAACCTCGCCATGAGTCCCGAGTCCGTCAAGTCCAACGGCAAGGCGCAGATCACGCCTTTGCGATCGATGCCGCCTATCGAACGCTTCACTCCCGTCACACCACATCTGGCCATCTCACCGACGGTGAGTGTCGTGGTGCCGGCGATGAACGAGGCGGAGAACCTGCCCCACGTGTTCGCCACCCTGCCGCAGTGGATCGACGAGATCGTGCTCGTCGACGGCAACTCCGTCGACGACACCGTCGCGGTGGCCCGCCGCCTGCGGCCCAACGTGAAGATCGTAACGCAGACCGGCAAGGGCAAGGGCGACGCCCTGGCCGCCGGGTTCGCCGCGTGCACCGGCGACATCATCGTGATGATCGACGCCGACGGCTCCACCGACGGCCACGAGATCATCCAGTTCGTCGGCGCGCTGGTGACGGGCGCCGACTTCGTCAAGGGCTCGCGCTACGCCGCCGGCGGCGGCAGCGACGACCTCACCTTCAACCGCCGCCTCGGCAACAAGATCCTCACCGGGATCGTCAACCGGATGTACGGCACCGCCTACACCGACCTGTGCTACGGCTACAACGCCTTCTGGGCCAGGCACCTCGACGTGCTCGACCTCGACTGCGACGGCTTCGAGGTGGAGACGCTGATGAACATCCGCGCCGCCAAGGCCGGGCTCAAGGTGCACGAGGTGCCCAGCCACGAGCGCAACCGCATCCACGGCGAGAGCAACCTGCACGTCGTGCGCGACGGGTTCCGGGTGCTCAGGACCATCCTGAGCGAATGGCGCCGCCAGCCCGCCCCGCCCCGTCCCGAACCCGCCAGGAAGCCCGCCGCCGACCGGGGCGTCGCGTAAGCCTGAGCGCCTGAAGGATTCGTCGTGAACACGTCTGTCGTCATCTGCGTCTACACCGAGGACCGCTGGGAGGACATCAGGCAGGCCGTCGAGTCGGTGGAGCAGCAGAGCCGCCGCCCGCACGAGCTGATCCTGGTCGTCGACCACAATCCGGACCTGCACCTCAAGCTCAAGCGCGCCTATCCCGACGCGATCGTCGTGGAGAACACGCACGAGCAGGGGCTGTCCGGCGGCAAGAACACCGGGGTGGCCACGGCCACCGGTGACATCGTCGCGTTCCTCGACGACGACGCGGTCGCCGATCCCGGGTGGCTGGAGGCTTTGGAGGAGGGCTTCCAGGATCCCGGAGTCGTCGGCGTGGGCGGTCGCACCGAACCCATCTGGGCGTCCCAGCGCAGGCCGCGCTGGTTCCCGCAGGAGTTCGACTGGACGGTCGGCTGCACGTACCGCGGCATGCCCGCGGTACGGGCGCCGATCCGCAATGTCATGGGAGGAAACGCGGCCTTCCTGCGCACGGTGGTGTCCGAGGTGGGCGGGTTCCACAGCGGCATCGGGCGCAGCGTACAGGGCCGCAAGTCGCGCCCCCTGGGGTGCGAGGAGACCGAGTTCTGCATCCGCCTGAGCCAGCGCCGGCCCGGCTCGATCATGCTGTACGAGCCGAAGGCGCTCATCGGGCACAAGGTGTCCAGGCAACGGGAGCGGTTCGCCTACTTCCGCTCCCGCTGCTACGCCGAAGGGCTGTCGAAGGCCTTGGTCACGCAGGAGGTCGGCACCCAGGACGGGCTGTCCAGCGAACGGGCGCACGCGCTCAGGACGCTGCCGCTCGGCGCGCTGCGCGGCCTCGGCGACGCCGTCAAGGGCGACCCGGGCGGCCTCGGCAGGGCCGGCGCCATCGTCGTCGGCCTCGCCTGGACGGCCTGGGGATACCTGGTGGGCTCGGTACGGCTGAAGGCGGTGCGGTCATGATCCGGGTGCCGATCCTGATGTACCACTCGGTCAACGACCGGCCCAACGACGAGACCCGGCCGCACTCCGTACGCCCCGGCGACCTGGACGAGCAGCTCGCCTACCTGTCGGAGGCCGGGTTCACCCCGCTCACGCTGGGCGACCTCGTCGCCTCGCTGAACAAGAACAACGGGCGCTCGCTGCCCGCCAAGCCCGTCGTGCTCACCTTCGACGACGGCTACGCCGACTTCCACAGCCGCGCGCTGCCGCTGCTCGACAAGTACGGCCACCCCGCCACGGTCTTCCTGACCAGCGGCTGGGTGGCCGACGCCGGCGACGACGCGGCAGGCCGGCCGCTGGACGACATGCTCAGCTGGGGCCAGGCCCGCGAGGCCGCGCAGAGCGGCATCGAGATCGGCGGCCACAGCCACAGCCACCCCCAGCTCGACCAGCTCCCCACCGAACAGCTCCGCCAGGAGCTGCGGCGCAACAAGGGCCTGCTGGAGGACACGCTCGGCACGCCCGTGGCCACCATGGCCTACCCCTACGGCTACTCCAGCGCCCGCGTGCGCCGGGAGGTGCGCAAGGCCGGCTACTTCGCCGCCTGCGCCGTCGGCAACACGATCGCCGCCGACCGGCACGACATGCTCGCCATCCCCCGGCTGACCGTCGCCAGGCACACCACGATCGGCATGTTCAAGCGGGCGGTCGAAGGCACCGGCGTGCCCCTGATCTACCTGCGCGAACGCATCCTGACCAAGGGCTACGCGGTGGTCAGGCGCACCCGCTACGGGCTGCGACGGGTCCGCGGCAATGTCTAGCCTCTGGCGGAGGCTGCTGCGCGACCTCCGCAACCCCCTGTTCCGGAACGGCTACGCGCTGATGGCCAACACGGGCATCACCGCGGTGCTCGGCGCGGGCTACTGGCTGCTGGCGGCGCACTACTTCTCCGAGGAGGAGTTCGGCCGCGGCCAGGCGGTGATCACGCTGATGCGGCTGTTCGCGTCGCTGACCGCGCTCGGCCTGGTGGGCGCGTTCGCGCGCTTCCTGCCGGTGGCGGGCCGCCGCACGCCCGAGCTCATCCTGCGCGGGTACGGGATCGCCGCCGCCACCGGTGGCGCGGCCGCCGTCGGCTTCCTGCTGACGCTGCCGCTGTGGGGCGAGACGTACTCGGTGCTCGCCGGGTTCGGCCCCGGGCTGTTCTTCCTCGCGGCCGTCGTGGTGTGGGCGGTCTTCACCCTCCAGGACGTGGTGCTGACCGGGCTGCGCAACGCCACCTGGGTGCCGTTCAACAACCTCGTCTTCGGCCTGGTCAAGATGGGGCTGCTGGTCACCCTGGCGGGGGCGCTGCCCGACGGCGGCATCTTCGTCTCGTGGATCGTGCCCACCGCGATCGCGCTGATCCCGATCAACTGGCTGATCTTCGGCGTGGTGGTGCCCCGGCACGTCAGGCAGACCGCCGGCGTGCACCGCGAGGCGCCGAGGCTGCGCGAGGTCGGGCGGTTCCTGGCGGGCGACTTCCCCGGCACGCTGTCGGTGCTGGCGATCGTCTACCTGGTGCCCGTGGTCGTCGCCACGCAGGTCGGCGAGGCCGTGTTCGGGCGCTTCTCGATGGCGCACACGCTCGGCTGCATGATCGAGCTGCTGGCCATGAACATGGCCGTGTCGCTGACCGTCGAGGGCTCGTTCGACCGGTCCAGGCTCGCGGCCAACTGCCGCAACGCGTTGCGGCGTGCGCTGACCATCATCGTGCCGATCATCGTGGTGGCCGTCGTGGCGGCGCCGCTCATCCTCCAGGTCTTCGGGGCCAAGTTCGCCGACGAGGGCACGCTGCTGCTGCGGCTGATGGCGCTGGCAGTGCTGCCCCGGGTGCTGATCGAGGTCTATCTGAGCGCGCTGCGCGCCCAGAGCGAGGCGCGCAAGCTCGCCGCCGTGCAGATCGGGCTGGCGGGGCTGGTGCTGGCGTCCATCCTGGCGCTGTTCCCGTTCGCGGGCGTCAACGCGGTGGGGTACGGGATGCTGCTCAGCCAGACGGTGGTCGCACTTTTGATCTTCGGAAAGCTACGTAAAATTCTCAAATACGACGAAACACGACACGCGAGCGTCGCTCACGGGTCGCCCGGGGCTCCATGATGGTCAACGTGAGGCAACGGGACGGCGATGGCATGACAGCGGGGACCACCGGCTCTTCCGGTGTGCGGGGGGACACGGGAGAGGAGCAGGAGGTGCCTTTCGATCCGGAGGCGACGGGGGTCATCCCGCGCCTGGACCCCGCCTCCCTGCAGGCGGCCCCGGACGCGAAGACCGACACGCCCCCGGACCCCTCCCCGGACGCCGGCTCGGAGGCCGACTCGGACGCCGACTCGGACGCGGGCTCGGAGGCGGACCCGGACGCGGTGGGCGACGACGCGGTGAAGACCACCGCCGCCTTCCGCATCCCCACCACGCCGAGCACCCTGCGCATCGGCGGCCCCCCGGCCACGCCGCCCTCGGAGACCGACACGCTCCCCTCCCTCCCGGTGCCCCAGCCCACGGAGGAAGAGGCCGACGACACCAAGCCCGAGGAGACCGACGCCTCCGGAGAGGCCGACGCCTCTGAAGAGGTCGGGACCGCTGAGGAGCCCGCCGCCGCCGTGGAGGGCGCCGCCGCCAAGCAGGCCGACGTCGCCACGGAGGTCGGGGCTCCCGAGGAGGCGGATGTCGGGGAGACGGCTCCGTTCGAGCGGGTGGTCGCCGAGCCCGTGGAGGCCGCCACCGCCGTGCAGGCGGTCGCGCCCGGTCCGGTCCGTCAGGCCGCGCCCCCGCCGAGGGCGTCGCGGCTGGCGGCTCTGGTGGCCGGCGCGCCGAAGTGGCTGCCGGTCGTGCTGGTGCTCGAAGGCCTCCTTATGTACGTGCTGGCCCTCAAGGTCAGCCCGGGGCCGCTGCGCGGCGTCGACCCGGCGGACATCAACGGCCTGGGCCTCATCTCGGCGTTGCCGGTCAGCGCGTTCGCGGCGATCCTGATCATGATCGTGTCGTTCTTCGTCACGGTGGCGCAGAGCACCGACCGCAAGTTCCTGTTGCTCTTCCAGATCGCGGCGATCACGTTCGCGTTGCACGGGGCCGGGGCGCTGGTGGCCGAGGAGCCACGCTTCCCGACCGCGTACATCCATGCCGGTTTCGTGGACTTCATCGCGAGAACCGGCGACACGGCGATCAGCATCGACGGCCGGATGGGCTGGCCGGGCTTCTTCGCGTTGTTCGCGTTCGTGACGAAGACGGCGGGGATCACCGATCTGTCGCCCATCCTCAACTGGACGCCGCTGCTGTCGAACCTGCTCTACCTGCTGCCGTTCGTGCTGATCCTGCGCCAGGTGGTGGCGACGACGCGGGCGCGCTGGTTCGCGGCGCTGCTGTTCGTGCTCGTGCAGTGGATCGGGCAGGACTACTTCTCGCCGCAGGGCTTCACGTTCGCGCTCTATCTGGTGTTCGTGGCGATCCTGCTGCGCTGGTTCGGGCGGGTGGAGCCGCGGACGAAGCCGGTGCCGGCCAAGGGGCTGCGCAGGCTGCTGGGGCGGCTGGACGCGATGACGCCGGGCGAGCTCGCCAACACCGGCATGTTCCGCGCGGACAAGCTGCTGATGCTCATGCTGATGGTGGCGCTGTTCGCGGCGGCGACGGCGTCGCACCAGATCACGCCGTTCATGATGCTGGGCGTGCTGACCGCGTTCCTGCTGTTCAAGCGGACGACGCTGACGTGGGCGCTGCCGTTCGGGCTCGGGCTGGTGGTGCTGGCGTGGATCAGCTACCAGACGGTGGGCTTCTGGGCCGGGCAGATCGACGCGATCTTCGGCGGCCTGGGCGACATCGTGTCCAACCTGCAGCGCAACACGGGCGACCGGATCGAGGGCAGCGACGAGCTGCACGCGATGGTGCTGCAGGCGCGGCTGGGCATCCTGGTGGTGATCCTGGCGCTGGCGGCGGTGGGCCTGCTGCGGCGGCTGCGGCGCGGGGTGTTCGACCGGGCGGCGCTGATCCTGCTCTGCGTGCCGGTGCTGGCGCTGGCGTTGCAGAGCTACGGCGGCGAGATCGGGCTGCGCATCTACATGTTCGCGCTGCCGGGGGCGTGCCTGCTGGCGGCGTACGCGTTCTTCCCGAACCTGCCGGCCGACAGCGCCGACGTGCGCGAGGAGACCGTCCCCGTACGCAGGCTGAACGTGCGGTTCGACCCGGAGCTGACGAAGAAGGTGTCGCTGGTCCTGGCGGCCTGCTTCGCGGTGATGTTCTCGATGGCGTTCCTGGTGGCGCGCTACGGCAACGAGAAGTTCGAGCGGGTGACCTCGGGCGAGGTCGCGGCGATGCACTACGTGTACGAGCACGACAAGCCGAGCGCGCGGGTGGTCTACCTGGTGCCGAAGGAGGGGCCGGAGGTCACGCCGACGCTGCCGTGGGGCGAGCGCGACATCGAGCTGGTCAACTTCGCCGGCCAGGCGCTGGTGCACAAGGACCCGGCCAACATCAAGGACGTGGTCGACCGGCTGCGGCCGGGGCCGGAGAGCCCGCGTAACACGTATCTGGTGGTCAGCAAGGGTCAGGTCAGCTATCTGCAGCTCAACGACGGCTTCCCGGCCGACTGGGGGGAGCGGTTCCGGGCGGCGCTGGACGCCTCGCCGGATCTGAAGCGGGTCTACGCGAACGAGGACGCCGCCCTCTACACGTGGGGCAAGTTCGTCCGGGGCACGGAGATCCCGGAGCCTCGGCCGTGGCAGGGCCGCGGGGAGCCGACCTCGCCGTGGACCCCGCTCGGGGTCGGGGCGCTGGCGGTGAGCTGGGCGGCGCTGTTCGGCTACGAGGTGATCCGGCTGAACGGCTCGCGGCGGGCTCCGCGGGCGCGCAGGTGGCTGCTGTGGGTGGCGGTGCCGACGTTCGTGGTGGCGGTGGGCGTGGTCGTCGAACGCTTCGTTTATATCGCAGGAATCAACTGAATTCACAGGAAACTCGTAGGTTGTGCGCGATGATGTCCCCTGATGGTGATTCAGGGGGCATTTCGCATCAATCAGGAAACGTCACGGATCGCGGCGATTGACGCCCTGCGGGGTTTCGCCCTGCTGGGCATCCTCGTGGTGAACATCGCCTTCCTGGCCTCGGGTTACCGGATGGCCGGGCTGGCGGAGCCGGGCTTCGACGGCGCCGCCGACTGGGCGGTGCGGTGGGGCGTCACGCTGCTCGTGGAGAACAAGTTCTACCTGCTGTTCTCGTTCCTGTTCGGCTACAGCCTGACCCTGCAGATCGGGTCGGCGGCCGGGCGGGGGCTGGCGTTCACGCCGATGTTCCTGCGGCGGCTGGCGGGACTGTTCCTGATCGGCGCGGCGCACGCGGTGCTGCTGTTCCCCGGCGACATCCTGACCACGTACGCGGTGGTGGGGGTGGCGCTGCTCCTGCTGCGCCGGATCCGGATCAGGACGGCGCTGGCGCTGTCGGCGGCGCTGACCGGCCTGCTCGCGCTGGGCTTCCTGGCGCTGGCGTGGCTGGCCGCGCACGGGGTGGACCTGCCGGGCGTCGCCGAGCACCCGCCCGCCCAGGCGTCGGAGGTCGACCGGTCGCTGTCGGGATCGGCGGCCCAGATCGTCGGCGAGCACCTGCGCGAACTGTCGGTGATCGCCGTCCGGCGGGTGCTCTTCCAGGCGCCTGCCGTGCTGGCCGCCTGCCTGCTCGGCCTGGCGGCCGGCCGGGCGGGCCTGCTGGCCGGGTCCGGGCCGCGCACGGCGACGCTGCGGCGCGTGCAGTGGATCGGGTTCCCGGTGGGCCTGGCGGGCGCGGTGGTGGCCGCGATGTCGGTCTGGGACGGCCCGGTGCACCGCTTCGCCGGCGAGGCCGCCACGCTGCTCACCGCTCCCCTGCTGGCCGCCGCCTACGGGGCCACGCTGCTGCGGCTGCTGCCCCTGCTGCCGCGCCTGGGCCGCGCGCTGGCCTGGGCCGGGCGCATGGCGCTGACGAACTACCTGGCGCAGTCGCTGGTGTGCTCGCTGATCTTCACCGGGTACGGGCTCGCCCTGGTCGACCGGGTGGGCCCGCCGCTCCAGGTGGCGATCGCCGCCGCCGTCTTCGCCGCGCAGGTCGTCGTCAGCCGCCGGTGGCTGCGGGCGCACCGCTACGGCCCGGCGGAGTGGCTGCTGCGCCGGCTCACGTACGGCGGCGCCGGGGTCAGGTCCCGCCCCGGCCGCTCCACTGGATCTCGTACGGTTTGAGCGTCACCTGCCTGCCGTCGACCGTGGCGGTCACGTCGGCGTCGGAGGTGTTGACCATGACGAGCTGGCGCGGCTGGGCCAGCACCCTGACGCGCGGGTCGGAGCTCGGCACCTGCTGCAGCTCGACCCCGGCGGGGAACCACCGGGTGAACCCGCTCAGCAGCCCGGCCATCGGCATCTCCTGGCCGCGCCCGGGGGTCCACAGGCAGCCGGGGCACTCGGCTCCGCCCTTGGCCTGCGGGTTCCAGTAGAGGGCCGTGGTGGCGCCGCTCCTGGCGAACTCCATCATCGCGGTGGCCTGCACGGCGGTGCGCCGCTCCTCGCTCCAGCCGGAGTCCTCCGGCTCGACGTACCACTCGGCCCACCACACGGGCAGGTTGCCGCTCTTCTGCCGCAGCCACTGGGTGATCGCGCCGAACTTGCCGGTGGCGCCGAAGTCGTCGGGGATGTTGCCGCCGTCGGTCGTCATCGTGCCGCCGTCGACGACGATGAAGTCGGCGCCCTTCTTGTGCTCGATCCAGTACTCGATGGCGTCGAGCGCGCGCTGGTCCACCACGCCGTAGGGGCCCGACAGCTCGGAGACGCCGCGCGCGGTGGTCTCGATCGGCACGTACGGGCCGCCGACCTGGATCTCGCTGTCGACCTTCTTCAGCGCGTCGTAGACCTTGTTGTAGAGCTCGGTGTAGCCCTCGGCGTCCCACCGGTTGGTGGTGGTGTTCCAGAAGCCCTTGAACTCGTTCCACACCAGGTAGTGCTTGACCGTCGGGTACTGCTTGGCGACCCGGGCGGCGAGCTTGGCGAAGTCGTCGAAGTGCTCCGGGTCGGGGGCGACGGTGTGGTTCTTGCTCCAGTCGGTGCGGCCGGGCTGCCCGCCCTTCATCCAGTCGGGGGCGCAGCACAGCGTGATGACGGGGATGGCCTGGGAGTCGGCCATGAGCTTGAGCCGCCGGTCGAGGTCGCGGAAGTTGTACTGGCCGGGGCTGGGCTCGGGGTTGTTGGCGCCCCAGCCCATGATGTGCTGGTTCTGCAGCATCGGGACGCGGCCGAGCATGTGCTTGGCCTGCTCCTGCACCCGGGCGTTGTCGTTGTCGGCGCTGTACTGGGTGTGGGTGACGCCCCAGCGGGGCCAGTCGGGCACGACGGGCGGCGGGTCGAGGGAGGGCGCGGGCGAGGTGGGCGCCGGCTGGGCGATCTCGCCGTTGAACTGGACGGCCGGGTCGCCGCCCGACGAGCGGGAGCCCGCGTACACCATGATCCCGGCGACGAGCAGGACGGCGAGGACCCCGGCTCCTACGGCGATCGGCCACGGGGACCGCCTGCGGGCATGTCGGCCGTCCGTCGGAATCACGGAATCCACCTCTCACGCAACGTTCCAAAAGGCCGAGCGCTCCGGCCCGGCCTTTTTACACCGTATCCGCCCGCCTGCGTGGACGAATCAGGACGATGGTGGCCGCTGCCCGGTCGCGGGTCCAGGAACTCCGGCATAACGGTACGACACCGGTTCCCTGCCGGGCTGCACGACGAGGAGGGTGCCGGGCTCCTCGGCGTAGAAGGCGGACTCCACGGCGGCGGCCACGTCGTCGGCGGTGAGCAGCGGGAATCCGGCGTTGACGAACATCTCCTTGGCGCCGGCGACGAGCGGGGTGTCGGTGAAGCCGGGGCAGACGGCGCCGATCCTGATGCCGTCCCTGGCCAGCGGCCCGGCCAGCGCCCTGACGAGGCCGACGACGGCGTGCTTGGTCATGGTGTAGACGGGGTCGCCGTCGAAGCCGACGAGCCCGGCCAGCGAGGCGGTGACCACGATGGCGCCCCCGCCTGAGCGCCTGAGCAGCGGCACGGCGGCCACCGCGCCGAAGACGACGCCGTCGACGTTCACGCCGACGATCCTGCGGTAGCGCGCCAGGTCGAAGGCGGCCAGGTCGGGGCCGCCCGCGACGCCGGCGTTGAGGTGGACCAGGTCGAGCCGCCCGTAGGTGCGCTCGGCCAGCTCGACGGCGTCGTGCGAGGCCTGCTCGGTGCTGACGTCGGCGGCCAGCCACACGCCGCCGACCTCCTTGGCCAGCCGCTCCGCGCCCTCGCCGTCGAGGTCGACGAGGACGCACTTGGCGCCGCCCGCCGCCAGCCTGCGGGCCACCGAGGCCCCGATGCCGCTCGCGGCTCCGGTGATCAGTGCAACTGTGCTCATGGCTCTCCTATGCGGGTTGGTCGAGCATGCGGTGCGCGCGGGCGATCAGGGTGGGCACGGCTGCGCCGATCCGGTCGAAGCCCTCCCCCACGGTCTTGCCCTGGCGGAAGCGGGCGTGGATGCCTTCCACGATGACGGCGAGCTTGAAGCTGCCGAAGGCCACGTAGAACCCGAGATCTGCAATGTCGCGACCTGAGGCTTCGGCGTAGTGGGCGGCGAACTCGGCGGCGTTCAGGAACCCCGGCGCCGTCGTGACGTCGCCCGCCACCGGGATGCCCGCCCGCTCCTCGTCCCCGGCCTCGTGCCAGTAGGTCAGCGTCAGCCCCAGGTCGGCCAGCGGGTCGCCGAGCGTGGACATCTCCCAGTCCACCACGCCCAGGATCTCCGGCTCGGGGCCGAGCCGTACCAGCGTGTTGTCCAGCCGGTAGTCGCCGTGCACGAGGGTGCCTGCCGAGCGCGCCGGCAGCCGCTCGCGCAACCGGGCCACCAGCCGGTCGAACTCGGGCCTGTCGGCGGTCCTCGACCGCTCCCACTGCTGGCACCAGCGGTCGAGCTGCCGGGGCAGGTAGCCGTCGGGCCGGCCGAAGTCCGCCAGGCCCGCCTCCCGGTAGTCCACGGCGTGGATGGCGGCCAGCACCTCGGCCAGCCGTCCGGCCAGCCGCCTGGTCCCGGCCGGGTCCGTGTCCCCGAGCTCGTCCCGGCCGCGCACCGCCGCGCCGTCCACGTACCCCATCAGGTAGAACGGCGCCCCGACGACGTCCTCGTCGGCGCAGAACGCGACCGGCTCGGGCACCGGGACCGGGGTCGGGGCGAGCGCGGAGATGACCCGCCACTCGCGGCGCATGTCGTGGGCGGTGGGCAGCACGTGGCCGAGCGGCGGCCGGCGCAGCACCACGCGGCGCTCCCGGGTCTCGACGAGGTAGGTCAGGTTCGACCGCCCGCCGGAGATCAGCGAGACGGACAGGGGTTCGCCGGCGTCGGGCACGTTCCTGCCCATCCACGCGAACAGCCGGGGCCGGTCAATCCCAGGTACGGTCATGGACAACTATTAGAACGTCACTCGGTGCCGAACGCCACACATGAGAGTTGCGTAACGTTACGGACCCGTGCCTGCGAGCACGACCCCCATCCCGTAGCCTGGGAGAACATGTCTGCCACCGAGGCATGTCCACAGTAGGAGCCCATGCACGTCACGATCGTTCGCCCCGATGAGCTGGGAGCAACCGAGGTCAGCCGCTGGCGCACCCTCCAGGAAGCCGACGCCGCCTTCGACAATCCCTTCCTGTCGCCCGAGTTCACGATCACGGTCGGCGCGCTGCGTGACCGGGTCCGGGTCGCGGTGATCCACGACGGGCCCGACATCGTGGGATTCTTCCCGTTCGAGCGGCACCCGCTGGGCATCGGCAAGCCGGTGGCCGCCGGCCTGACCGACGCCCAGGGCATGATCCACGCCAAGGACTGCCTGATCCCCGCCCAGTGGCTGCTAGCGCAGTGCGGGCTGTCGGTCTACGAGTTCGACCATCTCGTCGCCGGCCAGCCGCTGCTCGGCAGGCGGCACGAGTCCTACCCGTCGCCGGTGATCTGCCTGCGCGACGGGTTCGACGCCTACACCGCCTACCTGCGCGCCCACTCCGGCAAGACGTACAAGTCCACGCTGGCCAAGACGCGCAAGCTGGGGCGCGACATCGGCGAGGTGCGCCACGACTACGCCATCGCCGACGTGGAGCCGCTGCGCACGCTGCTCGCCTGGAAGACCGACCAGTACCGGCGCACCGGCCGCACCGACAGGTTCGCCCACCAGTGGATCGTCGAGCTGGTCGAGCGGCTGCTGGCCACCCGCACCGAGAGCTTCGCCGGCGTCCTCGACATGGTCTACGTCGACGGCGAGCCGATGGCCGGCCACTTCGGCATCCGCACCCGCACCACGCTGGCCGGCTGGTTCCCGGCCTACGACCCGCGCTTCGCCAAATACTCCCCCGGCCTCATCCACCACCTGGCGATGGCCGAGAAGGCCGCCGAGACCGGCATCCAGACGATCGACATGGGCCGGGGCGACAAGGAGTACAAGGACAAGCTGAAGACCGGCGAGCTGTCCGTCTGCGAGGGCCGCGTCGCCCGGGCGCGCCCGGCGGCCGGCGTCCACTGGATGCTGCGCGTGCCCGCCCGCAAGGCCCGCGCCACCGTGCTGGCCAACCCGGTGCTGCTCAGGACCGCCGACAAGGCGCTCAAGACCTACGGGCGGCTGCGCGCCACGCTCCCCGGATGAGGCCGATCGCCGAGCGGACCGGCCGCCACTGCCTGCTGCTCCCCTCCAACCGGCTCGGCCTCTACCTGGCGTTACGCCACTGGTGCGAGCCCGGCCAGCGGCTGCTCATGTCGCCGATCTCGGCCGACGAGATCCTCTTCCTCGTGCTGGCGGCCGGGCTGCGCCCGGTGATCGCGCCGCTCTCGCCGCGCGACGGCAACATCGACGCCGCCCGGGTCGACCTCTCCCGCGTCGACGCCGTCCTGACCACCAACCTGTACGGGCTGCCCGACCAGGTGGCGGCGTTCACCGGGAAGATCCTGGTGGAGGACGTGGCCCACGCGATGGAGACCGACGTCGGCGGCCGGCCGCTCGGCACGTTCGGGCAGGCGGGCGTGTTCAGCCTGTCCAAGCATCCCGGCGCGGGCTCGGGCGGCGTGCTGGCCGTCGAGGACGCCGCCGACCTCAAGGCCCTGGAGCGCGCCCGCGACCGGCTGCTGGAGCCGGGCTCCTTCCGGGCGGAGCTGTTCGCGGTGGCCACCTCGATGGCCAGGCAGGCGGCGCTCCGGCTCGACCTGGTGCGCCCGGCGCTGTGGCTGATGCGGGCGCTCGGGCTGCAGGAGGAGCGCGAGGGCTACCGCATCCGGCTGGAGGCCGAGGCGCTGGCCCGGGCGCTGCCGCAGGCGCCGTCGCTGCCGCCGTTCGACCCGTGGGTGCGCGCCGACCTGCACGACTACCGTGCCGCGCGGGGGCCGCTGGCGCGCTGGTACCAGCGCAGGCGGCTGGCGGCGGTGCCGCGCGAGCGGGCCAGGCGGCTGGCCGGCGTCGAGCTGCTGGCCGCGCTCCCCTCGGCCGCCCCGGCCGTGCGCGACGACCCGGGCCGGCCGCTGTTCCGCGTGCCGCTGCTGGTGCGCGACCGCGACGCGGCGATCGCCGCGCTGGAGCGGCGCGGCGTGGCCACCGGCTACCTGTACGACCCGCCCTACGACGACTACGCCGGGCCGTTCACCGAGCCCTCGCCGGACCCGGGGCCGGCCCGCCGGTGGGCGCGGCACGTGCTGCCGGTCGACCCGGTCCACGCCTCCCGCGCGCTGCCGGTGGTCGCCGGGCTCACACCCGCCTGATCAGGTCCGCGACGATCCGGCAGCCCCGCCTGACGTCGGGCAGCGACGCCGACCCGTACCCGATCACCAGGCCGTGCAGGCGTTCGGCGCCGTGGTGGTGGCGGGCGACGGTGTCGAGCAGGACGCCGCGCTCGGCGGCCCGCGCCACGATCTCCGGGGCGGCGCCGGGCGGCAGCTCGGCCAGCACGTGCAGCCCGGCCGTGTCGCCGCGCAGCCGGCAGGCCGCGCCGAGGACCTCCACCACGACGGCGCGGCGGCGCGCGTACTCCAGGCGCATCCGGCGCAGGTGCCGGTCGAGGTCGCCGCGTTCGAGCAGCGTCGCCACCGCGTGCTGGACGGGGCCGCTGGTGCGGTCGGCGATGGCGCGCCGGGCCCGGGCGATCCGGTCGACGGTCTCGGGCGCGGCCACCAGCCAGCCGACGCCGATGTCGGGAGCCAGCGACTTCGACAGCGTGCCGAGCAGCACCACCCGGGACGGGTCCAGCCCGTACAGGGCGGGCAGGGGGGCCACGTCGTAGCGGAACTCGGCGTCGTAGTCGTCCTCCACGACGGTCGCGCCGGTCCGCGCGGCCCACGACAGCAGCCGCTCCCGGCGCGGGATCGGCAGCCGGCCGCCGAGCGGGAACTGGTGGGCCGGGGTGGTGTAGAGGACGCGCAGGCCGTCGGGCAGCCCGTCGACGATCACCCCGTCCTCGTCCACCGGGCACGGCACGATCTCCGCGCCCCGGGCGGCGAACACGGCCCGCGCGGTGCGGTAGCCGGGGTCCTCGACGCCCGCCCTGGTGCCGGGGCCGAGCAGGGCCAGCGCGCACAGGTCGAGCCCGTTGCCGGTGCCCCGGGTGACCAGGATGTTCTCCGGGCCGACGGCCACCGCCCTGGTGCGGCGCAGGTGGGCGGCCAGCAGCTCCCTCAGGTGCGGCAGCCCGTACGGGTCGGGGTAGTCGCCGGGCGGCAGCTCGGCGGCCCGCCGCCAGGCGCGCTTCCAGGCGGCCCGGTCGTAGTCGCGCACCCACGGGTGGCCGGGCGTGAGGTTGATCGTGCGCTCGTCGGGCTCGACGGCGGGCGGCGGCGGTGGCGCGGGCGGCGCGGGGACGGCGCGGCGCGGCGTCTCCAGCGAGGCGACGAACGTGCCCGAGCCGTGGCGGCCCTCCAGCCAGCCCTCGGCGTAGAGCTGCTGGTACGCCTCGGTCACCACGGTGCGGCTCACGTCGAGCTGCGCCGCCAGCCCGCGCGAGGACGGCAGCCGCTCGCCCGGCGCGAGCGCCCCCGACAGCATGGCGTCACGCAGCCAGGCCGCGAGCTGCGCCGTGAGCGGCACGGCGGCGTCCCTGGACAGCGATACGGGCAGGTCAACGAGGGTACGCACGCAAGTGGTCTCCAGGAAGCGGCAAACAGTGGCTCTACAGGATAAGTCCACTTTCCCGCTAGCTTCGGAGCATGCTCTCCACCACCCCGCGCACCCGGCTCGGCCGGGAGAAGCATCGCGGCAGCGACGACCGCGCCGACCTGTACGAGGTGCTCGACACCGGACTCGTGTGCCACCTGGGCGTGGTCGTGGACGGCCACCCGATGGTGATCCCCACCGGCTACGGGCGCGTCGGCGACACCCTCTACCTGCACGGCTCCACCGGCGCCCGGTCGCTGCGCGCGGGCGAGGGCAGCGACGTGTGCGTCACGGTCACCCACCTCGACGGCATCGTGCTGGCCCGCTCGTCCTTCAACCACTCGGTCAACTACCGCTCCGCCGTGATCTACGGCCGGGCCAGGCTGGTGACCGACGAGGACGAGCGGCTGCTCGGCCTGCGCGCCCTGACCGAGCAGCTCGCCCCCGGACAGTGGGACTACACGCGGCAGCCGACGCGCAAGGAGCTGGCCGCCACCGCCGTGCTCGCGCTGTCGCTGGAGGAGGCGTCGGTCAAGATGCGCCGGGGCGCCCCCTCGGACGAGGAGGAGGACTACGCGCTGCCCGTCTGGGCCGGGGTTCTGCCGCTCGTGACGACGTGGGGCGAGCCGGTGCCCGACCCGGCTCTTCCAGAGGGAATCGACATACCTGTTCACATCAGCGGCCGAAGGTAGTTCCATAAATCAGGACCGATCCGGCAAACCAATCGCCTCGATCGTGCGTCACAATCAGGTGGGCCGCCTCTGATGGGAGAGGCAACATGGGCTGGGAAGCTCCTGGTTATACGGAAGTCAGGCAGCTCGGCACCGGCGCCGCCGGCCGGGTCGTCCTCGCCGTGCACGACGACACGGGCATCCACGTCGCCGTCAAGTACCTGTCCGACCGCTGGCGGCGCGACCCGGTGGCGCTCGCCCGCTTCCGGGCCGAGGCCCGCACGCTGACCACGCTGCGCCACCCGAACATCGCCACCCTGTGGGAGTACATCCAGGACCCGCAGGGTGCCGCCATCGTCATGGAGCTGGTCAACGGCGTGTCGCTGCGCGCCCTGCTGCGCGAGCACGGCACCACCGGGCCGGAGGCGGCGCTGGTCGTCCTCAAGGGCTCACTCCTCGGCCTGGCCAGGGCGCACGAGACGGGGCTCGTGCACCGCGACTACAAGCCGGAGAACGTCATCGTCCGCGACGACGGCGTCAGCAAGCTCGTCGACTTCGGCATCGCCGTCCGGGAGGGGACGCTCTCCCGCCCCGAGGGCACGCCGCCGTACATGGCGCCGGAGCTGTGGGCCGGGGAGCCGTCCTCGGCGGCGACCGACGTGTACGCGGCCACGGCCGTGTTCTTCGAGTGCCTGACCGGGCAGCGGCCCTACCGGTCCACCGAGCCCGTCGTGCTCGGCTACCAGCACGTGCACGCCCCCATCCCGGTCCAGGACGCGCCCGAGCCGGTGCGCGGGCTCGTCGAGCGCGGGCTGGCCAAGGACCCCGCCGCCCGGCCGGCCGGCGCCGAGGCGTTCGTGGCCGAGCTGGAGGCCGTCGCGGCGTCGGCTTACGGCGACGACTGGGAGGAGCGCGGCAGGCGGCGGCTGGCGGCGCTGGTGCTGCTGCTCGCCGTGCTCATGCCCGAGCCGCCGCCCGCCGAGCCGCAGGTGTCGACCACGCTGGCCCGCACCACCTTCCGCGGCGTGCGCGGGCACGTCACCAAGACCGCGATGGGCGCGACACTGGCCGCGCTGGTCGCCGTGTCGGCCGCGCTGGTGATCGCCAACCGGGACCGGGCGACGCCGTTCGAGCCGGTCGCCGCCGCACCGCCCACGGAGTCCGGCGTCCCCGTCGCGCTCCCGCCAACGCCGAGCACCACGCCCCAGCTCGTGCCCGAGGACACCGGTGACCCTGAGGACACCGGGGCCCCTGAGGACACCGGGGACCCGCCCGGCGGCACCGACTCCGACCCGCCGCCCACCGCCACCCCGCCGTTCACGGCCACCGCCGGGCCGAGCGCCACCCGTACCGCCGGACCGAGCGCCACCCGCACGTCCCGCCCGACCCCGACGCGCACGGCGACGCCCACGCCCACGCGGACCGTCACCCCCACCCCGACCCGCACCCCGACCAGCACCGTCACCCCGACCCCGTCGCCCGTGACCTCGGTGTCGCGGCTCGGGGTGGGGCGGCTCGCCGTGGACGGCGCCACGGCCGCCGGGACGTTCACGCTCGCCGCCACCGGCGCCGCCGCCGTCACCGTCGAGGCCACCTGGCGGGCCGGCGGCCGGATCGTGCACGTCGAACGCCTGGGGCTGCGCGGCGACACCGCCTACACGCGCACGCTGCGCCACACCTTCCCCGAACGGCCGTGCGGCCAGGACGTCACGTTGACCGTCGCGTCCACCCCGGCCGCCCCCGGCGGCGCCCGGTCGGCCACGGTCAGCGTGCCGCCCTGCCCCACCGAGGTCACCGCGTTACGGGCGACGCTCCGCATGGACGGCGCCACCGCCCGCGCCCGCCTCCTCATGACCACCAGCGGCACCGCCGAGGTGCCCGTCTCCGCCGCCTTCGCGGTCGACGGCGACCAGGTGGCCGACCGCTCGGCGACCCTGTCGGGACGGACCTCGTACACCCGCGACCTCACCTACGCCTTCCGCGCCCGCCCGTGCGGCTCCACCGTCTCGGTGCTCGTGCGCGCCGGCGGCCGGACGGCGTCCGCCCGCGCGCGCGTGACCTGCCCGCCGGAGGTGAAGAGCGTCTCGATCGTACGGAGCGCCTACGGCGACGGCACGGCCACGGTCGCCGTGGGCACCGGGAACGCCAGGCCGGTGAGGCTGACCGTGACGTTCCAGCTCGGCGACAGGGTCGCCGGGAGCCAGGTGCTGGAGCTGGCCGGCGACACGTCGTACGTCAGGACCGTGCGGCAGGCGTTCGGGCAGGTGCCCTGCGGGACGACCTGGCAGGTGCGCGCCTCCACCGAGCCGGAGGCGGGCAGCGGCACGGCGGTGGACGGCGGCCGGACCCCGGCGTGCGAGCCGGAGGAGCCGACGGAGGAACCCACGGAGCAGCCCACCGAGGAGCCCACGGAGGGGCCGGGAACCATCGGCTGACCTGCATGTACCCCCATGTACGGATATCTGGTGACGTGGTGAGGTGCCGGGCCGTTAAGCTACGCCTCGTCTGTTAAGGGTGGGGGCCCAGAAGACTCCAGAGGAGAACCGTTATGTACGGTGATGGGCAGTGGGGGGTCCCCGGCTACACCGAGGTTCGCGAACTCGGCAGCGGCGCCGCCGGCCGCGTGGTCCTGGCAAGACGCGACCGCGACGACGCCGAGGTCGCCATCAAGTACCTCTCCGACGAGCTGCGGTCCGACGTGAGCTTCGTCGCCCGCTTCCGTCACGAGGCCAGGCTGCTCGGCACGCTGCGCAGCCCGCACAACGCCCGCCTGATCGACTACGTCGAGACCGGGCGGGGCGCGGCCATCGTCATGGAGCTCGTCGACGGCGTGTCACTGCGGCAGCTGCTCAGGTCGGAGGGCCCGACCGGGCCAGAGGCCGCGCTGACCGTGCTCAAGGGTTCGCTCCAGGGACTGGCCGCCGCGCACGCCATCGGCGTCGTGCACCGCGACTACAAGCCCGAGAACGTCATCGTCCAGGGCGACGGCGACACCAAGCTCGTCGACTTCGGCATCGCGGTCATGGCCGGCGAGGGCGCGAGCGCCGCCGGCACCCCGCCCTACATGGCGCCCGAACAGTGGTCCGGGCTGCCCGCCTCGCCCGCCACCGACGTGTACGCCGCCACGGTGGTGTTCTTCGAATGCCTCACCGGCGCAAGGCCGTTCCGCGCCTCGAACGTCGCCGCCCTCGCCCACCAGCACCAGGCCGCCGCGCCGCCCGTCGAGGAGGTCCCGGCCGCGCTGCGCGAGCTGGTCGAGCGCGGCCTGGCCAAGCGGGCGGACGCGCGTCCCGCCTCCGCCGAGGCGTTCCTGGCCGAGCTGGAGGCCGTCGCGGCGGGCGCGTACGGCGACGACTGGGAGGAACGCGGCAGGCGGCGGCTGTCGGCGCTGGCGGGGCTGCTGCTCCTGCTGTTCCCGTCCGCGCCCGACGCGCCCGTGGAGGTGCACACCACGCTCGCCCGGACCCGGTTCGGCAAGCCGGGCAAGGTGATGACCAAGCTCACCGGCAAGATCGCGATCGGCGCGGTCTGCACCGGGGCGGTGATCACCGCCGCGCTCGTCCTCACCAACACCCTCGACGGCGACCGCACCCTGACCGCCCAGAGCACCGAGGTCACCCCGTCGCCCTCGGCCCCGGCCGAGCCCGCCACCTCGGAGCCGCAGTTCTCCGAGCCTCCGTTCTCCGAACCGCCCGCCTCCGAACCGCCGGCCTCGGAGCCGCCCGCCACCGAGCTTCCGGACACCGGCCCGCCCGTCGCCCCCACCACCGCCCCGACGACCGCCACCGCAGCGCCACCGCCGGACCCCGCCCCCACGACCGCCGCCCCCACCAAGACGGCCAAGCCGGCCACCGCCGCCCCCACGGCCACCAAGACCCGCTCCCCCAAGCCCACGAAGACCGCCGACCCGCAGCTCACCGGCAGGGCCCACGCCCACAACGGCACCGCCGGGCCGCTCCCCAAGCCGACCCCCACCCCCACCGCCACCCAGGCGACCACCCGGCCGCCCCGCCCCACGCCCACCCGAACCCCGACGTCCCAGAGCCCCACCCCGGACGACGAGCCCACGGGCGACGGCGAGACCACGCCCGGACTCCCCGGCCCCGAGCCCTCCACGGCAGCGGCGGCCCCCGCGGCACTGCTCGCGGCCGGGCTCGTGACGACAGGCGCGCTTCCCGTCACACTTGCGGTGAAACGCCGCATGGCGGGACGGCACCGCAGGAAGCGCTAGAAGACGCGGCGGGGGGCGACGGCGATGAGCAGTCCGAGAAACGGTATTGCCGGGTTCCGGCTGACCGAGCACACGTGGATCACCGAGCTGGGCAACTGGATCGACGCGATCTCACCCGACGGGCGGCGGGCGGGGGCGCTGCTGTTCGACGCGCGCGTCATCGAACAGCCCGGGGTGCGGGAGCGCGTCGTGTCCGCCGTCCTCACCGACCGCCGCCTCGTCCTCGGCGGCCTCACGGGGCTCATCCCGGTGGCGGACGTCGTGGCGGCCGGTGACCAGGTGTGGCTCCTGACCGCCCAGGCGGTCACCCCCACCCTCTCCACCCTCCTCACCATCCCCCCGTCCAGCGACACCCCCGGGCGGGGCGGGCACCCCTACGGCGGCGCCCCCGGGCGGGGCGGGCACCCGTACGGCGACGCCCCCGGGCGGGGCGGGCACCCGTACGGCGACGCGGCCCCACAAGGCGGGCGCCCCTTCGGAGACTCCGCCGCTCACGGCGGGCACCCGTACGGGGATGGGGGTGGGGTGTCGCTGTTGGGGGGTGTGGAAGCCGGTGGGGCGGCGTCGGTGCTGGTGGAGACGGCGCGGACGCTGCTCGGGCTGCACGCCGCCGGGGTGACCCACGGCTCCGTGCATCCGGGGACCGTGGTGATCACGGCCGAGGGGGAGGCGCTGCTGTCGGAGCGCGGCCTGGCCGACGCCATCCGGGGCCAGGTGTCCGCTCCGGAACGGGACGCCGCCGGGTGGGCGTCGCTGGCACGCGGGCTGGCGGCCTCGAGCACCAGGGAGGCGCCCCAGGTGGCGGCGCTGTTCGAACGGGCGGCGGGCACGGCGGTCACCAGGGGGCTGGCGGCGGCCCGGGACCTGCTGCTGGCCGAGCTGCCCCCGGGGACGGTCAGCCGGGACGGCCTGGCCCGGGCGGCGCGCGGCCGTTCGGTGTTCGCCCAGCCCCCGGCGTACCGGCAGCCCGCCGCCCCGGCGCCGGAGGATCGGGACGAGGGCGACATCGTCACCCTTCTGCACGTCCCCGAAACCCGTACCCCCGCAGGCCCGGACGGCATGGCGGCCCCGGACGGCTTGGCGGGCGCCGGGGCCGGGACGCGGCCGGGGGCTGAGGTGGCCACGCGCCCGGGGCGGCAGGGGGACGGGGAGGTGCGGTTCGGGCCGGGGGTCGGGGCGCCGGCGGAGACGGCGGCGGAGCGGATCTGGCGCGAGGGCCGTGACGGGCCGGGCGGGCGGCGCGGCGCGGGCCGGCGGGGCAGGGCGCGACGGCGGCGGACAGTGCTGTCCGCGGTCGTGCTGGCGGCGGTGCTGGCGGGCGCGGCGTTCGCCTGGCTGCGGCTGAACGGCGGCGGCGGCCCGGAGCTGGCCGTGTCGGAGGTGGCGGTGCGCGTGCCGAAGAAGACCCAGGGCTGCGACACCGTGGTGACCGTCACGGGCACGATCACCACGAACGGCGGCGTGGGCGAGATCCGGTACGAGTGGCACCAGAACCTGGAGAAGAAGGTCGAGCGCGGCACCCTGCGCACCCGGGCGGACAGGACGTCGTACGACCTGACGCTGCGCTGGGAGTTGCAGGGTGAGAGCACGGTGAAGGCGACGTCGACGCTGCGGGTGCTGTCGCCGGGCCCGGCGCGCAGCGGCAAGGCGACTTTCACGTACAAGTGCTGAAGCCCAAGTGCCGAACGGCGCAACAATGCATCTCAAAGCCGTTCTTACTACTCTGACGGGCATGACCCAGCAGACCCCCGCGGGCTGGTACCCCGACCCGTACGGATCCCCTCAGTTGCGGTGGTGGGACGGCAACCAGTGGACGGACGCCACCCACCCCCTGGAGCAGGGATCGCAGCAGCCCCAGAGCCGCCCGCAGCAGCCTCAGAGCCAGCCTGACTGGTCGTCGGCCCCGGCGAATCCCACGCTCGCCTACGGCCAGCAGCCGCAGTTCGCGCAGGCCCCGCCGCAGCAGCAGCAACCGCCCCAGCAGGGCCAGCAGGCCCAGCAGCCCCCGCAGCAGCCCGGTCAGTGGGGCGGCGCGCCGCTGCCCGGTCCCGGTTACGGGCCGCCGCCCAAGCAGAGCAACCCGCTGCCGTGGGTGCTCGGCGGCCTGGCGGCGCTGGTGGTGGTGGCGCTGATCGCGGTGGCGGGCATCTACCTGGCCAACAGCTCCTCGCCGGTGGCGGCGCCGACCGACTCGCCGACGCAGTCACTGCCGGAGACGGAGGACCCGCCGAGCGAGCGGCCCTCCGACCCGCCGACCGACCAGCCCACGGATCGGCCGACGACCCCGGCCCAGCTGCCGCAGCCGCAGGACGGCACGGTGACCGACCCCATCGCGGGCCTCTCGTACGAGGTGCCGGATGGGTGGACGGTGCCGGAGGCGAGCTCGATCAACGGCACCAACCCGGCCATCCAGTCGTGGACGAGCGGCGTGGGCAAGGTCGCGCACGAGAAATTCGACGGCGAGAGCGACTGGGTGGGCAACATCTACGCGGGTGAGCTGATCGAGCGCTTCCCGTACGCCGGGGTGCCGAGCCTGGGCACCACGGCCAAGCTGGTGATGGCGGACTTCGCCCGTTACTACGACCTCCCCCACGAGAGCAAGATCGTCGCCGACAAGGCCATGAAGATCGGTGACCGGGACGCCTGGGTGGTGCAGTTCGAGTACGACTTCACCAAGGTGTCGGAGCAGAAGAACTTCAAGTGGAAGAAGGAGAGCGGCGCGGTCGTGCTGATGGACCGGGGCGAGGGCGAGCGTCCGGCGCTGGTCTACATCTCGGTCCCGGACAACCTGGGCACCGACGTGGTCGGTGACGTGCTCAGCTCTATCAAGCCCGCCTGACCGGTGGCACTAGGCTGGTGGGGTAGGCAAGCGGGGCGGGTCACTCCGGGCCGCTGCGGCGAGGAGAACGAATGAGTGACTTGCTGGTCTGGATCGACTGCGAGATGACCGGGCTCGATCTCGGGCGCGACGCGCTCGTGGAGGTGGCGTGCATCGTCACCGACAGCGAGCTCAACCAGCTGGACGAGGGCGTCGACGTGGTCATCAAGCCGCCGCCGGAGTCGCTGGAGCAGATGTCGCAGGTGGTCAGGGAGATGCACACCGCGTCCGGGCTGCTGCCGGAGCTGGCCGGCGGGGTGACGCTGGCCGAGGCGGAGTCCATGGTGCTCGACTACCTGCGGCGGCACATCGCCGAGCCGAAGAAGGCGCCGCTGTGCGGCAACTCGATCGGCACGGACCGCACGTTCCTGTCGCGTGACATGCCGGCGGTGGACGCCTACCTGCACTATCGGATGATCGACGTGTCGTCGATCAAGGAGCTGGTCCGCCGGTGGTATCCGCGGGTCTACTTCGCCGCGCCCGAGAAGCAGGGCGGTCACCGGGCTCTCGCCGACATCACCGAGAGCATCCGCGAGCTGCGCTACTACCGTGCGGCCGTGTTCGTGGGGCAGCCCGGGCCCGATTCGGCGACGGCCCGGACGCTCGCCGAGCGTGTCAGCGGTTAATGGGTGGCGTGAAGACTCCCGAACACCGCTACACTTTTGCTGTGCCGTTCTCACGGGCGGCACGATGGTGGGTGTAGCTCAGTTGGCAGAGCGCCAGGTTGTGGTCCTGGATGTCGAGGGTTCAAGTCCCTTCACTCACCCTGACGCGAACGGCCGGTCCGATAGGACCGGCCGTTGCCGTTTTCTTCCGGCATCGTCCCCAAATCACGACATTGCGAGTTATGCTCGCTGTCTACCGCCAACGCCGGAAGCTCGGGGGCCCTCGGCGACCTGACTGTCTACGCGCCCCGGAGGCCGGATGAGAGTCGACGACGCAGCGTTCGAGAGCGTGTTCACGTCATTGAGCAAGCGCGAGGCCGAGGTCATGGACCTGATCGCGAAGGGCGAGTCCAACGGCCAGATCGCGCAACGGCTTTTCCTCAGCGAGAAGACGGTCAAGAACCACGTCAACCGCATCTACGCCAAGCTGGGCGTGGACTCGCGCGTCACCGCGATCGGCCTGTGGCTATCGCGTGAGTGACCCCTCCAGGGTGGTGGCCAGGGCGTCGAGCCCGTGCTCCAGGTCCTGCTCGGGGATGTTCAGCGCCGGGCGCAGCCGCACCGAGCGGGTGCCGCACGGCAGCACCAGCACGCCCGCGTCCTCGCGCAGCGCGGTGACCATCGCGTCGCGCGCCGCCGTGCCGGGCAGGTCGAAGGCGGCCATCAGGCCCCGGCCGCGCACGTTCGCGACGGTCTCCGGGTGCTCGGCCTCCAGCTTGGTGAGGCGTTCGAGGATGACCGAGCCGAGGGTGGCGGCGCGCGGGATCAGCCGGTCGCGTTCGATGATCTCCATCAGGCCGCGGCTGCGGACCATGTCGACCAGCCCGCCGCCCCAGGTGGAGTTGATCCGCCCGCTGCGCCTGAACACGTTGTCCTCGACCTGGTCCACCCGGCGGCCCGCCATGATGCCGCCCACCTGGACCTTCTTGGCGAAGGCCACGATGTCGGGCTCCAGGCCGAGCTGCTGGTAGGCCCACGGGGTGCCGGTGGTGCCGCCGCCGGTCTGCACCTCGTCCAGCACGAACAGCGCGTCGTGCTCGTGGCAGAGCCGCTGCATCGCCTGGAGGAACTCGGCCCGCATGTGGTTGTCGCCGCCCTCGCCCTGGATGGGCTCGGCGATGAAGCAGGCGATGTCGTGCGGGTGGCGTTCGAAGGCGGCGCGGGCCTGGGCGAGCGCGCGTTCCTCGGCCGCCTCGACGTCGCCGAAGTGGATGGCGGGCACGTCCACGCGCGGCCAGTCGAAGACGGGGAAGCGCTCGGTCTTGACCGGGTCGGTGTTGGTCAGGCTCAGCGTGTAGCCGCTGCGGCCGTGGAAGGCCTGGGTGAGGTGCAGGACGCGGGTGCCGAGCGCGGGTGAGCGGCCGGCGGCCTCGTTGCGGCGGCTCTTGTAGTCGAAGGCCGTCTTCAGCGCGTTCTCGACGGCCAGCGCGCCGCCCTCGACGAAGAACAGGTGGGGAAGGGCCGGGTCGCCGAACACGCGGGTGAAGGTGTCGACGAAGTCCGCCAGGTGCTCGGTGTACATGTCGGGGTTGGCGGGTTTGTTCCGGGCGACCTGGCCGAGCAGGCGGGTGAAGTCCGGGTCGAAGGGCGGGTTCACGCCCAGGGGCGCGGATGCGAAGAACGTGTAGAAGTCCAGGTAGCGGCGGCCGTCGCGGGCGTCGACCAGCCAGGAGCCCTGGCTGAGCTCCAGGTCGAGGACGAGCCGGTAACCGTCGACGAGCAGGTGGCGGGCGAGGCGGGCGTGTACGTCCATGTCTCCTCCACAATGAGCCGGACATGCTGTACATTTCCCGCCTTCATCCCGATATATACGTAAGATTTACGGATGATGGGCCTTCGGCGCGAGGTTCTTCACTCGGAACGCCAGGGCCACCATCGCGATGCCGTACAGGATGGCGAAGATCCCGATCAGCCAGGCCAGCGTGAGCAGGCCCGCCCCCGGCCAGATCAGCAGCAGGACGCCGAAGATCACCGACAGGATGCCGCCCACGATGAGCATCCACTCGTTGTCGATCACCTTGCGGAGCTGGATCCCGTCCACGATCTCGGCGATCCCGTGGAAGATCGCCCAGAACGCGACCACGTACAGCAGTGCCAGCGAGGTGATGCCGGGCCACACCAGGGCCACGATGCCGGCCAGGACGCTGACGACGCCGATGAAGATCGGCCACGCCCGCGACCGCGCCCCGTGCCGGAACCCGGAGAAGATCGAGAAGATCCCGTCGACGATCGCGTACGCGCCGAAGAAGACCACCAGCACCAGCAGTGTGATGCCCGGCCAGATCAGCGCGAGGATGCCGAAGAGGATCGCCGCGATGCCGCGGATGAGCACCAGCCACCAGGTGCTTGCGAGTCGTTCCATTCCGCTCTGCTGTCCAGGATCGACTCCCGGATAGCCCCGCATGCGGTCAAATCACTGTGAATAGACCACGATCGACACCGCGATGTACTGCACCAGGTAGGCGGCCAGCGTGAAGGCGTGGAAGACCTCGTGGTAGCCGAACCAGCGCGGCGACGGGTCGGGGCGGCGCAGCCCGTACACGACGGCGCCGGCGCTGTAGAAGACGCCGCCGACGGCGACGAGCACCACGGCGACCACCCCCGCGCCCTCCAGGAGCTGCGGCATCACGAAGATCGCGGTCCAGCCGAGCGCCAGGTAGAGCACGGTGTAGAGCCAGCGCGGCGCGCCCATCCACAGCACCCTGAACAGCACCCCGGCCAGCGCCCCGCCCCAGATCACGCCGAGCACCGCCACCCGGGCGGCCCCGTCGAGCGCCAGCAGCGCGAACGGCGTGTAGGTGCCCGCGATGATCAGGTAGATGTTCGCGTGGTCGCAGCGCCGCAGCACCTCCGCCAGCCGGGGGCCGAGCGTGCTGCGGTGGTAGGTGGCCGAGATGCCGAAGAGCAGCCCCGAGGTGATCGCGTAGACGGCGGCGGCGAGACGGGCCTGGAGCGTGGGGCCGAGCGCCACGAGCGCGAACCCGCCCAGCAGGGTCACGGGCAGCGCCCCCGCGTGCAACCAACCGCGCAACCGGGGCTTTACGGTGATCGTCGTCATGAAACCTACGGTACCGTAGGTTAGAGACCGTTGAGAAAGCGGACCGCGATCGGCACCGCCGCCGAGCCGCCCGATCCGCCGTGCCTGACGAACACGCAGAACGCCAGGTCGTCGGTGAATCCCATGAACCAGGCGTGCGGCCGCTGACCCTGCACCTCGGCCGTCCCCGTCTTGCCCGCCACCCCCGGCGGCAGCCCCGCGCCACTGGCCGTGCCGTGGTCCACGACGGCCCGCATCATCTGCCGCAGCCCCGCCACGACCGTCGAGTCCATCGGCGCCGGCGGATGCGGCGGGCCGTCGATCCGGCGCACCTCCTTCTCGGCGAGCAGCCGGGGCGAGCGCAGCGTGCCGTCCTGCACGGCGGCGGCGATCGCCGCCATGCACAGCGGCGTGGCCAGCACCTTGCCCTGGCCGATGATGTTCGCCCCTGCGTCATCGGGCGTCTGCGGGTCCTCGATCGAGCCGCACGCGCCCTGCGCGCCCGTCGGCATGCTGCGCCCGAACCCCCACTCCAGCGCCGTCTCCCGCAGCTCCTCGGCGTCGAGCCGGGTCGTGCCCTGCTGGACGAACGTGGTGTTGCAGGAGTACGCGAGCGCGTCGGCGAAGGAGACCACGCCCCGGTCCCTCTCCCCGTCGTTGCCGAAGCCCCGGTGGCCGGGGATCGCGTACCTGGCCGGGCACGGCACCGGGGAGCCCGGCTGGAGCCCGGACTTCAGCAGCGCGGCGGCCACGATCGTCTTGAACGTGGAGCCGGGCGGGAACATGTCGTGGAAGGCGCTGAAGTTGTCCTTGAGCCGGTCGGCCACCGCCAGCACCTCCCCGGTGCCGGGACGCAGCACGACGATCGAGGAGTTCTCCACGCCGTCCAGCGCCCGCGCGGCGGCGGCCTGGACGGGGCGCGACAGCGTGAGGCGCACGACGTTCGGCTTCGGCTCGGCGGTCAGCAGCCGCCGCTCGGCCCCGCCCGGCTCCTTGGCCACCAGCGCCAGCCCCAGGTTCACGTCCCCGAACTCGGGCCGCAGCCTGGCCAGGTACGACTCCACGTGACTGTCGCGCGGGATCGGATCGCCCTCCCGGGTGACCAGCTCGACCGCCGGACCCTCGAAGTCGGTCAGCTCCACCGTGGCGCCGCCCTTGAGCACCGGGTGCAGCGTCTCCGGGGCCCACAGCACCTTCCACTCCCCGTCGCGCACGGCCAGCCGCAGCACCCCGTCGAACGGCCACTCGCCCAGCTCGTCCAGCGTCCGCACCCCGCTGAACGGCGCCTCCGCGCTCTCCTCGCCGGTGCTCTTCACCGGCGCGGGACGTAACTCCAGGCCGGTGACGCCGAGCTCGGCGTCCATCGCCCGGTGCCGCTCCCGGAAGTCGCCCGGCGGCTGGTCGACCAGCCGGCTCATCGCCCCGACGTCGCCCGCCCGCCAGGCGTCGAAGTACGCCTTCGCGGTGGCGGCGGCGCTGCCCCGGACCCCGCCGGCGGCGGCGACGGCGAAGGCCACCGCGGCCATCACCGCGAGAACCGCCCCGAGGAGCACAATCAGCCTTCTGCGTCGCATACGGTTCTCCCAGGGAGGGATCAGCGTGGCACGTGGACAGCAGCGGGAACCGGCCCCCGGCCAGTATTCGGTGACGTTCGGCGAGGTCGAACTGCTCCGGGATCTGGACAGGCAGGACGGCTGGATGCTGTCCAAGGATGGCGTACCGCAGTCGTATGTCGACCTACAAGACCCCACATTCCTGGAATTCGAGTACGTACGCCTCATGGCGGACGTCATCGACCTGCTTCCGGAAGGGGAGCTGAGCTGCGTCCACGTGGGCGGCGGGGCGTGCACGATCCCCCGTTACGTCACGGCGACCCGGCCGGGGTCGCGGCACATCGTGATCGAGCCCGACGGGCTGCTCGTCGACCTGGTGCGCGAGCAGCTCGCGCTGCGCTCGGTGCCCCGGCTGAAGGTCATCGTGGCCGGTGGGCGCGAGGGCACCGCGAAGGTGTGGGACGCCACGGCCGACCTGCTGGTCCTGGACGCCTTCAGCGGCGCGACGATGCCCGTGGAGCTGGCCACCGAGGAATACCTGGGCGACATCGCCCGGGTGCTGCGGCCTTCGGGCACGCTGCTGGTCAACCTGGCCGACGGCAAGGGCCTGGCGTTCGCCAGGCGGCTGCTGGCCACGGTGACGGGCGCGTTCCGGCACGTGGCGCTGCTGGCCGAGCCGGGGGTGATGCGGGGACGCCGGTTCGGCAACCTCATCGTCGCCGCCTCCCGGACGGAGCTGCCGGTCGAGCTGCTCACCCGACGCGCGGCGGGCGGCCTCACGCAGGCGCGGTGCGTGCACGGCGAGGCGCTGGTCAACTTCATCGCCGGGGCCGTGCCCATCAGGGACGGCGACGCGGTGCTCGCACCGGTGCCGCCTCCCGCGGTGTTCGGCTAGGGGCGCAGGTAGGCCAGGACGGCGGCGACCCTGCGGTGCACGTCGCCGCTGTTCTCCAGGCCGAGCTTGGTGAAGATGGCGTTGACGTTCTTCTCCACCGACGACACCGACAGGTGCAGCGCCCTGGCGATGGCGCCGTTGGACCTGCCGTGGGCCATCTCGCGCAGCACGTCGCGCTCGCGCGGGGTGAGCGACTCCGGCTCGCCGCGCACGTCGTGCCTGGCCATCAGGCCCTCGACCACCTTCGGGTCGATGACGGAGCCGCCGGAGGCGACCGCCCTGATCGCGCCCAGCAGCTCGTCGAGGTCGCCGACGCGGTCCTTCAGCAGGTAGGCCAGCCCCTCGGTGCCGTGCTTGAACAGCTCCAGGGCGAACAGCGCGTCGGAGTACTGCGACAGCACGACGATGCCGACGCCCGGGTGGGCGGCGCGCACGCGGTGGGCGGCGTCGATGCCCTCGAAGCCCTGCCGCCACCGCCCTCCGGGCATCCGGATGTCGGTGACCACCACGTCGGGCCGGAGCCTGCGGACGGCGTCGAGGAGCTGGTCGGCGTCGCCGACGGCGGCGGCGACGGTGACCTCGCTGGAGGTCTCCAGCAGCCGCCGGGTGCCCTCGCGCACCAGGTAGTGGTCGTCGGCCAGGACGGCCCTGATCGGCTCACCCATCGACCGGCACCCAGGCGTGCACCCGTGTCCCCTTTCCCCGCTCGCTGTCGACCCGCAGCCCGCCGCCCAGCGCGGTGAGCCGGTCGGTCAGCGTGCCGAGCACGCCGGGCCGGGCCTCGAAGCCGGCGCCGTCGTCGCCCACGGTCACGCCGAGCCGTCCGTCGTCCCTGGACAGCCGCACTTCTATCCTGGCCGCCGCGGCGTGCTTGAGCGCGTTGGCCACGGCCTCGCTCACCGTGAAGTACATCGCGCCCTCGACCTCGTCGGGGAAGCGCTCGGCCCGCAGGTCGCGCCCGGCGTGGACGTGGACGGGCACGGGCAGCCGGGCGCAGCGCTCCTCGACGGCCTCGACGAGGCCGCCCTGGCTCAGCGCCGACGGGTGGATGCCGGCGGCCAGCTCGCGCAGGTCGGCGAGGGTCTGGCGGGCCTGTTCGCGCAGGCCGGCGAGGGTCGCGGCGCCGGCCCCGGTGGCTCGGGCCAGCTCGATCCCGGCGATGAGGGCGACGAGCTGCTGCTGGACGCCGTCGTGGATGTTGCGCTCGATGCGCCGCCGCTCGGCCTCCTGGGCGTTGACCAGGCGGGTGGCCAGCCCGGCGCTCTGGATGGCGAGCCCGGCGGGCACGGCGAGCGCTTCCAGGAAGCGCCGGTCCTCGCGGGTCAGGCGGCCGGAGACGCGGGGGCCGCATTCGAGCCGCCCCTGGCCGCCCCGTACGGGCAGCGTGAGGGCCGCGGGACCGTCCTCGGCCCCGGACACCACCCGCCTGCCGTCGGCGAGCGTGACGGCCGCCCAGCGCGTCTCCAGGCCGGTCCGTACGGCCTCGGCCAGCCTGCCGAGCTGCTCCACGGGTTCCGGGCTGTCCTCCAGGTCGGGGGCGAGGCCGGACAGCACCTCCCCCACGGTCGGCCGTACGTCGAACACCAGGAGCAGGCGCGAGCCGCGCAGGCCGATGCGGATGTCGAGCAGGTGGTGGCGGGCGACCGCGACGACGATCGCGCCGGGCAGCGCGCCGAGCACGGCCAGCATGCCGACCAGGCCGACCGCCGGAGCCTGGCCGCCGCTGAGGAACAGGTAGCCGAGCACGATCCCGATCTGGTTGGCGGCGGCGCCGGCGGCCATCCAGCCGTACTGGGCCCGCTCGGGCGGGCGGCTGCGCCACCAGCGGAGCACGAGCCCGGCGAGGACCACGTGGCCGAGGACCCAGACCGTGAACTGCCCGGCCGCGGAGGCGAAGACGCCGGCCCACTGGACGGGGCCGTGCACGTCGACGGGCCGGCCGGGCAGGAACGACACCGTCAGGTTGCCGGCGGCGTGCAGGGCGATCGCGACCCCGGCGAGCCAGGCGACGGGCCGCCAGCGCCGCGACGGCAGCCGGCCCTCCGGGAACAGCAGCGGCACGTACACCCAGCTCAGCCCGTAGAAGACGGCCATCGCGGCGAGGGCCGCCCGGGCGAGCCCCGGCGCGACGTCCGCCAGGGCGACCCCGGACAGGCCGACGCCGAAGCAGACGGCGGCGGCCAGCAGCAGCCTGCCGTAGGGCACGTCGGGCCGCCGGACGGCCAGCAGCAGGCCGAGCGCCGGGAGGATCAGGCCGACGGCGACGAACGCCGCCTGCGAGGCGAGGGGCCCGCCCGTCGCGACGGTGGCCGCCACCAGCGTCACGGCCGCGGTCGCGGCCGCCAGGACCGCCGCCAGGTTGGTACGCATATCCGACCATCGTCACAAGCCTTCCGGACGGCGTCCATCCGGTTGACCGCACACTTCGTACGGCCGTCCGCACCGCCGGGACGGTGGCCCGCACGGTGGGCCGGGCGGGCCGGTCCGGGCTTTGCTGGAGATCCGTCGAGCGGAAGGGATCTTCCTCATGAACCACCGGACACGAAGCCTGGCTGCCGTCGCCTGCGCCGTCGCCCTGGCCGTCCCCGCCCTGACCGTCCCCGCCCAGGCCACGCCTGTCTCCTCCACCGATACCGTCCGGGTCGCGGGCGCCGAGATCCCGGACACGCCGCTGGGCGACGCGCTGCGCTGGGTGCTGGACGCCGCCACGCGGACGCCGATCGGGCAGGCCGAGCTGGAGGCGCGCTTCGCCCCCGGGTTCCTCGCCGCGGTCCCCGCCGAGCGGATCAACGAGGCGCTGGCCGCCTACAAGGGCATCCAGGTGCGTTCGGTGCACGTCCAGCACGCGGGCGCGCTCGTGGCCGCCGTGGACCTGGGCGGCAGGCGCTACCTGCTGACGCTCGGCGTGAACGGCGCCGGGCTGATCAGCGGGCTGCTGCTGGCCGAGCCGCCCGAGCCGCGGCCCACGCCGGCGAGCTGGGGCGAGCTGGAGCGGCGGCTGCGCGCGGTCGCGCCGCGCACCGGGTTCGTCGCGGCCGAGGTCACCGGCCGGTCCTGCCGCCCGGTGCGGGGCGCCGCGGCGGGCGTGCGCCGGCCGCTGGGGTCGATGGTCAAGCTGTTCGTGCTCGGCACGGTCGCCGCGCAGATCAAGAAGGGCGCCTACCGCTGGGACACGAAGCTGACGATCACGCCGGAGCTGAAGAGCCTGCCGACCGGCCGGTTGCAGGACCTGCCCGACGGCAGCAAGGTGACGGTCCTGGAGGCCGCCAAGCTGATGATCTCGATCAGCGACAACACCGCCACGGACCTGCTCGTGCACCGGGCGGGCCGGCGGGCGGTCGAGCGGACGATGCGCGCCTGGACGAAGGGGCACGAGCGGCGCAACGAGCCGCTGCTGACCACCAGGGAGCTGTTCGCGCTCAAGGGCGCCCGCTATCCGGAGCTGGCCGAGCGCTATCTGGCCGAGGACACCCGGGGCAGGCGCGCGTTCCTGGCGGACGTGGTGGCGAAGGTGCCGCTGCGGGAGATCGCCGGGTGGCCGCGGCCGCGCGAGCTGGACACGATCGAGTGGTTCGCCTCGCCGATGGACGTCTGCCGCGCCCACGCGGGGCTGGCGAAGCTGGACGACGGCCGGATCGGCGAGATCATGTCGGCGAACGACGCCGGGCTCGGGCTGCCGGCGGACCGGTGGCGGGCGGCCTGGTACAAGGGCGGCTCGGAGCCGGGGCTGCTCGACATGAGCTTCAGCGCCACCACCAGGGACGGCAGGACGTACGTCGTGACGCTCATGGCGGTGAACCCGGGCGCGCCGTTCGACGACGACCGGACGGGCCAGGAGCTCCTGGCGCTGGCGCGGGGGGCGTTCGGGCTCATGGTGGAATAGTTGAAAACTAAACTGGGTTGACCGGAGCACGATCCCCGGCCGTAAGGAGCCCGAGATGCCCGCCGTGACCGTCGACAACCTCCTCACCCTCCCCCGCCTGCCCGAGCCGGTGGCCGGGACGCCGCAGCGCAAGGTGCTGGCCGTCGAGACGGCGCCCAGCGGCTTCGAGGGCGAGGGCTTCCCGGTGCGCCGGGCGCTGGCCGCGATCAAGCCCGCCTACCTGGACCCGTTCGTGATGATGGACCAGATGGGCGAGGTCGACTACGCGGCCGGGGAGCCCAAGGGCACCCCCTGGCATCCGCACCGGGGCTTCGAGACGGTCACGTACATGATCGACGGGGTGATGGACCACCTCGACTCCAACGGAGGCGGCGGCTCGATCACCAACGGCGACACCCAGTGGATGACCGCCGGGGCCGGCATCCTGCACAAGGAGGCGCCGCCGGAGTGGCTGGTGCAGCAGGGCGGGCTGTTCCACGGCATCCAGCTGTGGGTCAACCTGCCCGGCGCCAAGAAGATGACCGCGCCGAAATATCAGGACATCGGGCGCTCGTCCGTGGTGCTGCTCAGCAGCCACGACGGCAGCGCGCTGGTGCGCCTGATCGCCGGCGACCTGGCCGGTCACTCCGGGCCCGGCAGCACGCAGACGCCGATCACGCTGCTGCACGCCACGATCAGCCCCGGCGGCCGGCTCACGCTGCCGTGGCGCAAGGACTTCAACGCGCTGGCCTACGCCCTGTCGGGGCGCGGCACGGCGGGCGCCGACCGGCGGCCCCTGCACGGCGGCCAGCTCGCGGTGTTCAACGGCTTCGGCAACCGGCCCGGCCTGACCACCGACGGCGAGAGCATCACGCTGACCGCCAAGGACACGCTGGAGGTGATCGTGCTGGGCGGCGCGCCGATCGGCGAGCCGGTGGCCCACTACGGCCCGTTCGTCATGAACACCCGCGCCGAGCTCGTCCAGGCCTTCGAGGACTTCCAGGCGGGCCGGCTCGGCACCATCCCCGCCGGCCACTCCTGACCGGGGCCGCGACGAGGTCAGCGGTATGCAGGTGACTTCCAAGCGCCCGGCGGCAGGGTGGGCGGCGTGTCACGTACGGAACTCACCACGGAATTCACCACGGAACCCACCACCGCCCCGGCGGTCGCCGGGCGGCTGCTGGGGCTGCTGATCCCGGGAGCCCTGCTGATCTGGCTGGCGGCCACCGTCGTCCTGGTCGCCCTGCCGGAGCTGAAGGTGGCGCTCGGCCACGCCGGGACGCCCGGCACCGCGACGGTCGTGTCCTGCCAGGCCCTGGGCCAGGGGCGCTACGACTGCCGGGCGTCCTTCGTGTTCGACGACCGGTCGAAGGCGCCGATCGTCGTCGCCACCGTGCCGGACGCCGAGGCGGGCGAGGTCTTCCCCGCCGCGCTGACGCCGGCCGGTGACCGGGTGCTGCCGACCGGGGCGCGCGGCGTGTGGCGTCAGGCGCTGGTGCTGGGCGCACTCCCGCTCGGCGTGGCGCTCATCGCCGTGGTCACGGTCGTGATCAGGCGCCGTCACGCGCTCACTTGAGCGTCACGCAGGCCAGCCGGTCGCCCGCCGCGCCCGCGTCGGGGCCCGAGGACGTGGTGTGGCGGGTGTGGATCACCAGGGAGCCGGGCAGCCTGCCGGAGTCGAGCGACCAGGCGTTGCGCGCCGTGGCGCGGCCTGCCCCCGAGCTGTCGGTGGTGAAGTCGAGCCACACCTCGTTGCGCACGCTGGCCTGGCCGGGCTCGTGCTGGTAGTGCGGGCCGGCGTCCTCGCCGGTCTTGCCGCAGGGCTTGGTGTGCAGGTGGGCGCCGTAGGGGCGGGTCGGCAGCAGCCCCTCGACGACGAGGGAGGTGAGCGTCTGCCCGCCGGTGGACTCGGCGGTGACGCTGGCCTGCGCGCCGGCCGGGACGAGCTTGCGGTCGTAGGCGATGGCGGCGGTGTCGCCGTCGGTGAGCTCGCCGCCGCCGGTCAGGCGCACGTCGCCGGGGTCGGGGGCGTGCGCGAGCTGCGGCGGGGAGCCCGCGCAACCGGCCGCGAGCAGGACGAGCAGGAGTGCGGGCACGCGCATGGAGATCCCCCGGTCCGGGAGCCCGTACGGTCCGGGCTCGGCGAGGGCACCACTCTAACCAGTAGCCGCTCGGCTACGCACCGTGTTTCGCGGCGATGTCGTCGATCAGGGCGGCCAGGGTGAAGTCGAGCTCGGTGAGGCCGCCCTGATCGTGGGTGGTCAGCGCGAGGTGCAGGTCGCGCCAGCGGATGTCGATGTCGGGATGGTGGTTGAGCTCCTCGGCCCGGACCGCGATCTCGTCGACGATCCGGATGGCCGTGGGGAAGTCGGGAGCGCTGACCGTGCGCCTGATCTCGTCACCCTCGCGCCGCCACCGGGGCAGCTCGCGCAGCTTCTGCTCGACGTCCATGAGGCCACGTTACTTCAGCGCCCCCGCGCCGAGCCCCGACTGGATCTGGCGCTGGAAGATGACGTACACGACGAGCACCGGCAGGATCGTCATGCTGAGCGCGGCGAACAGGCTCGGCCAGTCGGCGTCGGCGCCCGCCAGCGTGGAGATGCTGGCGATGCCCTGGGTGATGACCCAGTCCTCCTCGTCGCGGGCGACGAGCACGAGCGGCAGCAGATACTGGTTCCACTGGCCGAGCACGTTGAAGATGGTGATGCTGATCAGGCCGGGCTTGGCCATCGGCACCATGATCTGGAAGAACGTCCGCGTATGGGAGGCCCCGTCGATCCTGGCCGCCTCGGCCACCGACTCCGGCAGCCCCCGGAAGAAGGCGGCCAGGAAGAAGACCGTGAACGGCAGCGAGTAGGCGATGTAGACCAGCACCAGGCCCGTGTGCGTGTAGAGCAGGCCGACCTGCTGCACGACGAAGAACAGCGGCCCGAGCGCCAGGAACACCGGGAACGCCATGCCCGCCACGAAGAAGTAGTAGATCAGCCGGTTGCCGGGGAACCGGTAGCGCGCCAGCACGTAGGCGGCCATCGACCCGAACACCATCGTGCCCAGCGTGCTGAAGAAGACCACGATCACCGTGTTCAGCAGGTAGCGCCCGACGTGGGCCTTGTCCCAGGCCCGCCCCCACGCCTCCCACCGCAGCGCGCCCGGGAGCTGCAGCGCGTCGCCGAAGATCTCGGCGTTGTTCTTGAACGAGGCCAGGAACGTCCACAGCAGCGGCAGGATGATCAGCAGCGCCCAGATGACCAGCGCGACGTGGGACAGCCCGCTGAGCAGGCTCGGCCGGGGCCTCGACAGGCGGCGACGACGCGTGGCCATCAGAACTCGATCCTTTCGCGCCGGGTGGTGCGCAGCGTCAGCACCGCGAACGTGACCGTGAGGAAGAACAGCGCCACGCCCATCGCGGAGGCGTATCCGTACTCGCTGTAGTTGAAGGCGGTCTTCCAGATCTGCACGGGCAGCACGTGCGTGGTGCCGTCGGGCTCGCCCTTGTCACCGGTGAGCACCTGGATCAGGGCGAAGCCGTCGAACGCGGCGATGCCCAGGTAGACCCAGCCGACCTGGACGGTGTCGCGCAGCAGGGGCAGCGTGATGGAGAAGAACAGCCGGAACCGGCCGGCCCCGTCGAGGGCGGCCGCCTCGAAGTAGTCCTTCGGGATGGCCGCCATGCCCGCCGAGAACAGCACCACGTAGAAGCCGACGGCCTGCCAGACCATCACCGCGATGACCGCCCACAGGGCGATGCTCGGCTCGACGAGCCAGCCCACCGGGTCGAAGCCCAGCTTGATCAGCACCCCGTTGACGACGCCGTACTCGTCGGGCCGGTAGATGGCCCTGAAGAGCACGCCGACCACGGCCACGGCCAGCACCTGGGGGAAGAAGAACACGACGCGGTAGAACTTCGACCCCCAGATGCCGCGCATCCCCGCGCCGTGCGACCCTCCGCCCAGGTTGATGAGGAAGGAGAAGAACAGCGCGATGACGATGGTCGCGAGCGGCAGCACCAGCAGCAGGATCCCGTGGTTGCGCAACGCCTGCCAGAACGCGTCGTCGTCAAAGAGCTTGGCGAAGTTCTCCAGTCCCACGTAGGCCGGGCTCGCCGCGTACCCGTCCCAGTCGGTCAGCGAGATCTGGAATGCCTGGATGTACGGGCTGATCACGAAGACCGAGTAGAGGACGACGGGGACGATCAGGAACCCGGCGATGAATCCGTACTTGCGCAGCCGCTCCATCGAACTATTCGCTCCGCGTCTGCTTGGAGACCTTCGAATCCTTCTTGATCTCGTCGGCCTTCTTCTGCACGTTGACGCAGAACTCCTCGGGGGTGCTGCGCCCGGCCATGACCACGTTCATCTGCTCGGTGGCGTAGTCGAAGAGCTCCTTGTACCAGCCTTCGAACCGGGCGTCGGTGATGATGTTCTGACCGGCGGCGTCCTGGGCCTTGGCGGCGCTCCGGAGCGCGGCGGGCAGGTCGACGCCCTCGGCGGCGCCGTTGACGACGGTGAGGTTCTGGGTCTTCTGGGTGAAGCCCTTGGCGCCTTCCTTCGACAGCATGAGGCGCAGGTACTCGAGGCCGCCCTGGGGGTTCTTGCCCTTGGCGCCGACGACGAAGTTCTCGCCCACGCCGACCTGGATGGCGCCGTACGGCATGACGTCGCTGGGGGTCACGTCGGGGATGGGGGCGATGGCGTACTCGAAGTCGTCCGGGATGTCCTTGACCATCTCGTTCTCGATCCACGAGCCGGTCGGGTAGAACAGCACCTTGTTCTGGAGCTGCTTGACCTGCGTCTGCGTGTGGTCGAGGCCGAAGTACGCCTTGTCGCCGTACTTCGCCTGGATGTCGACCCAGGCGGCGACGGCCTTCTTGACCGGGTCGGCGAGCCAGGCGTTGTCGACGAGGTTGTCGATGTCGATGATGACCTGGTTGCCGCCGATCTTGGCGGCCGTGTAGAGCATGTTCCACGTCTGGTAGTACGGGCCGACCTGTCCGGGGTAGGCGAACAGGACGATGCCCTCCTTCTTCGCCTGCTCGCCCAGGGCGGTGAACTCGGCCCAGGTCTTCGGCACGGTCCAGCCCTTCTGCTCGAAGAGCCGGGCGTTGTACCACAGGGCCCGGTGGGACACGGTGTAGTTGAGCACCAGGTCCTTGCCGTCGATCTTGGCGTTGGTGATCACGGCCGGGGTGACCGTGTCGCGGACCTTCTTGCTCGGGTCGTCGTAGGAGGGCGCGTCGAACAGCACCGTGAGGTCGGCCAGGTGGCCCTGGCCGGCGAGCGCCACGAGGTCCATCGACTCGGGGCCGGAGTTGTTGATCACGTCCGGCGCGTCGCCGCTGACGAAGCGCGGGCGGAGCTGGATGCCGATCTGCTGGGTGGCGTTGTGCTTGATCGTGGCACCGGGGAACGCCTTCTTGTACAGCGGCTCGTGGATCTCCTTGGCGTAGGCGTCGGTGTAGCCGCCGCTGAAGATCGTTACCTCGAGCGGCTTGTTCGGGTCGACGCCGAAGGGGTTCTTCGGGTCGGCCGAGGCCGCCAGCGTCGTGGCGGGGGCCGCAGAAGACGGGGTACCGCCCCCGCCGGCCGTCGCGCAAGCGCTCAGCAGTCCCGCGCCGGGACCTGCGACGAACGCGGTGAGGCCGATCCGGCGCAGAAGCTGGCGCCGCGTGATCTCTCCCGGGTGGGTCATGGGGGGCTCCTGAAGAGAAGGGACCGAATTAGGAAAGTTTCCTAAACGTGCGCCCGAACGTACGAACGCACCTGGATACGCGTCAAGAGGGTGCAATCGAGACGTGACCTTGCCGTGATCCCTTGCCTAGAACCGGATTCTAGAAGCAGAGTGGTCCGCATGATCGAGGAGTACGCGGACAGGGTCTGGCGCGGCGACGCCGACGACAGCATCGTGGACATGGGACAGGGTGGCCGGGGTGTCGTCAATATAGGCGATGGCCTGGGGTGGTGGTCCGGCTTCGGCAACGTGACCGCCTTCGAGACCGAGGGCTCGCTGGCGCTGTTCGACACCGGCAGCCCGTTCTCTGCGGGCAGGCTGCACGAGGACGTCCGGGCGTGGAGCCGGGCGCCGCTGTCCGCGGTGTTCTACTCCCACGGGCACATCGACCACGTCTTCGGAACCGGGCCTTTCGAGGAGTCGGGCCCCAGGGCGACGGTGTACGCCCACGAGGCGGTGCTGGACCGATTCCAACGATATTTGCTCACTAATGGTTACAATGCGGTCATCAATCAGCGGCAGTTCCAGGCAAGCAACCTGCGCTGGCCCACCGCCTACCGCCACCCCGACGTCACCTACCGTGACGCCCTCACCGTGCGGCTCGGCGGGCTCACCTTCGAGCTGTTCCACGCCAAGGGCGAGACCGACGACGCCACCGTCGCCTACGTGCCCGAACACCGGCTGCTGCTGCCCGGCGACCTGTTCGTCTGGGTGACGCCCAACTGCGGCAACCCGCAGAAGGCGCAGCGCTACCCGCGCGAGTGGGCGCAAGCGCTGCGCCGGATGGCCGCCCTGGACGCCGAGATCATGCTGCCCGGCCACGGCGCGCCGGTCTTCGGCCGCGACCGCGTCCGGCAGGCGCTGCTGGAGACCGCCGAGTGGCTGGAGTCGCTGGTCGCCCAGACGCTCGACCTGCTCAACGCGGGCGTCCGGCTCGACGACATCGTCCACGCCGTACGGCCGCCCGCCCACCTGGCCGACCGGCCGTACCTGCGGGCCCGCTACGACGAGCCCGAGTTCGTGGTGCGCAACCTGTGGCGGCTCTACGGCGGCTGGTACGACGGCAACCCGGCCCGGCTCAAGCCCGCCCCGGACGCCGTCCTGGCCAAGGCGGTGGCGAAGCTGTCCGGCGGCCCCCAGGTGCTCGCGGACGCGGCTCTGAAGGCCCTCTCGGACGGCGACGACCGCCTGGCGGGCCATCTGGCCGAGATGGCCGCGCAGGCCGCTCCGGACGACACGGGCGTGCACCGGGTGCGCGCCGAGGTCTTCGCCGCCAGAGCCGCGCGGGAGGCGTCGCTGATGGCCAGGGGCGTGTTCGAGTGGGCCGCCTCAGAGTCGCGCGGCCGCCTCTAGGTGCGCGCGGGTCTCGGCGAAGGCCAGGTCGGTGCCCTCCAGGGCGCGGGCCACGTCCTCGTCGGTGTGGGCGGCCGACATGAACCAGTTGTGCCACGGGTGCACGTAGACCCCGTGGCGCAGGCAGGCGTCGCTCCAGTACAGGGCCGTGGACAGGTCGGCGTCGCCGTCGAAGCTCAGCCACGGGATCGTCACCGGCCCGGTCTGCCTCACGGCGAACCCGTGCGCCGTGGCCTGCGCGTACAGGCCCTCGCGCAGCAGGGTCCCGGTCCGTTCCATGTGGGCGATGCCGGAGGTGTCGCGCAGCGTCTCGATCGTGGCCTTGGCCGCCGCCATGGCCACCGCCGAGAACCAGAACGACCCCGTCGAGTACAGCGACTGCGCCGCGCCGCGCAGCGCGTCGGTCCCGGTCACGGCGGCGATCGGGTAGCCGTTGGCCATCGCCTTCGACCAGGCCGTCAGGTCGGGCCTCACCCCGTACGGCTCCCACGACCCGCGCAGGTCGATCCGGAACCCGGCCCGCACGTCGTCGATCACCAGCGCCGCCCCGAGCCGGTCGGCCAGCGCCCGCGCGCCGCGCGCGAACGCGGGCTCCACCAGCTCCTGGTCCTCGAACGAGTCGTGCTTGAACGGCGTCACGATGATCGCCGCCACGTCGCCCTCGACGGTGGCCGCGGCGGCCTCCAGCGACTCCAGCGAGTTGTAGGCGAACTCGACGAGGTCGGCCCGCTCGTTCGGGGTCGTGCCCGCGGTGGAGGGCGTGCACCACGGGTCGGCGCCGTGGTAGGCGCCGTGCGCCATGAGCACCTTGGCGCGCCCGGTGGCGGCCCTGGCGACCATGAGCGCCTGGGTGGTGGCGTCGGTGCCGTTCTTGGAGAACATCGCCCAGTCGGCGCTCGGCACGGTGTCGACCAGCAGCTCCGCCAGCTCCACCATGATCGGCCCCGGCCCGTTGAGGCAGTCGCCGCGGGCGAGCTGCCTCGCCGCGGCCTCCTCCACGCGCGGGTGCCGGTGGCCCAGCACGACGGGGCCCCAGCTGCACATGAAGTCGATGTACTCGCGCCCGTCCGCGTCCCACTGCCGGCAGCCCTCGCCGCGCTCGAAGAACTGCGGGTAGCCCGGGGCGAAGATGGCCGCGTTGAGGTGCCCGTACATGCCTCCGGGGACGACCTTCAGCGCCCGCTGCCGGAGTTCGGCGTCAGTCATGGAGCTTCCTTCAGGTGAGGAGGGCCAGGGTCGAGTCGAGGTCCTTCAGGCCGGCGTCGGAGCCGAGCCCGGTGGCCACGCGGCCCGCCGCCGCGGTGCCCCAGCGGGCCGCCGTGCGCACGTCCCGCCCGTGCAGCAGGCCGGTGATGAAGCCCGCGCAGTACGCGTCGCCGCAGCCCGTGGTGTCGGCCACCGGCGTGTCGAGCGCCGGGACGAGCTCGTCGGCCTCGGCGGTGACGACGAGGCTGCCGCCCGCCCCCAGCGTCACCAGGACGCCGCGCGGCCCGTCGGCCAGCAGCGCGGCGGCGGCGGCCCGCACGTCGCGCTCGCCGGTCATGAGCAGCGCCTGGGCGTCGTTGGGCAGCACGTAGTCGACGTGCGGCAGGAAGGCCCGCGCCGGGCCGAGCAGGTCGGCCATCTCCGACAGCGGGTCCATCGTGACGATCGTGCCGCCGGCGCGCACCTCGTCGAGCAGCGCGAAGAACGCCGGGTCGCCCAGGCCGAACGTCACGTCCACGCCGCCGAGATGGATCGCGCGGGCGGCGCGCAGCGCCTCGGTGTCGAGGTCGGCGGGCGTGAGGCCGAGGTTGGCGCCGGGCACGTGGAAGCTGGGCCGGCCGCCGTCGGGCCTGATCGGCAGGATGGAGGCGGCCGTCTGCTCGCCGGGCCGGCGCGCCAGCCGGGTGACGTCCACGCCGCGCCTGGTCATGGTGGCGATCAGGAAGTCGCCGAGCTCGTCGTCGCCGACGGCGCCCATCGAGACGACCTCGTGGCCCAGCTTGACCAGGTCGACGGCGGTCCCGGCGGCGGCGCCCGCGGCGGTTAGCCTGATCTGGTCGACCAGGACGGTGTCCTGCCCGTCGGGGATGCGCTCGACGGGCCTGGCGAGGATGTCGACGATGTGCACGCCGACCGTGACGACGGTCATGGACTAAATAGACAGACGTCCGAATAAAAAGTCAATATGCTGGGGACGGGACGAAGGAGGGGCCCATGCCGAAGATCGTCGACCATGAGCAGCGCCGCCGCGAGGTGCTGTCGGCGGCCCGCCGGGTGATCGTCAGGGACGGCATCGACGCCGCCACCACCCGCGCGATCGCCAAGGAGGCCGGCTATTCCAACGGCGTCCTGGCGCACTACTTCACCGACAAGGACGAGATCCTGCTCTCGGCGCTGCGCCAGTCGCACCAGCGCATCCGCGAGCGCCTGGCGCGCAAGGTCGAGGGCGTGTCCGGGCTGGCCGCGCTGCGCGAGCTGCTGCTCGACAACCTGCCGCTGGACGCCGAGCGCACCCAGGAGACGCGCCTGGAGGTGAGCTTCTGGAGCCGCAGCCTGGCCTCCGAGCTCCTGGCCGACGTGCAGCGGGCCGAGGCCGCCGAGCTGCGCACCGCCGTGCGCGCCCTGCTCGCCCAGGCCAGGCTCGCGGGCGAGCTGACCACCGAGGCCAACCTCGACGACGTGGCCGAGCAGTTGCTCGCCCTGGTCGACGGGCTCAGCCTGCATCTGCTGCTCTACCCCGAGCGGCTGCGCCGGGTGGACCTGGAGCGGCTGCTCCTGCAGTTCGTCGACCAGCTCTAGCCGTAAGTCGGACGACCGACTAGGTTGCCGGGCATGAACCTGCGCGAGGAGCTGTGCGCCTACGGCCGCAGGGCCGTCGAGCTCGGCCTGGTCATCGGCACGTCGGGCAACCTGAGCGTGCGCGACGGCGACCGGGTCGCGGTGACGCCGTCCGGGGCGGCGCTCGACCGGCTCACCCCCGACATGTGCCCGGTCGTCGACGTCGAGGGGCACCTGCTGGAGGGCGAGCTGCAGCCGTCCTCCGAGACGCCCATGCACCTGGCGATCTACGAGGCCACCGACGCTCGGGCCGTCGTCCACACCCACTCGATGTTCGGCGCCGTGGTGGCCACGACGATGACCGAGCTGCCGCCGGTGCACTACAACGCCCTGACGCTCGGCGGCACGGTCAGGGTCGCCCCGTACGCCACCTACGGCACGCCCGAGCTGGCCGCCGGCGTGCGCGAGGCGCTGGCGGGCAAGCGGGCCGCGCTGATGGCCAACCACGGCGGCGTGACCATCGGCGCGACCCTGGAGGAGGCGTTCGAGGCGGCCCGCCTGCTGGAGTGGCTGTGCGAGCTCTACGTGCGCGGCCTCGGCGTGGGCAGGCCCGCCGTCCTCACCGAGGACCAGCTCGCCGCCGTGGTCGAGCGCGCGCTCAACCCGCCGCGGTTCCCGCGCCGTTAGCCGCGATCTCCGCCAGCCCCAGCGGCAGCCCGCCGGACCCCGCGATCCGGTCGTGGAAGGACTTCAGCGACCCCTGGTACGACTCCCGGATGCGGTCGATCTCGATCGCCCCGGTCAGGTAGGACGGCGCCTGCGTGGGCCAGGCGCAGTAGCGGTTGACCTCGCCCTGGGCGGTGCCGGGCGACAGCGACGCCTTGGTGGCCATGAACGTCTCGGCCTGCTCGATCGTCATGTCGTCGCAGTGCAGCGCGGTGTCGACGACGATGCGGGCGGCGCGGAAGATCCGGCAGTCGAGGTGGGCCAGCTCGGTCGCGGGCGTGTCGAAGTAGCCCTGCTCGTGCAGCAGCTTCTCGACGTAGAGCGCCCACCCCTCGCTGAAGTACGGCGTCCTGAACACCTTGCGCACCGCGCGCGGGTTGGCCGCCATGTGCGACAGGTGCCAGTGGTGCCCCGGGTACGCCTCGTGCACGGCGATCGAGGGCATCTGGGCCCGGCTGTTGGTCCGCAGGCGCTGGCGTACCTGCTCGGGGGTGAACCCGTCGGGCGTGTACGGGACGAAGAAGACGCCGGTGCGTGAGCAGGTGAGGGGCGGCGGGGCCAGGTAGTGGGCCACCGACAGGACGGGGCGGCTGTAGACGGCCGACGGCAGGACCAGGCACTCCTCGCCCTCGGGGAAGGTGACGAGGTCGCGGTCGCGGACGAAGTCGCGGGCGCGCAGCGTCTCGGCCTCGTACTCGGCGCGCATCTCCTCCAGGGTCGCCGGGTGGTCGTCCATCAGCGTCTCCATGGCGGCCCGCCAGTCCTGGGAGCCGTTGACGCGCACCGACACCTCGCGCATCCGCTCGTCGAGGGAGTCCCAGGCGGCCTTGCCCTTCTCGTGCAGCTCGGCGGCGCCGTAGCCGAGCAGTTCGCGCTCGCGCAGCAGCGTGCTGTAGAGGTGCTCGCCCATCCGCCAGGTGCCGCCGCAGGAGAAGCCGTCGAGGAAGGCGACGAGGTCGTCGAAGGCGTCGGCGGCCGGGGCGGCGGCGTCGGCCAGCTTGGCGCGCAGGTCGGGGTCGGCGACCATGCCGGGGACGGTCTCGGTGAGGAACGCGCGGCCGGTGCGCGCCTGCTTGAGCCCGCGCTCGACGAGCAGGGGCGCGGCCAGGACGGGGTCGAGGTTGGCGCGGCAGGCGGCGAGCACGCCGGGCACCTCGGCCAGCCGGGAGATCGCGGCGGCCACCAGCTCGGGCTCGGGCTTGAGCCGCTGCTGGAAGGGCGTGAAGAAGGAGGAGAAGACCGGCGCCAGGTAGGCGGCGGGGTCGCGGCGCCACTCGGCCCAGTTGGCCAGGGCGATGGACCCTCTCAGGTGGGACAGGACCAGGTCGCGGTCGATCGCGTCGTCCAGGGTGGCCGCCTCGCGGGTGCGCAGGCGCTGCAGCCAGAGCACCTGCTCGCGTTCGCGGGCGGTGAAGCCCTCGGCGGTGAAGTCGCCGAGCGTGTGGTCGTAGCCGTCGGCCCCGAGGGTGCTGGCGATGACCGGACGTCCGGAAAAGTACCAATTGAGAAAGTCGTCCACCAACGCACAATATCCTGAGCAAATGCCCCTTCAGATCACCGGCGCGCTAGGCGATCCCGACCTGATCAGGCTCCCCTGGGAGCTTCCCCTCGAACAGTGGCCCCAGCACCATCTCGTCGACCTCCCGCGCGGCATCTCGCGGCACGTGGTGCGCTTCGCCCGGCTCTCCGGCAAGGTGTACGCGATCAAGGAGATCAGCGAGCGCTACGCCAAGCGCGAGTACCAGCTCCTGTGGGACCTGGCCCGGCTCGACGCCCCCGCCGTCGAGCCCGTCGCGTACGTCACCGGCCGCGACGAGGGGCTGGACGCGGCGCTGATCACCCGGCACCTGCAGTTCTCGCTCCCCTACCGGGCCGTCATGTCCGGCACGCTGCGGCCCGACACGCTCACCCGGCTGCTGGACGCGCTCGCGGTGCTGCTGGTGCGGCTGCACCTGAACGGGTTCTTCTGGGGGGACTGCTCGCTGTCCAACACGCTGTTCCGCCGGGACGCGGGCGCGTTCGCCGCCTACCTGGTCGACGCGGAGACCGGCGAGATGCACCCGATGATCAGTGAGGGCCAGCGGCTCGGCGACATCGACGCGGCGCACACGAACATCTTCGGGGAGATGCTCGACCTGGAGGCCGGCGGGCTGCTGCACCCGTCGATCGACCCGATGGAGACCGCCGAGGACGTGGTCAACCGCTATCACCGGCTGTGGGCGGAGATCACCCAGGACGAGATCATCGAGGAGGTCGACTGGCACCGCGTCGAGCAGCGCATCCGGCGGCTCAACCTGCTCGGCTTCGACGTGGCCGAGATGATGGTCCGGCGCAAGGTCGGCACCGGGCGCCTCATCGTCCGCCCCAAGGTCGTCGACGCCGGTCACCACCAGCGGCGGCTGCTCCGGCTGACCGGCCTGGACGCCGAGGAGAACCAGGCGCGGCGGCTGCTCAACGACCTCGACGGGTTCCGCGTGGCCAAGGGGCTGCGGCACGAGGACGAGGCCATCGTGGCGCACCGGTGGCTGGCCGAGGTGTTCCAGCCCACGCTCGCGGCCATCCCCGCCGAGCTGCGCGGCAAGCTGGAGACCGCCCAGCTCTTCCACGAGATCCTCGACCACCGGTGGTACCTGTCGGAGGCCGAGGGGGGCGACGTCGGGCTGGCGGCGGCGGTCAAGTCGTACGTGGACAACGTGCTGGTGTTCAAGCCTGACGAGAAGGCTTTACTGCCGGACGAGACTCCGAATATGAATTAAATTCCACAATGGCACGATAAATCCGTCGCGGTTGGGTTTTTCTTACTCCGGGCCATATAGATCCTTATCTTGTGGAAATTGCTGTCAGTCCGCTCTCCCTAAGCTGATCGCGTGCTGGGACTGGACGGCTGCCTGACCGAGGTCATGGCGATACCGGGAGCGCTGGACGCGATGCTCGTGGACCACACGAGCGGCATGGCGGTGGCCGCCAGCGCCTTCCCGCCCGGCGCGGACGCGGAGAAGTCCGCCGCCGCGCTGACGGAGACGCTGCGCGCCACCGTCGACGGGCTGGCGCGCGCCTGCCCGGGCGACACCGTGCGCGTCGAGGACGTGCTCATCACCACGGACAAGGGCCACCACCTGCTGCGTCCGCTGGACACGCTCTTCGACGGGCCGCTGGTGATCTACGTCCGGCTGGACCTGGAACGCGCGAACATCGCCCTGGCGCGGCACCGGCTGCGCGCTATCTCCGCCGAACTGCTGGCGTGACGGCATGCCACCCCTGGACACGCACCTGGCCGGGCTGGCCCGCGAACGCTCCACGGGCGCGCTGCGGGTCGGCCGGGCCGGCACGATCTACCTCGACGCCGGGCGGATCACGTACATGGAGTGCGCCCGCACGCCGGGCGCCGAGCGGCTGCTCGCCTCCCGGGGGCGCGTGTCGGAGGCCGCGCTGCGGCGCACGCAGGCCGACGGCGGGTGCGAGCGGCTGCTGCGGGAGGGGCCGGTCACGCTCGGCGAGCTGCAGTACTGCGTGCTCGGCGCGGTGCTGGACGCGGCGTTCTTCCTGCTGCCCGCGGCGGGGCCGCGGCCGAAGTTCCGGCCGGGCGAGCGGCACTGGCTGGGCGGGCGCTGGTACTTCGACGTGGCGGGGCTGGTCCGCGAGTGCGCGCGCCGCCGCGCCCACCTGGCGAGCGTCTGGCCCGACGCCGCCGTCGACACCTCACCGGTACGGGTCTCGCCCCGGCTGCGCGGGCAGGGCGTGACGCTCACCGACGTGCAGTGGGAGGTCGTGGTCGCCGCCGACCAGGAGGCCACGCCGCTCGACCTGGCCAGGCGGCTGGGCCGGACGGGCTACGCGGTCATGCTCGCGGTGCGGCGGCTGGCCGCGGCCGGGCTGCTGCTCCCCGACGAGCGGGCCGCCCTGCCCAGACGCGCCAAGCGGCAGCCGAAGCCGGGCCCGCAGGACGCCGGGGAGCCCGCGGAGCCCAGGCAGCAGGTGGACGTGGCCCTGCTGCTGCGGCTGAGGAAGGCGCTGGAAGAACTGGCGTGAGGATCGCTCACGCCGGGACGATCACAACGAACGGAGGACGACATGGCCGGCATGGACATCTCGCTCAAGGAGATGATGACGATCGACGGCTCGATCGGCGCGGCGATCGTCGACCACGGCAGCGGCATGGCGCTGGGCACGCTCGGCGGCTCCAAGGACCTGGACCTCCAGGTGGCGGCGGCCGGCAACACCGAGGTCGTCAAGGCCAAGCTGCGCACGATGGACTCGCTCGGGCTCAAGGACGCGATCGAGGACATCCTCATCTCGCTCAGCGGCCAGTATCACATCATCCGGCCGCTGACCGGGCGCGGCGGCAAGGGCCTGTTCCTCTACCTGGCCCTCGACCGGAGCCGGGCCAATCTGGCCCTGGCCAGGCACCAGCTCCGGGCCATCGAGGAGAAGCTGGAGGTCTGAGACCCGGTGGCTCGTGCCCGGGGCGTCGGCGGGCACGAGCCACCGTCACACGCGGGAGGTGAGCCGCGTCACGGCGGCGACGATCCCGGGCCAGAGCGCGCGGGGAAGGTCGTGCCCCATGCCGGGGAACGTCAGCAGCTCGGCCCCCTCGATGGCCGCCGCCGTGGCGCGCCCGCCCTCGACCGGGACGAGCTGGTCGTCCTCGCCGTGCACGACCAGCGTCGGCACCTTGACGGCCGCCAGGCCCTCGGTGCGGTCGCCGGAGGCCATGATCGCGGCGAGCTGGCGGGCCGTGCCCGGCGGGTCGAAGCAGCGGTCGAAGGCCAGGCCGGCCAGCCGCAGGACGCGCTCGCGGTCCATCTCGTAGCCCGGCGAGCCGATCACCGACCAGGTCTTGAGCGCCTGCTCCAGGACCGCCTCCCGGTCGGCCGGCGGCGCGCCGAACAGCACCGCGCCCGCGGCCTCGGTCGGCGGGGCGACCGCGGGGCCGGTGGTCGACATGATCGAGGTGAGGGTGAGCACCCGTTCCGGGTGGCGGATGGCCAGCGTCTGGGCGATCATGCCGCCCATCGACGCGCCCATGACGTGCGCCGCGGGCCAGCCGAGCGCGTCCATGAGCCCGGCGGCGTCGTCGGCCATGTCGTCCAGCAGGTACGGGGCGGCGCCCCGGAAGTCGGGCACGCCCGCCTCGTGGAAGTGCGTGGACAGACCGGCGTCGCGGTTGTCGAACCGGACGACGTGATGCCCCTGGTCGGCCAGGGCCGTGCAGAGGTCGTCGTCCCAGTGGATGAGCTGGGCGCCCAGCCCCATGATGAGCAGGAGCGGGCGCCCGTCAGGTGAGCCGAAGCTCTCGTAGGCGAGGTCGATGCCGTTCGCCGAGGCGTGGGTGGTCACGGATACTAGAATTACCTTCTAATTCGTCCCGCGTAAAGCGCGCCCGGCCTCCCCTGCGGAAGGCTCAGGCGCCCGGCCGGGGGACGGCTCGGACGCCTGAGCTCCTGGCTGGGTCAGCTGCCCGTCAGGGTCAGCGGCCCATCAGCTTGCGGAGACGGTCACGGCCCAGGATCACGCCGCCACCGGCCAGGGCGAGACCGCCGGCCAGCACGGCGCCGCCGACGCCACCGGTCTCCTCGCCGGCCGCCGCGGCGGCGGGCTTGGAGCCGCCGCCCGCGGGGCGCTCGCTCGCGGTGTACGCGGCCGGGGCGACGCCGCCGCTGCCGGGAGCCTCGACGCGGGGCTTGTTCTCCTCGGTCTTCTTCTCGGCCAGGATGGTCGGCGGCTGGGCCGGGTTGCGGTCCACGCGCGACCAGGCGCCGGTCGAGAAGGCCACGGGGTGGTTCTTCTTGCCCACGCCGTCGCCCCACTTGGTGATGACGTACTGGACCTCGATGTGGCCCTTGCCGCCGTTGCCGTCGACCATCAGCGTGTTGGAGTTGAACTTGCCGCCGGTCAGCTCGGCGAACGTCTTGGCGTCCAGGTCGAGCATGACGCCGTTGTTGGACGGGTTGCCGGGACCGCGGTCACCCACGAAGAAGGGCATCTTCTTGCCCTTGTAGACGACGTAGCCCTCGGTCATCAGCGGCCAGCTCGGGCTGGCGGCCAGGCCCTTCTGCATGGGCTTGCCACTGGCGGGCAGACCCGTGTCACCGGCGCGGCCGGAGGAGTCGTCCCAGAAGTAGGACGCGGTGGTCGCGCCCTTCAGCAGCACCTTCTGGCTCTCGTCGACGTCGGCGTGGGCGGCGCCGGCCCCGAAGGCGAGGGCGCCGGCGGCGGTGGCGGTGAGCAGGGCGAAGGAACGCATGCCGATACGAGCAGACATGAAAAAGTAAAGTCCTTTGTTAGGCAATGGGGAAAAGCGCTCACTCAGAAGGGCGTAGCCGGGCAGAACGCCAAACGGTCGCTACGCGGAGCGCGAGAAGTTCGGGGAAGTGGTGCCGCTCAGCGGGCGCGGGCTGGGGGTACGACGCAGCGGTACATCACAGGTAGGGTGTCCTCTCCATCTCGCCTACCGGGTTAGCTGACGGGTTCGGGCGTGGAGATGCCCTACCGGCCGCGAGGGCCGGATTCACCCCAGAAGTTGGGTCCCCGGTTCCCGTGAGGGATTCGGCGCCAGGTGGCCGCCTCTTCCTGGTGAAGGGCTAGGTCACCACCTGGTAACGCCACCCAATGTATATGCCAAACCGGACAAACGCAAAGGTAACACCATGAATCAGGCGAAGATCTACCTAGGAGGGTCAAGAAAAGGGGGGGCACGGCATTGCCGTACCCCCCTGAAACGCCAGGATCTCAGCCGCCGCTCTTGCGCCTGAAAGATCGCTTGCTGGCAGCCGGCCCGTGTGCCCCGTGAATCTTCGCGGCGTCGGCGCCCCTGCCACCCGCGCTCGTGCCCGCGGCCTGGTTGCGCTTGCGCTCCAGCGCCTCGCGGAACTTGCGCTTCATCTCGTCCTCGGGAGTCTCGCTGACTTCCGGCTCCGGTGTTTCCGCCATGGAGGACCTCCTGGTGTTGAGGGACGTACACAGCTTCGCACGATCGCCCACACGGCGCGAAACCGGGACGGCCGCCCAGCGGTTAGGGTGAGCCTGTGCGCGCACGCGATCTCGTCAGCGACTTCCCGACCGTGACGCTCGACACCCGCGCGGCCGACGCCGCCCGGCTGCTGGCCGAGCACGGGCTGCCGGGGCTCATCGTGCTCGACGACGACGGCCGTCCGCGCACGATCCTGCCCGGCACCCAGGTGCTGCGCCTGGCCGTCCCCCGCTACTGCCTCGACGACCCCGCCCTGGCCAGGGTCGTCGACGAGGAGCACGCCGACGCGTTCATGCGCGGCCTCGGCGAGCGCACGGTCCGCGAGACCCTGCCCGAGCAGCCGCGCGAGCTGCCCATCGCCGACGGCGACGCCACCCTGCTGGAGCTGGCCGCGCTCATGGCCCGCACGCACAGCCCGCTCGTCGCCGTCGTCGACGACGGCGCCCTGCTGGGCGGCGTCACGCTCCAGGCGCTGATGGGCCAGTCGCTGCCGCACTAGCTCCTTGGTGTTGCCTTGACCCGATGGCGGGCAGATTCCGGTCATGGTGAGCCCGCTCGGCCGGGATCTCGCGATCGATCTCGGCAGTGTCAGCACCCAGATCCACGCACGAGGCCGGGGCATCGTGCTCAACGAGCCCACGGCCGTCGCGCGAAGTCCCGAGACGGGCCGGGCTGTCAGGTTCGGCGCCCAGGCCGTCTGCTGCGGCGACACCTGCTGGCCGGTGCGCGGCGGCATGCCGGGAGACCCCGAGCTGGCCCGGCTCCTCATCCGCCACTTCGTGCACAGGGTGCACAAGTTCACCAGGCCGCGCCTGGTCATGGCCCTGCCCGACGGCTGCTCGCCGATCGTCGCGCGGACGCTCGGCGACCTGGCGTACGAGGCCGACGCGCGCGGCGTGGTCCTCGTGCCGCACGCGCTGGCGGTGGCCCTCGGGGCCGGAGTGGCGCTGGACGAGCCCGCCGGCGCGATGGTCGTCGACATCGGCCCCGGCCTCACCAGGATCGCCGTCCTGGCGGGCGGCGACGTGGTGACGGCCGCGTCCACCGGCGTCGGCGGCGACGACATGAACCGCGCCATCGCCCGCCTCGTCGAACACCGGCACGGCATCCTCATCAGCGAGAGCGAGGCCGAGGCGGTCAAACGCGACGCCGGAACCGCCTGGAAGCCGCTGCACCGCCAGGTCCTCGTCCACGGCCGCGACCCGGAGACCGGGTGCGAGCGCGTGGTCGCGGTCCCGGTGCACGATCTCTACGAGGCGACCAGGCAGCCGGTCGACGCGATCGTCCGGGCCGCCAGCCGCGCCGTGGAGCACTGCCCGCCCGAGCTGGCCGCGGACCTCGGCGAGCGCGGCGCCACGCTCGCGGGTGGCGGCTCCCTGCTGCGCGGCCTGGCCCGGCGGCTGCGCACCGCCCTGGCCATCCCGGTCCGCCGCGCCGACCAGCCGGTCGAGACCGTCGCCCTGGGCCTGGCCCGCTACGTCGACCGCCGACGGCCCGGACGCACGCCCTAGCCGGTCTACTCCTGGGAGGCCGTGCGCAACGCCCGGTAGAGCAGGCGCGGGTCGCCCAGATGGTGGCGCAGCAGCTTCTCCAGGCCGCCGATCGGGACGAGGTTCTGCGGGGCGCGCGGGTCCTTGTAGTCGACGCCCGCCAGCGGCGGCAGCGCCAGCGTGAGCTCGTCGGCCAGCCGCGTCACCTGGGCGGGCTCCAGCTCGGCGCTCGCCTCGCACCGCGCGATCCCCGCCCACGGGGTCGAGGACCGTACCGGAAGCCGGACGTACCAGGCGTGCCGCCGCCAGCTCGTCCCCATGAGGAACACCGGCGTGCGCTCCCCCGGCGCGAGCGCCGACACGACCGCCGACTGCGGCGGCGGCAGGTAGGCGGTGTGGTGGGTCTTGATGTAGCCGACCGTGTTGGGCAGATGGGTGCGCCCGCGCAGCGGGCCGTCGACCAGCAGCAGGTCACTCGTGCCGGCCCGGTGCCTGACGGCCAGGTCCACCTCCAGCTGGGTCACCTGGCGCTGGAGCGCCAGCGACAGCTCCTCCATGCTGGAGTCGGCCGCCCGCCCGGGCCGGTAGACGGCGTGCGCCGTCTTGACCTCCGGCGCGTACGGCGACGCGCTGATCAGCGAACGGCCGATCTCGATCGCCGCCAGATCCGCGCCACCCGGCCCGCAGCGGACGATGCCCGCCGCGAACGAGGCCGCGATGCCCGGCAGCGGCATCGGCGCGTCGGCGTCCGACACCCACACGCGGGCGTCGATCCGCCGCACCCCGTCGGCCACCAGCAGCGTGTCGGGCGCGTCCACGCCGGGGCCCGGCCGGACGGGCTTCCAGTCGGCCGCCGGGCGCTCGACGTCCAGGATCAGCTCGGCGCTCGTCGTGCCCAGCTCCGACAGGGCCTCCACGGCCAGCGCCGCCGCGTAGCCCGGATCCCACGGGTCGACGGTGAACCCGGTCATGGGCCCACCCGGCGCACGTGCGAGCCCTCGGTGTCACGGCTGACCTCGAACCGTACGGGCACGCGCTCCGCCAGCGCCGGGACGTGCGTGACGACGCCCACCATGCGCTCCTGGCCCGAGGCGAGCCGTTCGAGCGTGGTGGCCACCGTGTCGAGCGTGGCAGGGTCCAGGGTGCCGAAGCCCTCGTCCAGGAAGATCGACTCCAGCCCGCGGGCGACCGTGCCCGACAGCGCCAGGGCCAGCGCCAGCGCCGCCTGGAACGTCTCGCCGCCCGACAGCGTGCGGGCGCTGCGCCGCATCCCCGCCTCCGCGTGGTCGATCACCTCGATCTCGCTGCGGCTGCCCAGAACGAGCTCGTACTGCCCGTCGGACAGCTCCCGCAACGTGTCGGACGCGGTGGCGACCAGCAGCGCCAGCGCCTCGGCGCACAGCCAGCGCTCGAACGCGTTGGCGCGCAACCGCAGGTCCAGCTCGTGCGCCACCTGGGCCGCCTGGTCGTGCTCGGTCACCTCCGCGGTCAGCTCGGCCACCTTCGCGCGATCCTCGCGGATGCGCTCCAGCGCCGCCTCCGACCTGGTCACGGCCGCCGCCACCGCGGCGGCGAGCTGGTCCGGCCCCCCGGCCCCACCTCCCGGTACGGGGACGCCGTGGGCGGTGAGGCGGTCGAGGAGCGCGGCCCGTTCGGCGTCACGCCTGGCCGCCAGCTCGGCCAGGGCCCGCTCCGTCTCGTCGACGACCACCCGGGTGGCGATGCCCGCCTGGTTGCGCCACTCGATCAGGTCGCTCCAGGCGTGATGCAGATCGGCCCGGTCCACCGGTGGCGGCGCCTCCGCGTGCCCGCCCAGCGTGAGCAGCCGGTCCCGGGCGGCCTCCAGGGCGCGCCAGGCGTCCTCGCCCTGCCGCGCCGCCCGCACCGCGCGCGTCCGTGCCTGCTCCAGCCGGGTCCGGCAGCCCCGCGCCGCCGCCCGCGCCTCCGCGGCCACCTTCTCCGCCTTCCCCATGTCGGCCAGCCGCGTTTCGATGAACCCCCGGACCACGTCGCCACGCGACCCCCGCGAGCCCTCCACAGGGACGGCACCCCGTACGGACCGGCCACCCCCGGAAGAGACCGCCCCACCGGAAGGGGCGGCGCCCAGGACGGCACCACCCGAAGGGGCGACCCCGTCTACGGAGCGGTCCCCCTCCGGAGCGCCGACCCCGCCAGACGCAGAGGCCCCGCCGGACGCGGAAGCCCCACCCGAAGGGGCAGCGTCCTCTGGGGTGGCGGCGTCGAGTCCAGGACCAGCCCCGTCCGAAGGGGCGGCGCCGCTTACGGGGCGGGCGCCCTCCGGGGAGGCCACCCCGCCGGGCGCGGAGGCCCCGCCGGGCGCGGAGGCCCCGCCGGGCGCGGAGGCCCCGTCGGATGCGGTGGTTCCGTCGGGGTTGGTGGGGGTGGGGAGGCCGTAGGGGTGGAGGGGGTGGAGGGCGGCGGCGCAGGCGGCGCGGTGGTGGGCGAGGTCGGCGTCGAGGCGGGCGGCCTGGTCGGCGAGCATCGCGGCGGACGTCTCGGCCTTGCCGTGCTCGGCCCGCGCCTGGTCGGCGTCGCCGCGGGCGACGGACACGGCGCGCTCGGCCGTACCGAGGTCGGACAGGGCGCCGTGGCTGGGCGGGTCGGTGACGGGGCGCAGGCAGACGGGGCAGGGGTCACCGGCGGTCAGGCGGGCGGCGAGCCCGGCGCCCGCCTGGGCGTCGCGGAGCCGGTCGCGGGCGGTCTCGGCGGCGGCGAGCCGGTCGCGGGCCTCGGCGAGGCGGGCGGCGAGCGCGGGGACGCGGGCGGCCGTCTCGGCGGCGGTGGCGTGCGCGGCGGCGGCGGCCCGTTCGGCGCGGTCGAGGGCGTCGAGGGCGGCCAGCGCGGCAACGAACGCGGCGCGGTCGCCCAGGCCGGCGAGCGCCGCCTCGGCGGCCTGCTCGTCGGCGGCGAGCGTGGCGGCCTCGGCCTCCAGCGCGGTGACGGCGTCGGCGGCCTCGCGGGCGGTGGCGGCGAGGGTGGGCACCTCGGGCGGCATGGTGAGCGAGCGGAGCGCGGTGATGCGGTCGGTGAGCGCGGCGAGCGCCTCGCGGGTGCGCTGGTGTTCGGCGTCCCTGGCGCGCAGCAGCTCCAGGTCGGCGCCGATGCCGTCGGCTAGCGCGCGCAGCGAGCCGGCGCGCTCCCGCGCCTCGCGCTCGGCCTCGTCGGTGGCGCCGGACAGCTTGGCGAGCTGGTTGCGGGCGAAGGTGGCCGCCTGCCTGGCCTGCTCCTCCTCGGCCGCCGCGCGCTGCCGGATGCGGTCGTAGACGTCGGCGTCGAGCAGCTGGACGAGCAGGTCCTGGCGCTCGCGGGGGGCGGCGTGCAGGAACTCGGCGAAGCGGCCCTGGGGCAGCACCACGCACTGGGTGAAGAACCGGTATTCGAGCCCGGTGACGCGCTGGACCTCGGTGGTGACGTTCTCGCCTTCGGCGACGGGCCTGGCGACCTCGTCGAAGCCGGTGGCGCCGGGGGTCAGCTCGTCGAGCCTGGCCTCCTTGGTGCGCACGGTGCCCTTGCTGTCGCGGACCAGGGCGCGCACGACGCCGTAGCGGCGTCCGCCGCTTTCGAAGACGAGGCCGACCTTGCCGGCGGCGGCGGAGGGGGCGAGCGCGTGGGCGATCACGTTCTCCTTGCCCCAGCGCGGGACCGTCCCGTACAGGGCGAAGCAGAGGGCGTCGATGATCGTGCTCTTGCCCGCGCCGGTGGGGCCGACGAGGGCGAAGTAGTCGGTGTCGGCGAAGGAGATCTCGGTCGCGCCGCGGAAGCTGCCGAAGCCTTCGACGTGCAGCAGCAGGGGTCGCATCAGCCGGTCACCTCGTCGTGCAGGCGGTCGAACAGGGTGGCCACGCGCTCGTCCTCGCGCCCGGAGTCGGCTAGGTAGGCGCGGAACAGCTCGCGCGGGCTGCGGGCGGCGGAGCCCGGCCTGCGTACGGCGTGCACGGGCCGGAACCGTTCGTCGATCACCACGTCGACGGCGCCGGGCAGCAGTTCGCGCACCTGGTCGGCGAGGCCGACGCGGGGTTTCTCCTCGACGACCACCTTGAGCCAGTCGTCGCCCGCCTCGACGGTCTCCAGCTGTTCCAGCGTGCCCCGTACGGTGCGGAGCCGGCGGGCGCCGGGGAAGGCGACCTCGCGGACCACGGCGGGGCGGCCGGGGGCGACGTCGACGAGCAGCGCGCCGGGCTCGTTGCCCTCCTCGCCGAAGTCGACGGCGATGGGCGAGCCGCTGTACCAGATCGGGCAGGGGCCGGGGATCTGCTGGCGGCGGTGCAGGTGGCCGAGGGCGGCGTACTGGGTGGCGGGCGGGAAGGCGGTCGGCTCGAAGTAGTAGGAGAAGATCGACTGGGCTTCGCGTTCGCCGCCGCCGAACCGGCCGCCGGGCAGGGTGCCGTGGGTGGTGATCAGGTTGACGGTGTCGCCGGTGAAGCTCGCGGTGAGCGCGCCGATGAGCTCGCCGATGCGGGCGGCGTAGTCGCGGTTGTGCTCGGCGGCGGTGCCGGTGAGCACCTCGGCGGCGCGCACCACGTAGCGGTGGGACAGGAAGGGCAGCACGGCCAGCCGCACCGGCTCGCCGGAGCGCGCGGTGAAGGAGAGCGTGCCCCCGGCGTCGGGGCGGCGGAAGGCGCCCACGACGTGCAGGCCGAGCGCGCCGAGCACCGGCCGGTAGACCTCGAACAGCGGCGCGCTGTCGTGGTTTCCGGCCAGCACCACCACGTCGCGGCCGTCCTCGCGCAGCGCCATGAGGGCGGGCAGCACCAGGGACTGCGCCTCGGGGGTGGGCGCGGAGGTGTCGAACAGGTCGCCGGCGACGATGACGGCGTCGACGTCCTCGGCGCGGGCGGTGGCGACCAGCTCGCGCAGCACCTGCCGGTGCTCGTCGGCGCGCGAGCGGCCTTTGAGCACCTTGCCCACGTGCCAGTCGGCGGTGTGCAGGATCTTCACGTGGTCACCTCCTCGTCAGAACGGCGGGATGTCGTCTTCGGGGCCGGGCAGCCCCTGGAACGGGTCCGCCGGGGTCGCGGGGGCCCCGGGTCTCGTCACGGCCACCGCCTCGGACGGCCGGGTGGCCCAGGCGGGGAAGGGGAACGCGACGGCGAGCGGCACCGGGATCTCCGGCTGGGCCACGAACATGGTGCCGGGCTTGGCGATCGTGGCGCGCTCGCGCACGGCCGGGGGCAGCCAGCCGTACTCGGACCTGGTGGCCTCGGCGGAGTCGAGGCGGCCGGCGACGCGCACGGCGCTGTTGGCGACGATGCGGCGTTCGACCTCGGAGGCGGTCTGCTGGGCTCCGATGAGGATGACGCCGAGGCTGCGGCCGCGTTCGGCGACGTCGAGCAGGATCTCCTTGATGGGCGACTCGCCCTCGCGCGGGGCGTACTTGTTGAGCTCGTCGAGCACCACGAACAGCAGCGGCTTGGCGGTGCCGGACGACTCCTTGCGGTGGAACTCGCCGCGCAGCACCACGCCGACCACGAACCGCTGCGCCCGCTCGGGCAGGTTGTGCAGGTCGACGATGGACACCTGGGCGTCGGAGGTGCGGATGGTGTGGGCGCGGAAGAACGGCAGGTCGCCGCGGACGATGGGCGACAGGGGGCGTACGGCGCTGCGCAGGCGGCGCAGGAAGGCGTTGACGGTGCCGAGGGGCGTGGTCGCGCCGGTCCACTCGTGGCGGGAGGCCTCGTCCTGGAGCTGGTCGGACAGCAGCTCGACCAGGTCGGAGAAGGTGCGGCAGGCGGTGCCCCTGATGCGGACGGCGCCGCCGTCGCCGACGGGCTCGGCCCAGGAGTGCAGCCGGGCGGCGACCTGGCCGACGAGCAGCGAGTAGCCGGCGCGCTCGTCGTCGGCGTCGGCGAAGACGAACCGCAGCAGCTCCTCCTGGCAGAACTCCACCAGGGTCCAGAAGAACGAGCTGACCCCCTGGGTGCGGGCGGAGACGTGGGGGACGCCGTTGGGGTCGCCGGGCCGGGGCGGGGCGAAGACGTGGACGCTGGAGAAGGGCCTGGCGGGCAGCCCGAGCCGCCCGTAGACGCTGCGGGCGGCCTCGTCGAGGCGACTGTTGTCGTGGTCGAGGAAGAGCAGGTCCTCGCCCTTGACGGAGAAGATCAGCGCCTTGGTGTTGGCCGCCTCGCCGCCGAGCACGCCCGAGTTGAAGATCGAGTAGAGCATGAACGTGGCGAACGAGGTCTTGGTCGCCACGCCGGACACGCCGGAGATCGACACGTGGGCGCCGCGGGTGCCGTCGAGGAAGTCGAAGTTCACGTACAGCGGCTGGCCGTCGCGGCCGGTGCCGATGGGGATGCGGCGGTCCATCACGTCGAAGTAGAGCGCCTGGTCGCGGTCGCCGGCGCCGGCCAGGTAGACCTGCGCGCCGGGCAGCGGCGGCACGAACACCTCGGGCTCGACCCGGGTGACGCGCACCTCGGCGACCTCGACGACGGCGGCGGGCAGCGCGCCGTCGGCGATGAGGAACACGTCGGAGTCGTAGGCGGCGCCCTCGTGGCGGGCCTCGACGGTGCTGACCACGCCCGCCATCAGGACCGGCCCGTGGCCGGGCACCTCGCGCCTGGTCACGACCACGTCGTCGAGCTGGACGACCTTGCCGGGCTCCAGCCCGATCCAGAACGACAGCGGTGAGGCCGACTGCGTGCCGAGCACCCGGCCGACCGCTTCGCCTGCCGGGACCGCCACCGCGGCGCTCGTCACCCCGTTGACCGTCACGTGTCTCTCCACCCCCACCGTCGTCATCCACCGCAGCGTAACCGGCGCCACCGACTATGACGGACAGCTTCGGCGTCCGGCCTGGCCGGGACGGCCGGGCTAGCCGCTGATGAGGGCCTTGGCGGTGAGGGTCTCTTCTCCTGCCGGGCCGGTCAGGCGGATGGACACGTCCCACACGCCGGACATGGTGAACAGCTCGCCCTCGGCGACGAACCGGCCCGGCTCCCGTTCCGCCGCGCTGAGCTCGGGCATGGCGTGGCCCATGTCGGGCATGACCGCCGAAAAGGCGAGGCCGTCCGCGTCGCCCGAGGTCACGCGCGTCTCGACGACGACGGCCCCGGTCCTGGGCGGGTCGATCACGACGGTGGCGGTGTAGCGGGAGCCGGCGATGGTCAGGGTCAGCGGCTCGGCGCCCAGGGCCCGGCCGGCGACGAAGAGCGCGGCGGCGGCCACCAGGAGGGCGGCGAGGGCGATCAGGCGTCTCATCCGGCGGACGCCGATCCGGGTCCGGTCACGTCGACGGTGAAGGGCATGGTCACGATGCGGCCGTCCGTGGCGTGCTGGGCCCAGGCCAGGTACCGTCCCGGGCGGGGGAAGCTGAAGGTGAAGCGGAGGCGGTCCCCGGCCGTGCCCATCTCGTGGACGTGGCCGAGGAATGATCCGTCCTGGTTCCGTACGATCAGGTGGCCGGCCATGCCGAGCCAGGGCCGCACCCGGCCCTCGGCGGGCAGCTCGATCGTCGCCGGGCGGCCCGCGACCGGGGCGGCGGGCCGCAGCGTGGGGGCGACGGCCTCCTCGACGGCGGCGACCGCCGGTTCCCCCTCGACAGCAAAGCTGCCGGTGAGGAGCTGGCCGCCGGAGTCCTCGCGTTCCAGCTCGGCGTAGGCGAGGTAGCGGCCGGGGCGGTCGGCGCGCAGCCTGACCTCCAGACGGCCCGGGGCGGTGCGCAGCGGGTGGACGTGGCGGAAGTAGCGGCCGTCCTCGCTGGTCACCACCACGTGAGCGAGCGCCTCGTGGTGGGAGACGAGGTCGTCGACCGGCCTGCCGGTGGAGCCGTCGGTGAGGTCGACGCGCAGCGTGAACTCCTGACCCGGGGCCGGGCGGGCCGGGGCGGTCTCCATCCGCGCCTGCGCGAACGGGCGGCCGCCCGCCGGCTGGGCGGTGGCGGTCGGGGCGGCGCCGTCGGGCGGGCCGGGCGGCAGCATCGGCTCGAAGACGACGACCATGGCCGCCACCGTCACCCCGGCCGCGGCTCCGGCGGACAGCAGCATCGCCGGGCCGCGCCGCGAGGTCGCGCCTGTGAGCAGGCCGCCCACCAGCAGCAGCCCGGCCGCGAACAGCCCGCCGTAGACGAGGAAGTCCCCCGCCGACCCGCGCTCCACCAGGACGCGGAACGGCACCACCGCGACCTCGCTCCCGGCGCGCAGCGTGAGCTGGTGCGGGCCCGTCTCCTCGACCCTGAGCTCGGTGTACGCGGGCTCCGCCGCCGCCCGCGCCGTGCCCGTGACCGTGTGGCCACCGGTCAGCGAGCGGACCTCCAGGCTCACCGGCAGCCCGTCGGCGCGTTCGTAGGCGACGACGCCGATGCGCAGCGGGCCGGGCACGCGCGACGTCCCCTTGATCACCAGCGTGACCTCGGCGCCCGCGATCGTCTGCGCGATCCGCAGGTCCGCCCCGGCCGTGACGTTGTGCGCGGCGGCCGGAGCGGCGAACACCACCACCAGGACGGCGGCGAGCAGGAACGCCCTGATCATCCTCGCGCGACGCCGGGACGGGACGCGGCGGAGCTGTCACCGGCGGCATTGTGGCCGGCGGGATTGTGGCCGGCGGGGTCGTCGCCGGCGGCGTTGGGCAGGAACAGCGCGCCGAGCGCCAGGCCGACCAGCCCGGCGACGATGGGCGAGCCGGTCCACAGCTCGGGCACCGTGGGCAGCCGCCCGGCCACCGCCGAGGCCACCCCCATGTACAGCGACCAGGTCACGAACGCCGACAGCCCGGCGAACGCCCAGTAGGCGCCCCGCCGCCGCGCCGAGGGACGCAGCAACCGGATCAGCACGTCGCCGGCCAGCCCGGCCGCCACGAACGAGAGCAGGATCGGCACGTTGCCGAACGCCGTCTGCGCGCCCGGCATCAGGACGGCGATCCCGTACATCACGGTCATGCTGCCGAACGGCAGCTCCCAGCGGCGCACGAGCAGCAGCACCGGAGCCAACATGATCACGTTGGTCATGACCATCGACGCGGCCAGGTGGCCGGGCATCTCCTCGTTGGAGAAGGCGGCCACGACGCTGTCGCCGTCCCACTGCATCGCGTCGCCGTACGACAGGAACAGCGACACGAGCGTGGTCGCGAACGCCAGCCCGATCAGCGCGGGCAGCAGCCGCCCGAGCGACGGCCGGTCCCCCACGTCCGGCGCCTTCCAGGCCGAGCGGAGCGGGGTGGTGATGATGAGCAGCATCGTCAGGATGAGCCCGAGATGCGAGGGGCTGAACAGGATGTCGAGCGAGGTCTCGATGCCGAGCACCGTGTGCCACATCATGTCGGCGAACCCGAACGCGGCGAACGCGGGCACCGCCACCAGCCCGGCCAGGTAGCCCATCGGCACCGCGGCCACTCCTTGCCGCCCGGTGCGGGTGTTGCGGAGCACCTGCCAGATGAGCCAGGCGGACACCGCCGCGAACCCCGAGTAGAACACCGCGTGCCAGGGGGTGAAGAACGTCTCCAGCTCGGCCGAGAGCTGGGTGTGGGCCCAGGCGTCGATCATCAGCCCGACGCCGAACCAGACGCCGAGCAGCGCCGTGACCAGGTCCGTCCGGGGCGAGACCCAGGTGCGGGCCTCTCCGGAGTCCGCCAGTAATCGCCTTATGCCGGCGTTCGTCGTGGCCATCTGTTGCCCCCTTCTCCCGTCCACCGAGCGCGGAGATCGTGTCAGACGGGAGGTCAGCCGCGCATAAAGCCCGGTGAGCTGCCTGTTTACGGCCCGGCCGGAACACCGGGCCGTCCGTTCGTCAGTACTGGACCCACAGGTTGTAGAGGCCGGGCGCCATCCAGTTGGTGGGGATGACGGTCTCGCAGTAGTACGAGCTCCAGGTGTGGTAGACCGTGCCCTGGTTGCCGAACCACTGGCACTGGTCGGGCCAGCCGTAGGAGGCGTGCTTGACGTAGGAGGCGGCCTGGGCGGGGGCGGACGTGGCGACGAGGGCGGCCGCGGTCAGGACGAGCGCGGCTAACAGACGCGACTTCATGAAAGAAAGTTAACTAATTACCGGGGTCCGGGCAATGCTCTCCGGGGCGTGGGTGCGGGGTCCGGGCAATGCCCTCGAAGGCTCATCGGCCAGGGCCGCGCGCAGCCGTTCGTAGGTCGGGGCCAGCGCGCGCAGACCGGCCGCGAGCGCGGCGTCGTCCCCGGTCACGACGGGGAGTTGGAGCGCGCCCACGAGGCGGGCCTGTTCGGCGGCGACGGCGGCGCCCTCCGCCAGGCCCAGCGAGGCCAGGCAGGCGGCCAGGTCGTTCGCCCGGCGAGCGCCGACGCGGACGGCGAACGCCCGCAGGAGCTCCCGCGCCTGCGGGTCGAGCCGCCCCTCGGCCACCAGCTCGGCGGTCCGTTCCGCGGCCTCCGCCTGGCCCAGCGTGCCGGGGGCGACGGGCACGTCCGTCCGGCCGCCCAGCCAGGCGAGCGCCGCGGGCAGCGAGCGGCGCAACGCCTCCTCGGGGCTCACCCGGGCCTCCCGTACGAAGGCGGAGCGCATGGTGAACGGGCGGGGCAGGTAACTGATCAGCTCGCCCCGCCACGACTCGGCGAACTCCGCGACCGGGAGGGTGGCGTACGGGTAGCCCTGCGGGTCGTGCACGAGCACGGTGTCGTCCGTGACCTCCAGCACCACCAGGTAGTGGTCGGCGCCGACCGCCTGCCCGGAGCCGGGCTGGTAGCGCAGCAGCCCCAGCTCCAGCGGCCCGGCCAGCACCGGCCCTGCCGCGCAGGCCCGGCGCAGGCGTTCGACGGCCTCGTCCGCCGAGCCGCCGTCCTCGCGCGCGCACGACCAGCCCAGCAGCTCGATCGCGGCGTCGAGCCCCTGCTCGGGATCCCAGCCGAACGGGTCGAACAGCGGCAGCCGCCCGCTGATCAGCTCCATCCCGTACGGGGAGCCGGTCAGCACCTCGACGACCGAGGCGGAGGGAGCCTCGTCGCCGAGGATCATGGCCAGCGAATTGGCGTAGCAGTAGGGGCCGGAACCCACATAAGGAATCGACATGCCGGCCACCTTGGCGCCTGACACGGTGTCAGCCTCAAGCCGGCGGCTTCCGGGCAGTGATGATCATGTTGGTCCCGAAGAACTTCTTCCTCCACGCGACCGACTCGAAGCCGGCCCGGCGGAGCACGGCGGCGACCTGCTGCGGCGGCATGAAGCCGAGCGTCGACTCCTTCAGATACGTGTACGACTCGCGGTCCCCGGCGACCGCCTGCCCGAGCAGGGGGATCATCATCCGGACGCCCAGCTCCACCGGATAGCGCAGCGGCCCGCGCGGCGGGCAGGTCTCCAGGATGACGACCCGGCCGCCCGGCTTCAGCACCCGGTGCTGCTCCCTCAGCACCCGCTCGGCGTCCTCCACGTTGCGCAGCAGGTAGCCGTGCGTGACGGCGTCGAAGCTCGCGTCGCCGAACGGCAGGTCGTTGGCGTCCGCGTACTGCCAGGTGACGCTCTCGGCGCCCGGTTTGCGGGCCGCCTCCTGGAGCATCCGCCCGGAGAAGTCCACGGCGTGGACGGTCGCGTCCGGATGCCGGTCCCGTACGGCGAGCGCGATGACGCCGGTGCCGGTGGCGATGTCGAGCAGGCTTCCCCCAGGCGGGAGGTGCGCGCCCGCCGCCACCTCGCGGCACCACGCGGCGTGCCGCCCAAGCGTCATGATCCGGTTCATCCGGTCGTAGTAGCCGGTGATCCTGTCGAACGTCCGCTGGACCTCCAGGCCCTTGGGCGACGGCGTTTCATGCGATGGCAACTGCGGCACTCCTCGGTTTCTCGGCGGTTCTGCGGCGCGCCCAGTAGGCGAACACCGCGGCCCCCAGCAACGGACCCCAGATCGGGCACGGGAACATCACGACGAACAGGACGCCGTCCAGCCACGAGCCCATCTGGACGGCCCCGGCCAGCACCCCGGGGGCCGAGACGGACAGCGCGACCGCGCCGAACACGCCCGGCCCGACGGCCAGCATCACCGGGACGGGCCGCCCGCCCAGCCGGGGCACCCAGCGCGGCACGGTCTCGCCCCACCGGCTGATCAGGCCGAGCGTCAGCACGAGGGCCAGGACGGCGCTCAGGCCGATCAGGAACCCCTGGATGCGGGTGGCCGCGTCGCCGGCCTCCACGGCGAACAGCGTGATGTGGCCGGTGCGCGGGTCGTAGCCGCCGAGCGGCCACGGCGTCGCCCACGTCAGCCGCGTCACCCCGTACGGCACGGGACAGAGGGCGGCCGCGATCGTGACCGCCTTCCCCCACCCCGGGACCGCCGCCTTCCGCTCGCGCGCGAACGAACCGTAGGCCAGCCACGCCCAGCCGACCGCGGCGATCGCCATCGCCCACGACCAGGCGATCCGCCCGCCGAACTCGCCGAACCCGGAGGCCACGTTGACCAGGTAGCGGGCGACCGCGTCGGTCATGGTGAGCGACGCGACGAGCCCGGCCGGGAGCAGCACCGCCAGCACGTACGCGACGGGCCTGCGGCGGACGCAGCCCAGCGCCACCAGCCCGGCGATCCCCAGCAGGGCGGCGGGGATCAGGGCGTACCCGATGGACGACAGCACGGAGGCGTCGGACATCACCAGGAGGAAGAAGGCGCTCATGACCCCGGCGACCGCGCCGGCGGCCCTGGGCCAGGACCGGACGCCGAGCGCCACCAGCACCCCCAGCACGCCGGCGGCCGCCATCAGGCCCACACCCGGCCCGCGTTCGATCCAGTGGTTGACGCCCACCGTGACCTTGGCCGCCGAGCCGTACGGATAGCTGCCGGGGACGAAGCACCACAGGGCGGCCACCGCGAGCGTCGCCGCGGAGATCGCCGATGCCGTGAGACGACGCATGCTCAACTCCCCCCGATCCCGGACTCACCCGCCGAGTCTGTCCACCGGCCCGGCCCGGCGGATCCCCCGCCGGGGGGATCTGTCCGGGTGAGCCCGGGACGCGGATCGTGCGGTCTCGTGGTTGCGCTCTTCATGACTGTGAGCCTCACAGCCCGGCGGCCGGCGAACCTCCCCCAGGTGGGGGAAGGGCCGGCCCGGCCTCCCGGGCTAGCATCGCCGACGTGACCCGACATGCCGGACGCGCCGTGCGGGCGCTCCTCTACCAGGTGCTGGGCGCGGCGCTGCTGACCCCGGTCGCCGTGGTGCTCGGCCTGCTCGTCCTGGGCGAGCCGACGCCGGCGCGCGTCCTGGTGCTGTGGGCGGCGTGCCTGCCCGCCTCGGTGCTGCTCGCCCTCGCCCCGCTGGTGCGGCGCATCGAGATCGCCGCCCTGGCCGAGCTGCTCGACGTCCGGGTCTCCGACCGGGCCGACCGGGTCTACCTGGTGGCGCTGACGAGCCTGCACCTGTACGGGGGCGCGACGCTGGGCGCGGGCGTGCTCATGCTGTCGCCGGGACTGGTCCGGCTGGGCGATCCGGCGCTGTGGCGCGACAGCCCCGCCGTCCAGGCCGAACCGCTGGCCGCCCTGCTCGCGCTGGCCGCCGCCATGGTCGCGGCCGGGTTCGGGCAGCGGTGGGCGGCACGCCGCCTGCTGCGCGCCGAGCCGTCCCGCAAGCTGGAGGAGCTCGGCCGCCGCCAGGCCCTCGCGCTGGAGCTGCACGACGCCGTCGGGCACGCGCTCAGCGTCGTCCTGGTGCAGGGCATGGCCGCGCAGGCCGCGCTCCAGCGGCCCAGCCCGCGCGCCGAGCACGCCACCCGCTCGCTGGACCACCTGCTCGACACCGCCCGTGCCGCCCAGGAGGACCTCGACGTGCTGCTCGGCGTCCTCGGCGACGGCGAGGCGGCCCGCACGCCCACGCTCGACTCGCTCGGCACCCTCACCCGCGGGCTCGACGTACAGGTCACGACCGGCCCCCTCGGCCGCGTCCCTCCGGCCACCTCCCGCACCGCCTACGCCATCGCCCGCGAGGCGCTCACCAACGCCCTGCGCCACGGCTCCGGCCCCGTCACGCTCGACGTCGGCACCGACGCCACCGGCGAGCTGGTGCTGACCGTCGAGAACGCCACCACCGGCGCCCCCGGCACCACCGGCACCACCGGGCCCCCTGCCGGGCCCCGGCGCGGCCTGACGGGCATGCGCATGCGCGCCCGCCTCGCCGGCGGGACGTGCACCACCGGGCAGGCCGGGACGACCTGGCGCGTCGAGGCGAGGCTGCCGCTGTGATCCGCGTCGTCCTGGCCGACGACGAGCCGCTGATCCGCGAGGGCTGGGCCGCCATGCTCTCCCTCCACGACGACCTCACGGTCGTCGGCCAGGCCGCCGACGGGCAGGAGGCCGTCGAGGCCGGCGCGGGCGCCGACGTCGTGCTGATGGACATCCGCATGCCCCGCATGGACGGCCTCGCCGCCACCGTCGAGCTGACCCGCCGCTCCCCCGCCACCCGCGTCGTCGTCGTCACCACCTTCGAGAACGACCAGCTCGTGTGGGCCGCCCTGCGCGCCGGAGCCGCCGGGTACGTGCTCAAACGCGCCCCGGCCGGCGAGCTCGTGGAAGCCGTCCGGCTCGTGCACTCGCGGCGCGCGGTGCTCTTCCCCGACGCGCTGCGCCGCATCGCCTCCCCGCACCACGGCAGCGCCCGGCCGCGCCGCCCCGTCACGCTGACGCCCCGCGAGCTGGAGGTGCTGCGGCACATCACGCTCGGCCAGGCCAACCCGGAGATCGCCGCCGCCCTGCACGTGTCCCGCGAGACGATCAAGACCCACGTGACCAACGTCCTGGACAAGCTCGGCGCCCGCGACCGCACCCACGCCGCCGTCCTGGCCTACGAACTCGGCCTGATCCTCCACGGCGTCGATCCCCCGTGACCCGGTTGACCTCCGATCCGCCGCCCGGGGTTCAGGCCGGGTGCGGGGGTGGGTCGAGGGCGGCGGGGGTGGCGATCTTGAGGAAGGGCACGACGACGAGCAGGGCGGCGACGGCGAAGAGGGCGAAGGCGGCGCGGATGCCGAGCCATTCGGCGAGGAGCCCCACGAGCCCGGCACCCAGCGGCATGGCGCCCCAGCTGAACAGGCGGGCGGCCGCGTTGTAGCGGCCGAGCACGCCGGGGTCGACGAGACGCTGGCTGAGGGTGCGGGAGTTGACGGTCCACAGGGTGCCGCCCATCCCGCCGAGGAAGGCGCCGAGGCCGACGATCCACAGGTTGGTGGTGAGGACGGGGGCGGCGACCATCGCGGCGGTGCCGATGAGGTCGGCGAGCATGGCCCAGCGGCGGCCCAGCAGGCGGTTGACGGTGGTCACGGTGAGCGCGCCGACGAGCCCGCCCGCGCCGAGTGCGCTCAGCAGGAAGCCGTACTCGCTCGCGTCCAGGCCCATGAGCCGGGTGGCGACCAGCGGGATGAGCGCCAGCCAGGCGCCCCAGCAGGCGGACAGCACGCTCAGGGCGAGCGCCATCAGGCGGAGCAGCGGCTGCTGCCACAGGCAGCGGAGCCCTTCGGCGATGCGCTGGTTGACGGTGGCGTCCGGGCGCTCGCCGGCCGGTCGCGGCCTGAAGCGGCCGGCCAGGAAGACCAGGACGGCGGTGCCGATCAGGTAGCCGGCGCCGGTCCAGCCGAGGGCGGCGGCGGACCCGGCGGCGATGAGGAGGCCGCCGACGAAGGGTCCGCAGAACTCGTTGCACACGGTCTCGGCCCCGGCGACCCAGGCGTTGGCGCGTTCGCGTCCGGCGGGGGCCACGGCGGCCGGGACGAGGGTCGCGGCCGAGGTGAGGGCGACGACCTCGGCGATCCCGAGCGCGAGACCTCCGGCGTAGAGGGCGGGCAGGGTGACGCCGCCGGTGAGGGTGAGGGCGAGCAGCCCGGCGACGACCAGGATGCGGGCGGCGTCGGCCAGCCACAGCAGCAGGCGCCGGTCGAAGCGGTCGACGAGGACGCCGACGTGCAGGGCGATCAGCAGCCACGGCAGGGTGAGGGTGAGCCCGACCCCGGCGACCTGCGCCGGGGAGTCGGTCAGCCGGGCCGCCATCAGCGGCAGCGCCATCTTGGTCACGCCGTCGGCCAGGTTCGTGATCGCCGTGAAACTCACCAGCACCGCGGTGTTGCGCCCGCTGCGATCCGCCTTCAGCACGCCGTCCACCATGTAACCCCCTATCAGCTATAGGTGGTTATCTTGCCCGGAAAGGGGCGGCGGCACCAGGGGTGATAACTGGTAAATTCGGTTAGCAGGTTACCCAGGCAGGGACCCGGAAGGTGATGCGGCGTGATCGAGCCCACTCCGGCCGCCCAGCTGATCAAGGCGTTCGTCAACACCGTCGACCTGGAGAACGGGCAGGACGACGTGGCGAGCCCGGACGAGCTGGCCCGCTGGCTGGCGGCCCGTCAGCTCGGCCCGGCGTCGCTGCGGCTCACCGACGAGCAGCACGCCGTCTTCCTGGAGCTGCGTGCCGGGTTCCGGGAGGCGCTCGACCCCGGCCATCCCGTGTTCCCGCACCACCTGGCGCGGGCCGACGCGATCCTGGCCGACGCGCCTGTCCTGGTCACCGTGACCCGGGCCGGGCCGGAGCGGCCGCTCGCGCCCGCCCCCGGCCTGCCCGAGGCCCGTACGGCCCTGGCGCGGCTGGCCGTGGCGTGGGCCGAGCTGGTGCTGACCGGCCAGATCCACCGGCTCAAACGGTGCGCCGAGCACACCTGCCAGGGCGCCTTCTGGGACTCCTCCAGGAACCACAGCCGCCGCTGGTGCTCGATGCGCCTGTGCGGCAACCGCACCAAGGCCCGCCGCTACGCCGCCCGGCAGCGCCCCCAGCGCCCCCAGCGCCCCTGAGCAGGGCTTCAGGTGGCCGCGCCCCCGGCCGCCGCCTCGCGCACCGCGCTCGCGGCGGCGACCGGCCGGTAGCCGTCGGGGACGCCCTCGACCACGATGATGTCGCCCTCGATGTGCCGCGAGCGCATCGGCGCGATCTCCCGGTACTCGGGCGAGTCCCACCACGCCCGCGCCCGGGCCGCGTCGGGGAAGGCGAGCATCACGACCGCTCCCGGCCACCGGCCGTCCAGCACCTCGTGCTGGGTTGCGTGCACCAGGTAGCGGCCGCCGTACGGCTCGAAGGTGCCGGGCAGGCGCTCCATGTACTCGGCGATCTCCGGGTGCGGGGCGGCGTCCTGAAGGTGGGCGATGACGTACGCGGTCATGATTCCTCCTGTGTTGTCCGGTTCAGACGGGAGCGGGTCAGGCCTGGGCCGGCACCTTGTCCAGGAAGCCGAGCACCTGGCTGATCCGCCCGTCCGCGCCGAACACCGCGACGTCGAAGCCGACGGCGACCGGCTCGGCGCCCTCCGGGCCCAGGTGCCAGGTGAACCGGGCGATGTCGTGGTGGGCGTCCACGGCGCCGCCGAGGCTGAAGACGAGCCCGCCGAACTGCGCCTGCACCGCGGCGATGGTGGCGTCCAGCCCGTCGATGCCGCGTACGGAGACCAGCGGGTCGGTGTAGCCGGCGTCCTCGGCGAAGACCTCCTCCAGGGCGGCCCGGCGGGCGGCGGCGTCGGTCTCGTTCCAGGCGGCGAGGTAGCGCTGGACCAGCTCGTTCGTGTCGCTCATGTTCGTCTCCTCAGTGGTCGTGCTCTCTTGTGACCACCACGTTAGGGAGACGGCGACGACGCGGAATCTGACGTGCTTAGGTAGTTTCTCCCCTGCTTTCGGTACGCATCCGGGCCAGGGTCAGCAGGCTGAGCCCGAACATCAGGACGCCCAGCGGGACGTGGAGCGGGGTCATGCCCGCGATGCCCAGCGCGACCTGCGCCGACGCGAGGACGAGGAAGCCGGCCGCGTACAGGATGGGGCGTGGCGTGCCACCGCCCGGACGCCAGGCCAGGATCGCGGCGATCACGTACAGCACGGTCGCGCCGTACATCACGGGTGATCCGATGTGGTGCAGCTCCGAGCCGCGGGAGGACATGAGGATCCCGGCGGTGGCCGCCTGGAAGAAGATGCTCAGGGTCTGCAGCGCGACTGCGATCTTGAGGATGGCGGGGCCGTGCACGGTCATGCCGGGGCCTTTCATCGGAGGGTGAGCGGGGTCTCGGAGGCGACGCGGGTCAGCTTGTGCGGGTTGCGGACGTAGTAGAGGCCGGTGATGCGGCCGTCCTCGACGCGGGTCGCGAGCACGCCGTCGAACGCGCCGTCCAGGTGGACGAGCAGCGCCGGGTTGCCGTTGACCACGGTGGCCTCGCAGGTGATCGCCGCGCGCACCACGGCGGCCTCGCCCAGGTAGAAGCGGACCACCTTCTCCGCGCCGACGACCGGCCGGGGCGCGGCCAGTTTCACGCCGCCGCCGTCGCTGACCAGGACGACGTCGGGGGCGAGCACGTCCAGGAGGATCCGCAGGTCCCGGGTCTCGAGCGCCCGCTTGAACGTCTCCAGGACCGCCCGGGCCTGGCCCGGGGAGACGGTCTCGCGCGGGCGGCGGGCCTCGACGTGCTTGCGGGCCCGGTGCGCGATCTGGCGGACGGCCGCGGCGTTCTTGCCGACGGCGGCGGCGATCTCGTCGTAGCCGACGTCGAAGACCTCGCGCAGCACGAAGACGGCGCGCTCGGTCGGCGAGAGGCTCTCCAGGACGAGCATCAGCGCCATCGACAGGCTCTCGGCGAGATCGGCGTCCTCGGCCACGTCCGGCGTGGTGAGCAGCGGCTCGGGCAGCCACGAGCCGATGTACGTCTCCTTGCGGCGTTTCATCGTGCGCAACCGGTTGAGCGACTGCCGGGTGACGATCCGGACGAGGTAGGCGCGCCGGTCCGACACCTGCCCGAGGTCCACCTTGATCCAGCGCAGCCAGGTCTCCTGGAGGACGTCCTCGGCGTCGGCCGCCGACCCGAGCATCTCGTACGCGACCGTGAACAGCAGGTTGCGGTGGGCGACGAAGGCCGCGGTGGCGGCGTCCACCGGGTCCGTCGTCGCCTCGTCGTGCTCGTTCATCGCTCGCTCCCGCCGGTTCGTCTCTCGTCCTGCTCCGCGCACAGGACACCGCTCCTCCCGGCCGTGTGACACCCCGGCCCGGTGGCGTACGTCACAGGACCCCGCTGTCACACAGCCAGGATCGCCGGTGCCTCATGACCGTCGAGGACGGCGTCACGGGCTCGCCGTGAACCGGGCCAGGAGGAGGGCGAGACGGTGCTCGTGGAACTCGCGGGGGATGCGGCCGCCGCGCATCAGCGTCACCAGGCCGTGGAGTGCCGCCCAGAGGGTCTCCGCCAGCAGCGCGGGTTCGTCGCCGTGCGCGTACGGGCGGACGGCCTCGGCGAACTCGCCGAACGCGGCGTGCAGGGCGGGCGGGGCCTCGGGGGTGGCGAAGGGCAGGTCGACGCGCTGGCTGAACATGGCGTCGTAGAGGGCCGGCCGCTCCTCGGCGAAGGTCACGTACGCGGCGGCGAGCGCGGCGACGGCGGCCTCGGGGCCGGAGGCGGCGAGGCGGGCGGCGCGCAGGTCGGCGGCCATCTCGGTGATGCCTTCGAGCGCGACGGCGGTCACGATCGCGTCCTTGCCCTTGAAGTGGCTGTAGAGGACCGGCTGGCTGTATTCGACCTGCTCGGCGAGCCGCCGGGTGGTGACGGCCTCCCAGCCTTCGGCCTCGGCCAGCTCCCGGGCTGCGGTGACGATGAGTTGCTCCCGGTGGGCGCGTTCGCGTTCCTTGCGGCTCTGGATGGACATGCTCCTGAATCTAGCACCGCTAGCACTTGTGTCGATGCTCTGCTAGCGTCGTCCTCGTTCCTAGCGCTGCTAGTTTTTCTGGAGTCACGACATGCTCACCACCGTCGCGTACGGCCTGGCCATCGTTCTCAACCTGCTGTGCCTGCTCATCGGGGCCCGGTTCCTGCTCACGCCGCACGCCGCCGCCACGGGCTACGGGGTGCCCGCCACGACCGACCGCGCCTACCTGACGATCAAGGGCCTGCGCGACGGCACGTACGGGCTGGTCGGCCTGGCCCTGCTGGCCTTCGCCGGGCCCCAGGCCGAGGCCTGGTTCATGCTGGTCGTCGCCCTGTTGCCGCTCGGCGACACCCTCATCGTGCTGCGCAACGGCGGCACCAAGGCGGTCGCGTTCGGCATCCACTTCGCCACCGCCGTGCTCATACTGCTCTGCGCGGGCCTGCTGTTCGCCGTCTGATGACGCCTTCTTCCGTGCTGAATCGGGCTGAACGGGGCGGGCCGGCACGCCACCGGGCATGCCGGCCGCCGTTTCGGGCATGGGAAGATCACGCGGCGAAAGGCAGGCCCGACATGATTCCCGGATTCCGGATGCAGTGGCCGATCACCTCAGAGCTCGCCGTGCTGCGCGAACGGGTGCACGCCTTCGGGACCAGCGCCGGGCTGTACGGGCAGCGCTTGCAGGACCTGGTGATCGCCGCCCACGAGGCCGCCGTCAACGTGCTGCGGCACGGCGGCGGCCGTGGCTCACTGATCGCGTGGCGCGACGCCCACGGAGTCAGCCTGGACGTGGTCGACGCGGCCGGCACCCTGACCGAGGCCCACCTGAGGAACGCCAGGCCCGACCCCGACCGGGGCGGCGGCGTCGGGTTGCTGCTGGTGCGCACCCTGTGCGACGAGGTCCGCGTGGAGCACGAGGCGGGCAGCGCCCGGCTGCACCTGCGCATGCGCACCACCCCCCAGCCCCACTGACCAGCACGGGCGAGATGCACAAGAGCTGTTGCACAAGAGCTGTTGTGCATATAGCTTGACCGGCATGTCCGAATTCCAGCGTGCGATCACGGATGCCCGGGTCCTCGCCGCCATGACGCACCCCGTCCGCCGCCGCCTCCTCGACCTGCTCAAGCTCGACGGCCCCAGCACCGCCAGCGTGCTGGCCGAACAGACCGGGGAGGCCGTCGGCAACGTCAGCCACCACCTGCGCGCCCTGGCCGCCGCCGGCCTCATCGAGGAGGCCCCCGAGCTCGCCCGCGACCGCCGCGAACGCTGGTGGCGCCGCATCGTGCCCACCCTGTCCTGGTCCTCGGCCGACTTCGACGGCGACGCGTCGGGCGAGGCGATCGCGCGGGCCGCCGACTCGCTCAACCTCGACCGCCAGACCGGCCACGTCCGGCGCTGGGCCGACCAGCCGCAGGACGTGCAGGCCCGCTGGCCGCTCGGCCCCTTCTCGGCCGAGGGATGGCTGCGGGTGACGGACGAGGAACTGGCCGAGTTCGCGGCCGAGATCACCGAAGTGATCACCAGGTGGTCCGAGCGAAACGTGCCCGACGACGGCCGCGAGCGCGCCACCGTGTTCACCTTCGCCCGCGCCGTCCCCGCCCGCCCGTGAACCTCCGCCCGCGCCGGCCCCGCCTCGGGTTGCTGGCGCAGCGCGACTTCCGGCTGCTGTGGATCGGGGAGAGCGCCAGCAGCCTGGGCAGCTCCGTCACCTCCGTCGCGCTGCCGCTGGTAGCGGTCACCGTCCTGGACGCCTCCCCGCTCGCGGTCAGCCTGCTGGCCGCCGCCGCCTGGCTTCCGTGGCTGCTCATCGGCCTGCCCGCCGGGGTCTGGGTGGACCGGCTCTCCCGCCGCCGGGTCATGCTGGCCGCCGACTGGGCGTCGCTGGCCGCCTTCCTCAGCATCCCGGCCGCGGCGCTGCTCGGCGTGCTGACGGTCGGCCACCTGATCGCCGTGGCGCTGGCCGCCGGCACCGCCAAGGTGTTCTTCGCCACCGCCTACCGCGCCTACCTGCCCACCCTGGTCGACGCCCCCGACCTGCTGGAGGCCAACGCCAAGCTCCAGGGCAGCGAGCAGGTGGCGAACCTGGCCGGCCCCGGCGTCGCCGGACTGCTCGCCCAGGCGTTCTCCGCGATCGGCGGCCTGCTCGTGGACGCGGCCAGCTTCGCCGTCTCCGCGATCTGCCTCATGCGGATCAGACGCGCCGAGACCGTGACCCGCCCGCCGCGGCGGCGGCTGCGCAACGACATCCGCGAGGGCCTGCGCCTGGTCGCCCGCGACCGGCTGCTGCGCGGCAACACCCTGTACGGCTGCGCCGCCAACCTGGCGCTCACCGGCTACCAGTCGCTGATCGTCGTCTTCCTCGTCACCGACCTCGGGCTCGCCCCGGCACAGACCGGCGTCCTGATGGCCGCCACCGGCGTGGGCGGGATCGCCGGAGCGGCACTGGCCAGACCGCTGGCCGCCAGGCTGGGCAGCGCCAGGGCGGTGCTGGCGGCCAAGGCCGGGCTCGCGCCGTTCGGGCTGCTCATCCCGCTCGCCGACCGGGAGCTGGGGATGGCCCTGTTCCTCACCGGCAGCATCGTCATCGTCGGCGGCATCGTGGCGGGCAACGTGATCTTCTCCGGATTCGTCCAGAGCTACGTGCCCGGCGAGCTGATGGGCCGGGTCACGACCAGCGTCCAGGTCGTCAACTACGGCGCCATCCCGCTCGGCGCGCTGCTGGCCGGCGCACTGGCGGAACTGGCGGGCGTACGGGCCGCGCTGTGGGCGATGCTGGCCGTGTTCGTGGCGAGCGGTGTGATCCTGCTCCTCACGCTGGGCCGCCGCCGCGACCTGCCCACAGGCCGCCTGACCTGGGCCGGAGGAGCGCCGACCTGCGCGGGAAGCGTTACGACCGGCGCGTGACGGGGCACTCCCAGGTCAAAAGCTCGCAGACGATGTCGAGAACGGCCTGGCAGCTCCGTCCCAGGGGCGCATACGGCCACCGCGGCCCGTATCCCACCAAGGAGACCCAGCATGACGATCCAGCGGATGGACAACGTCCTCATCATCGTCGACGATCTCGACGCCGCCGTCGCGTTCTTCGTCGAACTCGGCATGGAACTGGAGGGCAGGGGGCCGATCGGGGGCGCGTGGGTGGAGAACGTGCTCGGCCTCGACGACGTCCAGCAGGAGATCGCGATGCTCCGCACGCCGGACGGTCACGGGCGGATCGAGCTGGGGATGTTCTTCACGCCGAAGGCGATCAGCGCCGAGCCGAAGATCGCCCCGGCGAACACGCTGGGCATCCGCCGCATCATGTTCGCCGTCGACGACATCGAGGACGTCCTGTCCCGGCTGCGCGCCCACGGCGCCGAGCTCGTCGGCGAGATGGCGCAGTTCGAGGACAGCTACCGGCTCTGCTACGTCCGCGGCCCCGAGGGCATCATCGTCGGCCTGGCCCAGCAACTCAGCTGAGCTCCCGGGCATGAAGGGTGCGGGCAGGTCGCGCCGGCGCGCTCAACGCCGTTCCTCTCCTGCCGGGTCTGCTGTGACGGGGGTCAGGTCGTAGTCGAACCAGGTGAAGCGGGGGCGTCCGGCCAGGACCAGGTAGAGGGCGTCGTGCGAGGCGGGGGCACCGGCGGCGGCCTCCAGCAGCCCCTCCCTGATGGCCCGGACCGGGCGGCAGAACAGGCCGGCCCCCGCCGCGGCCGAGCAGACGTGCTGGGCGACCGCGCCGGCCGTCCGCAGGAGGGCGCGGTAGCCGGCCGCGCCGCTCGCCCGCACCGCCGAGCCGACGTCGGCGGCGACGAGCAGCGCGAGGTTGGTCCCGCCGACGTCGAACTGGGTGCGGGGGTAGCTGTAGGCGGCCTGCACGGCGGCCATCGCCGCCCCGGCCCGCCCGGCCACGGGGCTCAGCGGGGCCGGGACGTACCAGCCGTCCGCCAGCCCCGTCACGTTGCGGACCGCCAGGCGGCACCACACCCCGCCACCGGCCGCCGGGGAGCCCGGGGGCGGATCGGCGACCGCGGCGGCGAACGCCCGCGCCGCCTCCCCGGGCAGGGGGCGCGGATCGGCGGAAAGACCCCGGGGACCGAGCCCGGCGCTGCGCCGTTCCCCGCCCGCGACCGCCTGTCCCGGCCTGGACGGCACGCCGGGAGCCAGGGTGACGCCGGCCGGCCCGTACGCCACGGTGAGCGGCAGCGCCGCGGCGTGCTCGGCCACCGCGGCGGCCAGGTGGCCGGTCTCCAGCTCCGCCAGCGCGTCGGCGAGCTCGCCGTAACCGGGACGGAGCCGTTCCGGCCGCTGCGCCAGGTCCAGCCACACGGTACCGGCCGGTGCCGGCGGCGCCGCCCCCACCAGCTCGCGCCGGACCGGGTCGAGACGCCACCGCCCCCGCTCCGTCCGCACCCCCACGTCCACCAGGTACGCGGCGCGCGGTGACGGGTAGGCGCGGTGGTCGTTGTACGGGTTGTACGGCTCCCAGCGCTGCGGGGTCAGGGCGGAGACCAGCAGCTCCGCCACGGCCGCGCCGAACTCCCCCCACGCCGCCAGGTCGCGCAGCGGGGTACGCGTCCCCTCCCCGGCACGGGCGGGCTCACGGTGGACGGCCGCGCCCGGGATCGGGGCCTTGCCCGGCCCGTGCGCGTAGGCGGCGGCCAGCGCCAGGGCAACCTCGTCGTGATGCGCCACGGCGACTCCAGTCACGGGAAGGGATGGGGAAGCACGGGATCGCCGGCGGAACGCGTGGGGCTCCGGCCCAGGCGGTGCGGCACCTCCCACAGCCGGGGCAGGCCGCGGACGCGGCGGTTGCGGTGCCCGAACGTCATGGGGAGCGTGCCGGGCACGACGACCTTCGCCGCGTGCAGGCCGAGACGGTCGCGGATCCGCCGATCACTCTGGTCGACCGCGATCACCTCCAGCCCCTGCCCGCGCAGGCGGTCCACGTGGTGGTCGAGGACGGTCCACAGGTCCGTGGCCGTCCCCGGGAGGTCGCCGCCGAGCTCCGCCGGGTCCACGGTCCCCGCCTGCCCCGACAGCAGGAAGCGGTAGCCCGCCGCGGCCTCGGGCAGGCTGTACAGGGCGACGTGATCGTGCATGGCCCGTACGGAATCCGGGTCCGCCAGCAGGCGCAGGAGGCGTTCGCGGCGGTGGCCAGCGGGAGAGCGGCGGGCGCGGTCGGCCGACGACTCGACGTCCACGGCCAGCTCGGCGGCGGCCGACCGCATCGCGGCGACCGGGTCCGGGTGCGCCCCCGCCGCGAAGAAGGCCGCCGGGGCCGCGCCGTCGTCCCGCCACGCGAGCGTGAGCACGACCGGGATGCCCAGGTCGTTGGTCGCGTCGAAGAACAGCAGCTCGTAGCCCAGGCACTCCAGCCGGTCGGACAGGTGGGGCAGCACGGGATCGTCCGGCGGCACGGCGACGCGGCGCAGCGGCGTGCCCGCGTACCAGGCCATCAGGAACGCGTCCCGCTCGGCCACCTCGAACAGGCCGTGCAGCACCGCCTCGGCCAGGCTGTTGCCCAGACCGCACCCGCTGGAGGTCTCCGCCACGAATCGGGGCGTGCCCGGCTTGCGGACCCCCCAGTACGCGACGTGCTCCGGCACCAGGATCGGGGCCGTGCGCGTGCAGGACCAGCCGTCCACCCAGGTGGTGGGCACGCCCGGGGCGTAGGCGGTGAGGCCGCTGCCCGGATCGGCGTAGCACTCCGGCTCGTGCGGGCCCAGTCGTGCCGGATCGAGCGCCCGGTCCGGGCCCAGCGCCTCGAACGCGGCCTCGGTCACCGGCCGGCCACTCGCCGCGATCCCGCCGAGCCGCTCCACCGCCTCGAAGAGCGCGACGCGTTCGGACTGGGCGAAGGCGGGGGTGCGGCCGTAGCCTGCCGCGTTCCCGTCCGGGTCGCCCGCCAGGACGGCGGCGACGGTGGCCAGCGGCAGGTGGCCGCTCCGGCGCACCGTGGTCACCGGGCCGTAGCGCGAGTCCACCAGGGCCTCGCGCAGCCGGGCTCCGTCGGTGCGCGGGTTCGGCGAGCGCAGCGACCCTGGCTGCACGGCCACGGGCTCCCGGGCAGCCGGCGCGTACGGCTCGGCAGGCCCGCACACCCGGCAGCCCTGCGGCCGCGGCATCACGCGGTGCCGGGTGAGCGAGCCGTGGTCGGTACGGAGCGCGAGAACGACGTCCCCGTGCCGCTCCGGCTCGGCCAGCAGCAGCGCGGCCAGCGCGGACAGCGTGTCATGGAAGGCCGGAGCCGCGAGCCCGCCCACCCGCAGCTCCGGCAGCCGCACGGGCACCGCCGCGCCGAACGCCGCCAGCCGCTGCGACTCCGCGCAGGCCACGCAGACGCCCTCCCCCGGCCCCTGCACCGGGCCGGCCAGGGCGAGCGCGCCGTCGAGGAGCACGGGGAGCAGCGGGTGGCGGCGTCCGCGCGCGAGGCGGCCGACCTCTTCCAGGTCCGCGAGCCCGTACCCGCTGATCAGCACGGCCTCGGGCCGGTCGTCGCGCAGCTCACCGATGCCGTTCCTCATGCGACGCTCCCGGCCCGGACGGTGGCGGGCACCGTCGCGGCGGGCGGCACCGTCGCGGCGGCGGGCACTGCTACGGCGGCCGGCGCCCTCGCTGCGGGCGGCACCGTCACTGCGGCCAGGCCGGCCGCCGCGAGCAGCGGGCCCAGCGGCGCCGGCTCCGGGCCCGGCACCAGCGCCTCCATCGCCGCCTGGAACCGCTCCTCGCCGTCCCGCGTCCCGGCGGGCCAGAACCAGAAGCGCGTCTCCCACGGCACCGGCGGCTCCTCCGGCGGCGACCAGACCGGAGCCGCCCCGCAGGGCACCACCGGGTCGCCGAACTCCCGGCCCGCTGCCCGCGCCTGCGCCGCCGCCGTGGCCGCCAGCAGCGCGAACGCCGCCGCCGTGCCCGCCTCCGGCTCCACCGCCCAGGCGAGGGTACGGCCCGCCGCGCTGACCCGGGCGTGCGCGACTCCCTCGGCGACGCGTACCACCTCGACCTCGGCCGGTACGGCGAACCGCAGCGTGAGCGCCTTCCACCAGCGCCGCGCGGCCGGGTCCGCCGCCCACTCGCCCTCGCCCACCGCGGTGCCCGGGAGATCAGCGAGATCGCGGTGCACGGCCTCGCGCAGGCCGAGGCCGCGCGCGTGCAGCCGATCGGCGCCCACGACGGTCCCGGCCGGAAGCGCGGACCGCACGGCGGACAGCGCCGCGTGCAGCCGCGCCGACTCCAGGCCGGTGCCGAACCCCACCGCCTCGCCGCACGCCGCCAGGCTCACCGGCACCTGCGGCAGCTCCCCCGCCTCCGGAGGCGCCACCATGCCCAGCTCCGGATCGCCCAGCACTTCGAGCATCGCCGCCGCCCGCTCCCACGGGTCCGCACCGGCCGGCTCGCCGACGGGCCACCGGTGATGCGTGACCCCCAGCGGCTCGGCTTTCGCCACCATGACCGAAAGCCCCCGCCCCACGCCCTCGGGCGAACGGGCCGCCGCCTCCTCCACCGGATCCGGCATACCCGCCACGGCACACAGCAGCCGATGCGCCGCCGCCCCGCCCACCAGCGCCCACAGAACCTCCGGCACCCGCGCCCCACCGAACCCCGCAGCCGGCGTGCCCGCTGGAGCCGGGGTGCTCGGGGTCGCTGGGGGCGCGGTCGCCCCGCCCGGGGCCGACGCGCCCGGGGTCTGAGCGCCCGGGGTCGGCGCGCCCGGCACCGGCACGCTCGCCGTCGACCCGCACGGGGTCGGCGTGGTCGGGGGCGGTGGGGTTTGGGTGGTCAGGAGGGAGGTGGGGCCGTGGAGGAGGCGGTGGCGAATGGCGGTGGGGTCGGGAGCCGGGGTGCCGGGGGTGGTCGGCGGCAGGGCGTAGCCGGCTTCCGGGAGGCAGCCGGCCCGTACGGTCACCGGGGGGCCGGAGGGTGGGGTGGCGGTGAGTTCGAGGTCGGTGGGGGTCGCGCCCGGGAGGGTGGCCGGGTGGCAGCCGGCGGCGGCGAGGGCGCGGGCGGCGGCCTCGGCCAGGGGGCCGCCGCCGCGGACCGCGTAGGCGGCCCCCGACAGGCGCTCCCAGGCGTGCGCCGGGTCGGCGGCGGCGGACTCCAGCCAGGCGGCCACCCGGGCGGGCGGCAGCCCGGGCCCCGGGCTCCCCCAGCCGGGCGGCACCTCGACGAGCATGTCGTGCTCGCGGAGCTGGGCGATGATGAGCTCCAGCGCCTTGGCGACCGGTTCGGGCAGCCCGGCGGGGGCGGTCAGCTCGGCGGCGGGCACCCCGTCGGCGAGCAGGACGGACAGGCGTTCCCACAGCCGCCACAGCCCGGCGCCGCCTTCGGCGGTGAAGCTGGAGGTCCAGCCGCGTACGTGCAGGCCGGTGGGGGTGGGGGTGGCGTGGACGACGGGGCGCAGGCGGAGCAGCATCGGCCTCATCCCGTCTCGCCGAGCTGGGCGCGCCACGTGGTGCCGTTGAGCTCCTGCACGGCGGCGGCGACCATGCTCGCCGCCAGGTAGCGCTCGACGGGCGTGACGTCGCACACGGCCAGGAGCTGGTACAGCACGTTGGTGCCGAACCGGTAGACGGCGAACGCGCGGGCGAGCTCCGGCCGGGAGAAGTCGACGACCCGCAGGGCGCGGTGGTAGTCGCTGAGGGCGGTGCGTTCGGCGGGGTTCCAGCGCCGCGCGGTGTCGGGGTCGCCGAGCCTGGCCGCCTGCTCGGTGTAGCCGCGGCCGAGCTCGACGGCCAGGCTGCCGCCGTCGAAGGCGGGTTCGGCCAGGAGGCGGGCGGTGATGGTCCAGTGCTGCCAGGCGGCTTCCACCTGGTCGGTCGGGTGACCGTCGGCCACGCGGCCGACGAGTTCGAGCAACTGGGTACGGTTGCGCGTCCAGCCCGCCTCGAACGTTCGGCGCAGCCGCCCGTCGGGGTCGTGGTGGAACAGGAAGTCCTCGACGTGGGAGAGGAAGGAGTGGTAGCCGAGCGCCTGGCCGCGGGGGTAGCGGGCGGCGTGCACGGCCATGGCGGTCACCGCGAGCTCGATGCGTCCCGCCGCGCTGTCGCCGGTTCCGGCCAGCCGGTCGAGGGAGTGTTCCAGCGCCGGGAGCCCGGCTTCGAGGGAGTCGGCGCGCAGCCGTACCGATGCGGCCGAGCCGAGCAGGGCGGCGACGCGGCCGGTCTCGGCGGGGCCGACGGTGACGGTGTTGTCGGCGTGGATGGGCTCGTACGGCGGGGGGACCAGCTCCAGGAGCCCGGCCTTGCGCGCGTGGGCGAGGAGTTCGGGGGTGCCGGGCGAGCCGGTGGAGGGGTGCAGGCGCAGGTGTTCGCGCAGCCGTGCGGCGAGCTGGTCCGCCGCGGCGGCGACGGGCCCGTCGGGGCCGCGCAGCCGGACCCGTACGTGGGGGCCGTGCAGCCAGTGGCGTTCCAGGTGGCCGCGCACGCCGGGGCGGGCGGCGAGGGCGGCGCGCAGCCCGGGGATGACCGCCGCCCTGACCAGCGGCGCCTTGACCGGGTCGTGGTAGTAGCAGACGACGTCGAGCTCGGTCACTGTGGTCTCCAGCAGGTCTCGATGATGAGCTCGGTCACCGGCTCGCCGTCGCCCGCCGCGCCCGGGACGGGCAGCGCCTCGACGAAGGCCGGCTCGTGGGGGTATCGGGCCAGGTAGGTGGGCAGGCACCGCAGGTGCAGGGCGTTGCCGAGGTCGACGTACTGCGGCTTGGCGGCGCGCAGCCGGCGCAGGAAGCCCTCCAGGGAGGCGGCGCTCCCCCCGGCTTCGAGGAAGACGTGTTCGGGCAGGTCGTGCCGGGCTCGCAGGTGCGCGGCGGCGACGGCGGGGTGCTCGGCCGCCCACTGCTCGCGCAGCCGCGCCGCCGCGTCGTCGTCGAAGGCCCAGCGGCGGCGGTTGAGCACGATGCCGTCGTAGGTGAGGCGTCCGCTCGCGGTCACGCCGTCCACGGTGCGTTTGGTGACGAACCTGGTCAGCGAGGGGAACCCGCAGCTCAGGTCGCCGGTCAGCGGAGCAGTCCGGTACGGGAGCACGAACGGGACGAGGAAGCCCAGGTAGAGGACGCTCACCTCGCGGCCGGTGCCGCGATGCCGGATGCGGACCAGGCCGGTGTGCTCGTCGTGGACCATCTCCAGGTCGTCGAGGGTGAGGCCGGCCCAGCGCGGGTCCTCGCCCACCTCCTCGGGCAGCACCATCGGGTGCAGGTTGGCGTTGAACCCCATCAGCGGCCGGAACTGGGCGACGTCCTCGCCGAGGAGGTGGCGCAGCCAGCCGGCCACGGCGGTGGCCGCGGAGGGGTCCAGGTGGGGCAGGAACCGGCTGGTGAAGCGGGCGAATCCCGCGTAGACGTGGTTGATCGCCAGGCCGCCGGGGAGGGGCTGCGCGAAGAAGGAGTAGGAGGCGGGGCGGGCCCGCGCCCAGCCGGGCAGCAGGTCGCGCGCGGCCGTGACGGCTTCCTCGGGGATGACGACGTCGGCCGCGTCCGGGCCGTTGGCGGCGGCGATGATCTCGGCCACGATCTCGCGGGCGCTCCGCAGGTCCTCCGGCACGCGCCGCTCGCGGGGGTCTCCTTGGAGCAGGTCGCGCCAGACCTCCGACATCATGGCCGCGCCGGCGATCATCGGGGCGCGCCCGCCGGCGCCGTGGCGGGCGGTGAACGTGTCGGCGACCAGCCGCCGGATGGCCAGGTGGTGGTCGTACAGCATGACGAGCGGGGTGAGCCGGGTGAGGGCCGGGACCTGGTCGCGCCCGTGGCGGGCGCGCAGGCTCAGCGGGCCGGGCAGCGTGACGTCCTCGGTGAGCACGGGCGCCCCGGTCAGGTCGGCGCCGGCCCGCTCCCCGAGGAGCCGCCAGTCGTCGGCGAGGGCTTCGAGCCGGTCGCGCCTGCTCGCGGGGGGCAGGCCGGTGAAGGAGCGGGTGGCGTCCCGGATGGCGGTGAGGCGCGCGGCCACATCCGTCAGGTCCTGCTCGCGGCACCAGCGGGCGAGGGAGCGCAGGATGTCGGGGTCCTGGACGTGTACGGGCCAGACCGGGACGAGGAGTCCCATCTCGGTCATCTTCCGCACGTAGCGGGTGGCGATGGCGTCGGCGTCGGCGCTCTGGATGTGGACGGCCAGCGCGGCGGCCAGCTCCCGGGGGGTCAGGCCGTCCGGCGTGTCGCCTAGCCGTTCGATCAGGAAGCGGATGGGCCCGGTCAGGCCCACGTCGACGAGCTCTTCCGTGGTGCCGTAGAGGTGGCTGGAGTCGGGGAGCGGCACGTCGCGGTGGAAGAGCACCCGGTCGCCGTCCTCCCGCAGGCCGGGCGCGAGGCGGTGCGGGCACTGCGCCTGCCCGAGCAGGGCGGCCATCAGCCTGGTGACGAGCACCCGGTTGGCCTGCACGGCGGCGGCGGGCCCAACGGCGGGCCCAACGGCGGGGCCGGCGGCGGGCCCAGCGGGGCGTGGGTCCGGGGCCGCGTCCCACCAGCCCAGGCCGACCAGCGTGTACCAGGAGAGCGGGCTGGTCTTGGAGGTGGCGCGGAGGGCGTACCGCAGGACGGTCGGCTCGGCCTTGCGCGCCCGCTTGTCGGGCCGGCCTTGGCGGGCGGCCGTCCTGTCCACGCCGTGGAGCAGGTCCCGGCCGGTGAGCGTGACGGCCAGTCGGAGCGGTTCGGCCCGGCACAGGTCCGCGAGCACGGCGCGTTCGGCGGCCAGCGCGTCCTCCCAGGGGCCGTCCGGCGCGGCGAGCAGGTCACTCAGGGCCTTGCGGTCGCGGACGGCGTCCAGCCAGGCCGCCAGCCCGGCGACCCGGCCGGGCAGGTCGCCGAGCTCACGCAGCAGCGACTCGCGCGGGACGCGGCCGTTGTGCACGTCGCGGCGCAGCGGCAGGACGACGCCGCGGTGGAAGGCGGCCGGGTGGCCGGGCAGGCTGGCGGCCAGCGCGTCGGCCAGGGCGGGCGCGGCGGAGGCGGCGGTTCGCAGCGCCTCGGTCAGCGCGCGCACCGCGGCGCGGAAGGGCTCGGCCGCCGCGGGCCGTTCGGGGTAGGGCAGGGCGGCGCGCCTGACCACGGCGAAGGGCGCGGCCTCGAACTGTCCCGCGCCCACTGCTACGGGGTTCTCGACAGTGCTGGTCATCGATGTTTCCTCGTTCGCGGGTGACCTCCCGGCCGCCGTGAGACGGCCGGGAGGATGACCTACCTCGGGTTGATCGAGCAGCAGGAGCTGCACGAGTCCGTCAGGTAGGAGCAGCTCACGGCCGATGCGCCGGTGTCGGGCACCGCGAAGCCGTCGCGCATGGTGGTGACGGACAGCTCGTTCAGGTCGAGGTCCTCGACCTGGAAGGAGAGGCTGGACATGGGCGGGGTTCCCTTCTGGGCGGTCACTGGGGCTCGGTGCAGCAGCAGCACGAGGACGAGGACATCCAGGAGATGCAGCTCGACGAGGACGCGCCGGTGTCGGGCAGCGCGACGCCGTCACGCACGGTCGTCACCGAGAGCTCGTCCAGGGCCAGGTCTTCGACATCGAAGGCCAGTGCGTTCATGGGGGGTTTCTCCCTTTTCATCAGTGGTTCGTGCTGTTCGATGCGGTTCTGCGGTGTGGGACGGGCCTCCCTTCTCAATCGACGGCACGGCGGCCGAAGCCGCGCATGCCCGCCTCGGCCGCCACCGCGCCGGCGACGGCCAGGACCAGAAGGCAGAGCCACAGCGGGATGTGCGGGATCCGCGGCACCATCACCGCGCGCATCCCCTCGCTGACGTACGTGAGCGGGTTGACCGCGCACACGATCTGGAACCACGGCAGGCGGTCCAGGCCGGGCCACGGGAACTGGGTGGCGCCGGTGAACATCAGCGGTGTGAGCACCACCGTGAAGACGACGTTGATCCCGCGCGGGGAGACCGCCGTGCCCACGACCATGCCGACGGCCGAGCCGACGAAGGCGCCGAGCGCCATCACGGCGAGCGCGGGCAGGAGGGACGCGGGCGCCAGTGTGGCGTCCGGCAGGATCAGCAGGCCGAGCGGGATCATCACGGCGCCGGCCACGACGCCGCGGATCGTGCCGAACACGATCTTCTCCATCGCCACCAGCCGGGTCGGCAGGGGCGACAGGAGCCGGTCCTCGATCTCCCTGCTGAAGGAGAAGTCGAGGGTGAGCGGCAGAGCGGTGTTCTGCAGCCCGCCGACGAAGGCGTTCAGGGCGATGACGCCAGGCAGCAGGACGTCGCCGAACCCGCCGCCGACGTAGCCGAGGTCGGCCAGCACCTTGCCGAAGACGAACAGGATGAACAGCGGCTGGAGCAGGACCTGCGCCAGGAAGGCCGGCAGCTCCCGGCCGGTGACCACGAGGTCGCGGCCGAGCACGGCGGCGAAGGCGCGCGCGGTGGGCGGGCGCTCGTCGAGGACGCTCATCGCAGCTCCCGTCCGGTCAGGCGGAGGAAGACGTCCTCCAGGCCGAGCTGGGCCACGTCCAGGCCGGTCAGCGCGATGCCGTTCCCGGCGAGCGCCTTGAGCACGGCGGGCAGGACCTCGCCCGGCTCGCGGGAGGTGTAGAGCCTGACGCGCCCGCCGGGCATCGCCTCGACCCGTTCGACGGTCTCGACGGCCGTCAGCGCCGCGTCCACGTCCTCGGCCGGGGCCCGGCCGGGCTCGAACGAGAGCGTGAGCGTGGTGCTGCCCGGCAGCTCGCGGACCAGGGCGGCGGGGGCGTCCAGGGCCAGCAGCCGGCCCCGGTCCACGATGGCGACCCGGTCGCAGAGCTTGGCCGCCTCCTCCATCTGGTGGGTGGTGAGGACGACGGTGACGCCCCGCTCCTTGAGCTCCCGTACGCAGGCGTGGACGAAGATGCGCGACTGCGGGTCCAGCCCGGTGGACGGCTCGTCCAGGAAGAGCACCCGCGGCTCGTGCATCAGCGCCCGCGCGATCATGACGCGCTGGGCCTGGCCGCCCGACACGTTGTCGAGCCGGTCGTCGCCGCGCTCCGCGAGCCCCATGCGCTCCAGCAGCTCCCCGGCGCGCCGCCGCCGCTCGGCCCGCCGCACGCCGTGGTAGGCGGCGTGGAAGAGCAGGTTCTGGCGGATGCTGAGCGACCGGTCCAGGTTGTTGCGCTGGGGGACGACGCCGAGCAGCCGCCGGACCCGGGTGGGCTCCTTCGCCACGTCCACGCCGCCGACTCTCGCCAGGCCGCCCGTCGGGCGCATCCGGGTGGTCAGTACGCCGACGGTCGTGGTCTTGCCCGCGCCGTTGGGCCCGAGCACGCCGAACACCTCGCCGGAATTCACGCGGAAGCTGAGCGAGTCGACCGCGGGCTGCGGCGCGCCCGGGTATTTCTTGGTGAGATTCTCGACCTCTACGGCATTCATGTGCCCGCCCATGCCAGTCAGGTTCCCGATGAAAACGGCTGCAGCGTATTCACGGTCAATTCGCAGCGTCAAGACGGCAATTCCGGCGATTTATCGGCCTTTACTTCGCGCGGCCGGGCCGTGTCAATACCGCCTTTCTCCTGTCAGGCGGCGGCCGGCCGGGCCCGCCCATACTGCGGATGTCGTTTCGGCCCACCGTGACGCGGAGGAGGTGAAGAACATGTCCGTGACCACCCGGTTCGACCTCGCCGACCTGGACCTGAGCGGGCTCCAGGTGACGGTGATGCGTGACGCCGTGGCCGTGCCCGAGGGCGGGGCCACGTCCGGCTCGTCGAGCAGCGACTCCAGCTCGACCTGCGGGTCGTCGTCGTGCTGCTCGTCCGTCGAGCAGCAGTAGTTTTCCGCATCGTCCTGCGGCCGGGCGCTTTTCCATCGGCGCCTGGCCGCACGGGCGCCATTGTTCGCAACGACTCAGTGGAGCGCACACATGATCGACGTCGTGTGCCATTATTTCGACCCGGAAAAGGCGCCGTTGCTGCGCCGCCATTTCATTCCGCTGGCGCGTTCGCTGTCCGCCGAGGGATTCGCCGTCCACCTCGACCGCCACTGGCTGCACGGGCCGCACGTCCTGCTGCGGTTCGAGCCCGGGGCGGGGGCCGAGGCGGCGGCGGAGCGGGCGGCCGACGCGTGCCGCCGCCACCTGGCGGAGCATCCCTCCACCGTGGCCGTGGACGAGGCGGCGCTGCTCGCGGAGGCGGAGGCGGCCGGTCGGGCCGAGCTCGTCCCCGGGCCCTACACGCCGATCCGGCCGGACAACACCGTCCTGGTGCGTGAGGCCGATCTCGGCGCGCTGACGGCGCTGCTGGGCTCGCCGCAGGCGGTGGCCGGGCGCTGTGCGCTGCTCGCGCTGGGGCTCGACGCCGTGGCCGGCTCCCTGAGCTACCTCGCCGACCGGGGCGACACCGCCGGCGCCAGGATCACGGTCGCCCTGGCCGCGATGACCGCCCACAGCGCGAACTATCCGGCCGGGCTCGGCCGGGGCTACCAGTCGTTCCTGTCGCACGTCGAGGACTTCCTCGCCCACGACGACCCGGGCGGGACGCTGCGGGCCGCCTTCGACCGCCACTGGTCGGCGCACGGGCCCGGCGTGAGCGCCATCGTCCGCGCCGCCGCCGCCCATGACCCCGCCGTGGCCGCCCTTGACCACGCTGAACCCACCCCCGACCCCGCCCTCGACCCCGCCCCCGCCGCCGACCCCGCCGAGCCTGTGCCCGACGACCTGCGGGCGCTGGCGGCGGGCTGGCGGGACTGGTCGGCGGCCGCCTGGCGGCACGCGGACGCCACGCTGGACACCGGGGCGCTGATCGGCAGCCGCAACGGGCACGCGGCGGTCGCGGCCGGGTTCGGCGGCGAGACGGAGATCCGCTGGGACTTCTCCCGCCGCCGCTTCAGCGACTACCACGAGCTGCTCAACCGGTCGAACTTCCCCCGGATCGCGGTCAGCCGGGAGTTCGGCCTGTACCGGTTCGCCACGAACGTGCTCTACCGGCTGCTCGCCCTGTGCGAGCTGCGGCCCGTGGAGCGCTACCTGGCGGCCTACCTGTTCAGCCGGGCCGTGGAGGAGATCAACGGGATGAGCTGGCGTGAGCTCCTGGAGCCCGTGGTGAGGTCCCGGTGAACGGCTCGCCGGACGCCGCCGTGCTGCGGCTCAGGCCGGTCGTGCGGGCCAGCCGCCTGCCGGACGGCATCCATCTGCGGGCCTGGGGCACGTCGGTGAGCCTGGAGGGCGCGGCGGGCCTGTGGCCGCTGTGGGAGCACCTGCGCCCGCTCCTGGAGGCGGGGGTGACGGATGCGGGCCTGGACGCCCTCTGCCCGGACCCGGGCACCCGCCGCGCCGCCGGCGTGCTCGTCGGTCAGCTCCAGGAGAACGACCTGCTGGTACGGGTCGCGCCCGGCGAGCCGGCGCCCCCTGCCGTGCGGTCCTGGCTGGAGTCGGCGGCGCCCGATCCCGACGCCGCCTGGGCCGCCCTGCGCGACCTGTGGGTGAGCGTGGACGGCGAGGGCCCCGTCGCCGACGCCGCCCTGGCCGCGCTCGCCCGCTGCCGCATGTCGGCGCACCGGACCGCCCGCCCCGGCGTCCCACCGGGCCACCTGCGGCTGCGGGCCGCCGGTCTCGTGGTCCACGCCGGTCACCTGCCCGGCGCCGGCTTCATCACGTACCCGATCGAATCCGGCGAGCCCGCACAGACGGACGGCGCCGCAGAGGCGGGGACGGTCGGCGGGCCGGCGGGGGTGGTGGCCGAGCGGCTGGGGCGGCTGCCGGCGCGGCCCTGGACGCCCGCGGCGGCGGAGCTGCTCGCGGCGGCGGCCGTCGACCGGCTGCTGCGTGCCTGCGCGGGCCTGCCCGGCAGGCCCGGGGAGATCCTCCTGGTACGTCCCGGGCAGCTCACCGCCGCGTACCGCCCCTGGCCGCCCGCCGATCCCGCGCCCCGCGCCCGGCGGATCACGCTGGAGGAGGCGCTGCGCCGCGCCGGGCTGGTCACGGACCCCGAGCTCGGCCTGCTCCCGGAGGTCCGCGTCGACGGCCTGGCGCAGTTGCCGGTCTCGATGGCCGTCTGCGACGTGCCCGGGCTGCCGGTCGCCGGGATCGGCCCGACCGTGGAGGCCGCGCGCCTGGAGGCGGTCCGGGCGGCGGCGCAGGCGCGTCTCGGCGCCGACCCGGCCGTGGCTGCGGTGGGCGCCGACGAGCTGCACGCCCGGGGCGTCCTGCTCAGGCACCGCGCGGACCGGGCGGCCGGGCGCGTGCGGCCGGGTGACTGCGTGACGCACGACCCGATCGCCGCGCACTGGTGGCGGACGCTGGCGGAACGGCTGCGCGAGCCCGTCCGGCTCCAGGTCCGCGACCTCGGCGGCGCCTGGCACGCGGAGATCCACGACACCGGCGGCGACCGCCTGGCGTGGGCGGTGGAGCTGGAGCGCGACAGCGCGGTGGCGATGGCGGCGCTCGCCGCGGCCGGCGCGTCGTACGCGGGCCCGTCGATGCGGGCGGCGGCCGTCTGCGGCGCCCTGCCCCCGCCCGACATCACCGGCGAGGAGATGGACGAGGACCTGGGCCGCTGGCTGTGGCCGGCCCCGATCTCCCGGGACGAGGAGGCGCTGCAGGAGGTGCTGAGCCGGGTGACCGGCTGCCGCCCCCGCCTCGACGACTCCGACACCGACCTGGCGGCGGCGGGGTTCCAGATCTGGCGAGGAGAGGGATGAACGTGAACGAAGCGGCGCGGCTGCTCCGGGAGGCGCTGGCCGGGGCCGCGCTGACCGTCCGCGACGGCGACGGCCTGTCCGCCGGGGAGACCGCCGTCGTGGTGCTGGACTCCTGGACCCTCGCTTCCGTCACGGAGCTGGCGGCACGGGCCAGGGCGGCGGGCGCGACCGTGCTGCCGGTGCGCTGCGACGGCGGCCTGGTGCTCGTCGGTCCGCTGGCCGGGCCGGCCGCCACGGGCTGCCTGGCCTGCGCCGAACGCGCGCGGCTGGACGCGCTTCCGGGCCGCGTCCCGGCGGGCGTGCCGCAGACGATGGGCGGCACGGTGCCCCCGCAGGCCGCCGGGCTGGTGGCGGCGCTGGCCTCGGACGTCGTCACGGCGGGGACGACCGGCGTGCTGTGGGCGCTGCGCGGGGAGGACCTGGAGGTCTCGGCGCATCGGGTGCTGCCGTTCGGCGGCTGCGCGGTGTGCGCCCCGCTGCAGGCGGACGCCCCCAGGCCGGTCGGCGCCGGGCGCCATCCGGTCTCCGGATCCTCGCTGCGTGAGGACAATCCGCGCACCGAGACGGCCGCCCAGCTCCGTGACGCCCTGGTGGACTGGCGGCTCGGCCCCGTCCTGCGGCTGTATCGCTGGGAGGCCCGCACCCTGCCGCTGGCCAGCGCCCAGCTGGCGGGCAGCGCGGGCCTGATCGGCACCGGCTACGGCAGGGCGGAGGACTTCGCCGAGGCCGAGCGGGTGGCGCTGTTCGAGGCCGTCGAGCGCCTGACCGGCATGCGCCCGCGCGGCGTCCGCCCCCACGTGTACGCCACCCGCGCCGAGCTCGACCCGGCCGTAGCGCTGGACCCGGCCCTGCTGGGCCTGCACGAGCCCGAGCTGGAACGCCACCCGGACTTCCTCCTGGAGCCCTACTCGCCGGACAACCCGGTGCACTGGGTGTACGGCTGGTCGCTGACGCACTCCCGCGACAGGCTCGTCCCCGAGCAGCTCGTCTACTGGGACTCACGCGGCTGGTTCGACGGCCGCAGGCAGCGGATGCTCTACGACTCCTCCAACGGCTGCGGGCTCGGCTCCAGCCAGGCCGAGGCCGTGCTGCACGGCCTGTTCGAGGTGGCCGAGCGCGACGCCTTCCTGATGGCCTGGCACGCGCGCACGCCGCTGCGCCGCATCGCGCCGCCCGCGGACGACCCGGAGCTCGGCCGTCTCATCGACCGGCTGGGCAGCATGGGCCACGACCTGCTGCTGTTCGACGCCTCCAACGACTTCGGCGTGCCCGTGGTGCTCAGCATGACGCGCCGCCGCGTCCCCGACCCGCGCCTGCCCGACGCGCTGTTCGCGGCCGGGGCGAACCGGCACCCGGTCCAGGCCATGCGCTCGGCCGCGACCGAGGTGTACATCAACGTCCGGAACAAGGCCGACAGCCGGATCGCCGCGTTCGACCGGGACCGGCTGCTGCCCATGATCGACGATCCGTTCCTCGTGCGCACCCTCGACGACCACGTCTTCATGAACGCGCTCGACGAGGCGCGCGACCGGTACGAGTTCCTGCTCGGCGGCGACTCTGCCGCGCCGTGGCGCGAGCTGTGGCCCGAGCCCCCGCCCTGCCGCGATCTGGGCGCCTACCTGGAGGAGTGGGTGGACCGGCTGGCCTCGGCGGGCCTGGAGGTGATCGCCGCGGACCAGTCGGAGCCGGTCACGCGCGACCGGCTCGGGCTGCACGCCGCCAAGGTGATCGTGCCGGGCTCCCTGCCCATGACGTTCGGTCACGTCTACCGGCGCACCAGGAACCTGCCCCGGCTCCTGGAGGTGCCCGCCCGGCTGGGCCGGCTGCCCGCGCCCGCCCGTTACGAGGACCTGCCGTTCCATCCGCACCCCTTCCCCTGAGCCGAGGTGGACCCGCCGATGACCACGCCCGCTGTCGACCTCTGGACGAGCCTGCACTGCTTCCTGCACTGGGACGCGGAGCGCAACGACGCCTTCCTCACCGGCTCGGCCGGCCCGCTGCTCGACGGCCTGCGCGCCGACGGCCTGCTGGAGGACTGGTTCTTCATCAGGTACGGGGAGGGCGGCCCGCACCTGCGCGTGCGCGCCCGCGCCGTCGCCGACCCCGAGGGGCTGCGGCAGGCGCTCGCCTCGCTCGTCGGCGACGCCGAGTTCCCGGCTGCTGAGGGCTGGACCCCGCACGGGACGGTGGCCGAGATCGCCTACGAGCCCGAGACCGAGCGCTACGGCGGGGCGGAGGCGATCTCCGTGGCCGAGGAGGTCTTCTGCCGCTCCAGCGAGATCGTCCTGGAGGCGCTGCGGGGCTCCCCGGCCTCGCGGATGAACACCGCGCTCCCGCTGATGTACGCGACCGCGCTCGGCCTGGGCCTGGACGAGCGCGCCTGCGCGGCATGGCTGAGAAGGCACGCCGCGGCCTGGCGGCTGGCCGTCGACACGCCCAAGCTGCCCCCGGCCGTCCCGCTGGCCCGCGCCGAGGCCATGCTCGCCCGGCAGCGGGACAAGGTGCTGGGCGTGCTGACCGGCACCCGCGCCGCGGTGCGCGACGGCGACGGGCTCGCCGCCCGCTGGGCTCAGGTGGTCGCGCGGGCGGACGCCGAGCTGGCGGACCGGGGCGTCGCGGCCGGGCGCCGCCTGGCGGTGTGGGCCTCGCAGCTGCACATGCTGTGCAACCGGCTGGGCGTGCAACCGGACGAGGAACGGGCGCTGTGCTGGGTGGTCGCCGGCGCGCTGGCCCCCGAGGCCGGGCTGGACCAGCGCTACCTGGAAGCCTCGAAGTACCCGCCCGGGCAACTGCCCGAGCTGGGCGACGACGAGCGCGGCGAGCCGGCCGCCGGCCATCCGGGCTGGCGGGCCACCACGGTGGCGCTGCCCCCGGGCCCCGCCCTGGACATGCCGCTCGGCCGGGCGCTGCGGGAGCGCCGCTCCTGCCGCCACTACACCGGCCCGGTCGCCGCCGCCACGCTGGGCGCCCTCCTGCGCGAGGCGTTCGGCGGGCCGGCGCGGCCCGGCGCCGGCGGCTGGGCCACGCGCACCTTCCCCAGCGCGGGCAGCAAGTACGCCGTGCGGCTGCGGCTCATCGCCTGGTCCGTCGACGGCCTGGCGCCGGGCACGTACGGCGTGGGCGGGCAGGGGGACCGCCTGCACCGGTACGCGGACGCGCCCGGCCAGGCGGAGGCGGCGGCCACGTCCATGTGGTTCACCACCGGCCACCCCGAGCGGCACCCGCTGCTGGTCGACCTGACCCGGGTGCCCGCCCTGCTGGCGCTCACCGTGCACACCGACGCGCTCCGGGCGAAGTACGGGCTGCGCGCCCTGCGCTTCGCGCTGCTGGAGGCCGGGCACGTCGCCCAGAACCTGGCCCTGGCCGCGACCGGCCTCGGGCTGGCCACGATCCCCGTCGGCGGCTTCTACGACGATCTGGCGCACGAGCTGTTCGCGGTGGACGGGGTCACCGAGGTCGCGCTCTACCTGCTCCCGCTGGGCGTCCCGGACGAGGCCAGCCGATGAGCCCGTCCTCCCTGGCCCGGGTGGCGAGGTCCAGCTTGGTGTAGGCGTTCCGGCCGCAGTCGGCGTACTTCTGCTTGATCCTCTCCAGGTACTTCTTGGCCGTCGCGGGCCGGATGCCGGCCCGCCGGGCGGCGGCGGCGAGGGTCAGCCCGGAGGCGTAGCCGAGCAGCACCGCCCGCTCCTGGCCGGACAGCCTCGGCCCGGCGGACGCCATCGCGCGGATGGCGGCGGCGAGCCGGCCACCCGGCGGCCCGCCGTCCCCCAGGGACAGGACCAGCCGTCCCTCCTCCCGGAGCAGGCGTACGGTCTCCGCGCCGCCGGGCGGGCCGCTCACCGCGGCGTGGACCACGACGACGTGGGCCGGGACGCTCTCGGCGCGGCGCAGCTCCTCCAGGGAGCCGGCGCGGGTCAGCAGGCACAGGCCGGGATCGGCCGCCAGCGAGGTCATGGCCGCGACGAGCGTGCCGGGATCGTCGATCACAAGAGACACCGAGATCATACGAAGCTCCATACGTGTCCTGACAAATCCTTGTCACACGGTAGGAGCCCGGATTGGACGGGGACTGGACGGCGAATGGATCACCCCGGCCCGGACACGCTCTCGCCGAGCTTCGCCAGCTCGCCCGCCTCGCTGACGTTGCCCATGCGCCGGAACAGGCTCTCCGCCTCCCGCCAGGCCGCCAGGGCCGCGCCGGACTCCCCGAGCAGGGCGTGCGCGTGCCCGAGCGCCTTCAGCACCATCGCCTGAAGGTGCAGCACCCCGTGGCCGCGGAAGACCTCCAGCGCGACCAGCAGCGCGTCCCGAGCCTGCCCGGCGTGCCCCTCCAGCAGGTCGCGGGTGGCCTTGCCGCGCCGCACCAGGGCGAGCGCGAACTCGCCGCCCATGTCCGTGGCGAGCACCTCCGCCTGGTCGAGGTAGCCCGCGGCGTCGGGCCTGCCGAGCAGCACCCCGCTCTCGCCGAGCACGAGCAGGGCCAGCAGCTCCTTCACCCGCACGCCGAGCAGCCGGGCGAGCCTCAGCATCTCCAGCAGCAGGTGCCGGGACTCCTCGGTCCGGCCCTGGTAGAAGCGGACCATCCCGAGCGAGCGCAGCGCCATCAGCCGCAACCGGCTGAGCCGCCGGCCCTCGGTCCGCTCCAGCACGCGCTCCAGGTGGTGGGAGGCGAGCTCCAGCTTGCCCTGCTCGCGGTAGATGAAGCCGAGCGCGGAGTGGAGGAAGTCCAGCTCGGCGTCGTGCCCGAGGGTCACGGCCAGCGCCTCGGCCCGCCGGAGCTGCTCCAGCCCCTCCTCGCCCAGCCCGCCGGCGACCAGGGCGGTGCCGAGCAGCACCTGCGCGTCGACCTCCCCGTGCCGGTCGCCCACCTCCCTGAACAGCCGCAAGGACAGCTCGGCGTGCTCGCGCATGACCTGCGGGCGCACCACGGGCAGGCACGACAGGTAGGCGAGGCTGCGGGCCAGGACCGCCCGCCCGCGCGGCTCCGGCTCGCACGCGGACAGCGCCACGGTGTGCACGGCGCGCCACTCGGTGAGCAGGTCGCGCATCTCGTAGAAGCCGACGCAGGCTTCGGCGAGGTTCCAGCAGAGGTCGGGGTGGCCGTCGTCGGCGCACTGCGCGATCGCCGCCGCCAGGTTGGCGCGTTCGCTCTGGAACCAGCGCACGGGGTCGGCGAGCATGGCCTCCGCCCTGCCTCCCGGCAGCCGCCTGCGCGGCGCCTCACCCTGGAGCGGGAGCAGCGTCCGGTAGGCGAGCAGCCGGTCGGCGTCCTCGGCGAGCGCGAGCCAGGTGGCGAAGGCGCGCCGCCGCGCGGCCCGGCGGTCCTCGGCGCTGTCCTCCGCCTCGGTGCGCTCCCTGGCGTACAGGCGGATCAGGTCGTGCATGCGGTAGCGCGACTCGCCCGTCTCGTCCTCACCGGCCACGGTCACCAGGTGGGCGTCCACGAGCAGGTCGAGGATCTTCGCCGTCTCGCCCTGCGGCGCGTCGAGGAGGGTCGCGAGCACCCAGTCGGCGAAGTCGGGCACGTCCAGCAGCCCGAGCAGCCGGAACCCGCGCCGCGCGGCGGCCGGCAGGGAGGCGTAGCTGAGCCGGAAGGACGCGCGCACGGCCAGGTCGCCGGCGGCGAGCTGGTCGAGCCGGCGCCGCTCGTCGCCCAGTTCCCGGTGGAACCGGCCCAGGCTGAGCCGGGGCTGGGCGGCGATCCGGGCGCCGGTCACCCGGACCGCGAGCGGGATGTGGCCGCACGCCTCCACGATCGCCCTGGCGGTCGCCTGGTCGGTCCGCACCCTGGACTCGCCGACCAGGTGGATGAGCAGGTCGAGCGCCTCCTGGGGGTGGAAGACGTCCAGGTCGACGTGGTGGCCGCCGCTCAGCCCGCGCAGCCTGGATCTGCTGGTGACGACCGTCGCGCAGGTGGGCGCGCCGGGCAGGAGCGGGCGCACCTGCGCCTCGTCGAGGGCGTTGTCCAGCACGACGAGCACCCGGCGGCCCGCCAGGCGGCTGCGGTAGAGCGTCGCGCGCTCGTCCAGCTCGGCGGGGATCACCGAGCCGTCCACGCCCAGCGCGAGCAGCATGCGGTTCAGCACGGACGCGGGGTCCACCGCGTTGCCGTCGGTCCCGTGCAGGTCCACGTACAGCTGGCCGTCGGGGTGGCTCTCGCGCAGCCGGTGACCGGCGTGCACGGCGAGCGTGGTCTTGCCGACCCCGCCCATGCCGGTGATGACGACCAGCGGCATCGCGGTCCGCTCCCCCGGGCCGAGCATGCGGGTCAGCGCCGACACCTGTTCGAGCCGGCCGCTGAAGTCGCTGATGTCGGGAGGAAGCTGGGCGGGCGCGGGGAGCCGGGCGGGGCCCGGCGGGGCGGCCGGCTCGTCGTGGAGCGCCGTGGCGTGGACCGCGCTCAGCTCGGGGCCGGGGCGGACGCCGAGCTCCCGCTCCAGGCGCCGGCTGATCTCCCGGTAGTGCAGCAGGGCGTCGGTGCGCCGGCCGCCTTCGAGGCAGAGCCGGATGAGGACGCTGTGGACGCGCTCGTCCAGCGGGAGCATGCGGGCGATGTCCTCGGCGAACGGCAGGAGGTCGGCCGCTCTGCCCTCGCGAACGGCCACGCCGGCGAAGCGGCCGAGCGCGTCGACCAGCTCCCCCGCCAGGCTGGTCAGCCGGGGATGCCCGGCCAGCAGGGGCAGCTCGGCGAGGGGTTCGCCCCGCCAGAGCGCCAGCGCCCGCGCCACCTGGTCGTAGCCGGCCGGGTGCGCGGCGAGCTCACGGAACCGCGCCACGTCGACCTCGACCAGGCCCGGGTCCAGGGCGTAGCCGTCGCCGACCCGGGGCAGCAGCGGGCTGGACGCGCGGCTGGCCCGATCGGGCTCCAGCGCGTGGCGTAATCGTTTCACGTAGGTCTGGACGACGTTGACGGCGCTGGCCGGGACCTCCTCGCCCCACAGGGTGCCCGCCAGCTCCTGGATCCGCACCGGCCTGCCCTCGGCGAGGACGAGGCTGGCGAGCACGCAGCGCTGCCGGGTGGAGCCCAGATCGACGGGGACCCCCGCTCTCGAGGCGACGAGGGGTCCGAGGATCGCCATCCGTAGAGTCACGCCAGGCAAGTATGGCGGCCCGGCACCGGAGATCCAATGCCTGGGCCCTATCGGTCCGCCCCGCCAAGGCCGGGGTTCAGCGGCCCGCCTCCCGTCCGGCCAGGTGACCGGCCAGGTGGTCGATCACCTCGCGGGCGTCGGCCTCGATCCCGTGGATGAACGTGGATTTGCGCCGCCGCAGCAGCGGCAGCCCGAGCGCGTACAGCCCGGGGCTGTCGGCGACGCCGCCGTCGTGCCGCAGCCGCCCCTTCCCGTCGAGCACCGCGACGTCGAGCCACCGGTAGTCGGGGCGGAAGCCGGTCGCCCACACGATCGTGCCGATCTCGCCGCCGCGCAGGTCCAGCCGCAGGCGCGCCGACTCGGGCACCCGCGTCGGCTCGAACCGTTCGGGCGGGCCGACGTCGGGCCCGTGGGCGCCGGCCCAGGCGTCGAACGTGTCGAGCAGGCGTTCCATCTTGAGGTCGGCGAGCGAGAACACGTTCCGCAGCCCGCCGGAGAACAGCGCGTGGCCGTCGCGGACGGCGGCCCAGCGGCCCACCAGCTCGACGCCCATCGAGGTGAGCGCGTTGAGGTCGAGCGTCGTGCGGCCGGGGGCGCCGACGAGCTGGGGCGAGGGCAGCCGCCTGGCCCGCGCGAGGTCCGGCACCTCGTCGTGCCGCTGGTCCCACACGCCCGAGGCGTCCATCCACCACAGCACGTCGCGCCCCCGGTAGGTGCGGGGCAGCCGTACGTGCTCGCCCACCGAGAGGATCACCGGCCGGCCCGACCGGCGCAGCTCGGCGGCGAGCTGCACGCCGGTCGCCGACGCGCCCACGACGAGCACGCCGCCGTCGGGGAGCCGGCCGGGCTCGCGGTAGTCGTACGGCGTGAGCTGCTCGACGGACGGCGGCACCGCCTCGGCGAACGGCGGCACCGACGGCAGGTTGCACGCGCCGCTGGCGATGACCACCGTCCGGCAGGCGATCTCGCCGTGACTGGTCGTCACCCGGTAGCCGTCACCGGCCTGCCGCACGGACGTGACCTCCGTCCCGGTCCGCACGGGAGCCCGGGTGAGCGCGGCGAAGCCCTCGACGAACTGCGTCACCTCCTTCGCGGTCATGTAGCCGTCGGGGTCCGGGCCTTCGTAGGCGAGGCCGGGCAGGCGGCTCTGCCAGTTGGGGGTGAGCAGCCGGAAGGAGTCCCAGCGTTCGCGCCGCCAGGAGTTGGCCACCTCGCCGCGCTCGATCACCAGGTGGTCGATCGACCTCGCGCCGAGGAAGTGGCTCGCCGCGAGGCCCGCGTGCCCCGCGCCGATGACGACGGTGGTGACGTGCTCGATGGCTCGGCCCTCTCAGGCGACGTCGACGGTGACGTTCGTCGGGTTCGTCAGGGCGTCGAACACGGCCGAGCGCTTCTGGGACTGGGCCACCAGCGCCTCGATGTCCTGCTTCGAGGCGTCCGCGTCGATGTGGAACGTCACCTTGATGTCGTTGAAGCCGTTGCGGACGTCGGGGTCGACGCCGAGGATGCCGCGGATGTCGTGCGCGCCTTCGAGCGTCGCCTCGACCGAGCGGAGCTGGATGCCGCGGTTCTGCGCGACGGACGCGACGCCGGCCGTCAGGCAGCTCGCCAGGCCGACGAGGAGGTATTCGATGGGCGTGACGCCGTTGTCCTCGGCGGCGAAGACCTCGGGGTGGTCGGCGTCGAAGACCGCCTCGCTCTTGTGGGCGCGCTCCTCCCCGAGACCGTAGAACTCCTTGACGGTCGTGGTGCTGTGGACGCCGTTGCGCCAGGTGGACGAGGCCCGCCAGACGAACTGCGCGGCCTCGGGCGCGTCCTTCAGCGCCTCGCGCGCGTCCAGCAGTGCCTGCACGTTCACTCCGTTGGCGACCGTGGTCGTCATGTCCCGCCCTCACTCCCTGTATTACTGGTAGGGATTTGACCATACACCCCCGGTGGCGGTTGGATAAGCCCCATGTCGCAGCCAGCCACGACGTTCGCGGCCGACCAGGCCGGCAGCGTCGGCACCGTGGAGACCCGATACCTCGACCTGCCGCGACCGGTGCCCCTCGACTGCGGCCGGGAGCTGCATCCCGTACGGGTCGCGTACGAGACCTATGGCGTGCTGTCGCCCCGGCGTGACAACGTGATCCTCGTGTGCCACGCCCTCAGCGGTGACGCCCACGCGGCGGGCCGGGCCAAGGCGCCGCCGCCGGAGAGCACGCGCGACGGGTTCGGCGCCCAGGACCGCGACAGCGCGGGCGGCAAGGGGCTCGGCTGGTGGGACGGCATGATCGGCCCCGGCAAGGCGTTCGACACCGACCGCTTCTTCGTCGTCTGCACGAACCTGCTCGGCGGCTGCCGGGGGACGACCGGGCCGTCGTCGATCGACCCGGCGACCGGACGGCCGTACGGACCGGACTTCCCCGTGATCACGGTCGCGGACATGGTGCGCACGCAGCGCGCGTTCCTCGACGCCCTGGGCGTCGAACGGCTCGCGGCGGTGGCCGGGGGCTCGCTCGGCGGCATGCAGGCGCTGGAGTGGGCCGTCCGCTACCCCGGCCAGGTCGACGCCGTCGTGGTGATCGCCAGCACGCACGCGCTGCACCCGCAGGGCGTCGCCTGGAACGCGATCGCCCGCGACTCGATCATGCGCGACCCGGCCTGGCAGGGCGGCCGCTACTACGGCACCGGCCGCGCGCCCGACGCCGGCATGGGCGTGGCGCGGATGGTCGGCCACGTCACCTACCTGTCCGCGCCCGCGCTGGAGACCAAGTTCGGCCGGCGGCTGCAGTTCGCCGACGACCTGCGCTACACGATCAGCGAGCCGGAGTTCGAGGTGGAGAGCTACCTGCGCCACCAGGCCGACGCGTTCGTCAAGCGCTTCGACGCCAACACCTACCTCTACACCTCGCGCGCGCTGACGTACTTCGACCTGGCCAGGCAGCACGGCGGGCAGCTCACGCGGGCGCTCGACGGGGTGTCGGCGCGCACGCTGCTGATCGCCTTCAGCTCCGACTGGCTCTACCCGCCGTCGGCGTCGCAGGAGATCGAGCAGGCGCTGCGCGCGCTCGGCAAGCCGGTCGAGCTCGAGGTCATCGACGCGCCGTACGGCCACGACTGCTTCCTGCTGGAGGAGGCGCGGCAGACGCCCGTCATCCGCCGGTTCCTGGCCCCCGGAGGGGCCGCTTGATGTCGAGGAAGAGGCCCAGGTGAACGACCGGATCCCCCGTACGGAACACGACCGCGAGTTCGGCTTCGAGACCCGGCAGCTGCACGCCGGGCAGCGGCCGGACCCCAACACCGGCGCCCGCGCGGTGCCGATCTTCCAGACGACCAGCTACGTCTTCGAGGACCCCGAGTCCGCGGCGGCGTACTTCAACCTCCAGGAGTACGGCAACACGTACTCGCGCATCATGAACCCGACCGTCGCCGTGTTCGAGGAGCGGGTGGCGAACCTGGAGGGCGGGTCCGGCGCGGTGGCGTTCGCCAGCGGGATCGCCGCGCAGGCGGCGACGCTGTTCACGCTGCTCCAGCCGGGCGACCACGTCGTGTCGTCCTCGGCCCTCTACGGCGGGACGGTGAACCAGCTCAAGCACCTGCTGCGCAAGATGAACGTGGACCTGACCTGGGCCGACCCCGACGACCCGGACGCCTGGCGACGGGCGGTGCGGCCGGCGACGAAGGCGTTCTTCGGCGAGACGATCGGCAACCCCGCAGGGAACGTGCTCGACATCGAGACGCTGGCCGGCATCGCGCACGAGCACGGGCTGCCGCTGATCGTGGACAACACGTTCGCCACCCCGTACCTGTGCCGGCCGATCGAGTGGGGCGCCGACGTCGTCATCCACTCGGCGACCAAGTTCATCGGCGGCCACGGCACCAGCATGGGCGGCGTCGTCGTCGAGGCGGGCACGTTCGACTGGTCGAACGGGCGCTTCCCGGTGATCGCGGAGCCGTCGCCCGCCTACCACGGGCTGCGCTTCCACGAGACGTTCGGCGAGTACGGCTTCCTGATGAAGCTGCGCGCCGAGACCCTGCGCGACCTGGGCGCGGCGCTGTCGCCGTTCAACGCCTTCCTGCTGCTGCAGGGCCTGGAGACGCTGTCGCTGCGGATGGACCGCCACGTCGGCAACGCGCGGGCGGTCGCGGCGTTCCTGCAGTCGCACGAGCTGGCCTCCGGCGTGACCTACCCCGGCCTGCCGGAGAGCCGCTACCGGCCGCTGGCGGACAAGTACCTGCCGCGCGGCGCCGGCGCGGTGTTCTCGTTCGACTGCGCCGGCGGCCGGGAGGGCGGGCAGGGCCTCATCCGCGGCCTGACGCTCTGGTCCCACCTGGCGAACGTCGGCGACGCCAAGAGCCTCGTCATCCACCCCGCCAGCACGACACACCGCCAGCTCGGCGACGAGGAGCTGCGGGCGGCCGGCGTCGGCCCCGGCACCGTGCGGCTGTCGGTCGGCACCGAGTCGGTCGACGACCTGATCTGGGACCTGGAACAGGGCCTGGCCCAGGTGGCGGCCACGATCGGCGTGAAGGCGGCCTCGGCATGACCGCGCCCGACCGTTACCAGGACGCCCTGACGATCCAGCGCGTCCTGCACGCCACCCGGACGATCGCGATCGTCGGCCTGTCGGGCAACGAGCTGCGGGCCAGCCACTTCGTCGGCTACTACCTCAAGCGGCACGGCTACCGGATCGTCCCGGTGAACCCGCGCGAGACGGAGATCCTCGGCGAGCCCAGCTACCCGAGCCTGCTCGACGTGCCCGTCCCGGTCGACCTGGTCAACGTCTTCCGCGCGCCGGACGCCCTGCCGGAGATCGCCCGCGACACGGTGGAGATCGGCGCCGCGGCCCTCTGGGGCCAGTTCGGCGTCGTCAACGAGGAGGCCGCGCGGATCGCCGAGGACGGCGGCGTCACCGTGATCATGGACCGCTGCCTCAAGGTCGAGCACGCGCGTTACGCGGGCCGGATGCACTGGCTCGGCTTCAACACCCGGCGCATCACCTCCGTGCGCGGCGGCCTCCAGTAGTCCACGCCCCCGCCCGGCCGCCGTGGAAGCAGCCGGGCGGCCGGGGTGACATTGATCTATGACTGGGCGTGCAGTTGAATGAGCGGGTGCGTGGTGGGCGGGTGGTCTCCCCTGTTCTGGTGGCGCGGGAGAAGGAGCTCGCCCGGCTCGTCGCGCTGGTCGAGGGGGCTCCCGCCGTCGCCGTCGTCGAGGGCGAGGCCGGCATCGGGAAGTCGCGGCTGACGGCCGAGCTGCTGGGCGGTCCCGCGGTGGCGGGCCTGCGGGTGCTGGCCGGGGCCTGCGTGCAGATCAGGGAGCCGTTCCCGCTGGGTCCCGTCGTGGAGGCTCTGCGCGGGCGCGCGTCCGAGCTGGCCGGGGCGGCGCTGTCGCCGGTCGCCGGGGCGCTGCGCGAGCTGCTGCCGGAGCTGGCCGCCGAGCTGCCGCCGACGCCGCCGCCGCTCGACGACCGGGCGGCCGAGCGGCACCGGGTGTTCCGGGGGCTGGCCGAGGTGCTGACCGCGCTGGGCCCGGCCGTCCTCGTGGTGGAGGACCTGCACTGGGCCGACGGGCAGACGGTGGAGTTCCTGACGTACCTGATGTCCGTGCTGCCCGGCACGTTGCGGGTGGTGCTGACGTACCGGGGCGAGGAGGCGTCCGAGGCGGTGCGGGCGATCACGGCGCGCGCCCCCGACACGATCAGGGCCGAGCATCTGGTGCTGCCGCCGCTCGACGCCGCCCAGACGCGGGTGATGGCCTCGGCGATCCTCGGGGCCGAGGAGGTGACGGCCGAGTTCGCCGAGCATCTGTGCCTGCGGGCCTCCGGCCTGCCGCTGGCCGTGCAGGAGTTGCTGGCGCTGCTGCGCGACCGCGGCACGCTCATCCGCTGGGAGGGCGGCTGGGCGCGGCGGGCGCTGGAGGAGCTGGACGTGCCGAGCGGCGTGCGCGCCTCGGTGCGCGAGCGGGTGGCCCGGCTGTCCCCCGGCGCCAAGGAGGTGGCCGAGCGCGCCGCCGTACTGCAGCTCCCGGTGCCGCTCGCGCTGCTGTCGGGGCCGGACGACGTCGGGGCGATCGACGAGGTGCTCGGCTCCGGGCTGTTCGCCGACACCGGCGGGCTGGTCGGGTTCCGTCACGTGCTGGCGGCGCAGGCGGTCTACGGGGCGATCCCGCTGGGCCGCCGTCAGGCGCTGCACGCCGCCGCCGCCGACACCGTACGGGGGCTGCGGCCGGTGCCGCTGGGCCGGCTGGCCCACCACCTGCGCCGGGCGGGCCGGGCCGGGCAGTGGGTCGAGGCCGCCATCGAGGCGGCCGAGCAGGCATCGCGGCTGGGCGACGACGCCGAGGCCGCGCGCCTGCTGGAGGAGGTGCTGCGCGACGCCGACCTGCCGGCGGCGCGGCGGGCGGAGCTGACGGTGAAGCTCGGCTGGGCCGCCCTGGAACTGCTGCGCCCGCCGCCGGTCGCCGACCTGGTCACCGGCGCGCTGGAGCAGGACGTGCCGCCCCCGCTGCGCGGCCAGTTGCGGATGCTGCTGGCGCTGCACCTGGAGCGGACCCGCACCGACAGCGCCCGCATCGGCGAGGCGTTCGCCCGGGCCGCCGAGGACCTGGCCGGGGAGCCGGGGCTGGCCGCGTGGGCGATGGCCGGGGTGGGCCGCCCGCCGAGCGGCCTGCCGCCCGAGGAGAGCCGGTCGTGGCTGGAGCGGGCGCTCGCGACCCTGCCCGCCGTGGCCGATCCGGCGATGCGCATGCTGGTGCTCGGCAAGATCGCGATGATCTTCGTGGTGATGGGCGACCCGCGCTGGGCCGCGCTGGCCGGTGACCTGCTGCGGGAGACCGGCGGGCGGCGGCTGCTGCGCCGCGAGGTGAACGCGTACCGCTCGATCGGCGGCGCCGCCCTGTTCAGCGGGCACCACCGGGAGGGCCGCCAGCTGCTGACCGCGGCGGTCGAGGAGGGCGCCGAGCCCGACCTGCGCGGGCGGCTCGAACTGCGCTGCCTGGTCAACCTGGCCGCGGCCGACTACTTCGAGGGCTCCTGGCGCGGGCTGCCGGACCGGATGCAGGAGCTGCGCGACCAGTTCGGCGACGAGCCGCACGAGCGCATCCTCGTCGACATCGTGACCGCCTGCCTGGCCGCGGTGCAGGGCCGCCAGGAGGCCGCGCTGGCGCCGCTGCTCGACGCCGCGGCCGAGGCCCGGGCCCGGGGGCAGTTCGACGACCTCGTGGTGCCGCTGGCGATGCTGCTCAGGCTGGCCGCCGCGCGGGGCGAGCCGGAGCCGGCGATCGAGGCGGCCGTCGAGGCGGGCCACCACTGGGAGGCGAGCGAGCTGTGGCCGGTGGCGGTCCGGGCGCTACCCGCGCTGACCGAGGCGCTGCTGGCGGCGGGCCGTCCGGACGAGGCGGGCGGCGTCGTCGCCCGGCACGCCGCCCGGCTGGCCGGGCTCGACGCGCCGCTGGCCGCGCCCGCGCTCGCGCACGCCCGCGGGCTGCTGGCCGAGGCGGGCGAGGAGTGGGGGCGGGCCGCCGTGGAGTTCGCCGCCGCCGCCGACGCCTTCGAGCTGGTCCCGGCCCGCTACGAGGCCGCGCAGGCCCACGAGAAGGCGGCTGCCTGCCTGTTCGCCCTCGACGCCCCCGAGGCCGCCGTCCGGCTCGGCCGGGCCGTCGCGGCGTACGCGGATCTCGGGGCGCGCTGGGACCTGGACCGCGCGACCGGCCTGGGCCGCAGGTGGGGCGTCCGGGCGGCGGCGCAGGGCGCGCCCGCTCCGGGCGGCGGCGACCACGCGCTGTCGGCCAGGCAGGAGCAGGTGGCCCGGCTGGCGGCGGAGGGGCTGACGAACCAGCAGATCGCCAGGCAGCTCTTCCTGTCGCCGAAGACGGTGGACAAGCACGTGAGCGCGGCCATGCGGAAGGTCGGGGCGCGGTCGCGGACCGAGCTGGCCCGCCACCTCCTCCCCAGCGACTGACCCACCAATTGGGGATTTTTCCCCATAGGGCACCCCATACCCCACCCCATCCCGCTGCACGACACTTTCGGCATGTCCGAAACCATCGACGAACCCGGGCAGCCGGACCCGGACGACCCCTCCGACACCGGCGAGCCCCAGGAGCCGCCCCGCCCGCCGGACGGCTTCGAACCCGTCTGACCCCTCACTTCCCCCGCCAGAAAGGCCACCATGGCACTGCCCCGCCCCCCGCTGGCGCGCCGGACAGCGGTCCTGCTGACCGCGGTCACCACGCTCGCCGGCGTGCTGACCGCCGGCCCGGCGACCGCCACGCCGCCGGACACCCCCGCCGCATCCCCCGCCGGCTCGCCGGCCTCTGATATGCAGCCCGCCAAGGACGTCGCCCTGTCCGGGGTGCGCGCCCGGAAGCTCGTCGTCACGCTGATCACCGGCGACAAGGTCCAGCTCACCCGCTCCCCCGCCGGCCGCTACCGCGTCGAGCCGGCCCCCGGCACCCGCCAGGACGGCCGCCGGATCAACCTGTTCACCCAGTTCACCCCGGACGGCGTCTTCGTGCTGCCGGACGACGCGGTCGCCGCCGTCCAGGCGGGGCTGGTCGACCGGCGGCTGTTCGACGTCAAGTACCTGGCCGAGAACGGCTACGCCGACGACGTGGCCAAGCGGCTGCCGGTGATCGTGCAGTACCCCGGCACCCAGGCCGAGGCCGAGGTCAAGCGCTCGGCCGCCGCCGTCCCCGCCGCCGAGCCCACCCGCACGCTGGAGAGCATCCACGCCTCCGCCCTCGACGTCGCCAAGGCCGAGGCGGGCACGTTCTGGCAGGCCGTACGCGCCGGGCAGGACTCCGGGCAGGGCCTGGCCAAGGCTCCCGCCACGCTGGGCGGCGGCATCGCCAAACTCTGGCTGGACGCCAAGGTCAAGGCCGACCTGGACGTGAGCGTCCCGATGATCGGCGCCCACCAGGCGTGGGAGCGCGGCCAGGACGGGACCGGCGTGAAGATCGCCGTTCTCGACACCGGCGCCGACACCGGACACCCCGACCTGGCCGGGAAGATCGCCGACAGCCGGTCGTTCGTCCCCGATCAGGCCGTGCAGGACGGGCACGGGCATGGCACGCACGTCGCCTCGACCATCGCCGGCACCGGCGCGGCCTCGGGCGGCAAGCACAAGGGCGTCGCCCCCGGCGCGCAGCTCGTCGTCGGCAAGGTCCTCGACGACAGCGGCTCCGGCCAGGAGTCGTGGATCATCGAGGGCATGGAGTGGGCGGCGCGCAGCGGCGCCAAGGCCGTCAGCATGAGCCTCGGCGGTTTGCCCAGCGACGGCACCGACCCGCTCAGCCAGGCCGTGAACGACCTGACCGCCGAGACCGGCGCGCTGTTCGTGATCGCCGCGGGCAATCTGTACGAGGCCGAGACGATCAGCACGCCCGGCGCCGCCGACGCCGCGCTGACCGTGGGCGCGGTGGACAAGCAGGACCAGCTCGCCGGGTTCTCCAGCCGCGGCCCGCGTCCCGGCGGCGGGCTCAAGCCCGACATCGCCGCGCCGGGCGTCGACATCGTGGCCGCGCGGGCGGCCGGCACCGCCATGGGCACCCCGGTGGACGAGCACTACACCGGCTCCTCCGGCACCTCGATGGCCACGCCGCACGTCGCCGGCGCCGTCGCGATCATGGCGCAGCGGCACCCGGACTGGACGGCGCGGCAGCTCAAGGCCGCGCTGATGTCCACCGCCAAGGACGACGGCTTCACCGTCTACGAGCAGGGCGCCGGCCGGGTGGACCTGGACCGCGCGACCCGGCAGCAGGTGTTCGCCGACAGCGGCGGCGTGGACTTCGGCCTGCTGGAGACCGGCAGCGCGCCGAAGACCGGCCAGATCTCCTACCGCAACCTGGGCGACGCGCCCGTCACGCTCACGCTCAAGGCGGCGATGAGCGGCGACGCCGAGCCGGTGCTCGCCGACACGACGCTGACCGTCCCCGCCGGAGGCACGGCCGGCACCACCGTCACGCTCGACCCGGCCGAGCTCCCCATCGGCACCTACAGCGGCGCGGTGACGGCCGAGGCCGACGGCGTCCGGCTCACCACACCGCTCGGCGCGGTCCGCGACGTCCCCAAGTACGACCTGACCATCCGCACGCTCGACCGGGACGGCAAGCCGCGCACGCCGACGGCCATGAGCGTCGTGGACGTCGACGGCGCCAAGGGCGAGCTCGGCCCGCACCGCATCGACGACGTCGGCCTGGTCGTCACCCGCGTCCCGGCGGGCACCGTCAGCCTGCTGCAGGTGCTCGACTGGGTGGACGGCGACGACCGCGCCAACCGGGCCTGGCTGTTCGAGCCCGAGCTGACCATCACCGGCGACACCGAGGTCACCCTCGACGCCCGCAAGGCCACCGAGATCGGCTTCAGCGCTCCCAAGACCGCGCAGCCGCTGAACAACACCTACGACCTCTTCTTCCAGCGCACGCTGCCGAACGGCGAGGTCTTCGGCGGCTCACTCCTGTCGAGCCGCCCGCTCGGCGGATGGGAGAAGGTGTGGGCGCTGCCCACGAAGAAGGTCACCAAGGGCGGCTTCCGGTTCACCGGCCAGTGGGAGCTCGGCGTCCCCGAGGTCACCATGACCATGCGCGCCTCCGGACGGGCGGCGAAGCGCACCACCCTGCACCCGGTCTCCCGGGTCCACATGATCGACGCGGGCGAGGTGCACGGAGGGTACGTCCCGTTCGACGGCGTCAAGGACCTGCGGGTGGTCGACGCCGGCAAGGGCCGTCCCGAGGACCTCGCGGGCAAGGACCTGCGCGGCGCGCTCGTGCTGATCGACGCGGAGCCCGCCGAGGGCATCTTCGGCACGGCGTGCGGACTCCAGATCGAGCGCGTGGGCCCGATCAGGGACGCGGGCGCCGCCGGCGTCCTCGCCTTCAACGAGCGGGCGTCCATCTGCCCGATCCCGCTGCCGATCACGCAGAAGCCGTTCAGCGGCCCGTTCAAGCCGGTCAACATCCCCGTCGCGTACGTCTCCAACGCCGAAGGCCAGAAGATCCGCGAGGCGGCCGGCCGCGGCGAGGTGACCGTACGGGCCGAGGGCACGCCGAACACCCCGTACTCGTACGTCTTCAAGCCGTACGCCGACGGGCGCATCCCGGCGTCGATGCGCTACAAGGTGACCGAGCGCCAGCTCCACCGGGTCGACCTCGACGTGCACGCCGGGCCGTACACGAAGTACATGAACTGGCGCAGCACGTGGCGGACCGACGACATCACCTACACGGGCACCGGCACCAACATGCTGCACTGGTCGTCCCCGATGCCCGAGCGCAGGCCGCAGTGGGTCTGGCCGCTGGACCCCACGATCGTGAGCCAGGCCGGGATCTCCGCGCTCCTGCCGTCCGAGCCGGGCGCGGAGGTGGAGGAGACCCGCTACCGCACCGACGTGTTCGACCGGCCGGGCAGCACCCGCCAGCAGTGGTTCGCCACCCCGAGCACGCCGGGGGCCGCGACCGCCTCCGGCAAGCTGTACGCGCTCGGCGGCGGCCCGGACGACGTCCCGCTGGAGAAGCTCGTGATCGGGCTGCCGTGCGCGATCTGCGTGCACGACGGCAACCTGTGGGTGACCCCGTCCATGGTCAACGGGGTCGGGGAGCGGCGCGACGACGGCGTCGCGTTCGGCGACCTGGCGCCCCGGTACGACCTGCACCTCTACCGCGACGGCAAGGAGATCCCGAACGCCCCGGTGGCCGGGTTCGACAAGCTGCCGCGCTACCCGCTGCCCGAGGGGCAGGGCGTCTACCGGCTGACGGCCAAGAACGAGCTGCAGGACATCGAGTGGACGTTCACCGCCCCGCCGGCCAGGGACCAGGTGCTGCCGGGCTCCAACTGCTACGCCTGGTTCGTCGACGGGCCGCTCGAGCAGTGCCGCACCACCCCGGCGGTCTACGTCAGCTACGACCTCGGCGACAGCCTGTCCGCTGACAACACGGTGGCGTCCGGGCGCAGGCACACGTTCGAGCTGGAGGCCTACCACGGGCCGTCGGCGGCGAAGATGCCGGCGATCGCGGGCGTGCGGCTGTGGACCAGCACCGACGACGGCGCCACCTGGCAGCCGGCCGACCTCAGGCGGGGCCGGGACGGCGTCCACACCGCCCGGGTGAGGTACCCGGCCCACCACGCCACCAAGGGCGCGGTGAGCCTGAAGGCGGAGGCGTGGGACGCGGCGGGCAACCGCGTCAAGCAGACCACCCTCCGCGCCTTCGCCCTGCGCTGACCAGCCCAGCCGCGGCCGCCTGACCGGGCGGCCGCGGTCAGGCCGCGGTGCAGGGCCTGCCGTTGAGGGTGAAGCTCACCGGGGCCGGGGCCGGGGCGGTGTGGGAGGCGGTGAAGCCGACCTGGGTGGACGAGCCCGGGCGCAGCACCTTGTTCCACGACCGCGCGGCGCCGGAGAACCGCGCTCCGCTCTGGGTCCAGTCGGCCGACCAGCCGGCGACCAGGCGCGGGGCGGGCTCCGGGTAGTCCAGGGTCAGCGTCCAGCCGTCGATCACCGCCGTGCCGGTGTTGCGCACGGTGATCTCGGCGCTCAGCGTCGGGCCCCACGTCGCCGCCCGGTAGGACACCGCGCACTCCAGGCCGGGTGACGAGGTGGGCGAGGGCAGGCCCGGCCTGGCCAGCGCCGACAGCGGGTCCGACGGCGCGCTGAGGTTGCCGGCCGCGTCCCTCGCGACCACCACGTACGTGTAGCGCTGCCCGGTGACAAGGCCGGATTCGGCGAAGTTCGGGAACGTCGAGGCGGCGAGCGTGCCGGCCTTGACGTACCCGGTGGCGCTCTCGCGGTAGACGTCGTACGCGGTCACCGCCACGTTGTCGGCCGACGGCTGCCAGCAGAAGGTGACGCCGTGGTAGTCCTGGAGGCAGGCGTCACGCAGGCCGGTCGGCTTGCTCGGCGGCAGGCGGTCGCCGGGCGGCGGGGTGGGCGTCGAGGTGGGCGACATGCCGGTCACCGCGGTCACCGTGATCAGGCCGGAGGGGCGGCTGACGTTGCCCGCGGCGTCCCTGGCGACGACGTACATCGTGTAGGCGCGGCCGAGCTCGCCGGAGAAGCCGCCGACCGTGCCGGTCGTGGTGGCGGCGCGGGTGAACCCGTCGGGGTCCAGCCGGTAGAGGTCGTACGCGACGACGCCGGTGTCGTCGGAGGAGGCGTTCCAGCAGATGGAGGCGTAGCCGGTGGGGGACGGCGCCAGCGGCACCGGGCACGGCCGCTCCCCGGCCGGCCGGGTCGGCGGCGTCGTGTCCACGGCCTCCCCGCCAGCGGCCTCCCCGCCAGCGGCTTCCCCGCCAGCGGCTTCCCCTCCAGTGGCCTCCCCGTCAGCGGCCTCCCCGGCGGCCGGGCCGGGCGGCGGGCCTGTGGGCGCCGGTGCGGCGGCGGCCAGGTGGGGCGGGGCGGCGGCCGCCTGGCCTGCCGGGCCGATCGCCAGGGAGGCGACGAGCAGCGCCAGCGTGACGAACCCGAGGGTGAGGAGGACCGCTCCCGCAGACCGGCTTCCGGTGCGCATGACTTCCCCTATCGCATCGTGTCCCCCCGCGGTGATTCTGCGGCATTTCCGGCATCGGGCATAGATACGATTTCGGGGATAGCGGACGTGTGGTTGGTGCTCGCCGTCCGGCTCGTGGGGGAATCCGAACCCGGCGTTAAAGAGCCCAATGCCCACATCCTCCTAACCTGGCGGTATGCGGTGGAATGAACCCGGCTGGCCGTGACGCGGCACGATGGCGACGGCCCGGCTCCGGGTGCGGCGACCGAGGCGTCCCGCCTGGACGAGGTGCTGATCGAGACGGTCTTCGGCGCGGGAGCCCACATCGGCATCGCGTACGTCCTCGACGAGGACGGCCAGGTCCTGCGGATGGTGTCGGCCATGGGGCTGCCGGTCTCCATCGCCCGCGTGTGGGCGAGCATCAGGCTCAACGACGCGGCGCCGGTCTCGGTGTCGGTGCGCGACCGGCGGCTGCTGTGGTTCGGCGACCGGGAGGCGCTGGCCAGGGAGTTCCCCGGGGTGGCGCTGACGCTGCCGTACCCGTTCGCGATGGCGACCGCGCCGCTCGGCTCGGGGGGCGCCGTGTGGGGCGGGATCGTCCTCGCCTGGCCCGCCGGTCACCCGGCCGACCTCACCGTACGCCAGCTCAAGGTCGTCGACGACTGCTGCGGCGCGATGGGCGACCTGCTGCGCCGGGCCAGCGAGCGCGGCCGTCCGATCACCGCGGAGGATCATCCCCGGATCCTCGACCCGGTACGCGCCCACCAGCGCGAACCGCGTGCCGCGCAGGCCGCGCTGCGGGCCTTCGACGCCCTGCCGGAGGGCTACTGCCACCTGGACGCCCAGGCGCGCGTGGCGTTCGTCACCGCGCAGGGCGCGCAGCTGCTCGACGCGACCCCGTCGGAGCTGGTGGGCCGGCGGCTGGGCGTGGCCGTGCCCTGGCTGGGAGATCCGGTCTACGAGGAGCAGTACCGGCTCGCGGTCGTCAGCCACCAGCCCACCCGGGTCACCGCCCGCCGCCCCGACGGCAGGCAACTGCTGCTGCAGTGGTTCCCGAGCGTGCCGGGCATGACCCTGCGCATCACGCCGACCGCGGCGGCCGCGCTGCCGCCGGCCGCCGGCGGCGGGCAGCCGCTGCGCACGGCCGGGCTGCACGAGCTGCTGCACCTGGCGACCAGCCTGGCCCAGGCGACGAGCGCCCAGGACGTGATCGACCTCGTCGCCGACCACGTCGTGCCCGTCTACGGGGCGCAGGGCCTGGCCATCATCACCTGGGAGAGCGGCCGCATGCGCGTGGTCGCCGCGCGCGGCTACACCCGGCAGCTCATCGAGGAGTTCGACGGCCGCCCGGCGCTGCGCCGCGTCAGCCCGCCCGGCGGCTCCGACCCGGGCAGGCCGTCCTTCTACGCGACCAGGGACGAGCTCTTCCAGACGTACCCGGACCTGCCCGAGTCCGCCGTCATGGAAGCCTGGGCGGTGCTCCCGCTGGTCACCTCGGGCCGCCCCATCGGCACCTGCGTGCTGGCCTTCGACCGCCCGCACCGGTTCAGCGAGGAGGAGCGGGCGGCGTTCACCGCGCTCGGCGGGCTGATCGCCCAGGCGTTCGAGCGCGCCTGGCTCTACGACAACAAGCATCAGCTCGCCCAGTCGATGCAGGCCAGCCTGCTGCCGCACGCGCTGCCCAGGATCCCCGGGCTGGACGTGGCCGCCCGGTACGTGCCCGCCACCCCCGGCATGGACATCGGCGGCGACTTCTACGACCTCATCCGGCTCGGCGACTCCCAGGCCGCCGCCGTCATCGGCGACGTCCAGGGCCACGACATGACCGCCGCCGCCCTCATGGGCCAGGTGCGCACCGCCATCCGCACCCACGGCACCGCCGGCGCCACCTGCGGCGACGTGCTCGCCTACACCAACCGCATGATGACCGAGCTCGCCCCCGACCGCTTCACCAGCTGCCTCTACCTCACGCTCGACCTCGACCGCCACATCGCCTGCCTGGCCAGCGCCGGGCACCCGCCGCCCCTGATCAGCCGCCCCGGCGCCCCCACCCAGGTGATCGACGCCCCGCCCGGCCTGCTGCTCGGCATCGACCCCGACGCCGAGTACACGACCCTGAACCTGCACGTGCCGCCGGGCTCCACGCTGACCCTCTACACCGACGGCCTCGTCGAGGAGCCCGGCCAGGACCTCGGCGACGCCATCGCCGCCCTGGCCGCCCGCTTCACCCCGGCGCCCGGCCGGCCCCTGCACAGCCTGGCCGAATCGCTCATCGGCCAGGTCACGAGACACCGCATGGACGACACCGCCCTCCTCCTGCTCCGCAGCACGCCGGAGGGGGTCAGTCGAAGGCGGGGAGGTTGAGCAGGTCCAGCAGTCTGGCTATCTGGGCGGGGACGTTGCGGATGTGGGCCGCGCCGTCGGCGGCGAAGGCGGTCAGGGCCCTGACGACCGAGATGTCGGCGAACGTCACCCGGCCGAGGTCGACGATGAGCTGGTCGTCGATGCGCCGGGCCTGGGTCAGCGTGGACATCGCCTCGCGCCTGTTGGTGACGTCGATCTCGCCGGCGAGCCGGATCACCGTCGACTCGGGCGTCAGGGTGCACGTGATGCGCAACTGGTGGTCGACGTACAGCACCTGCTCGGGCGGGACCAGGGAACGGACGGCAACGCACTCGCCAGACCGCGTTGGCTCGCCGATTCCGTTCACCGTCATAGGGAGAAGTTTACCGGAAAAAATTTTCCGTAGACATCCTTCTGTCGTTGAAGCTTCCTCCTGTACCATGTTCTGGCGATGGACCACGATGCTGGCAGGCGTTCCTCCTGGACGTTCCTCACCAACCACGCCCGCGTGCTGTTGGCGATAGCGGCGGACCCAGAGCTTCGCATGCGCGACATCGCCGCCCGGATCGGCATCACCGAACGGGCCGCGCAGGGCATCGTGAGCGACCTGGAGGACGGCGGCTACCTGGAGCGCATCCGGGTCGGCCGCCGCAACCACTACCGGCTCAGGCCCGAGCGGCAGTTCCGGCACCCCACCGAGGCAGGCATGCCCGTCCAGGCGCTGATCGACATGTTCACCCAGCGCGACGACCACCAGCGGGCGATGCGCGACGACGACCAGCGGACGATGCGGTCCGAGCTGCGCCAGGTCGCCGCCCCGCTCTCCCCCGGCGCCGCCTGACGGGGTCAGGCGAGGGCGGCGATCTCGATCCGGGTGCGGTCGGCGGGCGCCGTCAGGCACGGCAGCACGACGTTCCCCCGTTCCAGGCGCTCCCCCGTCGACGAGGTGAGCCGGGCCGTCCGGTCGATCTCGTACGGGCTGCCGTTCCGAGGGGTGACCCGCAGCCGCAGCCACCAGATGTAGCGCCCGTTGAGCTTGTTGTCGGTCTGGTCGGCCCGCAGCACCGCCGCCTCGCACGGCAGCGCCGCCACGCGCTCCTCCGCCGTGAAGGTGCTCAGCGCGGCCGACTCCAGGCTCGCGAACGAGAAGTGCCCCAGGGCGAGGATCCCCGCGGCCAGCAGCGAGAACAGGGCCGTGACGTACGCGCCGACCCGGGTCTGCGGACGCCGCCTCAGCACGAGGAACATCACCACCGCGACGATCACCGCGATCACGGCGAACAGCCCGAAGACGGTCGACGCCATCGTTCATCCCTCACGTTGAAGGGCGGGGCACGGGGGCCGGCCCTGTCCGATCCGACACCGGCAGTGGACCAGCCGTCGCTTGCGCGGCGCCTGCAGCCCGCCTGAAGCGTCAGGCGCCCGGGTCGTAGAGGGCGAGCTCGTCAGCGTCGGGGGCCTGGAAGAGCTTCGCGTACGCCTCCAGCAGCTCCCGGCCGATCGCAACCGTCCCCGGCGCGCCCTCCCTGACGCGGGCCTCCAGGCGGCGGCACAGCTCGTCGAGCGGCGCGGCGAGGTAGCGCAGCTCGACGGGGACGCCGAGCGCACGCGCGCGCAGCCGCTTCTCCTCGCGTTCGGCCCGCGTCCAGAAGCCGAACTCCAGAACTACGGTCTGCCCGAGCCTCAGCAGCTCCTCGGCGTGCCGCGAGAACCGCCGCTCCAGCCGTTCGCGCACGTCCTCGTCGAACAGGTCGACGCCGAGATCGGCCAGCCATTCGTCCGGGCACAGCCGCACCGCCGGGATCTCCCGCTCCAGCCGCCTGGCCAGCGTCGTCTTCCCCGCGCCGGGCAGCCCGCACAGCAGGATCAGCCTGGGCCCCGGGCCCGTCTCCATCGGCACCACACAGACAGCATGGCAGCGATCCCGGGTGTCAGCGGCCGCGTCAGCGCGAAGGCGGCCCGCTGTCAGGGCGGCCCGCGATGGTTGAGCCATCACCCGGAACCACCCAGGAAAAGGAACCCGCCACCATGTCGATCACCCTCACCGACCAGGACCAGCTCACCCTCCGCGTCGCCGCCTGGGGCGCCGTCTCCCTGATGTCCGCCGCCGGCGCCGCCGGTTCGGCCCACAGGGTCGCCACCGAGGGGTCCATCGCGCTGACCTCGGCGACCGGCCCGGTCGGGCACGTGCTCGCCAAGGCCCCCAAGGGCGTCAAGTACGGCAGGACCGTCGCCGAGCTGGCCGACCAGGTGCTGCCCGCGCTGACGGAGTCGATGCGCCTGCTCAACCAGCAGGACCCGGCCGAGGCGGCCAACTTCCGCGGCACCGTCCTCGTCGCCGTGGACGCGGCGGCCCAGATCCACAAGGGCGAGCCCAGCCCCGCCCTGGCGGACATGGCCCGCAAGATCACCGAAGCCCTCGACGCCGCCTGACTTCACCCCACGCGAAGGAGCCACACCGCCATGTCTTCCCCCATCCAGCAGGACCGCCCGGAGCTGCGGAAGGCCATCCAGGAGATGGTCGATTCCGGATTCGTCGGAGTGTCGCTGCGCGTACACGACGAGCGGGGCACGTGGACCGGCAGCGCCGGAGCGAGCGAGCTGGGCGGCGCCGCCCGGCCGCCCGCCGGCGGACACGTGCGGATCGGCAGCAACACCAAGACCTTCACCGCCACCGTGGTGCTGGGACTGGTGGCCGAGGGCCGCATCGCCCTCGACACCCCGGTCGACGACCACCTGCCGGAGTTCGGGCTCGACCGGCGCATCACGGTGCGGATGCTGCTCCAGCACACCAGCGGGATCTTCAACTTCACCGGCGACTTCGACCCCGACGGCACGTACGTGCCCGGCATCCCCGCCACCACCGCGGGCCAGGAGTGGGTGGAGGGCCGGTTCACCACCTACGCGCCCGAGGAGCTGGTACGGGTGGCGCTGGCCAAGCCCGCCCGGTTCGAGCCGGGCGCCGACTGGAGCTACTCCAACACCAACTACGTGCTGGCCAGGCTGCTGATCGAGCAGGTCACCGGCCGCCCAGTGGCCGAGGAGATGCGGCGGCTGATCCTGGACCCGCTCGGCCTGACCGGCACCCTCCAGCCGACCGCCGAGACCGGCGTCCCCGCCCCGCACGCCCACGCCTACTACCGCTACGAGGAGGACGGCCAGGCCCGGACCGTCGACGTCACCGCGCAGAACCCGTCGTGGATCTCCAGCGGCGGCGACATGATCTCCACCACCGCCGACCTGCACACGTTCATCTCCGCGCTGGTCGGCGGCAGGCTCCTGCCCGCCGAGCTGCTGGCCGAGATGCTGACGCCGGAGTCCAAGGCCGGCTACGGCCTGGGCGTGTTCGTCCAGGAGGTGCCGGGCGGCGGCACCGTCATCACCCACAACGGCGGCATGGCCGGGCACGCGGCGCTGATGTACAGCACCCCCGACGGCGGCACGACCCTCACCGCCGCCCTCAACTACGTCGACGACGCCGCCCTGTCGCTCGGCCCGGCCTTCCAGCAGGCGACCCAGCGCCTGGTCACCGAGGTCTTCGGCACCCCGGCTCCCTAACGCGTACCGTAAGATGACAACCACGAAGAGTAGTTTCGCCGGGCTTCCCCCGCCACCACCGGACCGGCCGCGAAGAGGGGAAACCCGGGTGACCACGACTCCGTACGCATCGTCGCCGTTCAGCTATGTCTCCGAGCCGCCCGCCGCCCCCAACGCGATCGCGGAGCTGATGCCGGGGGTCCGCAACCTGCTGCGGCACGTCCAGCTCCGGCCGGACGACCGGGTCCTGATCCTGACCGAGCACACCGCCGACCCGGTCGTGATCCAGGCCGTCGCCGCCGGCGCCGCCTACGAGGGCGCGGACGTGCGCATCCTGTCGGTGCCGCCGTTCAGCCCCGGCGGGTGGGACGCCGAGCCCTCGCTGCAGGTCGAGGTGGCCGCGGTCGGCCAGGCCGACGTGGTCGTCAGCGCCACCTGGTGGGCCGAGGTGCACACCGCGCCGCTCTTCTTCGACCAGGTCATGGCCATGCCCGTGCGCTTCGCGTCGCTGCACATGGCCGCCACCGCGGGGGCGTTCCTCACCGGGGCCCGGTTCCCCAACGAGCTCTTCTACGCGCTCAAGCAGCGCGCGCTGAGCCGACTCACCGAGGCGGCGACGATCCGGGTGACCTCCGCCTCGGGCACGGACCTGACCATGTCGGGGCTCACCTTCGCCCCCGACGGCGGCCCGATCCAGACGGGCACCTGGCAGCCCTTCCCGTACGGCGGCGCCAACTTCTGGCCGACCCACACCGAGGGCGTGCTCGTCGTCGAGGACTCCACCTTCACCGGGGTCCCGGACGAGCCCGTACGGGTGACGCTGCGGGACAACCGGGTCAGCGCGATCGAGGGCGGGGCGGCGGCCGAGCAGATCCGCCGCCGCGCGCCGGGCGGCTACTACATGCGGCACGCGCTCATCGGCCTCAACCCGAAGGTCCGGATCGCCGGCGGCACCCAGTTCGAGCGCGAGAAGCACGCTGGCGCGTTCTACTGCGGGCTCGACGCCCTGACCGGCGGCGTGGCGGAGACCACCGCTCCGGGGTTCGCGCACTGCGACTGCCAGATCGACCGGCCGACGGTCCACCTCGACGGCGAGCTGTTCGTGGACCGGGGACGCCTGCTCCTCCTCGACGATCCGGACCTGCGGGAGGTCGCCGCCCGGTTCGGCCCGCCGGACGTGCTCCTCGACGACAACCCGCTGCTGATCCTGCCCGCCCGCTACGCGGGTGGCCGGCCGGCGCCGGAGTCGAGGCCGCTCACGCCCGCCTGATCCAGGGGGCCGGCGAGGATGCTGATGCCCAGCATGCGGGCGCCGGTCTCGGTGCGCGGGCGGTGCGTGCTGCCCGGCGCGAACACCACGTAGCTGCCCGGCCCGAGCCGCCGGCCCCGGTCGACGAACTCTCCCGAGATCACGTAGTAGCGTTCCTCGCTCTCGTGGACGTCGACCTCGGGCCACTCGGCGCCGGGGGCGAAGTCGTACATCCAGCCGCGGGCCCAGGCGGTCGCCGGGAGCCGCCGCCGGATGATGCCGGGGACGACCTCGACGGGTTCGACCTCGTCGACGTTCAGGACCTGCATGTCAGGGGCGTCGTGCGTCATGTCCCCATCGTGGTGAAGGCAACCGCCTAGGGGCCAGTGTCACGATTGTCTCCTACAGGTATTTTCTTGCCATGCGAATGCATCGGGTGGTGGCGCTGGTCCTGCCGCCGCAGTCCACGTTCGAGCTGGCGTGCGCGGCGGAGGTGTTCGGCCTGTCGCGCCCCGGCCTGCCGGGACGATACGCGTTCACCGTGTGCGCCGAACGGCCCGGGGCCGTGCCGACCCTGGCGGGCTACGACATGGTCGTCGGCCAGGACCTGTCGGCACTCGGCGCGGCGGACACGGTGGTGGTCCCGGGCTGGCACCGCCACCGGGAGGCCGCCCCGCCCGCCGTGCTCGACGCGCTGCGCGGCGCGCACCGGCGTGGCGCCCGGATCGTAGCGATCTGCTCGGGCGCCTTCCTCCTGGCCGAGGCCGGGCTGCTGGACCACCGCAGGGCGACCACGCACTGGAGGCTCGCCGGCGCGCTCGCCGCCCGCTTCCCCGACGTGCGGGTCGAGCCCGACACGCTCTACGTCGACCTGGGCGACGTCGCCACCAGCGCCGGCACCGCGGCGGGCATCGACCTGTGCCTGCACCTGGCGCGGGCCGACCACGGCGCCGCCTACGCGACGCACGTCGCCCGGCACATGGTCATGCCCCCGCACCGCGAAGGCGGGCAGCTCCAGTACAGCACCGTGCCGCCCGCCGCTCCCCCGTCGCAGTCGCTGGCCCCCGTCCTCGACTGGGCCGCCGAACGCCTGCACGAGCCCCTCACCCTCGACGACCTGGCCGGACAGGCCGGGATCGCGCCCCGGACGCTGGCCCGCAGGTTCGCCGGCCAGCTCGGCGTCAGCCCCGGCCGCTGGCTGCTCCAGCAGCGCGTCACGGCCGCCCGGACGCTGCTGGAGGAGACCGACCTGCCCGTGGAGACGATCGCCGCCCGCGTCGGCCTCTCCTCGGCCGCCAACCTCCGCAGGCGCTTCCACGCCCTGGTCCGCACCACCCCGGCCGCCTACCGGCGCTCCTTCCGCGGGCTCTGACGTGCGCGGATGTGATAATTCGGGTTATGGACGTGCGGAGCAGGAACAACGTCCGGGTCATCGGACCGCAGGACGGGCGGGTCGTCATGCTCGCCCACGGATTCGGCTGCGACCAGAATCTGTGGCGGCTGGTCGCGCCCGTCCTCGCCCAGGAGTTCCGGGTGGTGCTGTTCGACTACGTGGGCTCCGGCCGCTCCGACCTGTCCGCCTGGAGCGAGGAGCGGTACGCCACCCTCGACGGTTACGCCGCCGACGTGCTCGACATCTGCCGCGATCTCGACCTGCGCGACCTGGTGTTCGTCGGCCACTCGGTCAGCGCCATGGTCGGCGTGATGAGCGCGGCGCGCGAGCCCGGCCGGTTCGCGGGCCTGGTGCTGCTCGTCCCCTCGCCCCGCTACGTCGACGACGAGGGCTACCGGGGCGGGTTCAGCGCCGAGGACATCGACGAGCTGCTCGCCTCCCTGGAGGCCAACTACCTGGGCTGGTCGGCCACGATGGCGCCGCTGATCATGGGCAACCCGGACCGGCCGGAGCTGGGGGAAGAGCTGACCAACAGCTTCTGCCGCACCGACCCGAACATCGCCCGGACGTTCGCGCGCGCCACCTTCCTCAGCGACAGCCGCGCCGACCTCGCCGGCGTCCGGGTGCCGACGCTCATCCTGGACTGCGCCGAGGACCTGATCGCCCCGCGCGAGGTGGGCGCGTACGTGCACCGGGCGATCACCGGCAGCCGGATCGTCACGCTGTCGGCCACCGGGCACTGCCCCCAGCTCAGCGCCCCCGACGCCACGGCCGCCGCCATCGCCGCCTTCGCCCGTGAAAGCGTGTGACGCGGTGTGACGGAGATGGACCGACCTGCGGAACCGGAGTTCGCGGCGCTGCTGGAGGACAGCCCCGTGGACCTGTACGAGAACGCGCCCTGCGGCTACGTGTCCACGCTGATGGACGGCCGGATCGTCAAGATCAACCAAACGCTGCTGACGTGGCTCGGCCGCGCCCGTGACGAGGTCGTCGGCCGGATGCGCTTCGCCGACCTGCTCACCGTCGGCGGCAAGCTCTACCACGAGACCCATTTCGCCCCGCTGCTGCGCATGCAGGGGGAGATCGGCGGCATCGCGCTGGAGCTCAGGACCGCGGGCGGGGAGCGGCTGCCGGTCCTGGTGACCTCCAAGGTCAGGGCGGGCCCCGACGGCAGGCCGTTGCTGATCCGCAGCACCGTCTTCGACGGGGGCGACCGGCGCGCGTACGAGATCGAGCTGTTGCGCGCCCGCGAGGAGGCCGAGACCGCCCGCGCCCTCGCCGACCGGGCGCGCGAGGCCGCCCAGGCCGAGCGGCGGCGGCTGCAGGACGTGCTCGCCACGCTCCGGCGCAGCCTGGTGCCGCCGGCGCTGCCGGACGTGCCGGGGCTGGAGGCCGTCGCCCACTACCACACGGCCTCGCCCGACGACCTGGGCGGCGACTTCTACGACCTCTACCCGCTGGGGGACGGGCGCTGGGGGTTCTTCCTCGGCGACGTGAGCGGTCACGGCCCCGGCGCCGCGGCCGTCGCGTCGCTGGCCCGCTACACGCTGCGGGCCTCCGCCATGCACGACCCCGACCCCACGAGCCTCCTGGCCATCCTCAACACCGCCATGTACGACCGCCAGGTCGACGAGGAGACGTACTACTGCACGGTCATCGCGGGCGTGCTCACGCGCACCGGCGACGGGTTCGCGGTGACGTTCGCGGGCGGCGGTCACCCGTCGCCGATCCTGCTGCGTGCCGGGGGCGGGGCCGACTACCTGCCGACGACCGGCGGCGTGCTCATCGGCCTGCTGCCCGAGGCGCCCTCGGTCACCGTGCACGCCGAGCTCCGGCCCGGCGACACGCTGCTGTTCTACACCGACGGGCTGATCGAGGCGCGCACCGCCGACGGCTCCGGCGACGACGGCCGCTACGGCGACCAGGCCCTGCTCGCCTTCGCCGGGCGCATCGCCCCGGCCACGCCCGCCGCCGCGATCGCCGCGATGAGCGGGCTGCTGGAAGAGCTGGGCGAGGGCGTCGACGACGACACCGCGCTGCTGGCCCTGGGCGTGGCGCCGGACCGGGACGCGCCTACTCGCGCTTGACGGCGAGCAGGGAGAGCAGGATCTCGCGCTTCTCGCGCAGCAGCCGCAGCCCTTCCGCGGCGGTCGCGTGGACGTCGGCCGCGCTCGCCCGCTCGCCCCCCAGCAGGGCCGTCACCGTCGCGGCCATGACGGCGTCGGCGTCGGCGACCGTGATGCCGCCCGGGGCGCCCCCGCTGGTGGCCGAGTCCAGGAACCCGGCCATGACCGCCCGCAGCGCGTACGCCTGCGCGTCCAGCGCCCAGTCGGCGCGGGCCAGGCGGTGCTCGCGCCACACCGGCAGCACCGTGTACATCAGCGCGGCCGGGCCCACGTGGACGAGCAGCTCCTTGGTGCGCGGATGCCCGGCCAGCACGCCGAGCAGGTCGCCGTCGTTCGCCTGGAGGGCCCGCATGAACGGGCGTTCGACAGCGTTGCGGATCAGGCGGGGGCAGAACCGCTGCGGCCGGGCCAGGTCCGGATCGGCGCTCAGGGCCGCGATGTCGGCCTCCAGCACCTCCAGGAACTCCCGGGCGAACAGGTCGATGAGCAGGTCTTCCTTGGTCGCCCAGTACAGGTACGCGGTGCCCTTGCCGACGTGCGCCTTCTCCGCGATCTCGGCCACGGTCACGCCCTTGACGCCGCGCCGGAGCACCAGGTCCCGGGTGACGGCCAGGATCCGGGCGGCCTTGTCCGGGGCCTTGTCCGAGTCGTGGTCCGCCGGGCGTTTCATCGTTCGCTCCCGTTGCCGCTGCCGAAGGGGTGTGCGAACGATTGTGCCGTGCCGGCACGCGCTCGCACGCCATCGGCGTCACACCCGCGCGGGTCGTGGCCCGGCGAAGGGCTGCCGGACGAGGCCGGGGTGGGCGAAGTCCGTCTCCTTCGTCCGGGCGGCCTTGCCCCTGGACTGCCACAGGACGAACAGCGAGGAGGTCACCGGCAGCTTGCTCGCCCGCAGCATCACGCGGCGCAGCGCCAGCTCGTACCGGGTGGCGGGGACGAACAGGCTGCGCATCTGCATCCCGTTGCCCTGGAAGTACTCGATCGTGGGACGCAGCCGCCGTTCCCAGCGGGTCAGCGCCTCGGTGACGCTGCCGGGGTGGCGGGCCAGCATGGTGCCCAGCAGGTCGGCCCCGGCCATCCCGGCCGACGCCCCCATCCCCGCGTACAGGCTCACGCACCAGGCCGCGTCGCCGACGAGCACCACCCGGCCGCGGTGCCAGCGGTCCATGCGCACCTGCTCGACCGAGTCGAACAGCACCTGATCGGCCGACTCCAGCCTGTCGAGGGCCGCCCCCAGCGCGGGGCCGGCGGGCTCCGGGCCGAACGCCGCGCGTACGCGCTCGGCGACCGTCGAGGTGAACTCGGCGTCCACGTCGTCGGTACGGTAGCTCAGCAGCACCATCGGCGGCCGGTGCCGGAACGGGAAGATCCACATGGATCGCCCCGGCTCGGTCAGGACCACGGAGTCGCCCTGGCCGAACCCCGGGAGCGGGCCGGTCAGCTGGAAGGCGACGGCCATGTAGTTCATCCGGCGCAGGTACGCCTCGGGCGGCCCGAACACCAGCCGGCGCACGGTGGAGCGCAGCCCGTCCGCGCCGACGACCAGGTCGAAGCGCTCGACGGTCGAGGTGTCCGTGACGGTGTCGGTCAGCGTCACGTCCACCCCGCCGGCGTCCTGCTCGATCCGCGCCGGGACGGTGGAGTAGCGGATCTCCACGTCCGGCGGCAGCGCGGCGAACGCGGCCTCCTCCACGTCGCCGCGCGTCATCACCCACGGCCGGCCGGGGAAGTCCTTGAAGCTCAGCCCGGGCCGCCGCCTGCCGGAGCGGTCGATGTCGTAGCTGGCGCCGTCGGCGCCGCGATCGGTCATCGCGTCCAGGACGCCCAGGCGGCCGGCGGCGGCCCGGCCCGCGCCGAACAGCGCGATGAAGTGCCCGCCCTGCCGCCTTTCCCGGGCGCGCTCGACGATGACCGGCTTCCAGCCGATCTGCCGCAGCCGCAGCGCGGTCGCGATCCCGCTGATGCCCAGCCCGACGACCAGGACCCGGCGATCTTGCTTCGTGATGTCCATGATTCCACGGTACGACCGACTGACCATTTCGCTCATTCGGTCAGAACGTGATGTGCGACACTCCCCACCGGTGCCGCGAAGCCCGCGCCGTCAGGCGCTCTGGCGCTCGGCCCGCTGCCGGATCAGCTCCTCGACCGCGCTCGGCAGGGTCGTCTCGAAGTCGATCAGCTTCACCCAGGTCGGGGTCACCACGATCCGGACCATCCGGTCGTAGAGCGCCCGCACCTCGGCCTCCCACTCGACCCGCTGCTCGGGCGTCATCTCGTACGAGCCGTTGATCTGCAGGTACTCGTCCGGGATGCCGTCGACCACCTCCAGCTCGGCCCGGCCCCGGATGAGCAGGATCTTGGGCGGGTGCACCTCGGTGTCGATGGTCAGCGCGACCATCGGGTTGGCGCGCAGGGCCGGAAGCTTCGGGGCGTTCGTCGCGGTGCAGAGGACGATCTCCGAGCCGTTCCAGACGAACGCGATCGGGACGTTGCGCGGCGTGCCGTCCTTGGCCACGTACGCCAGCCGGGTCACGTCGCGTGCCAGCAGCTCCTGGCTGATGGGCCGGTTCAGGATCTCGGTGATCTCGTTCGCTCGCATGGCGGTTCCTCCGGTGTCGTCGTCGTCACTTCACTCCAGGGACGGAGCCGGCGCCGGGTTCTCGACATCCGGCCACGAAAAATCTCCGGCGGGCCGATACCGGCGCATTCAGGGAGATGCCCGCCCCCGCCGATCGCGATCGACTGGTGTCATGACAGGCAGAATCGTGATGGCGGCGATGCTGGTCGTCGCCGCGTTCGTCGCCACGCCCCAGGCAGCGGCGGCGTCCGGATCGGCGTGCACCTGGCGGATGCAGGCCCTCCCGGCGCCCGCGGGCTCGACGCAGCACCAGGTCCAGGCCACCGACCACCACGGCGGCTACTCCGGCAGCGCCTACTTCCCCGACTCCGGCTGGCACATCATCTCCTGGAAGAACGGCCAGGTCATCGACTACGGGTCGTCCGGCCACGGCGCCGACCGGGTCGTGGCCCAGAACGGCGACGGCACCATCGCGGGACTGTCCGTGACGGGCCTGTGGCAGGCCTCGGCGATCTCCTTCCGCATCCGCGACGGCCGGCGGGAGCGGCTGACCCCGCTGCCCGGCGCGGAGCTGAACAGCCGGGCCTTCGGGATCACCGGCAACGGCGACGTGTACGGCCGCGCCGTGGTCTGGGAGGGCAGGACCATGACCCACGTGGTGGTGCGCTGGCCGTACGACCGGCCCGGCGTCGTCGAGGAGGTGACGGGCCTGCCCGAGGACATGAGGGTGGTCGGCGTGGACCGCGACGGCACCCTGCTGATGGAGCGCAGCTCGGCCGATCCGTGGCCGCACCTGTGGCGTGACGGCCGGCTCATCCGCCTGTCGGAGCCGCCGGACCTGCAGTTCGGGTACGCCCTGGCGATCTCCGACGGGCTCGTGGCCGGATCGCTCCGGGTGGGCTCCGAGCCGAACCGCCCGGCGTACTGGGACCGGGACGGGCAGCCGCACCTGATGCCCGAGGGCGCGCGGGCCGAGCAGATCAACAGGAACGGGCTCGTCGTCAGCGCGCTGACGGCCACGCCGTACCAGGTCTGGCGGTTCGGGACGCCGGTGGGCGAGCTGCCCGGCGCGGCCTCCGTCACGACGGTCGGGGACGACGACACCATCGGCGGCGCGACGACCGGCCCGAACCACCTGCCGGCCGCGGCCGTCTGGCGCTGCTCCTGAGATTCGCCCAGGCAAAGTGCTCACTCGTTGAGCACTTTGCCTGGAAGCATGGATCTCACAAGCCGCCGAACGGACGTCCTCACGGGACGGAAGGGCTGAGCACGATGACCGACACCGCCCCGACGCTGAACGCCCTGATCCTGGACGACGCCGACGCCTGGCGGGCCTGGCTCGCCGAGCACCACGACAGCGCCCGCGACGTCTGGCTGCTGATCGCCAAGAAGAACAGCCGCGCCAGGACCGTCACCCTCGACGAGGCGCTGGACGAGGCGCTGTGCCACGGCTGGATCGACAGCCACCGCCGGGCCTACGACGGCGACTACTACCTGCAGCGCTACTCGCCGCGCGCCCGCCGGAGCCCGTGGTCCCGCATCAACGTCGCGAAGGCCGAGGCGCTGACGGCCGCCGGCCGGATGCGCCCGGCGGGCCGCGCCGCGATCGAGGCCGCCAAGGCCACCGGCCGCTGGCCCAACTAGCGGGGCTATACATCGAGTGTATAGCCCTGAGGTATAGTCGCTCGGCATGAGTCAGATGATCGACCGCCAGACCCGGGCCACCCCCCGCGCGACGCGCCGGCCCTGGCGGCTCACCGCTGCCGCCGGGCTCGTCCTCGCCATCACCGCCACCGGTCTCGGAGTCGGCCCGGCCGCCCCCGCCTTCGCCCTAACCGGCCCCGCCTTCACCGGCAGCGCCGCGAGCGCCGCCGAGCCGCACCTGCCCGCGCCCACCGGCTCCCTGCCGGTCGGCACCACGTCCCTGCACCTCAAGGACACCTCGCGCGCCGACCCCTGGGTCCCCAGCGCCAAGGCCCGCGAGCTCATGGTCTCGCTGTGGTACCCGGCCAAGGCGCCGGGCCGCCATCGCGCGCAGTACATGACGCCCAAGGAGTCCGAACTGCTCCTCAAGGACGGGGGCCTCACCAGCATCCCCGCCGACACGCTGAGCAAGGTGCGCACCAACGCCTTCACCGACGCCCGCCCCGCGGGACGCGCCCGCAGCCTGCCCCTCGTCGTGCTGTCCCCCGGGCACAGCAAGCCCAGGTCCGAGCTGACGGCCCTGGCCGAGGACCTGGCCAGCCGGGGGTACATGGTGGCAGCCATCGACCACACGTACGAGAACGTCGCCCAGACCTTCCCCGACGGGCGGGTCACCACCTGCGTCACCTGCGAGATGAAGAAGGACCCGACCGTCTGGCAGAAGCTGGAGAAGGGACGGGCCGCCGACGTCTCCTTCGTCCTCGACGAACTGACCGGGGCGCGCCCGAAGTGGAAGGGGGCGCGCCTGATCGACACCGCCAGGATCGCCATGTCCGGCCAGTCCGCAGGCGGCGCGAGCGCACTCGCGGCCCTGGCCGCCGACCGCCGGCTGCGCGCCGGCATCGACGTCGACGGCAGCGTGGAGACCGTGCTCCCCAAGGATGGGCTGTCCCGGCCGTTCCTCCTGCTGGGCAAGCCCGCCACGTTCACGCCCGGACAGCCCGGCTCCGCCGCGAGCTGGGAGCGCGTCTGGGCGGGGCTGCACGGCTGGAAGCGCTGGCTGCTCGTGACCGGGGCCGCCCACACGTCCTTCACCGACCTCGGCGTGCTGGCGGACCAGATCGGGTTCGACGACGGCTCCGACATCTCCGGCGTCCGTGCCCTGGCCATCACCCGTCAGTACGTGGCGGCCTTCTTCGACCAGCACCTGCGCAAGAAGCCGCAGCCCTTGCTGGACAAGCCCTCGGCGAGCTACCCCGAGGTCACGTTCTGCACCCCGGAGAAGAAGACCTGCGCCTAACCCCGGCGACAGCCGAACGTCCCCGCACGAGAACCCCGCGCGGCGACCATCCCCCGTCCCCGAAGTCTCGGTGTGCACGTCGAAGTAGACCGGGTGTTCCAGGAGGCTGACGACGTAGGTGCCCATCCACGGGAGGTCGTCGGGCTGTGGGAGGGCCGCGTCAGAAGGTGGCGATCGGGTTGACCGGGCTGCCGGAGGTGCCGGCGAAGCGGACCGGGGCGACGGCGAGGTGGAAGTCCCACTGGCCGAGTTCGGCGGCCGTGGCCGCGCACGCCTCCAGGTCGCAGTTGTCGAGCATCCACAGCCCCATCGCGACCAGGCTCACGGCGTGGACCGGCATCAGCACGTCGTCGTACCCCGACGGCTGCACGTCCTGGGGGGTGTCGGCGCCGATCAGCGCGACCTGCCGTTCGTGCAGCCACGGCAGGCTGGCGGCGTGCCATCCGGCCTGCGTGAAGCCGCCGGCCGCGCCGCTCTCGTGGCGGAAGCGGCCGTAGCCGGTCCGCAGGAGCACCGCGTCGCCGGCTCGTACGCGCACGCCCTGGCGACGCTCGGCCGCCTCGAGGTCGTCGGGGAAGACGCCCTGGCCGGGTTCGAGCCAGGGCACGTCGCGGACGGCGGCGACGTCCAGCAGGACGCCGCGGGTGACGATCCCGTTCGCCGCCGCGGTGACGGACGCCCACGCCGATCCGGTCGCGGCGTCGACCAGCGCGTGCGGGCGCCCGTTGTACATCGTGCCGTCCCAGAGGATGTGGCACGGCGAGTCGATGTGGGTGATGGTGTTGCCGTGGAACATGAGGCCGAGCCGCTCGGTGGAGAAGCCCCAGCGCCGGTCGTTGCGGAATCCGGGCGCCGGCATGTTCTCGGCGCCCGGCATGTCGGCGGCGCACGGGCACGCGGTCGTCGCCCGCTCCATGTCCTCGGGCACGGCGACGTCCCATGCGCATGACACGCTCCTGCCGTGGCGCACGGCCCGGGCCGCCGCCAGCCGGACGTCGTCGGTGATGTGGTTCAGGGTGCCGAGCTCGTCGTCGTCGCCCCACCGGCCCCAGTTCGACAGCGTGTCGAAGTAGCCGAGCACGTCGTCCTGTGTGGGCATCGGTCGCTCTGCCGTCATCCCGGCAGGCTATCCCGCCCGTCCTCCCGAGTCCCGGTGATCGGCACATGAAGCGACCCGTGTGAAAGGAATCCGGGGCATCGGGTGATAAACGATGACCATTGATGCATCGGAAGGCAGCACATGACGGCGGAGGCCATCCTGACCCCTGTGCCCTGGGCGGCCCGCGCGCGAGGGGCGCTCGACGCTGAACGGTTCGAGGAGGTGTTCGGCACGTACTACGGGGAGATCCACACGTACGTCGCCCAGCGGCTCGGCCAGGACCACGCCGAGGACATCGTCGCGGAGACGTTCTTCACCGCGTACCGCAAGCGCGCGCAGTACGACCCGGACCGCGCGAGCGTCCGGGCCTGGCTGTACGGCATCGCCACGAACCTCATCGGCAAGCACCGCCGCCTGGAGGCCCGCACCCTGCGCGCCCTGGGCCGGCTCGGTCCCGAGGCCGACTCCCCGGGGCACGAGGACTCCGTGGCCGTCCGCGTCAGCGCCCAGAGCCTGCGCCCGGAGCTGGCCGCCGCCCTGGCCGAGCTGGCTCTGCGTGACCGCGACGCGCTGCTGCTGGTCGCCCTGGCCGGGCTGAGCCACGAGGAGGTCGCCAACGCGCTCGGCATCCCGTACGGCACCGTCGGTTCCCGCCTGAACCGGGCGAGAAAGAAGCTGCGGGCCCGGCTGGGCGGGGTGGCCGACCGTGGATGACCTCGTACGCGATCTGTACGGCGAGCCTCGCCCGGACCCGCAGGCCCAGGCCAGGGTGTGGCGGCAGCTGGCGGCCCGGCGCAGGCGCAGGCGGCTGCCGTGGCTGGCGGTCCCGGTCGTGGCGGCGGCGCTCGCGCTGTTCCTGATCGTCCCCGGCGCGCCCGAGCAGCCGCTGCCCGGCCGGTCGATCCTGCTCGCGGCGGCCACCACGGCGGCGTCCACGTCGGCGGAGGGCACGTACTGGCACGTCAGGAAGCTGCGCGACGGCACGAAGGAGACCGAGCTCTGGGCGACCAGGGACGGCCGGGCGTGGATCTCCGAGGACGGCCGGGTGACCCGGGTCGAGGGCGGGTCGCCGTTCAGCATGGCGGGGCGGGCCATGACGTACGCGCAGATCCGGGACCTGCCGGCCGACCCGGCGGCGCTGCGGGAGCGGGTGGCCGCGATGCTGCCGGACGCGGGGCTGCTCGCCGACGCGCTCGGCGGGCTGCTCTGGACCAAGCCGTCGCCGCCGCAGGTCCGCGCCGCCGCCTACCGCGCGCTCGCCGACCTGCCCGGCGTCCGCTACCTGGGCGAGCGTGCGGACGCGCGCGGGCGTCGCGGTGCGGCGTTCTCCTTCGGGCTGCCGTCGGGCGCCCGGCGCACGCTGATCATCGACCCGGCCACCTCGCAGGTGCTGTCGAGCACGGACGACCGGGCGGGACGTTCCGAGATCGTCCTGGTGGCCGGCTGGACGGACCAAGGCCCCCGCTGACTCATCCCCGCGCGGCGCGTGGCTGCCGCGTGCCCGAAATCAGGAGCCATGACGTGTTCTGGCATGCCCGCACGACCTCAGGCAAGGCCATCTGCCTGAGCGACCAGTTCCCGCTGAGCAACGTGGAGGAGGTGATGCTCGGGCGCGTCACGTTCGCCGGGCAGCCGCCGGTCGACCTCGGCGCGGTCGTCGACTGGACGGCGAACCCGCACGGCAACCGCTCCTGGGCGCTGAACCTGCACGCGTTGCGCTGGGCGGGCCGCCTGGTCGCCGAGTACGAGCGTTCGGGGGAAGCGGCGTACCTGCGACGGGCCACCGACCTGGCCGGGCAGTGGGCGCGGGCGAACCCGCGCGGCGGCCGCGGCGTCAGCCCGTGGGCCTGGGCCGAGCACCCGGTGGCGTTGCGCGCCCCGGTGCTCGTCTGCCTGAGCGAGCACGTCCGGGCCCGGTGGCTCCTGGACTGCCTGGCCGAGCACGGCGAGGTCCTGGCCGATCCGGCGCTCTACCGCGCGGGCCACAACCACGGCCTCGACCAGGACATCGCGCTCCTGGTCGTCGGCTGCCGCCTCGGCCGGGTGAAGTGGCGGGACCTCGCCATACACAGGATGACCGTCTCCGCCGAGCTCGCCGTCGACGACCAGGGCGCGCTGCACGAGCAGGCTCCCCGCTACGGCCTGTACGTGCACCGGCGGCTCGGCGTGGCGCTGCGGGCCATCAGGGAGAGCGGCGCCGAACCGCCCCCGCGGCTGGTGGCCAGGAGGTCCGCGCTGGAGGCGTACGTGGCCCACGCCACCCAGCCCGACGGCCGCCTCGTCCCCATCGGGGACAGCCCGGCCGACGCCCGCGCGACCGGGTTCGCGCAGGAGGGGCCGGTGGTGCGGGTGTTCGACGCCGGGTACGTCTTCGGCCGCACGGCCTGGAACGATCCAGACTCGGCCTACTACTCGATCCGGTTCGGGCCGGGACGCGCGTTGCACGGGCACGAGGACCACCTCGGCGTCACCTACAGCGCCCAGGGGCGCCGGATCCTGGTGGAGGCCGGTTTCCACTCCTACGAGCGGACTCCGTACGTGGACTGGACGCGCTCGCCGGAGGCGCACAACGTGCCCGTCGTCACCGGTGTCTTCCGGCCGGGCACACGCACCCGCCTGCTGGAGTCGTCGATCGGGCCCGCCCGCCAGTGCTTCGAGCTGTCCGACGACGCCTACGGGGTGCCCAGGACCAGGCGGGTCCTGGTCAGCCACGCGCCGGACCTGCTGGCCGTGCACGACAGCGTGCCCGCCGGGTCCCTGCGCAGCCTGTGGCACTTCGATCCCGCGCTCACGGTCGTCTCCCGGACCGGCGGCGCGGTGGTGCTGGGCGACGGGGACTGGCGGGTGACGCTCCTGCAGTTCCCCGCCGATGGCCTGCGGCTGCGCCCCGGTACGGTCTCGCCCGGCTACCTGCGCACCGCCGGGACCGTCACCGTGGAGTCGGCGGAGGCGTCCGACGTCCTGACCCTGATCGTGCCGGGCACCGCCGCCCCCGAAGTCGCGATCGCGGGCTCCGAGCTGACCGTCGGGACGCCCGGCGGCCCGGTCACGATCGACGGCGGGAGGGCGATTCAACGAATCGGAGGGTGAGGCCGTCTACGTGGTGAAGGACCACGGAAAGGCGAACCCAAAGTGGAAGACGACTCGCGTTTCGTCGAGTTTGTCACTGAGCGTGCCGACGCGCTGCTGCGTTACGGCTACGCGCTGAGCGGCAACGCGCACGACGCGGCCGACCTGACGCAGGAGGCCCTCGTCAGGCTGCACCGGGCCTGGTCACGGGTGCGCAAGAAGGACGACCCGGAGAGCTACACCAAAATGATCATGGCCCGGCTGCACATCAGCGTCTGGCGGCGCCGGCGCCGCGAGCACCTCACGTGGGCCGTGCCGGAGATCCCGCTGGAGGACGCGCTGCCGTACGAGGGCGACCAGGAGCTGTGGCAGGCGCTCTGCGGCCTGCCGCGCAAGCAGCGCACCGTGCTCGTCCTGCGCTTCTACGAGCAGCTCACCGACGCCGAGATCGCCGCGCTCCTGGGGATCTCCCAGGGAACCGTGCGCAGCCATGCCTCACTCGGGCTGAGCAGGCTCCGCACCGCCATGCCGCACCTCATGCCCGCCCGGAGGAGGACGCCCCGATGAGCGACGACGCGACGAGAACAGCGTACGAACGTGAGCTCGCCCAGGTCATCGGGGGTGCCGCGCGGCGCGCCCCCCGCGCGCCGGGCGGATACGCCGCCCAGGTCCTGACCCGCTCCCGCCGCCGCAGGGCCCGGACCCAGGCCATCCTCGCGGCCGTCGCCGTGGTGGTCGTCGCGGGAGGAGGCGGGATCGGCCTGAGGGAGGCGCTGGGCGCCGATCCACCGGTCGCGGCCGGGCCTGCCCGCGAGGCGACGCCGTCGCCGGCCATGACGCTGCCCGCCATGCCCGCTGTTCCCGACCCCGTCGCCCAGGTGTGGCCGGAGGCGGTGCACACCATCCCGGCCAAGCTTCCCGACGGTCGCAGAGGCAGGCCGCTGACCCTGCTCGACGAGCACACGGTCCTGCTGGAGACGTGGGAGAGCTTCGAGAAGGCCGACGCCGTCCACACCTACGACCTGCGGACCGGCCGGACGCGGAAGGTGACCGACATCCGCACGCCGAAGGGCGTGTTCGCCTCGGGGTTCGCGGTGGGCGAAGGGAAGCTCGTGTGGCAGACGATCGACAAGATGCGGACGAGCTTCTGGTCCGTGCCGCTGTCGGGCGGCAAGCCCACCGCCGTCAAGACCGACACCCCGGTCGAGGGACGCGGCGACAAGCTCGTCGTGACCGGCGGGAAGATCGCCTTCTCCCTCCACGAGGGCGGCGTCTTCACCCTCCCGCTGGAGGGCGGCGCCGTGACGCCCGTCGAGGGCGCCGGACGCCACCACATCCTGAAGTGGCCCTGGGTCGGCACGCCGGGAGCGTACACACCGGACAACGAGCCCAGTTTCGAGCGGATCCTCAACGTCGAAACCGGGCAGACCAGCCAGGCGCTCGTCCGCCCGGGCGAAGAGGACATCCGTTGCGGCGTGACGGCCTGCGTCGGCCGCGGCCCCGGCAGGAAGCCCTTCTACCGCCTCCGGGACGGCTCGGGGGAACGCGCTCTTCCGGACTCCACGCCGGGCCTGGCCCATGACCGGTTCATGACCGCCCAGGTGCGGCCCGGGGTGCAGGCGCTGCTCGACCTCACCACCGGCCGGTCCGGCGACCTCGGTGTGCGCCCGGACGCCGAGGGGCGGCAGGTCTCCGTCCAACCGGGGCTCGACCCCTACGACCGGCTGATCGCGTACGAGCTGAAGAACGAGTACGTGCTCATCGACCTCGCCCGGATCCGCTGAATCGCCCGGCGGCGGGCGGGCGGCCCCTGGGGGTCAGGTCGGCGCGGGTGAGGGCGGCGCCTTCGCCCGCGCGATGCGCGCCTTCACGTCGCGGAAGTGCAGCCGCATCGCCTCCCGGGCGGCCTCGGCGTCCCGCGCCCGGAGCGCCGTCACGATCCGGCGGTGGTTGACGACGATCTCCTCGGTCCGCTCCTCCGGCGGGCCGAGCGTCGGCTCGACCTCGTGGTAGACGTCCCAGAACAGGCCGATCAGCTGCAGCACCAGCTCGTTGCCGCTCGACTCGTACAGCAGCGCGTGGAAGGCCCGATCGGCCTCCCGGTCGCGGTCCATGCCGTTCACCAGGGCGTCCAGCGCGGCGAGCCGGGCGGCGCTGGCGGTGCGGGCCACCTGGCCGATCAGCCCCGTCTCCAGCAGCTCGCGGACCTCGACCAGATCGCGCAGCGCGTCGATCCCGCCGCCCGGCCCCGAGCGCACCTGGAAGGCGAGCGACGGCGTCAGCACGTCGAGCGACGCGTGCCCGACGAACGTCCCGTGGCCGTGCCGGATCTCGACGATGCCCAGGGCCCGCAGCGCCCGTACGGCCTCGCGGACGCTGTTGCGGCTCGCGCCGAGCAGCTCCATCAGCTGCACCTCGGTCGGCATCGGCGATCCGGGGGCCAGCCCGCGTTCGTGGATCAGGGCGACGATGCGCTCCTGAAGCGACGCGCCGTCACGCGCAGGCATGCTGCCTCCAGGCTCGGAAGACGTTGTGGTCGAACATCCCACCTCTCGGTCCCGGACGGCCAGGCGGTACGGAAAGTTTACGACGACTGCACGGCCTGGCCACCGGGTGAGCCTCGGTCGTTCACCACCCGCGCAGGACATGGGATGTCCTGCGCGGGGCGATGACTCGCTTTCTCAGTTCACGTGGTCGAACGGCAGCCGCAGCCCGAGCCGGCCGCCGATCGGCAGGTTCCGCTCGCGGATCAGGTCCAGCTCCGTGCCGCTGAGGGCGCGGCGGTAGACCCGCAGCTCGTCCAGCGTCCCGCGGAAGCGGTCCGCGCCGTCCATCCGCTGGCCGACGTGGATTCCGCCGATCCCGAACTCCTTGCCGAGAGTCAGCGACCCGGCCGGCGCCGCCGCCGCCGAGACCTGCACGCCGTCCACCATGAGCCGCAGCTCGCCGCCCGCCCGCTGGAGCGCCACGAAGTGCCACTGCCCGTCGTTGTACGCGCTCGGCGACTGGACGGTCACGTCGTACCGGTCGACGGAGAGCACCGCCCGGATGCGGTTGCTGGCGGGCTCGGCCCGCAGCCACAGCCCCGGCGGGTTGGTGCCCCGGTCCACCCGGTGGAACCAGAGGATCGCGTGCGAGCCGGTCTTCTCCGTGTAGCGGACCCAGGTGGTCAGCGTGAAGTCCTTGCCGCCCAGGTCGATGGAGTCGTCGAAGGCCACCTCCACCCGGTCGTCCACCCGGTCCAGGGCCAGCCCGCCGCCGAAGCGCCCGTCGGCGGGCTGTGCGCCGCCCCGGACGTACGCCGCGTTGCGGTGCGGCGAGGTGTCCGGCGTCGTCGGGCCGGGCTCGGGCGGGCCGGGGATGCCGGGCGGGGTGCCGTTCGGCGTCTCCAGGTACGCCTCGTTGAACCGCGCGAACCGGATCTGCTCGTACGGCGAGACGCTGCCCGCCTCGTACATCAGGGCCGCCTCGTCACCGTCCAGCCGCACCATGTCCGAGTACGCCGACGGTCCCCAGTGGAAGACCTTGCCCTCGTCCCACGTCTCGAAGCTGCGGGCCTCGTCGTAGGACGACTTGATGCCCATCGCCTCCCGGGCACCCGGGTGCATCGGCGAGGAGAAGAGGATGCGCTCGTCGTCGAAGCGCAGCAGCGACCCCTGGACGTCGGTCGTCGCCAGCGCCGGCACGGTGCGGAACGGCGCGTCCCACGTCCTGCCGCCGTCGCTGCTGGTCGCGTACGCCCGGCTGCCCTCGTCGGTGCCGCGCTCGCGGGCCGAGGCGTAGATCCGCCCGTCGGTGAGCTCGACGACGGTGACCTCCTGGGCGATGACCGTGCCGTCGTCGCGGGCCGTCTCGGCGCCGATGTTCCAGGTCACCCCGCTGTCGTCGCTGTAGAGCAGGTGGGTGCCGTAGACGTGCTTGCCGACGCGGTCCCAGCTCTCGAAGCTGGCCCCGACGACCAGCCGGCCGGCGTGCGGGCCGGAGGTGAGCTGGATGCCGTGCATCGGGCCGGTGGCGTACCAGAAGTTCCACTCCGGGCGCTTGCCCTCGGTCATCTCCCTGGCGGCCGACCAGGTGGCCCCGTGGTCGTCGCTGAACTGGACCCACGGGTCGCGGTCACAGCCGTTCGGGCACGGCTCGGCGCCGTTGCGGGTGCTCACGAGCACGACCCGGCCGGTGCGCCCGTCGACGATCGGCACCGGGTTGCCGTGGGTCGTGCCGTTGCCCTCCGAGATCACCTGGATCGGCCCCCAGGTCCGGCCGCCGTCGGCGGAACGGCGCAGCACGAGGTCGATGTCCTCGTCGTCGCCGCAGTCCTTCACCCGCCCCTCGGCGAACGCCAGGACCATGCCGTTCGCCGCCCGCACCACGGCGGGGATCCGGAAGCAGCTGTAGCCGGAGTCGCCCCGGTTGTAGATCACCTGCTCGTCCACGAACGGCGCGCTGTCGCCGGTCGCGGCGGCCGGCGCGGCGAACGCGCCGACGAGTAAGCCTGCGAGCGCCATCACGGCGCCCGCCCGGCGCCGCAGGAAGCGCCCGGTACGGCTCTCCGGGGGATAGCCATCGTGCATGTCTTCGCCCTTCTGGCTGGAGTAGCTGGGGGAGAAGACATCCTACGTCCAACGTCGGATGTCACAACAGATGGTGAACGTAGAATGTCCGCCAGAAACGGGCCGAGTCTCCGGGCGCCGGCACGGCGCCCGCGGGCGCTACCGGAGCCGGTCGCGGCGGCGGCTCAGCGCCGCGGTCTCGGCGGTGTTGCCCGCCAGCTCGATGGCCCTGTCGTACGCCGCGCGCGACTCCCGGCCCCGGCCCAGCCGTCGCAGCAGGTCGGCGCGGGTCGCGTGGTAGGCGTGGTAGCCGGCCAGCTCGGGCTCAAGACGGTTGACGGCCGCCAGCGCCACCTCCGGGCCGTCGAGCTCGGCGACCGCGATGGCCCGGTTGAGGGCGACGACCGGCGAGGGGTCGAGGCGGACGAGCTGGTCGTACAGGGCGACGACCTGCGACCAGTCGGTGTCGCGCACGTCCCTGGCGGAGGTGTGCACGGCGTTGATCGCCGCGAGGATCTGGTAGCGGCCCGGAGCCGCCCCGGCGGCGGCAGCGGCGAGGCGCTCGCGCACCAGCTGATGGCCCTCGGCGATCAGCGCCGCGTCCCAGGCCCCCCGGTCCTGCTCGTCGAGAGCGACCAGCTCGCCGCCCGCCGAGACCCGGGCGGTGCGGCGGGCCTCGGTGAGGAGCATCAGCGCCAGCAGCCCGGCCACCTCGCCGTCCTCCGGCATGAAGGTGCGGAGCAGGCGGCCGAGCCGGATCGCCTCGGCGGTCAGGTCGGGGCGTACGGGATCGGTGTCGGGGCCGGTCGCCAGGTAGCCCTCGTTGAAGACGAGGAAGAGGACGGCGAGCACGCCGGAGACGCGTGCCGGAAGGTCCTCGGCGGACGGCACCCGGTAGGGGATGCGAGCCGCCTTGATCTTGGCCTTGGCTCGGGTGATCCGCTGCCCCATCGCGGTCTCCCGCACCAGGAAGGCACGGGCGATCTGGGCGACGGTCAGGCCGCCGACCAGGCGCAGCGTCAGCGCCACGCGGGACTCCATCGCGAGCGCCGGATGACAGCAGGTGAAGATCAGCCGGAGCCGGTCGTCGTCGATCGCTCCGAGAGGCTCGGCCGGGTCGTCGTCGTACAACAGCTGGGCCTCCTTCTGCTTGTCCGCGCGCTTGCTCTCGCGCCGGACCCGGTCGATGGCCTTGCGGCCGGCCGTGGTGGCCAGCCAGGCGCCAGGGCTGGGAGGCACGCCGTCGGCCGGCCACCGCTCGACAGCGGCCGCGAACGCCTCCGCCGCCGCCTCCTCGGCGACATCGAGGTCCCCGAACCGCCTGGCCAGCGCGGCCACCACGCGCGACCACTCCTCGTGGTGGGCCCGGATGATCGCCTCACGGACGTCGGCCACGGTCACCCGCCCAGGAACGGCCGTACCTCGACCTTCCGGTTGCACGCCTTGGACCCCTCGGCGGCGAGCTTGAGCGCCACGTCGAGGTCGGGAGCCCTGATGATCCAGAGACCGGCGAGGTACTCCTTCGACTCCAGGAAGGGCCCGTCGGTGAGCATCGCCTCCCCGCCCCGGTTGTCGATCACGGTGGCCGTGCCGGGCGAGGCCAGGCCGCCGGCGAACACCCAGTGGCCCTCGGCCACCAGCCGGTCGTTGAACGCGTTGATGGCGGACATCTCCTCCGGCGTGGCCGAGGCGGTCCTGTCGTCGATCACGGAAACCAGGTACTGCATGTCAGGTCATCTCCTGCGTGACGGTCGGTCGTACGAGGGGCGGCTATGACGCGAGGTCCGGGCCGGCGTACCGCGGGCGTCCGGCGGGGCGGTAGACCTGGCTCGTGATGCCGCTCGCGAACGCCCGGAAGCCGACCAGGTCGAGCGCCAGGTCCGGGCCCGTGGCGGGGAACAGCCGCGTGCCCTGGCCGACGACCACGGGATAGGTGAACAGGGTGATCTCGTCCACCAGGCCCTCGTCGAGCAGCCTGCGGACCAGCGCGCCGCTGCCGTGCACCTGCAGCTCACCGTCCCGCTCGGCCTTCAGCTTCCGCACGGCGTCCACGGCGTCGCCGGACAGGACGGTCGTGCCCGCCCATCCCGGGTCGGTGAGCGTGGTCGAGGCCACGTACTTGGGCCGCGCGTGCAGGGGGCCGCCGATGGGGTTGCTCTCCGGATCCGGCATCACGCCCCAGGAACCGGCGAAGATCTCGTACGTCCGCCGGCCGAACAGGAACGCGTCGGCGCGCTGGTAGATCTGCCCGAGGAACGCCTCGGCCTCACCGTCGAACAGCGGCAGGGCCCAGCCGCCGCGCTCGAACCCGCCCCTGCGGTCCTCGTCCGACTGCCCGAGTCCCTGCATCACGCCGTCGACGGATACGTTCGTGATGGTCGTCAGCTTCATGCTCGTCATCCTTCTCTTCCTCGACCCTGGGGACATCCCTCGTGGGCGCCCTCTCACACCTTCAACGAACAGCCCCGGCCCGATCCGACAGGGACCCGCCGTTTCTCCGGATCGCCGGGTTCCTCACTCCGCCGTGACCGTGGCGAGGCCGGACCGGTAGGCGGCGATCACGAGCTGGGCGCGGTCGCGGGCGTGGAGTTTCGCGAGCAGGCTGCTGATGTGGGTCTTGATCGTGTTTCCCGAGAGGTGGAGCGAGGCCGCGATCTCGTCGTTCGACAGGCCCCGCGCGATGAGGACGAGCACGTCGGTCTCGCGTGGGGTGAGCCGGTCGCGCAGCGAGGACGCGGGCGGTTTCGCCGCACCGGCGGCGGGGGCCGTGACGTAGTGCTCGACGAGCTTCTTCAGCACCGACGGGGCGAAGAGCGCCTCGCCGCCGTGCACTCGGCGGACGGCGTCGAGGAGCGCCTCCGGGTGGGCGTCCTTGAGGAGGAACCCGCCGGCCCCGGCCCGGAGCGCGCCGTACACGTACTCGTCGAGCTCGAACATCGTGAGCACGACGACCCGCACGGCCGCCAGGGCGGGGTCGGCGGTGATGCGGCGCGTGGCGTGGATCCCGTCGCCGTCGGGCATGCGGATGTCCATGAGGACGACGTCCGGTGCGAGCTCCCGGGCGGCGCGTACGGCTTCGGACCCGGTGGCGGCCTCGCCGGCGACGCGGAGGTCGGGCTGGCTGTCGATCACGATGCGCAGGCTCTTGCGCAGCAGCGGCTCGTCGTCGGCGAGGAGCACGCTGATCGGACGGCGGTCAGGGCCCGGCAGGCCGGTCACGGCCGCCCGCCGAGCGGGATCTCGGCGCGGAGGCGGAAGCCGCGCCCCGCCGGGGACGCCTCCAGGGTGCCGCCGTGGGCCGCGAGTCGTTCGCGCAGCCCGGCGAGCCCGTACCCCGCCCCGGGTTCGGGTTCGGGTCGCCGGCCCGGTGCGGGGCCGTCGTCCTCGACGCCGACGGACAGCGCGCCCGCGTGCCTCGTGACCGTGAGCCGCACCGTGGTCGGTCCGGCGTGGCGGAGGGTGTTGGCGAGGGCCTCGCGGACGACGGCGCAGGCCGTGAGCTGCGCGCCCGCGCCGATCGGGTGCCGGTCGCCAGACCCGTCGAACACGTCGCCGAGCCCCGCGGAGGCGAACTCGACGATGAGGCCGTGGCGCTCGGCGTCCTGGACGACGGCGGGCAGCGCGTCGAGGGTGTCGGCGGGGCGCAGCGGCGCGGGACCGTCGCCGGGGGTGCGGAGCAGGGTCAGCATGCGGCGCAGCTCCGCCGTGGTCTCCCGCGCGACGCGCTCGACGTCGAGCATGGCTCGCCGCCGTTCGGCGTCGGCGTCCGGGCCCGCGAGGTAGCCGGAGGCGGCGGCGCGGACCGTGATGACCCCGAGGCCGTGGGAGGTCAGGTCATGGAGGTCCCGGGCGATGCGGAGGCGCTCCTGGGCGATGGCGCGCTCCGCCGACCAGGCGGCGAGCCGTTCCTCGTAGTCGCGCTGACGCGCCCGGGAGCGCCGCGCCGCCCATCCGAGCGCCGCGAGCGTCACGATCAGGCCCGACGCGATGACGGCGGCGAGCAGGAAACCGCCGTCCGCGTCCAGGGCCACCGCCGCGGCGAGGGGCACGAGCGCGAGGCAGACGACCAGCGCCCAGGCGCGCGAGCGGGCCCGTACGGGGCGCTTTCGCGCCTGGGCGCCGGTCGTCGTCATGCTCTCAGCGTACGAGCCGGTCCCGGAGACCGCCTCGTACCCAGGGGTGAGGCACGAAGGGGTGAAGCTCACCGTCAGCGGTGATCCGCGCCCGGCGCGGCTGCGATGGCATGGAGGCATGGCATCCACCAATTCCGCTCCGGCTCGCTTTACGGCGACGCTCTCGGCCGAGCTGCGGAAGGCGCGCTCGTTCCCCGCGATCCCCCGTACGCTGCTGCTCGGCGCGCTGGTCGTGCTGGCGGCCACGGCGTTCGGCATGGACCAGCTGGCGCGGTTCCGCGTCCAGGGGCGCGGCGGCGAGCTCGCGGGGATGAGCGGCACGGACTGGTCGCTGACGCTCCTGCACTACGGGCAGGCGATCCCGATCCTGCTCGGCGCGTGGGTGTTCGGGCAGGATCTCCCGGCCGGACCCCGGCGCACGGCGTTCCTGGCCACGGCGGGCCGGGTCCGGCTCGCCGTGGCGAAGCTCCTCACCGTGGCGTCGGCCGCCCTCGCCGCGGGCGTCCTGTGCTCCCTCGCGGCAATCATGCCGCTCCTGGCCTCCGGCGGCGGCCCGGTACAGCTCCTCCCGTACGGCTGGCTGATCGGCTACTGGGTGTCGGTCGCGCTCGTGGCGGCGGCGCTCGTCGCGGCGACCCGGAGCCTGCTCCTCGGGGTCGTCCCCGTGCTCGTCTGGACGATCGGCGCGTCGGATCTTCTCGCCGCGCGGTTCCCGTTCCTGGGCGGGGCGCTCGACCAGGTGTTCAAGTCCGCGTACATGCAGGCCGGCGCCGCGCCGCCGGCCTCCTGCCTCATCGCCGCCGCGCTCCAGGTGGCGGCCGCCGTCGCCGTCGGGATCGCCGTCCACCGGCGCCGCGACGTCCGGTGACGCCCGGCGCCCACGTCTCGTCGAAGGGAACCCGTACCATGATCGACGTCACCGCCGTGACCAAGAGGCACGGCGCGATCGTCTCCGCCGACCGCGTGAGCTTCACCGCCCCGGCAGGCGCCGTCACGGGCCTGCTCGGCCCGAACGGGGCCGGGAAGTCCTCCGTCCTGCGCATCATCTGCGACCTCGATCGCGCCGACTCCGGTACGGCGACCGTGTGCGGCCGCAGGTACCGCGAGCATCCCGTCCCGATGCGCGTCGCCGGGGCGCAGTTCGAGGGGTCCGGCGCGCATCCGTCCCGCCGGGCGATCGACCACCTCCGCTGGGTCGCCCGGACGAACCGCCTCCCCGACCGCAAGGTCACCGAGGTCCTCGAGACGGTCGGCCTCCAGCCGCGCGACTGGAAGCGCCGCGTCAAGGAGTACTCCCTCGGCATGCAGCAGCGCCTCGGCATCGCGACAGCGCTGCTGGGCGACCCGCGGGCGCTCATCTTCGACGAGCCGGCCAACGGCCTCGACCCCATCGGCATCCAGTGGCTGCGCGGACTTCTCACGGGGCTCGCCCGCGACGGCAGGACCGTGCTCCTCAGCTCCCATCTGATGAGCGAGACCGAGATGGTCGCCGACCGGGTCGTGCTCATGGACCGCGGCCGTGTCATCGGCGACGGCGAGGTCGGCGAGCTGGTCCGCGCCCACGGGTCGCTGGAGACGGCGTTCTTCGACCGTCTCGAACGCTCGCGCCGGCAGGACCCCACCCCGGGGGCCGCCCGATGAGCTTCTTCGACGTCCTCCGCGGCGAACTCGCCAAGGCACGCACCCTCCGGCCCGTCGTCCGGGCGGTTCTCTCCTCCGTCGCGCTCTCCCTGGCGTACTGCCTCATCGAGGCGTCGCCGGATCTCGGGTTCACCACCCCCGAGACCGCCGGCGTCCACGCGCTGGCGAACCTCTCCTTCCTCGCCGCGGTCGTCGGCGTGCTCGTCGTCTCCGGCGAGCACGCCGGGGGCCAGCTCACCACCACGGTCCTCGCCGCGCCGCGCCGCGGCCGGGTCCTCGCCGCGAAGCTCCTCATCGCGTCCGGCCTCACCACGGCACTCGGGCTCCTGCTCGCCGTGCTCGTCGCGACCCTCGTGCAGGCGCCTCTCGGCGACCGCTCCGTCTGGACGACCGGGAACGGCGGAACGCTCCTGGCGAGCCTGGCGCTCGGCGTCGTGTCGTGGACGGCGCTCGGCCTCCTCAGCGCGTGCGCGGCGTTCCTCGTCCGGTCCCAGACCGCCGTCCTGACCGGGATGATCGTGCTCACTTTCGGGGGCGTGCCGCTCATGATGGCCCTGCCCGTGTTCCAGTACCTGCCCGCCAGTGCCGCCGTCCTGCTGTTCGTTAACCGTGAGCAGCAGACCTCCGACTGGCTCAACCCGCCGGACCTCACCGTCGCGGGGGCCGGCGCGACTGTCGCGCTCTGGTGCGTCGCGGCCGTCGTCTCGGCCGCGGTCGTCTTCGTCCGGCGCGACGTCGGCGCACGGCAGGCGGTCGTGGAGTAGCGGATCATCCGTCCGCACGGCGTCCTCCCCTGGTCGACCTCGTACGGCGGGCCGCGGCCGTCATGGGTGACGGCCGGTGCCGGCCGGGTTGTCGGCGAGCACGCAGGCGACGGGCGGGTCGAGGTCGAGGGTCTCGACCCGGAGGCGGGTGAAGCCGGCCTGGGTGAGCAGGTCCTGGAGCTCCTGGGCGGCCCGGGCCGTGGTGTCCCGGTTGGCGCCCGGGCTGCGCGGCTGGCTGACGAGCGCGATGCGCCCTCCGGGCCGGAGCAGGCGGCGCAGCTCGGCGAGCCGCTCCACCGGGTTCGGCCAGAACCCTGCGGAGTTGACGGCGAGGACGGCGTCGAGCGGGTCGCCGAAGCTCGGCAGCCGCTCCACGGAGGCCTGTGTGAGGCGCACCCGGCGGGCGCGGACGGCGGCGGCGTTGCGGCGGGCGGCCTGCCGGACCATGGTCAGGGAGTGGTCGACGCCGAAGACCTGGCCGTGGGTGGCCCGGCGGGCGAGCTCGGCGATGGCGATGCCGGGACCGAACCCGATCTCCAGCACCCGGTCGGTGGGCCGCACGTCCAGCAGTGACACCGCCCACCTGTTGCGCTGCCGGTTGGAGGGGCGAAGGGCGAACATCCAGCTCGTCGCCCACCCGACGACGCCTCGGGGGCGATGGGCCTGGCCCACCAGGTATCTGATCACGCGCTGCTTGAGAGACGTATCCGCTGTTCGCATGATCGCCAGTCAACGGCTTCAAGTATGCTTGAAGTCAATGGGCGAGCAGTTGACGATCGGCGAGCTGGCGAGCCGCACGGGTGTCGCCACCTCCGCCCTGCGCTACTGGGAGGAGTTCGGCCTCCTGCCGGCGCCGGCCCGGATCTCGGGCCGGCGGCGTTACCCGCCGTCGGCGGTCGAGCTGGTCGGCGTGGTCCTGCTGCTGCGCGACGCCGGCTTCACGCTGCGGGAGATCAGGGCGTTCGTCGCCTCACGCGCACCGGCCGACGACGGATGGCGCGAGCTCTACCGGCGCAAGCTCGCCGAGCTGGACCAGCGGATCGCCCAGGCCCAGGTGGCGCGCACCGCCATCGCCCACGGCCTGGCCTGCCCGCACGAGGACCTCTTCGAATGCGCCAACTTCACCGGCGGGATCGCGGCGCTCCTGGCGGGATCCTCGCTCGAAGAGGCCCACGACGAGATCCACTCGCATCCCTGACCGGATGAACCCTTCAGGCCGCCGGCGCGTCCCTCAGGTATGAAGGGATCACGTTGGACCGTCATCGCGTTGCTCGCGGCGTTGTGCGCCTGCGGTCAGCCCGGTGCCGGCGCGGCGCCCACGGCGGCCGGGACCGAGACGATCGTGTTACCGAGGGCCGATCAGCCCGCACCGCATCGGCCCACCCTGGAACGGCTCGAACGAGAGGCTGCGTCGTCGGGCCGTCCCTTGGAGGAAATCGTCAAACGGTACGCGACCCGGCTGGCCGCCACCTCGTCGCCCAAACCGACCGACTTCGACGGGTACGACCCCGCGGTGACCGAGCCGGACGTGACGATCGACGGCATCCCCTACGCCGAACTGGTCGACCTCGTGAACGTCGCCAGATCGCAGGGCATCTCCTACGAGGAGGCCATCGACCGCTTCGGCTCACAGACGGCCAACAACCGGGTGCTCGACAAGCTCCACAAGGAGTTCCCCGGCGAGCTCTCCGGCATCAGGTACGTCGACGTCCACCGAGGGCTGCGCATCGGCTTCAAGGGGCGCGTCCCGGCTCGCGCGATCGAGCTGGCCAGGACCCTTCCCACGGAGGTCACGCTGATCGGCGGCAAGGGATTCTCGTCCGCCGACCTCCAGCAGGCCCACGACACGGTCGTCACCTGGCTCCGTTCCCGGCCCGAGGTGGCCACGATGACCTCGCACACGGATGAGGAGACCGGCCAGGTCAAGGTCACGATCCAGCCGAAGGCGATGCCGGACGACGCAGACGAGTTCGAGCGCGGGCTGCAGCTCCCCCGGCCGGACAATCCCCGCATCACCATCGAGGTGACGCTCTCCGCCGATCCGGTCGCCGTCCGGCCGCTTCGCGTGCAGTCATGACGTTCTCCTCGGCGTACTGGTGCCGCGCAGGTGGCTCATGCCGGGGACGAGGAGCAGGCACGGCGGGATCACCAGCACCAGCCCCGCGGCGGTCAGCAGGACCGCGCCGGTGCCGGCCAGGTCCGTCAACGGCCCCGTGAGAGCCTGGCCGAACGGCATGAGGCCGAAGGTGCTGAGCCAGGCCAGTGACGTGGTCCGGCCGATCAGGTGGCCGGGCACCTCGCGGTACATCGCCACGTCCCAGCACAGCGCGTACGTCTCGACGCCGAACCCGGCCACGAGGTAGCAGCAGAACAGGACCCAGACCGCGGGCGCGTACAGCAGGCCGAGCGGGACGAGCGCGTACGACGCCATCGCGCACATGGCCACGACCCCCGGCCGCCTCGGCCGCCAGGCCATCATCGTGACGCTGCTGATCAGCCCGCCTGCGCCGTAGCAGGCCAGGGCCGTGCCGTACGCCGTGAAGGAGCCGAACGCGTCCCGGCTCAGCACGGGCAGGAGCACCTGGCTGGGCGCGATCACGAACATGAGGCTGACCGGGGAGAACAGCAGGAGCGCCGCCAGCCACGGCCGCCGTCCGGCGTCGGCGAGCCCCGCCACCGCCTCCTTCGGCAGGGAGCGGCGGGCCACCGGCGTCCACGGCGGCTCGGCGACCCACCGGAAGGCGAGCGCGCTCGCGGCGAACGCCACCACCGCCAGCACGAAGGCAAGGGCCATGTTCGCTCCGGCGAGCAGCGTGCCGGCCACCGGGCCGGTGATGACCCCCACCCGGGTGCAGATGTTGACCAGCGCCCGGCCGGAGACCCGCTGATCCTCCTCCAGCGCCCCCGCCAGGATCGCGTTGAACGCGGGCCGGACGAACGCCTCCGCCGCGCCGATCACGAACATGACGGCGGCCGGCCACACGCTCCCGGTCACCAGCAGGGGGACGCCCGCCGCGACCGCGTCGACCGCAAGCATGACGGCCAGGATCCGCCGCCTGGGCAGCCGGTCCGACCAGACGCCCCCGACCAGGAGCAGGCACAACGACGCGACGCCCTTGGCGGCGAGCACGACCCCGACCGCCGACGCGTCGCCCCCGGCGCCGAGCACGGAGACGGTGACGGCGACCGCCAGGACCTGCTCGCCCACCACGAACCCGAGCTGGGCCAGGGCGATCAGCCGGAAGGCCGGACTGCGCAGCGCCGTCAGATCGATGCCGCCCCCAAGGCACGTCCGTCATGGTCCGGCCGCGGTGGGCGGGCCATGATCGAATCTGCTAGTGTCTGCTTTCCGGTCGGATGTTGATTCCGGCCGGAAGGTCTATGTATGACCACTATCAAGGCAACCGTGCGGCCCATCAACGCCGCGGACCGCCCCATCATCGAACGCCTCTGGCTCATGTTCCGCCACGACATGGCGGACTTCCAGGGCGGGCTGCCCAGCCCCGACGGCACCTATCACAGCGACCGGCTGCGCACGGCGCTCGAGGACGACGAGTGGACGGCGTACCTGTTCACCAGCGGGGACCGGCCCGTCGGGTTCGCGTTCGTGCGCGCCCTGTCCGGCCCGGCGCGGGTGCTCAACAGCTTCTTCGTGGTACGCGGCGCGCGCCGTTCCGGGGTCGGGATGGAAGTCGTACGCGAGGTGATCTCCCGGCATCCGGGACCTTGGAGGATCGCCTTCCAGGAGGCCAACACGGCGGGCGCGGCGTTCTGGCGTCGCGTCGCCACGGAGATCGCCGGTGACGCGTGGAAGGAGGAGCCCGCGGCCGTCCCCCCGGACGTGTGGATCTCGTTCACCGCCCCTGACCAGGGCCAGTAGAGCGATTGAGCGAGACCCCGCCGGCGGCTGCCGGCGGGGTCTCGCCCGCATCCCCCAGATGGCTGATCAGCCGCCGCACAGGCTGTGCCAGCGGTTCACCCACTCGATGTTGGTGACCACCGAGCCCCAGTTGCGCCAGCCGCCCGGCATGGAGCCGGCGTCGGCGCGGCCGTAGTGCAGGCACTTGCGCTGCTTGCTGCTGAGCTCCGGGCCGCTGCCGCTGTCGGTGTGGTACTGGTAGGTGACGATGACGTGGTCGGCGCCGTTCGGCTCGGGCGCGCCGTTGTTGAAGAAGGAGCGGATGCCCGAGACGTTGCCGCTCCAGTTGCCCGCCTTCTCCAGCTTGAGCGTGCCGGTCAGGCCGGAGCCGCTGTAGAAGCAGACGTAGCCGTAGTTGCAGTCGCCGGCGTCGTCCGCGCTTGCGGCGGGCGCCATCGCGAGGCCCAGAGCGGCGGCGGTCGCTCCGGCGGCGGCGATGCTGATGATGCGTCGAAGGGTCATGCGGATGAAGCTACGGATGACCGCTTTGGATCGACTTTAGTTCCGCTGTGCCGAGGGGGAATCCCGGCGATCGTGAAAGCGCCCTTGTCCTCGTGACGCCCGGTGGGTGGTGGCGAGGGCAGCGGCGCGCACATTCTTGGGCCGAGCGGTCACCTTCGTCCCCTGCGCTCCGTCAGTGCAGCAGTGATCCAGCATTGGAACCGAGAAGGGACAACCCCGTGACCACCACCCAGTCGCGTCTGCCGAACCCCGCCGTGCTCGTCCCCGAGCTCAAGGACATCGGCGGCGCCCTGTACAAGGCCACCGGCAACGGCACGATCCCGCAGACCACGATCAGTCTGGTCCAGCTGCGCGCCGGTCAGCTCGCCGGCAGCACGTACCTGACGGTCCTGCACACCGGCAACCTCCGCAAGGCCGGCGCCGCCGAGGAGAGCATCACCGCCGTGGCCTCCTGGCGCGACGCGCCCTACTTCACCGACGCCGAGCGCGTCGCACTGGAGCTGGTCGAAGCCGTGCTCACGCCGAACCCGGCCGGCGAGCGCGTCCCCGACGAGCTGTACGCGAGGGCGTCCGAGCACTACGACGACCAGGCTCTGGCCACGCTCATCATGGCCATCGGCCAGGTCTGCTTCTTCCTCCCGCTCGCCCTCATCGGCAAGCCCCTGCCCGGCGTGTCACCGGCGGAGCAGTGGCGGCAGTAGCGCCCCTAGGCGGTGACGTCGTGGGTGTACAGCCAGGAGGTGCCGCGTTCGTAGAAGTGCCGTAGGGCCACCGGCATGAGGAGGTTACGCAGCCGGCGGGCGACGGGACCGGCGATCTTGGCGTCGCGGTTGGCGGCGGCGGACCTGACCATCTTGGCGATGCGGGCCCGGCGCCGCCGGGCGTAGTCGGCCAGGGCGTCGGGGACGTCGGCGCGCTCGAGCGCGCTGGCCAGGAGACCAGGTTGAACGTCCCGGGCTCGGCGTCGGGGCCGTCGGCCACGCCGGAGGCCGAGTACAGGCCCGCGTACGCCGGCTCAGGGCGGCGGGGTCGAGGATGCGCCTGGTCGCCGACCTGCTCCTCCACGGCCTCACCGGCCCCACGGACCCGCCCGCCTGAGCCCGGGGCGCGGGGCTCTTGACCTTGACGTAACGTCAAGGTCTTTCATGAGGGCCATGAAGATCCGCTCTGATCGGCGCCACGGCGTCCGGCGTGTCCCGCGGGGCAGCCTCGATCTGGCCTACGTGCGCTCGGGGCGGCGGGGGGCGACGCCGCTGCTGGTGATCCCGGGAGGACCGGGGCTGGGCTCGGTCGTCCCGTATCGCCGGCTCAGGCGCCTGGCCGCCCACCGGGGATTCGACGTAATCATGGTCGAGCACCGGGGCGTCGGCTTCTCCCGGCGTGACCGTACCGGCATGGATCTGCGGTGGGAGGATCTCACCGTCACGGCGGCGGTCGAGGACCTGGTGGCGGTGCTCGACGCGTGCGGCGTGGACCGGGTCGTCGTCTACGGCACCTCCTACGGCGGCTATCTCGCGCAGGTGCTCGGCGCCACCCATCCGGAGCGAGTGTCCGGCATGGTGCTCGACTCCACCTACGCCTCGGCCGACGACTTCGACCTCTGCCGGGCGTACCTGCGAAGGCTGCTGTGGGACGGCGACGAGCCCGAGACCAGGGGCGTGGCGGCGGCGCTGCGCGCCCTGGTGGAGTCGGGCAAGGTCACGGACGAGGACACGGCCGTCGTGGTCCCGCTCGCCTACGAGCTCGGCGGGGTTCCGCTGCTGTCCAAGCTGCTCATGGCGGTGGACAAGGGCAGGCGCAGGCTCTGGGACCGGCTGGCCGCCCTGGTCACCGGCGAGACGACCCGGGTGCGCCCGTACGTCATGGAGTTCGACCTCGCCGGGGTGATCAACTTCCGCGAGGCCTACACGCTGAAGCCGGACGGCCTGCCCCTGGACCCCGCCCTGCCGTACGCCTCCATCGCCGGCCGGTTCCCCGCCTTCACCGGCGAGCCCGTCGACGCGCCCGCCGCTCTGCGGAGCTTCACCTGGCCTGTCGCCGTCGTGTCCGGAGCCAGGGACCTGCGGTCCATACCGGCCGTCGCGCAGCGGATCAGCGAGCTGACTCCCCACGGCGTGCTCGTGCCCTTCGACGGGCTGGCGCACAGCATCCTGGACAACCATCCCGCCGCGGCGCTGGCCGTCGCCCGCACGGTGACGGAGGAGGACCTGCGTCTGCTGCCCGCGCGGACGGCTCGCCTGGCCGCCCTCCCCGGCCGAGGCAAGGCGGCGCTCGCCGGCCCGCTGATGAACCTCATGCTGACCGGAAGCGCCTGAGGCCGGCGCGGCGAGGTCAGGCGCGCGGCCCCAGGAACAGGCCGCCGCTGGCGTCGACGACCTGGCCGGTGATCCAGCGGGCCGCGTCGGAGGCGAGGAAGGCGACCACGTCGGCGACGTCGTCGGCGCTGCCGAGGCGGTCGAGTGCCGTGGATCCGGCGATGAAGCCGGCCAGGCCGGGCGCGTCGAAGACGGCCGCGTTGGCGGGGGTCCGGGTGGCGCCGGGGGCGACGGCGTTCACGGTGATGCCCCGGACGCCGAGCTCGTTGGCCAGGGTCAGGCTCATGGTCTCGATCGCGCCCTTGGTCATGGCGAAGGACGTCTGGGCGGGGTTGGCCATGCGGGTCGCGACGGACGAGATCGTGACGATCCGGCCGCCGTCGCGCATCAGGGGCAGGGCGCGCTGGATGATGAAGTACGGCGCCCGTACGTTCACGGCGAACAGGTGGTCGAACTCGGCCCGCGTCGTGGCGCCGAGCGGACCGGCGGGCTGCGCGGCCGCGTTGTTGACCACGATGTCGAGGGGCCGCCCGGCCAGAGCGGCCTCGACTCCCGCGAAGAGCTCGTCGACGTCGCCGTCCACCCCCAGCTCGGCCCGGACGGCGACGGCGGTCCCGCCGTCGCGCTCGATCCGGCCGGCCGTCGCCGTCGCGCCGTCCGCGTCCGTGCCGTAGTGCACGATCACCATCGCTCCCCTGCCCGCCAGCCGGGTCGCGATCGCCTGGCCGATGCCGCGCGAGGCGCCGGTCACCAGGGCCGTCCTGCCGATGAGATCACTCATGTCCACCACTCCTGACTGTTAGCGACTACCGATTTGGTAGTGACTATCACGATGGTAGTGTCTAACACATGCCGGAGCAGCACTCAACCCTGCGAGCACGACGACGGGCCCAGACGCGCCGCACGATCCAGGGGCACGCGATACGGCTGTTCAGCGAACGCGGCTACGACGCCACGACCATGAACGACGTCGCCGACGCGGCCGGCGTCTCGCCCATGACCGTCTACCGGCACTTCCCCACCAAGGAAGACCTCGTGCTCGTCGACGAGCACGGCAGGCTCATCGCCGAGCGGATCGCCGCGTCACCCGCCGGCCTGCCCCTGGTCCGCCGCATCGGCGGCGCGCTCGTCGACGCCGCCACGGCCCTGACCGGCGACGACATGGCAGCGGACCGGCAGTTCCTGCTCGCCCGCCTCCAGCTCATGATCTCCACGCCCGCCCTGCGGGCCAGGCACCTGGACAACCAGTACGCCCTCCAGCAGGCCATCACCGGCGCCCTGGCGAACGATCCCGCCGACCCCGACGCGGCGTTCCGGGCCCAGGCGGCGGCCAGCGCCTGCCTGGCCGCCCTCCACACGGCGATGGTGCGCTGGGCCGAGGACGACGGGCGGACCGACCTGCCCACCCTGATCGGCAGGGCCCTCGCGGCCGTCTTCGGCGACGACGTCGTCGTCAGCCCAGCACGATGACCGGCCTCACAGGAACAGGAAGCCGACCGCCGCGGCGGCGATGAGCGTCCCCAGCAGGAGAGCGAGGGCGATCTCCCGGGTGTCCGCCCGTCCTTCACGCCTGATCCAGGCCAGATAGACGGCTGTCGCGGGGAGGGAGACCACACTGGCGGTGACGGCCCCCGGGGAGTATTCGCCGAGGGCGACCCAGGCGCCGAGGTGGAACAGGGCGTTCATGGCGAACTGCCATTGGAAGGCGGTCGCCAGCACCACCCATACGCCGTGCCGGCCCTGGCACATGGCCCGCCAGGAGGTCGCCAGGACCAGCAGGACGAGCGGGATGTGGTAGGCGGCGAACATGCCGGTGGTCTCCGGGCCGAAGTGCCGGGTGGCCCAGGCCGCGAAGCCGGGCAGTTCCTCCAGCGTGTGCACGACGTAGACGCCGAACGGCAGCAGGAAGGGAAGGACGCCGCCGATCGGCGCGACCTCGCGCGAGCCTTCGTTCACAGCGGACATGGCCACGGGATACCTCCTGGGGGTTTGCTGAGCTGGGCGGCCAGACTATGAGGAATCCCTCGCTTTTTGTACTCGCTTCTGAGGGCGTCCGACGCCCCCGCCCGTTCGCCCCATCGCCCCAGGAAGACGCCGCGTCAGCAGCGCGCCTGGGAGACCCGCCGGCGCATCGCGGAGGCGGCGGCTCGCGTTCTCGCCCAGTACGACGGATCGCGTCGCCGAGGAGGCGGGCCTGTCCTGTTCGAGCAGATCATCGACCGCTTCCGCCAGGCCGAGGGCGCGGGCCGGCGTCCTTGAGCGATCGGCACAGGATCCGCCCAGCGCGTCCGGCCGACAGGCAGCGCTACCGCCGGAGGTAGCGCAGGCGGTATGGATCTTGCTGCGCTCGCGCTGCCAAGCTCGACCCGGTGGGGCGGCCGGCTCAGGAAGAGCTCCGCGAGACCCGTCTTGCGAGGGCCTGCCCCATCCCGAGTACGCAGGAGGAATCATGCGCAAGCTGAAGATAATGATCACAGTGGCCGGCTTCGGTATCGCCGCCGTCGGCGGTGGAGTGCTGCTGACCGGGCCGGTCACGTACGACGGCGCCGCCGGCGAGCCGGGAGTGGCCGTGACGCGCACGGCGGAGACCGGGCTGCTGGCCGGCAGCGCTTCGAGCACCCCGGACATCATCGCGGGCAGGCATTCCAAGGCTGCCGGGGAAAGGGTGAAGAACTGGGTGTAGCCGGTTCCTGAGGCACGGTCTCGGCGCGGCGGCGCGCCGAGGCCGTGTCACCCGCGTGTCGCAATTGACACCATTTGCACCTACTTGGGGTTATTGGGCTCTCCTGTGCGGGCAGGGCTTCAGGAGCAGTAGCGAGCGGACAACCCGGGAGGAGTGGCCGTGCTCACGCTGACCACCGACGCGGTCGCGGCGATCCGCGATCTGACCACACAACCCGAAACTCCGCCGGACACCGGGCTGCGCATCGCGGCCTCCTCCACCAACGGCTCCGACAGATCTCTGGAGCTGTCGGTCTCGGGCGGCCCGCACCCGGAGGATCAGATCCTCGAGGCGGAGGGCGTACGGGTGTATCTCGAACCGAGTGCCGCCTCGTTCCTGGAAGACAAGACCCTCGACGCGGAGATGGAGGACGACCGCCCGTCCTTCCGGATCATCCCCCGGACCTAAGAGCGCGGCCCAGGCGAGCCCGTCCCGCGCCGGTCGAACTCGTCGGGCGTGCGGACCCCGTCGTCCAGGACCGCCGTGTAGATGTCGTAGCTGCTGACACGCGGCCCGCCCCGAGCCGCCAGGGCACGTTTGATCAGCAGGATCGCGGCCCGGCTCTCGTCGGTGAGGCGGGGTCGCAGCGTCCGGAGGTGGACGGTGCTGGGCTGGCGGTCGGGCTGGTCGATGAACCAGACGTCCAGGTTCCAGTCGTTGCCGTCCGGGGCCCGGTAGTGCACGCCGAGATAGACCCCGTCGGGATAGCGCGGATCGACGTTCCACGCGCCCGTGTCGTCGCGGATCTGCACCTGGCGTACCCGGGGGTGCAGGACGAGGCCGGCGCCGAGGCGTGAGATGTCCGCGATGGTGTGCTCGTCGAGTGCCGCGCAGGTCACGTCGATGTCCAGGTCGCGGGCGACCATCAGGCCGAGCGCCGCGCTGCCCACCCGCACCGGCGCGCCGATCTTCCCGAGGGCCGCGGCCAGGCCCAGATCGTGATAGGCGGCGTCCGCCGCGGCTTGCAGCTCCCTCTGTTCGCGCAACAGTTCGCCGGTCACGACGCAAGGCTACAAGCGGTGCGGCGTGCGCCGTGACATGACGATGACATGGCGCTGACCCGGCGCGCACAAGGCCGGTCGATAGTGAAGGGGCCTGAATCGAAAAAGGAGAATGCCTTGCGCAATGGCCGAGAATGGGACCGGCGTTCGCTGCTGCGGGGCGCCGCCGTACTGGCCGGTGCTGCGGCGACCGCGCCACTGGCGGGCGGCGCGGCGCCGGCGCTGGCCGGCGGCGGTGACGCGGACGCGCTGTTCCGGGCCGGGGAGTTCGAAAGGGCCGGCCGCGCGTACGAGGAAATGCTGAAGAAAGACCCGGAGAATGTGCACGCGGCCCGCCGGCGCGGTTATGTCGCGCTGCTGTCCAACCAGTTCCAAGACGCGGAGAAATATCTCAGGAGAGCCGTCGAGCTGGCGCCCGACGACAAGGAAGCCAACCATTTCCTGGCCGACTGTTACACCCGGCAGGACAAATTCTCTCTCGCCGTGCCGCGATGGCGGGCCGCCGGTGAGGAAGGCTACGCCACGTTGTTCGCGGCGTTCCGCGGCGAGCCGTACCAGATCCACGGCGACGTCGGGCGGGTGCCGTGGCGGCAGCTCGACCCGGCGCCGATGCTGCAGGCGTCGCTCAACGGCGGACCGCCGATCAACCTGTCGTTCTACACGCGCGTCGCGCAACTGGGCGTGTCGCAGAAGGCGGCGGAGGACGCCGGGATCCGCGCCGTGACCGAGGACAAGCTGGAGTACGAGGGCAGGACCATGACGATCTGGTCCGGGATACTGGACTCCTTCGAGCTGGGCGGCATCGAGCTGCGCAACATCCCCGTGGGCTGGTCGGACGACGACGGCCCGGGCATCGGCGACGGACTGATCGGCACGTGGATCCTGTACCACTTCCTGACCACCGTCGACTACGCCGGCCGGTCGCTGATCCTGCGCCGCCGGACCCCCGAAACGGCCAGGGCGGCCCGCGCCGCCGCCGTACGGTCCGGCGCCGAGCCGCTGCCGCTGTGGCTGGCCCCCGAGCACCTGCTGTTCACCCGGGGCAGCGTCACCGGCGCCGCCGGGTCCGGCCCGCGCGTGGTGGCCCTGAACCTCGGCGGGACCGGCGAGATGGCCGTGAGCATGCCCGCGGACACGGTCGAACGGTTGCGGATCCGTACCGACCACGACCGCCCGGTGGAGGCTTTCGCCGGCGGGCAGCCGGTCGTCAGCCATCCCTGCTACCCGGAGGAGGTCCGCCTCGGCAACGCCGCCGCCCACGACGTCTACTGCTACGCCGACGACCGGCCGGCGCTCGGCCGAGAGGGCTTCGACGTGCACGCAAGCTTCTCGCACAGCTTCTTCAAGCCCTACCACGTCACCCTCGACTTCACCGGCATGACCGCCTACGTCGCCCGGGGCCGCGCCACACCGTGAACGGGCCCGGCATCAACCGATCGGTTGATGCCGGAATCCACCACCCCGCTCTCCGCCCGGACGATCCGCCGCCCCGGCATCCGGGCGAAGCTCGAGTCATGCCAACCACCCGGGAGCCCGCTCTCCGCACCACCGGACTCCGCAAGGTCTTCGGCGACCACGTGGCCGTCGACGACGTCGGCCTCACCGTGCCCGCCGGATCGTTCTACGGTCTGGTCGGGCCCAACGGCTCCGGCAAGACCACCACCCTGGCCATGTCCGTCGGCCTGCTGCGCCCCGACGCGGGCAGCGCCGAGATCTTCGGCGTCGACGTCTGGCGTGACACCGTACGCGCCAAGGAGCTGATCGGCGTGCTGCCCGACGGCAACGCCATGCCGGAACGGCTCACCGGCCGTGAGGTCCTCACCTACCTCGGGCTGCTGCGGGGCATGGAGCCGGCCGTCGTCGCCGAGCGCGCCGACGAGCTGCTCCGGGTCCTGGAGCTGGACTCCGCGGAGCGGACGCTGGTCATCGAGTACTCCACCGGCATGCGTAAGAAGATCGGCCTGGCCATCGCCCTCCTGCACGCGCCCCGCCTGCTCGTCCTGGACGAGCCCTTCGAGGCCGTCGACCCCGTCTCCGCGGCCACGATCAGGACCATTCTGCGCAGGTTCGCGGGCAACGGCGGCTCGGTGATCATCTCCAGCCACGTCATGGCCCTCGTCGAACAGCTCTGCGACCACGTGGGCGTCATCTCCGACGGCCGCGTCGTGGCCGCCGGGCCGCTGGCCGACGTACGCGGCGGCGGAAGCCTGGACGACGCCTTCGTCGATCTCGTCGGCGCCCGCACCGGAGGAGCGGAGGGGCTGGCATGGCTCACCTCCTGACCCCCGCCCCGGTGGCCGCCCAGCACATGATCCGCATGCGACTGGCGATCATGCGCAACTCCCTGCGCGGTGACGACGCCGCCAACCTCACCGCCGGCGTCTCGCTCGGGGTGCTCCTGGCCATCGGAACGATCGCCGTCGCCGTCCTGTGGCCCGCCTACCTGCCTCTCACGCTGGCCGGCTGGCTCTCCGGCTGGATCTTCGGCCCCCTCCTCTTCGGGGGCGGCAGCGAGGCTCTCCGCCCCGAGTACTTCTCCATGCTCCCGGCCACGCCGCGCCAGATAGCGGTGGCGCTGCTCGCCGGGGCGTTCGCCGGCCCCGCGCCCGCCGTCAACCTCCTCGCCCTGATGTCCCTGCCCGTGTACGGGTGGCGCTTCGGCCCGGTCGGAGTGCTCGTCGGCCTGGTGGCCGCGGTCACCACGCTGATCATCATGGTGATGATGTCCCGCGTCTTCGTGGCGCTCATCGGGCTGTTCGTCAGGTCCCGGCTCACGGCGACCACCGTCGGCGTGCTGATCGGCACCGCCATCGCCCTGTGCAGCAACGGCTGGGCGCTCGTGGCGGCACTGGGCGGCACCGACACCGCCGCGTGGTTCGAGACCGTCTTCCGCGTCCTGCCGTCCGGTTGGGGCGTGGCCGCCGTCGAAGCCTCGTGGCCCCTCGCCCTCGCCATCCTCGTCGCGGGCGCCGGCGTGATCGGCCTCCTCCTGGCCGTCTGGGCCCGGCTGCTGTCGCGGCGTGTCGTCTCAGCCGTGCGCGGCGGTGTGCCGTCCCGCCGAAGCACGCACCGGCCCCTTCCCGCCACCACCAGCGGCGCCCGGATCACCGCCGCCAAGGAACTGCGCGCCTGGTGGCGCGACCTCGTCCGCATCCAGCTCCTCGCCACCGCCTTCTCCTACGCGATCGTCACGCCTCTCCTGCTTCTCGCCATCGACGCGTGGATCATGGTCCCGTTCACCGGGCTCATCGCGATCGTGATGGCCGCCTCGGCCTCGGCCAACCTCTACGGCGCCGACGGGACCGCCCTCTGGCTCACCCTCATGACCCCGGGCGCGGAACGCTCCGACGTCCGCGGACGCCAGCTCGCCTGGCTCCTCGCCGTCGGGCCGCCCGCGGTGCTCCTCTCCCTGGCCGGCACGCTCGTCAGCGGCGAGAGCTGGGCCTGGCCGTGGGTGCTCGGCCTGCTCCCCGCCTTCCTCGGCGGCGGCGCCGGGCTCATCGTCCTGCTCGGCGTCACCTCGCTGGTCCCCGGCACCGACCCGCACAAGCGCGGCGGCAACCCGCTCAGCACCGGCGCCGACGAATCCGCCGAGACCGGCATCGCCTGGCTCGTGCTCATCGCGGTCCCCACCACCGCCCTGCCCGCGGCCGGCGCCATCCTGTATCACCCGCTGGCCGGCATCGCCGCCGGTCTGCTGACCGGCGCCCTCAGCATGTGGGGATTCGGCAGGATCGCCTACCGCAGGCTCGAGTCCCGCGGGATCGAGCTGCTCAACCTCATGAAGCACGGCCCGGCGCCCACGCCCGACAAGCCCTCCACCGCGGACCTCCCCGTCCAGCACCGCGTCGGCGTCATGATCTGCCACCTCATCGCCTGGCTTCCCCTGTTCCCCCAGGGGGTCGTGCCCCTGTTCATGAAGATCTTCGGCGTCGAGGGCCCCTCGTGGTTCCTCGCCCTTCATCTCCCGTCGATGTGGCAGTGGCCCACGATCATCGCCATGATCGCCACCGGGTTGCTCATGTACGGCTACGCCTTCCTGATCCCCATGCGCCTAAGCTCTTCCTCAACGCCCACTACCAGCTGATATCCGTACGTTTCCCGAGAGGAGGGCATGCTCCGGATGAACGACCCCTTCCCGCTCTCCCCTTGGGAACGACGCTTCGAGAACGCCGTTGAGATCGTCCCCTACGTCACCCTCGCCGTCTCCCTCGTCATCAGCCTGGCCTCCCCCGACCAGCCTCCGGGCGGGATCGCCCGCACCCTCGGGCTCGCCGCCCTGGCCCTCGCCTGGATCGCCGGAACCCGTGCCCTTCTCCCCGCCGCCGTGCGCCGGCGCCGGATTCACGTCACCGTTCACTTCCTCGGCGTCCTGGCCACCGCCGCGCTGCTGACCTTCCACGACCCCATCTTCGTCATCTACTGCATCTCCGGCTTCTTCCTCGCCGCCCACTTCGCGCCCTCCAGGTGGACCTTCGCCGCCGTCGCCACCACCTCCTGCATCCTGTACGGGTCGACGCTCGACTGGAGCCAGGCCACCCTCCAGCTCATCGCCTTCTACCTGGTGATCATCGCCGTGCAGACCATCGCCATCGGCGGCGGCTCCATCGCCGGCCTCAAGATCGAGGAGCGGCAGCGCAAGTACCGGAAGGCCGCCAGCGACCTGCAGACCGCGATGGCGGAGAACGCCGACCTCCACGCCCAGCTCCTGGCCCAGGCCCACCAGGCCGGGATACTCGACGAGCGCCAGCGCATGGCGCGCGAGATCCACGACACCCTCGCGCAGGGCCTCACCGGCATCATCACCCAGCTCCGCGCCGCCCAGCGCGTCGAGGATTCCGACGCCCACATCGCCCGTGCGCTCACCCTCGCCCAGGACAGCCTCACCGAAGCGCGCCGCTCCGTCTCCGCCCTCCAGCCCCACCAGCTGGAGGACGCCCACCTGCCCGAGGCCATGACCACCCTGGCCCGCGGCTGGTCCGAGAGCACCGGCGTCGACCTCCACGTCGAGGTCACCGGCGACCGCGTCCCCCTCAGCCCCGCCATCGAGGTGACCCTCTTCCGCGTCGCGCAGGAAGCCCTCACCAACGTCGCCAAACACTCGGGCGCCACCCGCGCCGGCCTCACCCTCTCCTACACCGGACCGGTCGTGCTCCTCGACATCCGCGACAACGGCACCGGCATCCACCACCCCAACAGCGAAGGATTCGGACTCAGCAGCATGAGACAACGCGTACGCGGCGTCGGCGGCTCCCTCGAATTCGAGACCACGCCCGGCGAGGGCACCGCCGTCAGCGCCACCGTCCCCGCCATCCAGGGGGACCGGCGATGATCCGCCTCCTCATCGTGGACGACCACCCCATCGTCCGCGACGGCCTGCGCGCGGCCTTCGACGCCGAACCGGACATCGACGTCGCCGGCGAGGCCGCCAACGGCCGCGAAGGCGTCGAACGCGCCGCCGCCCTCGACGTGGACATCGTCCTCATGGACCTGCGCATGCCCGAGATGGACGGCGTCAGCGCCATCACCGCCCTGCGCCGCTCCCACCCGCACATCAAGGCCCTCGTCCTGACCACCTTCGACGGCGACTCCGACGTCCTGCCCGCCATCGAAGCCGGCGCCACCGGCTACCTCCTCAAGGACGCCCCCACCGACGAGCTCCTGCGCGCCGTCCGCGCCGCCGCCGCGGGCGAGCCGGTCCTGTCCCCCTCGGTCGCCGGCCGCCTGATGGGCCAGGTACGCCGGCCGGCCAAGGCCGCGCTCACCGACCGCGAACTCCAGGTCCTCACCCTCGTCGCCGACGGCGCCACCAACCGCCAGGCGGCCGCCAAGCTCTTCATCAGCGAGGCCAGCATCAAGACCCATCTGCTGCACATCTACGACAAGCTCGGCGTCCGCGACCGCGCCGCCGCCGTCGGCGAGGGCTACCGCCGCGGCCTGCTCGGCTAGTTAGCCGCGTTCAGGAAGTCCCGTACGACGTGCCGGGCGATCTGGCTGCCGAAACCGCCCCAGACCAGGTCGAACTGGTGGTCCGCGTACGGGATCTCCACGAGTTCGTGCCGCACCCCGGCCTGGGCGAGGCGGGCGGCGAAGTCCCTGGTGTACCCGGCGGTCTGGAGAATGTCGCGGCCGCCCTGGATCAGCAGCGTCCGCGGCAGCCCGGGCCGGAGGTACGTGCTCGGCGACGCGCGCTTCCAGTCCTCGTCGGCCAGCGGCCACGTCTCCTCGGCGAGCTGCCGCCGTACCGTCTCCGACAGCCGGAACGGCGAGGGCACCTCGGCGGTCGCGTCCCCCGGCGCGAACCAGGCGATGACCGCGTCCGGTCTCACCTCGGGAACGTCGCAGGACGGCGGCAGCTCGGCGGCCGTGGCGTAGGCGGCGAGCATCGACAGGTAGCCGCCGGCCGACTGGCCCATCAGCGTGATGCGCGCCGGGTCGGCGCCGTACCGCTCGGCGTTGCGCACCACCCACCCGAGCGCGCACTTGACGTCGCCGGGCGAGGACTTCCAGTCGTACGGCCGGAAGAAGCGGTAGTCCACGTCGAACACGACGTACCCCGAGTCGGCCAGCCAGGCGTCCCACCGGGGGAACGGGCTCTGCGGCGCGTCCTGCGCCCCGCCGTGCACGTTGACCACGACGGGAAGCCGTCCGGCCCCGGGCGCCGCCTCGGGCCGCCAGACGTCGAGCATCAGGTCCTCGCCCCCGGCGCGGGCGTAGCGGACCGTCTCGTCGGGGCCGCGTCCGGCGGAGGTGGACAGCCCGTCGAGGTATCCGGCCAGGCTGAGCGGCACCCCGTACGCGCGAGCCGTCCCCCATGCGGAGACCGCCGGGAGGAGAGCGGTGACGAGCATCGCCGCGTTGACCACGGCGAGCACGACCGCGACCCGGCGTCCGGAGGGTCGTCGTGCGGCGAGCCACGCGAGCACGACGCCCACCACCGCGATCACCGCGAAGACCAGGCTGAACTCCAGCACCAGCAGCCCGATCGCCCACAGCTCCAGGCTAGGCATCGGCAGCAGCGCCGTGGCGGCCGCGGGCAGCAGGATGACGGCGACCAGCCCCGCGCCCGCCATCGCGAGCCGGCGTTCCCACGATCGTCTCTTCTCGCGCCGATCGGCCATGCGTGCCTCGCTTCACAGGATCGAATACGACCGTATTTAATACGACTGTACCCGGAAAGCGGGAATGCGCGACACTGGAGGCGTGCCCAAAGTCGTCGATCATGATGAACGCCGTCGCCACGTGACGGCCGCCCTGCTCCGGATCACCGAACGCGAAGGTCTGGAGGCCGTCAGCGTCCGCACGGTGGCGGCCGAGGCTGGCTGCTCCGTGGGCGCGGTGCAGCGCTACTTCAGCACCAAGGACGAGATGCTGCACTTCGCCCTGCGCACCGTCGTCGAGGCGGAACGGGAACGCATCCGGCACATCCGCCTGGGACCGGCCGGGATGCCGTTCCCCGACGCCCTGCGCGCCACGCTGCTGGAGCTGCTCCCCCTGGACGCCCGGCGCGAGGGCGAGGCGCGCATCTGGGCCGCCTTCTACGCCAGGGCCGCCGTCCACCCGGAGTTCGCCGCGGTGATCGACGAGCTGAACCGCGAGGCGCGAGACAACCTGCGCGCCGCCTTCGCGTACGCCGAGTCCGTCGGCGAACTGCGACCAGGACAGGACCACGACGCGCTCGCCCAGCTCGTCCTGGCGATCATGGACGGGCTGATGTGGTCCATCCTGATGCGTCCCGGCGGCGTCCACCGGGATCACCTCGCCGCCGTCGACACCGCGGTGCGCCTCGTCACCGGCAGCGCGAGCAGCCCGGCGCCGCCGTCCTGAAAAGGCCGCCATCGACGCCGCGGGGCGGGTGGGTGTTGGATGGAACGGATGATCGACACACCGCTGGAAAGGCTCCGCGCCGCCACCCGGCGCGCCCGTGACCTGGCAGGCGCGGACGACGCCCCCGCGTTCGACCCGTTCCCCCTGCTCGAAGCCCTCCACCACCACGGCGCCCGGGCCGTCGTCATCGGGCAGGTCGCCGGCATCATGCACGGCTCCACCGAACCGACCCGCGACCTGGACCTGCTCTGGGACGGCGACCCGGCCCACGCCCCCGCCCTGACGGCCGCGCTCACCGCCGTCGGCGCCCGGCTCATGGACGAGAGCGGCAGGCCCCTGCCGACTCGCCCGGACTCCCTGCTCCGGCCCAAAACGCAGTTCACCTCGGCCGGGGCCGACGGCGACTGCTGCACCCCGGCGCTGGCCTGGGGCGGCCTCCAGGTCGGGGACTGCCTCGACCGCGCGGCCGTCGCGGCCGGCCCGGACGGGCTGGTGGTCCGCTACGTCTGCCGGGAGGACCTGATCCGGATGCGTCGCGCGCTGGGCCGCCCCAAGGATCTGCGCAGGGCCGACGAGCTGGACGCGCTCCCGGGCTGACGGGCCCCGCGCGGCCGGGCGGTGACGGGGCCGGGCGTTCTGTGTAGCGTCACGGTCATGGGGCTGGATCCAGGTCCCCGCGCGGTTCTGGTGCCCGATCTGGGCGACGAACTGGCCGGGGCCGTCGGGCGGCTGGAGCGGCTGTTGCTGTCCCTGCGGGCCGCTGAGCGAGCCGGGGCGACGCTGCCGGAACCTCTCGCGGACGGCGCGGCGCTGGCCGCGCTACGGCGGTTGTGGCGGGCGGTCGCGCTCACCCAGGGACGCCGGGCGGTCGAGGCGCGCCTGGCCGGGCGGGTCTACGCCTCGTGCGGCCGGATCGAGCACGTGCCGCTGCGCCTGGTCGACGTCGACCCGGTCGACGTGGCCACCCTGTCGGCGGCCGCCGCCGCGCTCGGCGCCATCGCGCTGCGCGAGCCCGAGGGCGGCGGCGTGCCGGCGAGGGGCGACCTCGTGGCGGTGGCCGCGCGGATCAGCGGCCTGCTCGACCTGGCCGACACGGCCGAGTCGATCGTGCTGCGCGAGTATCTGGCCGCCGCCGGGCCGGGCGGCGACGTCGTGCTCACCTCGGCCGTGGAGGAGGCGTACCGGATCACGGCGGCCCGGCTCGACACGATGTGGCCCCGGGGCCATTCACTCACCTGATACCGAGGCCGCTCGGGGCAAAAGCAGCAATGGCGGCGTTCGCCGGTCGGCACTGATTAGCGTTTTCTCATTTCAGTTAGCCAAATCAACGCCAGGGGCAGACCGAATACGGCGGCCGCCTCCCGACATTCGTCCCCTCCCGCGAGCGAAGGACACTGCTGTGCAATTCGATTTCGCCATGGCATTCGGCGCTTTTGCGGTGGCCCTGATGATCGGGCTCACCGGCATGGGCGGGGGCGCGCTGATGACGCCGATGCTGGTCACGTTCTTCGGTGTGTCACCCATGGCGGCGGTCTCCAGTGACCTGGTGGCCGCCGCGGTGATGAAGCCGGTCGGCAGCGCGGTGCACTACCGCCGGGGGACCATCGACCTGCGGCTGGTGGCCTGGCTGTGCGCGGGCTCGGTGCCCGCCGCGTTCGGCGGCGTGCTGGTCGCCAGGGCCCTGGGGGACGGCGAGCGCGTCCACGACGTGATCGAGATCGCCATGGCGGCGGCGCTGCTGATCGCCGCCGCCACGCTGGCGCACCGCAGCTACAGGGCCGCGCTCGACAGGGTCGGCCGCAGCGGTGGCGGAGCGCCCGCCGGACACCGTGCGCGGAGCACCGCTCCGCTCCGGGTGCGGCCTGTTCCCACCGCCGCTGTCGGCGCGCTCGGCGGGCTCGTCGTCGGCATCACGTCGGTGGGCTCCGGCTCGCTGATCATCGTCGCGCTCGTGGCGCTCTACCCGATGCTCAAGGCCAACCAGCTGGTCGGCACCGACCTGCTGCAGGCCGTACCGCTGGTGATCTCCGCCGCGATCGGACACCTGCTGTTCGGTGACTTCAGGCTGGAGATCACCACGGCCCTGCTGGCCGGCTCCCTTCCCGGCATCTACCTCGGGGCGCGCATCTCCTCACGCGCCCCCGCCGGGCCGCTGCGCCTTCTTCTGACCTTCCTGCTGCTGGCCTCCGCCGCGAAGATGTCCGGCCTCGGCCCGGCCGCCGTGACGGCGGTCGTCCTGGCGGCCGTCGCCGCCACGCTGGCCGTATGGCTGGTGATCCATCGCCGGTACGGCGTGCCGCTCCGGAGGCGGGCGGCCGAGGAGCGGGACGCCGTGGAGAGCTCGTCGGCCTGACGACGCCGGGGCGGATCGCGGCTGACGATCATGGCCGGGCTGGACGACGCCGGCACCGCGATATGTCGAGTGCGTGGGCCTGACCGGCGGCTGCTGCCCGCCCGGGTTGACCGCCAGCAGCATCCCGGCCACGCCCACCAGCGTGACCAGCACGGTCAGCGGCGTCAGCGGCCGGAGCCCGCGAGCCGGCCGCCGTCCCGTGGAGTGCGCCACGCGGCCGAAGGTCCACGCCAGCACGCCGGCGGCCAGGGCCACCACGCCCAGCAGGGGAGCCGCCTTGAGCAGGGTGACGCACAACGCGATCAACGACATGCCGGTGCGGATCCAGGCCAGGTGGGTGCGTTCGCGCGCCAGGCCCGGGTCCGGTCCCGAGGCATCGGTCCCGCCGTCACGGGGAGCGGAACCCGCCATGTCAGCCCTGCCTCAGCGCGAGGACGCCGGCGGCCACCGCCACGCACATGAGGACGAGGACCAGGATCCGGGGCAGGGGCGAGCTCGGCAGCGGGCGGCCGTGGCGCAGCGCGCGCTGGTTGCGGCGCCACTCCAGGTACGCGCCGCCCGGCAGGAGGGCGCCGAGAAGGATCAGGGGAAGCGCCAGCAGCCGCCGGCCCCCAGGCGCCCCGGCGAACGGCGGCAGTAGCTGCACGATCGCGAGGCCCGCGACGACCAGGGCGAGCGCGGTCCGGTTCCACGCCAGCATCGTGCGTTCGTTGGCGAAGGTGAAGCGCACATCGGGCTCCGAACCGCCCGTGCCCTCTCCTCCGGTGGGAGGCTGACCAGAATCACGATTCTCCACGTAATCAGACGATAACTCTCCGATGTCTTTTGTAAAGTGCCTTCCTCGCCGCGCTGATCATCCCGCACCCGTCGAGCGCGGCGCCGCCCCGTAGAGCGCATGGTCGACCAGGCGTTCGACGATCGACTCGTCGAAGGGCACCCGCAGCACGAGCAGCCGGTGGTAGCAGGCGCCCCACAGCTGGTCCACGATGACGTCCAGGTCCGCGTCCCCGCGCAGCTGACCGTCCCGCTGGGCGATGCGCAGCCGTTCCCGGGCGAGCTCGCGCCGGGGCAGCGCGTAACTCTCCGACCACGCCCGGGCGAGGCTCGCGTCCATCTGGGCCGCGCCGACGAGCTCGGACACGGGCTTCTCCGCCCCTTCGTCCTTCAGCCACCGGACGAACGCGCCGAGCTGGGTGATCAGGTCGGCGCGCACGTCCCCGGTGTCGGGGAAGTCCAGCGTCCGCCGGCTATGGGTGAAGTACGCCTCGGCCGCGAGCGCGCCCGGCGACGGCCACCACTTGTACAGGGTCGTCTTGCTCGATCCCGCCTCCATCGCCACCCGGTCGAACGTGACCGCCTGCATGCCGTCTCGCAGCAGGATGCGCCCGGCCGCCGCGAGCACCGCGGCGCGCACCTCCGCGGCGGGGCGGCGGCCTCGGCCGCGTCGGTCGGCAACGCTCTCGGACATCGTCACTCCACTTATGGACTATTTGTTCATTTCGGTGCTACCGTCGTATGTGAACAACTCGTTCATATCCTAGCGAAGGCGCATGACATGGTGAACAGCACAGAGCGCGTCGCGCTCGTCACCGGCGGATCCGGCGGCATCGGCAGGGTGAGCGCGGAGCGCCTGGCCGCCGACGGCTTCGCCGTCGTGGTGCACTACGCGGGCAGCAGGGACCGCGCCGAGGAGACGGCGAAGGCGGTCACCCGCGCCGGGGGCCGCGCGGCCGTCGCCGGCGGGGACGTGGCGGACGAGAACGCGATGGCCGCGGTGTTCGACGTCGCCGATCGCGAGTTCGGCGGACTCGACGTCGTCGTCCACACCGCGGGCATCATGCCGCTCGCGCCCGTGGCCCAGATGGATCTCGACACCTTCGACCGCGTCCAGCGCACCAACGTCCGCGGGACGTTCGTCGTCGACCGGCTCGCCGCCCGGCGCCTGCGCGACGGGGGCGCGATCATCAACTTCTCCACGTCGGTCACCCGGCTGCAGATCCCGGGCTACGGCGCCTACGCCGCGTCCAAGGGAGCCGTCGAGGCGCTGACGCTGATCCTCGCGCGCGAGCTGCGCGGCCGGGACATCACGGTCAACGCCGTCGCGCCCGGCCCCACCGCGACGCCGCTGTTCTTCGAGGGCAAGAGCCAGGAGACGATCGACCGGATCGCCTCCATGAACCCGATGGGCCGGCTCGGCGCACCGGAGGACGTCGCGGAGGCCGTCGCCTTCCTCTCGGGGCCCGCGCGCTGGGTGAACGGCCAGGTTATCCACGTTAACGGCGGCGCGGCTTGAGCACGAAACGGCCGGTGACCCGGCGTTCACGATCACGCGCGGCGGCCGTCGCGGCCTCGCTCGCCGTCGCGCTGAGCGGGTGTTCGGGCCCGCCCGACAAGCCGGTGACCGCGCCCTCCCCACCCGGGCCCTCCCCGTCTGGGCCCTCCCCGTTAGGGCCCTCCCCGTCCGCGCCCCCGGGCAGCGCGCCGGCCGGTCCGGTCGCGACCCTCGGTGAGCCGGTCGAGCTGACGACGGGGCTGGAGGCCCCCTGGGGGCTCGCCTTCCTGCCCGACGGGTCGGCGCTCGTCTCGGAGCGGATCTCCGGCGAGATCGTCCGCATCCCCGCGAAGGGCGGCGACCCGCGTACGGTCGGCGTCGTCCCCGGCGTGCACGTGAGCTCGGAAGGCGGGCTGCTCGGCATCGCCGTCTCCCCCCGGTTCGCGGCCGACCGCACCGTCTACGCCTCCGTCTCCGGGCAGGACCAGAACCGCATCGTCGCGCTCACCATCGCCCGCGACTATCGCTCCCTCGCCGTCGACCGGGTGCTGCTCGACGGCATCCGGACCGCCGACCGGCACCACGGCGGCCGCATCGCCGTCGGGCCGGACGGGCACCTGTGGATCGGCACGGGTGACGCCTTCGAGCCCGGGAACGCCGCCGCCGACGACTCGCTCAACGGCAAGATCCTGCGCATCGCGGCCGACGGCTCCGTACCCGAGGACAATCCCGGCTCGTCGCCGATCTACTCCAGCGGCCACCGCAACGTCCAGGGCATCGCGTTCGGGCCCGACGGCACCCCGTACGCGTCGGAGCTCGGTCATCGCACCTGGGACGAGGTGAACGTCCTCCGCGCGGGCGCGGACTACGGGTGGCCGGAGACCGAGGGGATCGCCGGGTCCACCGGGCAGGCTCCGATCGCCACGATTCACCCCGACGAGGCGAGCCCTTCCGGTGTCGCGTACGCCGGGGGGTCGCTGTGGATCGGCGCGCTGGGCGGCCGGCGGCTCTGGCAGCTCCCCGTCGAGGGCGGCGCCGCGACGGCCGAGCCGATCGACCACTTCGCCGGCGAGTACGGGCGGATCCGCACCGTCGAGGTGGCCCCCGACGGAGCCCTCTGGCTCATCACGTCGAACACCGACCGCGCCACCTGGGGCGGCACCGCCCCGCGCCCGGGCGACGACCGCATCCTCCGCGTCGAGGTGCGCGAACCCTGACAGAGCCGGTGCCAGCGATCCTCAGAGCAGGGCCAGCACGTCTCTCGGGTGCCGGGCCACCGGGCCGGGGTATGGGCCGGCGGACAGGCCCCAGGACGCGTGGACGGCTCGGGCTCCCGCCCGCCGGGCGCACTGGAGGTCGGTCTCGGCGTCGCCCACGTAGACGGCGTCGGCGGCGCGTACGCCGAGGAGGCGGCAGGCGAGCTCCAGCCCGTCGGGCGCCGGTTTGGCCCGGCCGACCTCGTCGCCGCACACCACGACCGCGAACAGGCCGGTCAGGCCGGCGGCGTCCAGCATCATCGTGGCCGCGCGCCGCGTGGCGCCGGTGAAGACGCCGAGCGGCCGGCCCGCCCGGGCGAGGTCGCCGAGCAGCTCCACGACGCCGGGGAACGGCCGGACGGTCGCCGCGGCGGCGTCCAGCCGGCGGTGGAAGTGCTCCAGGTCTTCGGCCGTGGGCGGGCGGCCGAGAAAATGAGCCAGCACCGCCGGGGTCGAGCCGAGCCGCCACGCGGCCACGACCTGCTCCGGGGTGACGCCGGGACCGCCGAGCGCGCGGACGGTGTCGGCGTACGCGGCGGGCACCACGGTCATGGTGTCGACCAGGGTGCCGTCAAGGTCGAACACGACCGCCCCACCCGTCACGTACGCTCCCCCGCCGGATCGCGCGGCATCGGGTCCGGGAGGTCGGCGGCGCGTGCGGCGATGTGGCGCAGCAGCGCCGTGTAGTCCAGCGCGCCCAGCTCCGCCGCGGAGTCACTCCCCACACGGAGCACTGTAGCTCGCCGTCCACCGCATGGTCACGGTCGTGGGCGGGGCAGCCGCCGCTACCTGAAGCGGCGGCCGTTCCGGCCCGTTCGGCGGCCGGCCGCCGGGGCGGTGATGGTCACGGGGATCCCCGAGGGAGCCTGGGCGCCGGTGATGCGCCGGAGCTCGGTCTCGCCCGAGCGGACCTGGCTGGTCTGCGGGACGATGCCGGCGGCGGCCATCAGGCGGGACATGTCACGGCGCTGGTTCGGCAGGACGAGGGTGACGACGCTGCCGGACTCCCCCGCGCGGGCGGTGCGGCCGCCGCGGTGCAGGTAGTCCTTGTGGTCGCTCGGCGGGTCGACGTTGACGACGAGGTCGAGGTTGTCGACGTGGATGCCGCGGGCCGCGACGTTGGTCGCCACCAGCACCGTGACGTGCCCGGTCTTGAACTGGGCGAGGGTGCGGGTGCGCTGGGGCTGGGACTTGCCCCCGTGCAGCGCGGCGGCGCGGACGCCGCTGTTCAGCAGGTCCTGGGTGAGCCGGTCCACGGCGTGCTTGGTGTCCAGGAACATGATCACCTTGCCGTCGCGCGCGGCGATCTCCACGGTGGTGGCGTGCTTGTCGGCGTCGTGGATGTGCAGCACGTGGTGCTCCATCGTGGTGACCGCGCCCGCCGAGGGGTCGACCGAATGGACCACCGGGTCGGTCAGGTAGCGGCGTACCAGCAGGTCGACGTTGCGGTCCAGCGTGGCGGAGAACAGCATCCGCTGGCCCCCGGGGCGCACCTGGTCGAGCAGGTGGGTGATCTGCGGCATGAACCCCATGTCGGCCATCTGGTCAGCCTCGTCCAGCACGGTGATCTCGACCTGATCGAGGCGGCAGTCGCCGCGCTCGATAAGGTCCCTGAGCCGTCCGGGGGTCGCGACGACGACCTCGGCGCCGTCGCGCAGCGCCTTGGCCTGCCGGCTGATCGACATGCCGCCGACGACGGTGGCCAGTCGCAGCTTCAGTGACTGGGCGTACGGGGTGAGCGCGTCGGTGACCTGCTGGGCCAGTTCCCGGGTGGGCACGAGGATCATGGCCAGCGGCCGGCGCGATTCGGCACGCTGCCCGGCGGTGCGGACGAGCAGGGCCAGGCCGAAGGCGAGCGTCTTGCCCGATCCGGTGCGTCCCCGGCCGAGGACGTCCCGGCCGGCCAGGGAGTTCGGCAAGGTGGCCGACTGGATCGGGAACGGCTCGTTCATGCCCAGGCCGGTGAGCGTCTTCATCAGCGCGGGCGGCATGTTCAGCTCGGCGAACGTCGCGGCCGCGGGCAGGGCGGGGGTGACGGTGACCGGCAGGGCGAACTCACCCTGAAGCGCGGCGGGACGCCGTCCGTGGCTACCGGACCGCCGGGGGTTGCCGGAACGGCCCGGAGCCGACGAGCCGGATCGGCTGCCTCTGCCGGAGCCGGCGGAGCCGCCCGTGCGGGTGGAGGAGAAGCGGTCGTGCTTGCGAGTTGCGTGGTTCACGCAGAACCTTCCTCGATGCGGCACGTGTCAAGTGATTCTCAGGCGCGACGGGCGGCACAAGAATGGCGAGCACGAGCCGAAGAAAGACGAGCCGGGCCGGCGGAAAGCCACCTGGCCTGGTGCGTCGAAATGGTCGGCATGCGCCGAAAGAACGGCGGCTGCGATGCCGGTCGGGGCGGGAGCCGGCTTATGACCGGACAGGACCGGATGCCCCGGAGCAACGTAGCTGGGGCCCGCGCCGTACAGCGCGGGCCCCAGCTACGTGGTGCGTCGATGTCAGGCGGAAACGATGTTCTCGGCCTGCGGGCCCTTCTGGCCCTGCGTGATGTCGAAGGCGACCTTCTGGCCCTCGCGCAGCTCGCGGTAACCGCCCTGGGAGACGATGTTGGAGTAGTGCGCGAAGACGTCGGCGCCGCCGCCGTCCTGCTCGATGAAGCCGAAGCCCTTTTCCGCGTTGAACCACTTCACGGTGCCGGAAGCCATGTTGATCTCCTTTTGATGGGGTGCAAAGCCGAAATCCGCAACGAACGGATTTCGCGTCGCCGCGATAGGACCACACACCCGGAGATGACCGGCAAACAAAAATGCACCTGAGGCTACATACCGTCAGGTGCACACAAGTTTTCATGGGTACCACAACTGCAACTGACCCCAAGCTACCACACATGTGGCCGTGCTGCACAACATCCTGACCGTAACCCACAGTGACACTACTGTCACGATCCGGCGAAAGGAGAGCACCATAGCGACAGTAGTTGCAGGTCGTGACGCTGGAGACCATCGGGGCATGGCGAGCACATTCCAGCGGGGCAAGGTCCAGCTCGTGTTCAGCGCGATGGACGCCGACGGCGACGGCGCACTGCGCGAGAGCGACTTCGACGACCTGGCACGCCGCTGGGCGGCCATCCGCAGGGCGGGCGACACGGAGCGCCTCACCGCGGTCATGCGCGGCTGGTGGGGGACGCTCGCCGCGCACTCCCGCGACCCCGAGTCGGTCACCCTCGACGACGTGCTCACCGTCGTGGACGTGCTGGGCGAGATGCCGGGCGCCGTGGACGCCACCGCCGAGGCCATGTTCGACGCCATCGACGAGGACGGCGACGGCCGGATCTCACCGGCCGAGTACCGGCGCATGATCGAGGCGTGGAACGGCGGCCCCACCGACACCACGGCCGCGTTCGCCCGCCTCGACGCCGACGGTGACGGCGCCGTCTCCCGGACGGAGTTCATCCTCCACTGGGGCGAGTTCTGGGCGGGCGACGACCCTGCCGCGCCGGGCACCCACGTCTTCGGCACGCCTCCCGCCGCCTGATGCCGGCTTGACAAGTACATACATGTACATGCAACATCTTCTTGCACGGACAAAACATGTACGTACATGCAAGGAGATGTCATGAAGCGCGAACGCATCAGCACCACCCCCGACTGGTACGAGCCCTACGCCATCTCACAAGCCATCAAAGTCGGCGACCTCGTCTACGCCTCCGGCCAAGCCGGCTTCGACCACAACGGCGTCACCGTCAGCGACGACTTCGAAACCCAGGCCCGCCAGGCCTTCACCAACCTCGACCACGTCCTCAAAGAAGCCGGATCCAGCCTCGCCGACGCCGTCAAGGTCACCATCCTCGTCACCGACCTCGAACCCAACCTCGACACCATCATCAAACTGCGCAAAGAGTTCTTCACCGAGCCCTACCCCGCCGACACCCTGATCCAGATCTCCCGCCTCGCCCAGGCCGACTGGCAGATCGAGGTCGACGCGACCGCCGTGGCGACCGCGCGCTGACGCCGCCGATCCGCAACAGACCTCCGACCCATCAAGGGAGTACCTCCATGACGAACCACCACGCGCTGCTGCCCGTCCGGGTCGGCGGTCTCGACCTGCCCAACCGGCTCGCCGTCGCGCCGATGACCCGGGTGTCCGCCGACCCCGACGGCACGCCGACCCTGGAGATGGCCGAATACTACGAGCGGTACGCGGCGGGCGGCTTCGGGCTGGTGATCACGGAAGGCACCTATACCGACACCGTCCACAGCCAGGGTTACCTCAACCAGCCGGGCATCGTCTCCGCCCGGCACGTTGCGGCCTGGCAGGACGTCACCGGCAGAGTGCGGGCCGCCGGGAGCCGTGTCGTGCTCCAGCTCATGCACGCCGGCGCGCTGTCGCAGGGCAACCCGTACCGCGCCGGCACGGCCGGGCCGTCCGCCGTGCGGCCGCGTGGGGAGATGCTGCCCGAGTACGGCGGGTCCGGGCGCTGGCCCACGCCCCGGGAGATGACCGGGGCCGACATCGAGGCGGCGATCGGCGGCTTCGTGGCCTCGGCCGTCCGGGCCCGGGATGCCGGCTTCGACGGGGTCGAACTCCACGGAGCCAACGGCTACCTGCTGGACCAGTTCCTCACCGATTACACCAACCGGCGCGCCGACTCCTACGGCGGCCCGGTCGCGAACCGGGTCCGGCTGACGGCCGAGGCGGTGGCCGCGGTCCGGGCCGAGCTCGGCGCCGGCTTCTGCGTCGGCGTACGGCTGTCGCAGGGCAAGGTCAACGACTTCGGCCACCGCTGGGACGGCGGCGCGGCCGACGCGCGGATCATCTTCGCCGCGCTGGCGGAGGCGGGCGCCACGTACCTGCACATCGCCAGCGAGGGTCGCGACTGGATCGAGACGGCCCGGCTGGACGGCGGCGTCACGATCACGAGCCTGGCTCGCCAGGTGAGCGGCCTTCCGGTCATCGCCAACGGCGGCATGCACGATCTCGCGCAGGCGGCCCAGGTCCTGTCGGACGGCCATGCCGACCTGCTGTCCGTCGGCCGGGGCGCGCTGGCCAACCCCGATCTTCCCCATCGCCTGTCACGGGGCCTGCCGCTGGAGGCGTACGACCGTCGCATGCTGGAGCCGATGGCGACGCTGAGCAACGCGCGACAGCGGCTCCAGGGCCCGCGCGTTCGCGCCTAGGGCAGCAGGCCGCGCGTGTAGGCGGTGGCGACGGCGGCGGCCCGGTCGGAGACGCCCAGTTTCGTGTAGATGTGCGCCAGGTGGGTCTTGACCGTGGTCTCGCTGATGAACAGCGCGGCGGCCGCCTCCTTGTTCGTCGCGCCGCGCGCCACCAGCCGCAGCACGGTGTGCTCGCGCTCGCTCAGCTCTGCCGCCCGGGGCGCGGGCTCGCGTACGCGCCGCAGGACGCGGGCCGCCACGGCGGGCGTCAGGACCGTCTCCCCCACGGCGGCCGCGCGGACGGCGCGGAAGACCTCCTCGCGCGGCGAGTCCTTCAGCAGGAAGCCGATCGCGCCGGCCGCCACGGCCGGCAGTACGTCGTCGTCCCCGTCGTACGTGGTCAGCACCAGCACCCGGGCCGACGGCACCCGCGCGGTCAGCAGCCCGATGAACTCCGCCCCGCCAAGTCCCGGCATCCGCAGGTCGGTCAGCACGACGTCGGGCTGTTCCCTTACGGCCACCGCCAGCCCTTCCTCGCCGTCACCGGCCTCGCCGACGATCTCCAGGTCGGCCTGCTCGACGAACATGCCGCGCAGGCCGTCGCGTACCACGGGATGGTCGTCGACGATCACCAGCCGCACCGTCACGGCGCCTCCCGTTCGCCGGCCGCCGGGATGGCCGGCACGCTCACGCTCACCGCGGTGCCCCGGCCGGGCGCCGACTCCACCTCGACCTCGCCCGCCAGCCGGCTCACCCGCTGGCGCATCGCGGTCAGCCCGAAGCCGCCGGTCTGCGACGGGGTGAATCCGACCCCGTCGTCCCTGATGTCAGCCACCACCACATCCTCCATGTACGACAGGGTGACCACGGTCTTGCCCGCCCTGGCGTGGCGGGCCACGTTCGCCAGGGCCTCCTGCACCGCCCGGAACAGCGTCACCTCGACCTCGGGGTGCAGCAGCCGGGCGGTTCCGGTGACGGTGAGCGTCGCGGGCGCCTCGTGCGTCTCGCCCCAGCCGGACACCAGCGCCGACAGCGCCTCCGGCAGCCGGGAGGCCGCCAGCGGGCCGGGCCTCAGGTCGTCGAGGGAGCGGCGGACCTCCTTCGCGCTCTCCCTGGCCAGAGCCCGGGCTATGGCCAGGCGGCGGCGTACCGCGTCGGGGTCGGAGGCGACCTCGTCGGCGGCTTCGAGCTGGGTGACGATGCCCGCCAGCCCCTGGGCGACGGTGTCGTGGATCTCGCGGGCCAGCCGGCCGCGCTCGCCGGCGACGCCGGTCTGGCGGGCGGCGGCCAGCAGCTCGCCCTGCAGGGCGGCGTTCTCCTCGGCGAGCCGCGCCAGGCGCGCGTTGGCCTCCTCCAGCGCCCGGTTCGCCGCGCGCCGCCGTCCCACCTCGGCCTCCATCGCGCGGATGATCCAGCCGATGAACGCCGCCAGCGCCACCGACGCCAGCACCCACGGCACCCTGGGCCAGACGTCCACCGGCCAGGACAGCGCGAACGGGTCGCCCAGCACCAGCAGCCCGCCCGCGGCCACGCCGAGGTAGGCGTAACGGCCGGGCAGGGCCACGAACGCCATCGGGAAACAGGCGACGACCAGCAGCGCGTACGCCGGATGCCGCGTCGACAGCACCCACGAGAGCGCCAGCAGTCCCGCGAAGTACACCGCCATCGGCGCCAGCGCCCGCTCCGGCCATTGCGGATGGGCCATCACCATCCAGCCGTGCCACAGCCCGGCGCCCACGGCCAGCGCCACGGTGACGGCGCGGCCGGACGGCGGGGCCGCGGAGTCGGCCACGGCGATCAGCGTCGCCACGGCCAGCACGGCCAGCGGCACGGCGTGCCAGCGCCGGTCCCAGTCGCGTACCCGCACCACCCAGACCTCGCTCTCACCTGCGGGGGTAGGCCAGGCGGCGCAGCAGCACCTCGGCGGGCCCGCGCGCCCCGGCCCGGCGCATCACCTCGGCCGCCACCACGGTGCCCGCCCAGACGAGCAGCGCCAGCGCCACCGTGGCGGCCGATCCCAGCCATCCGCCGAGCCCACCCGCATAGGGGGACAGAAGCGCCACGAACCCCACTGACTGTAGTAGATAGCAGGTCAGCGAGCGCTGACCGCAGGCCGCGAGCGCGGTCACGACGGGCCCTCGCCGCCGCCCGACGCGGTCGGCCAGGACGCCGATCAGCGCCGCGTACCCCAGCCCGCCCGCGATCCCCGTCACCACGTGCACCGCGTTCAGCGCCATGACCACGACCGGATCGTGCACGGTCAGGACCCCCGCGGCGATCAGCCCCACCGGCAGCCCGCCGGCCGCACCGGCCAACGGCCCCCACAGCGCCGCCCGCCGCAGCCGGTCCGGCGAGGACAGCAGCGCGCGGCGCCCCGCCCACACGCCGACCAGGGCCGCGGTGCCCACCCCCAGCATGCCGAGGGGGCCCGTCACCCACTCGACCGGCCGCAGCGCCAGCGCCGTCAGCGGGTCCTCGACGGCGAACGACCAGAAGTACGACCGCTCCGCCGCGCCGTCCGGCGTGCTGAAGACCAGAGCCGACGCCAGCGCCACCGGAACCAGCCAGCAGGCGGCCAGGACGAGCAGCGTCCGGTCACGCACCCGTAGCAACCGGACCAAGACCAGGCCGACCAGCCCGTACACGCCGAGCACGTCCCCGGAGAACAGCAGCGTCGCGTGGACCGCGCCGAACGCCAGCAGCCACCAGCTGCGCCGCCTGAGCACGCGCCGCCCTTCGGCGTCGTCGCGGCGCCGGTTCCAGATCTGCACCATGCCGTAGCCGAACAGGGCCGCGAACATCGGGTACGCCCGCGCGTCCACGACCGTCATGCTCACCGCCGAGGCCAGCCGGTCGAGCCAGCCGTGCTCGACGATGTGCTGCCTGATGCCGTACGGGCGCCCGTACAGGTAGATGGCCGAGTTGGCCACCGCGATCAGCGCCAGCATGATTCCCCTGGCCAGATCGGGGGCGAGTTGCCGCGCCCCCTGCCCCACCGGGCTCAACCGTTCGACCGCGACCACGTCGCCTCCCCTTCGTCACCGGATCTCGCACCCGAGTGTGGAGCCGGGGGCGGGACCGGCGAATCGTGCGGCGGGGCGCGATCCGGCGGCGAACGGGCGATGCCCGGCATCCTCCGTTCGGAGGATGCCTGCGGCGTCGCGCCTGCGCGTCACGCGCGGGTGACCGCCGCGGCGAGCTCGCCCCGGGAGGCGACGCCCAGCTTGGGATAGGCCTTGTACAGGTGGTAGCCGACCGTGCGGGGGCTCAGGAAGAGCTGGGCGGCGATGTCCTTGTTGGACAGCCCGCGCGCGGCGAGCTGGACGATCTGCCGCTCCTGCGGCGTCAGGCCGGCGGCCCGGTCCGGGGCGGGCGCGTCGGCGAGCCCGCCCGCGGCCTGGAGCTCGCCCCTGGCCCGGCCTGCCCACGGGACGGCGCCCAGGCGTTCGAAGGACTCCAGGGCCTCGCGCAGCTGACCGGCCGCGACGCCGCGGCGGCGCGCCCTGCGCAGCCACTCCCCGTACAGCAGCCTGGTGCGCGCCTGCTCGAAGGCCGGTCCGCCCGCCTCCAGCGCCGCCAGGTAGTGCGTCTCGGCGTCGTCCCCGGCGAGCAGGGCCAGGCAGCGCTCGACGAGGTGGCGCTGGTCGAGACGGAGGTAGCGGGCCAGGGCAGGCCGGGCGCGGTCCGGCTCACCGCTGCGCACGGCGGCCTCCACCAGGTCGGGCACGCACCGGATGGCCGACACGTGATACCAGCCCGGCCCGTCGGCGAGGGCTTCGAGCCGGCCGAGTGCCGCCTCCGCCCGGCCCTGGCCCAGGTCCAGCAGCGCCCGGGCCCAGTCGGCCCACATGGCGCCCTGCATGGGGACGGCCGGGCTGCGCGCCACGTCGGCGGTGAGCCCGCGGTGGCCGTCCTCGTCGCCCTCGACGGCGGCCAGGTAGGCGAGCAGGCCCGTGTTCAGGGCGGCCCACTGGTGCTGGCCGGTGTTCTCGGCCAGGCGCAGGGCGGTGGTCGCGGCGGCGCCCGCCGCGTGGAGTCGTCCCCCGTGGAAGAGCTCGGCCTGTGCCTGGAAGTAGAGCACCATCGGCAGCACGCCGATGCTGCCCTCGGCGTGGCAGCGGGCGACCAGGCGGGTGGACATGCGCAGGGCGGCGGCGTCCTGCCCGGCGATGAGCGGCGTGCCGCAGACCATCGCCGCCAGCCCCGGCGGGTAACCGGCCAGGGCGTGCTCGGCCTCGGCCACGACCTGCTCCAGCGCGCTCGGCCCGGCCGGGTCGGCGCCCGACAGCCGGGCGAAGGCGGCCGACTCCAGGCGGGCCAGGGCGGCGACGGGCTCGTCGAGCAGGCCCTGCGACAGAACCTCCGCCAGGCGGGCGGACACCTCCGACAGCTGGGCCTCGCCGGCGTACCAGGCGGTCTGGTAGGCCCGGACCAGCAGCGCCGGGTCCAGCTCCGCGGCCTCGGTCATCAGGCGGTGCGCCTCGGCGTACCGGCCTCGCCCGAAGTGGGCGGTGGCCTGCGTGTGGATGACGCGTGAGCGCATCGCCCGGTCGGCGGTCAGCGGTCCGGCCTGGCCGGCCAGCTCCTGGGCCCGGTCGAGGTCGCCCGCCTCGATGGCGGACTCGGCGGCCAGGGTGAGCCGCCGGGCGCGGGTCTCGTCGCCGTGGCCGGTCAGGGCGGCGGCGCGCTGGTAGGCGGTGGCCGCGGCGGCGTACCCGTGCCTGAGCGCGGCGCGCCGGGCGGTGCGTTCGAGCTCGGCCGCCACCTGCTCGTCGGGGCCGACGGTGGCGGCGGCCAGGTGCCAGGCCCGCCGGTCGGCGTGGTGGTCGCCGGTCAGCGTCTCGGCGAGCGCGGCGTGCACGGCCAGCCGGGAGCTGATCGGGGCCCGCTGGTAGACGGCCTCGCGGATCAGCGGGTGGCGGAAGCGCACGTGCTGCCCGTTGGTGGTCACGAGCCCCTCGGTCTCGGCGGGACGCAGGTCGGCGGCGGTCACGCCGAGCAGGTTGGCCGCGGCGAGCACCTCGTCCAGCCCCTCTCCCGCGGCGGCCACCAGCAGCAGGGTCCGGGTCGCCGCCGGCAGGTGGTCCACCTGGCTGTGGAAGGCCGCCTGGAGCCGGCTGCTCAGCGGGAGCCCGCCGGGCCCGTGGAGGTCCTGGCGCAGAGCGGCGGGCAGCTCGATCAGGGCCAGCGGGTTGCCCTGCGCCTCGGCCAGCACCCGGTAGCGCTGGCCCGGCGTCAGGTCGCTCCCCTTCAGCAGGGCCGCGGCGGCCGTGGAGGGCAGCCCGGTCAGCGTGAGCTCGGGCAGCCCGTGCGCGTCCTCCTCGTCGCGGGTGGCCATGACCAGAGCCAGGCCCTCGGCGTCCAGCCGCCTGGCGGCGAAGGCCAGCGCGGCACGGGAGCCGGGGTCCAGCCACTGCGCGTCGTCGATGAGGCACAGCACGGGCCCGTCCTCGGCCACCTCGGCCAGCAGCGACAGCACGGCGAGGCCGACGAGGAGGGCGTCGGCGCCCTGCCCCTCCGTCAGGCCGAGCGCCGTCTCCAGCGCGCGCCGCTGCGGCGGCGGCAGCTTGCCGGTGCGGTCCAGCGCCGGACGGAGCAGCAGGTGCAGCCCCGCGTACGCCAGCTCGCTCTCGGACGGCACGCCGCTGCGCCGGATGACCTGGATGCCGTCGGCGCGTCCTGCGGCGTGGTCGAGCAGGGCGGTCTTGCCGATTCCCGGCTCGCCCTTGATCACCAGGGCGCCGCTGCGTCCTGACCGCACGGTGGCGAGAAGCTCGTCGATGACGGATGCCTCGGCTTCTCGCCCGTACAGCATGGTCTCCCTTTACTGAGACAAGTACCTAATCGCGACAGATGCCCATTATGTGCGGTTTCCCTAGCGTTCTCGTCATGAAGAACATCGACGAGACCATCGCCCGCTACCTCGCCACCTGGAACGAGACCGACGCCGCCGCCCGCCGCGCGGCCATCGACGAGCTGTGGACCCCGGACGGCGTCTACACCGACCCGATGGCGGTCGCCGCGGGCACCGACGCGATCGACGCCACCATCGCGGCGGTCCAGGAGCAGTTCCCCGGCTTCACCTTCACCCTGGCGGGGCCGGTGGACGCCCACCACGACATCGCCCGTTTCACCTGGGAGCTCGCGCAGGACGGCGCCGAGGCCCTGGTGGTGGGCTTCGACGTGGCCGTGCTGACCGCCGACGGCCGCATCGACCGCGTGCACGGCTTCCTCGACAAGATCCCCAGCGGGGCCTGAGACCATGAGGAACAGAAGGCGCCATCTGGCCGCCGCCCTGCTGGCCGTCCTGCCGATCGTCGCACTCGCCTCGCCCGCGCAGGCGCAGCGGACGGACGGTCCCGTGATCGAGGGCCGGGTCAGCCCTCAGGCGAAGATCTTCATCGACCGGCAGACCCGGTTCGGCGCCATGCCCACGGGCGACGGCGCCGAACGGATCAGGATCTACGGTGAGATGTTCGCCGCCGACGCGACCCTCTGGGAGGCCGCCGCCGACCTCATCCACGGCAGGCCCGCCATCGAGCAGGCCATCAAGGGCACGCTCACGCTCGTGCCGAACTTCGGGTTCACGCCTCAGCGCATCGCGGCCGGCGGCGACACCGTGATGTACGGAGCCCACAACACGATCGTCATCCACGGCAGGACGATCGAGTACCCCGCCATCTACCGCGTGGTGCTCGACGAGTCCGGCGAGGTCACGCAGGGACGGCGCTACTACGACCGGTACTCCTGGTTCGCCCCCATCGCTCCCGGCGAGCTGAAGCTGGACAACCTGTTCGGCGGGATCGCCGATCGTGCCGCCGCCGCCCCCGAGGCCGAGGCGCAGGTGGACAGCTCGCGTCAGGGTCTGCTCGGCCGGGCCGCCGCCTGGAACAGCAGGAACGCCCACGCCCTGGTCGCGGCCTCGGACAGGGCGCCGCTGAGCGGTCCCGGCCTGGACGGGCGCAAGCTGTACACGAAGGCCGCCAAGCTCGCCTACGTCGACAGGCTGCTCAGCAGGTTCGAGAACGACCCGGAACGCGGCAACGTCACCGCGCTGCGCCCCGGGCAGGCGATCCACACCCGCGACGCCACGTACCAGGAGTGGTACGGCACCGTACGCAGCCAGGAGCGGGAGATCTCCTACGGGATCATCGAACGCTTCGGCCACCACAAGGGCAAGGTCACCGACTGGAGCCTGACGTTCGACACGCTGCCCCTCATCGCCGACGCGGGCAAGATCAACCAGCTGTACGGCCTGCTGCGCCGCACCTGAGGGAATGAGGGAAGAGCATGGCACTGGACGGACTCCTTCCGGACGTGCGGGCGGGCCGCACCTGGGACCTGCACGACCAGGTGGAACGCTGGTCCCGATCGACCGGGATCACCGTGGAGGTGTGGGCGCTGCCTGGCGAGCCCCCGCCCCGCGTCGTCGAGGGGCTCGTCCGTGCCACGATCCTCGACACGCTGGACGCGTTCGCCGAGGACGGATCGGTGCGGTGCGTGGGCCTCGCGCTCACCCTCGGCGCCCGGGGACTGCGCCTGACGATCAGCGGCGACGGCTCCGGCCTGCCGCGGGAAGGGCTCGCCGGACGCCTGCGCGTCAGGCGGGCCGGGTTCGCGGGGCTGGGCGGCGGGCTGTCGATGAACGCGGTGCCCGGCGGCGGCGTCACCGTCAGCGCCGCGCTGCCCGCACACGCAGCGCGGCGCCATCAGCGCTTGAGGTAGGCCAGGACGGCCAGGACGCGGCGGTTGTCGTCCGTCGAGGGGGCGATCCGCAGCTTGCCGAAGATGCTCGCGGTGTGTTTGGCGACCGCGCTCTCGCTGAAGTGCAGGGCCGCCGCGATGGCGACGTTGGACCTGCCCTCGGCCATCATCTCGAGCACGTCCAGCTCACGCGGCGTCAAGCTGCCGATCATCCCGCGGGCCTGGCTGCGGGACAGCAGCTTGGCGATGACCTGCGGGTCCATCACCGTGCCGCCCGCCGCGACCCGGCGGACGGCGTCGACGAACTGCTCGGTGTTGGTGACCCGGTCCTTGAGCAGGTAGCCGACGGCGCCGTCACCGGCCGCCAGCAGCTCGTTGGCGTACAGCTGGTCGACGTACTGGGAGAGCACCAGGATCGGCAGTCCAGGACGGCGGCTGCGGGCCTCGATCGCGGCCCGCAGCCCCTCGTCGGTATAGGTGGGCGGCAGCCGGACGTCCACGACGGCGACGTCCGGCTCGTCCTGGAGCAGCGCGCGCAGCAGCGACGGCCCGTTGTCGACCGAGGCCACCACCTCGCAGCCGTGTTCGCGCAGGGTCCTGGTCAGCCCGTCCCTCAGCAGGAAGAGGTCTTCGGCGAGGACAACACGCACGGAATCTCCATGATCGCAGTGGTCGGCCCGCCTGGCGGGCTGTGCAGGGTGAGAACGCCGTCGAACGTCTCCAGCCGCCGCTGGAGGCCGCGCAGCCCGGTCCCCTTCGCCGGGTCGGCGCCGCCGCGCCCGTCGTCGGTGACGCTGACGCGCAGCGTCCGCCCGTCGTGTTCGAGGACGATGCCGACCTCCCGCGCGCCGGCGTGCTTGGCCGCGTTGGCGAGGGCCTCGCCGACCGCGAAGTAGGCGGCCGACTCGACCGGCGCGGGCGGTCGGCCCGCCAGCCGCACGTCGACGTGGACGTCGAGGAAGCTGTCGAGCGCGAGCGACCTCACGGCGTCGCCGAGGCCCCGGTCGGCGAGGACCGGCGGGTTGATGCCGTGCACGAGCGTGCGCAGGTCCTCCAGCGCCCGCGCGGTGGTCTCGCCCACCTCGGCCAGCAGCCTGCGGGCGGCCGCCGGGTCGCTGTCCAGGACCCGGGTGGCGCTGTCCAGGGTCATGCCGAGCGCGACGAGCCTGGCCTGGGCGCCGTCGTGCAGATCGCGTTCGATGCGCCTCAGCTCGGCCGCCTGCACGTCGAGCGCCTGCGCCCGGGTGTCGGTCAGATGGGCGATCCGCCTGGTCAGCTCCGTACGGCGCGGCACGGACAGCAGGAGCCGGGTCCAGCGGCCGTGCAGGCTCAGGATCCGCGGCGCCATCACGACCCCTGCGACCAGGAAGCCCACGCCCAGCGCGAGGGCCGCCAGCATGGTCGGCGTGCTGTGGACCGGGACGAACGCGTACCAGTTGCCGTCGCCGAGGTGCCGCCACACGAAGGGCTGCACCAGCGTGCCGAACGCGCCGTACCAGAGGAACATGAGCGGGATCGCGACGAGGACTCCCCCGGCCCACGGCTCCAGCCAGGCCCAGGCCAGATCCCGCCAGAAGCCCTCGTCGGCGAGGATCGCGCCCGCTCTCCTGCGCCGGCTCCACGAGGGGTCACCGGCGAACGGCTCGGGCGGGCTGATCCGCACCCCCGTCCACCGGGCGGCGCGGGCGCGCGAGCGGTCCGACAGGCGCCGCAGCGCCGTCGCGGCGGGGACGAGCAGCCGGAAACCCGCGCCCACCGGGAGGAGCAGGAGGGCCAGGACGACGAGCGACCCGACCGCGGACACCGCCACCGCGAGCAGTCCCGCCAGCTGGCAGCGCCCCACAGCGGCCAGCGCCCCCTTCGCTCTCATCGGTCGTGGATTCTAACGGGCGCGTTCCACACCCACAGCAGCGCCGCCAGCGCGCACGACGTGCCGAACATCACCATCGGCGCGACCGCTCCGCTCTCCTCGTCCATGAACAGCAGCAGGCCGAGGTTGATCAGCGTGTGGAAGCCGCCGGTCAGCAGCAGCCGGTGCGAGCGCACCCGCTCCAGCGCCAGCCCCATCACGACCGACATCGACACCGTCGCCAGCAGGAACGCCGCCGCGTGCGCCGGCGGCCTGCCGAACACCGGCACATGCCACACCCCCCACAGCACCCCCACCGCGATCGACGCCGTCAGCGGGCCGAACCGGCGGCGCAGCAGCGGTTGCAGCAGGCAGCGCCAGCCGATCTCCTCGCCGCACGCGCCCGCCAGCTGCGCGACCACGATCAGCGCGAACGGGCTGCCCAGCGTCTGCGGCCCGGTGAACCCGGCATCGCCGGTGAGCAGGCCGTACCCGCCGACGCAGAGCGCGACGATCAGCGGAGCCGTGGCGAGCAGCAGCAGCCCGTGACGGCCCACCCCGCCGGCCTGCTGGCTCACCGCGCCGGACAGGGCCCGCCGGGTGAGGTTCGGCCACCACAGGGCGACGGCCCCGACCGCGAGGGCCGGCCCGAACTGGGTCAGCTGGATCACCTCGGCGGGGATCGGCGTGAAAGCCTGCGCCGCGCCCAGCAGGCCGGACGCCACGAAGGCGACGGCGAGGAACACCCCCACGGGCGCCAGGACGCGATCGATCGTCGGTGTCTGTGTCTTCAGCATGGGACCGACGATTCCGTCCGGCCGCGCTGCGATCACTGCACCTGGCAACCTGACGGGGGTGGATCCAGGTCCACCCCCGCCGGGATCTCCCTCAGGGTGCGCCGCCGGGGACTCCCGCCGCGGACCCCACGGTGACCCTCAAGACGGGCAGCCGCCGGCCGGGAGCGACCTCTCGCTCCCCGACGCGCTCGGCCCCCATCCGCAGGTAGAACGTTTCGGCGTGCGGGTCGGACTCAAGGGTGAGGGTCTGGAAGCCGGCGCCGCGCGCGGACTCGACGGCGTGCTCCCAGAGTCTGCGCCCCAGCCCGGTGCCGATGGCCTCCGGCTCGATGAAGAGATCCGCGAGCTCGCCGTGCGGGGGCTCGCCGGCGAGGTGGTAGTAGCCTGCCGGCACACCGTCCCGCTCCGCGACGACGACCCGGTCGGCACGAATGGTGGCGGAGCTTATCGACAGCAGCTCCGCCCAGCCGTCGAGCATCGCCTGCGGGTAACCCCAGTACGCCTTGGAACGCCGGGTGAGCGCGGTGAGCGCGTCCGCCTCGTCCGGTTCGGCGGCTCGTACAACGATGTCGTTCACCGCCGTAGTATCGCTCGCACGAACACGCGTCAGGCGACCGGGCGGGAGATCTGCCCGGGACGGGGAAGGTGGCGAGATCGTGAGCGACGGACAGCGGACGGCCGGCCACTGGCGGCGACGGTCAGGCCGGGCGCGGCTTCGCCGGGCCGGGTGACGGCTCATGTTCCCGGTGAAGCTCTCCTCCCCGCGGCTGGGGATGCGCGAGTTCGAGCCCGGCGACGTCGACCCGCTGCTCGCCATCTACGGCGACCCCCTGGTGGCCGAGCACATGTCGTTCGAGCCGCGCGACCGCGATCAGGTCGCCGGCATCGTCGACCGCGCGATGAAGGCCGCCCGCCGGCCTGAGCGCACCGAGTACTCCCTCGCCGGCGTCCTTCCGGGCGGGGAGCTGGTCGCCCACCTGCGGCTGGCCGTCGACATCGGCCACCCGCTCCAGTCCAGCGGCCAGATCGGGTTCGCGTTCCGTGCCGACCAGTGGGGACGCGGGCTCGGCGGCCACGGCATCCAGCTCCTGCTGCGGCTGGGCTTCGAGCATCTGGGCCTGCACCGGATCTGGGGCGCCCGCTCGCCCGTCAACGAGCGGTCGGCCCGGGTCATGGCCCAGGAGGGGATGGTCGAGGAAGGCACCATCCGCGGGCACCTGAAGCTCGCCGGCGGCTGGCGCGACTCCGTCGTCCACTCGATCCTGCGACCGGAGTGGGACGGGCACGACGAGGAGTGACGCGGGACGGCCGGGATCAGACAGGCCGCATGGGGACGAAGGTCAGTGGGGGTCGCTCAGGTGCGTGTACCACGGGCCCCACACGCGCAGGGTGTCGCCCGGCCTCCGGTCAGGACTCCACATGTACGCGCGGTGGGCGCCGCTGAGGGAGAAGACGACCACGTCGCCGTCCCAGTAAATCGCGTCGAAGGTCAGGCCGCCGATGGTCCGACGCCCCAGCACCTCGTCCTTGCCCAGCGCGCGGGCGACGGCCTCCATCTGCGGAGCCGCGTCAGCGAACCGATCGTCCTGGCCGGGCTTGAGCCAGAACAGCCCCACGAGGAGAAGCACGCCGGCCAGGAGTATCGCTGCCCAGCGTAAGCCCGGGCCGTTGGTGATCGTTCGTCCCATGCGAGCATCTTCACACACGTATGTGCAGGACTCATGAAGATCACGATGTCACGCGGTTCCACGCCCTGACCTGCGCTGTTCACTCCCGCTGAAGGTGATCTTCCGGCATTCCTCGTTGTTCCGGGGCCTGACCGTACTTGATCCTCGAAGCAAGCGATGGACGTCCCCCTTCCGGCGACGGCCTCGCCGGGCCACCACGGGACCCGGATCAGCGTTCTCAAGAAAGAAACTCGCCATGAGCAACGACGGAACCACGTACCAGGGATTCACGGCCGAGGAACGGGCCGCGATGAAAGAGCACGCCCAGGACCAGAAGAAGGCCGCACGCCGTGCCTCCCGCGCCGACAAGGCCGCGCAGGACCGGGACGACGTGCTCGCGAAGATCGCCGAAATGCAGGAGCCGGATCGCGTCATGGCCGAACGCGTCCATGCCGTCATCACCGCCGGCGCCCCCGAGCTCGCGCCCAAGCTCTGGTACGGGATGCCCGCGTACGCGCTGGACGGCAAGATCGTCTGCCATTTCCAGAGCGCGGCCAAGTTCAAGACGCGCTACGCCACGCTCGGGTTCAGCGACCGGGCGAACCTGGACGACGGCACGATGTGGCCGGTCGGATTCGCCCTGACCGAGGTGACGGCCCAGGTCGAGGCCCAGATCGCCGCACTCGTGAAGCACGCGGTGAGCTGACCCGCGCCCGGCCGGCGTCGGTGACGGATCAGCCGGAAGTGGCACCACGGGTGCGACCGCGGTCGCAACGGAAGATCGTCACGAGTGTGGACGAGGACGGCGACCCCGGCCGCCAGGATGGAGATCATTCCCACGATCCCCACGGAAAGACTCATGCCACTCATGACCGGTACACGCACCGCGGTCGCCGCGCTCGTCACCGCGGCCCTGTTGTCACCCGCCCCGGCGAGCGCGCAGCCGAGGCACGAGGAGCCGGCCGGCCTGCAACAGGCCCTCGACGCGACCGTGGCCGGCGGCGCGCCCGGGGTCCTGGTCCGCATCGATGACGAGCACGGGACCTGGATCGGCACCAGCGGGACCGCCGACCTGGACACCCGCGAGCCGGTGCCGCGCGAGGGGCGGTTCCGCGTCGCCAGCGTGACCAAGAGCATGCTGGCGGTGGTCGTCCTGCAACTCGCGCAAGAAGGCCGGCTGGATCTCGACGAGCCGATCGGCAGACGCCGGCCGGATCGACGGCGGCGACCAGATCACCGTGCGGCAGTTGCTGAACCACACCGGCGGCCTGGCCACCTACGACCAGGCCGCCGAGTTCGACGACCCCGAGCAGTACAGCAAGCGCACCTATACCCCGCAGCAGCTCATCGACGAGGCCGAACGGCTGCCCCGGCCCGAACGGGGCCGCTTCGCCTACTCCAACACCGGCTACATCCTGCTCGGGCTGCTCGTCGAGAAGGTCACGGGCCACGAGCTGAGCGCCGAACTCGACCGCAGGATCTTCCGCCCGGCCCGGATGACGCGCTCCTACCTGCCCACGCGCTGGGACGGCATCCGCGGACCGCACGCCACCGGCTACCACCTGCCGACCGGCGCCGACCCCAGCCGGCCTGGATCACTGCGGCCCATCACCCGGCTGAACCCGTCCTTCGCCTGGGCGGCGTACGGAGTGGTGTCGGACGCCCGTGACCTGAACCGCTTCTACCAGGCGCTGTTCGGCGGCCGGCTGCTCAGCCAGGGGATGCTGACCCAGATGCGCACCGGCGTCGCCACGCCCCAGGCTCCGGTCTTCCCCCGGTACGGGCTCGGGCTGGAGTCGATCGGTCTCAGCTGTGGCGAGATGTGGGGCGCGACCGGCTCCATCCCCGGCTACGAGACGCTCAGTTTCGCCGACGCCACGGGCGAACGCCGGATGACGCTGTCGGTCAACGTGCAGCGCAACGATCCAGGGGCGGTGCGCATGCTGCTGGGCGCCATCGACGCGCTCAACCGCTACTTCTGCGGCGAGCCGTACCGGCTGCCGGCCGGCGCCGAAGCCGCGCAGCTCCGACGGCCCTGACCTGCGGTTCGACACCAAGGGCGAACCGCTGTGCCGAGCGAGGACTCCGGTCACCTGGTGCCGGTCCGGCTCATCCGGGGAACGCTAGCCGGGATTCAGCACCTCGTCGTCCGCGTGCGCGCCGAACTCGGCGACCCGCACCTCCGCGATGTGCTCGTACCGGCTGATCCGGTCGGTCCACTCCGCGTCGACGCCGAACGCCACCTGCGCGAAGCCCACCCGCCTGACGGCGTCGGCCAGGCCCGGATCGCCAGGAGCCAGCAGCCGTACCGGCGCGTCAAGCGCCACGGTGTGCGGCGGCACGAAGTACTCGTCCGGCAGAACGGTGCGCGCATGGACGAGCGCGCCGACCGCGACCACCGAGCCGGCCCCCAACCGTGCGCACTGCAGGACCGTCGCCGCGGTCGCCACGTAGGCGCACCGGCCGACCTCGCAGCCCAGCAGCGTGGCGTGCGGCCCCACGAAGACGTGGTCGCCGACCAGCACCGGCTGATCGCCGGCGACCGCGGACCCGCGCAACACCGCGTTCTCGCAGATCACCGCCGCCTCCCCGACCTCGATCCGGGACCCCTCGGCATCGAGCACCGCACCGTACATCACCCGCGCCCTCGGCCCCACGCGGACATCACCGACGAGCGTGGCCGTCGGGGCGACGTACGCGGTGGGATGGACCTGCGGCTCGTGCCCGCGATGGCGGATGCGGATTCCCCGTGCTTCAGCGATCACGAGCGGATCCTCGCCGAACCGGCCGCGCGCATGCTGGCGGATTTCAGACATCGCGTTCGCCGAGGCCGGCTGACGCGGCACCAGTCACCCGCCTACTTGACGACCCTGCCTGTGGTCTTCTCCCCGTCCACGGATATGGCCAGGCAGTACATGGTCCTGTTGAGGGGCCAGCCGGCCGCCGTCGGGCCGATCCCCAGCAACGCGACCGCATCGCGTTTGCCGTCCTTGATGCGCATCCGGGGCAGGCATCCGTTCTCCGCGAGGCGTCGCATGTCCGCCCCCGGGTACGGCCCGTCGGGCAGCACGTAGGTGGTGGCGAACTCCGCCATGTGCGGCTCGGCGCACGGCACGACGGTCACCTCGTAGGTCTCGGGTATGGGGTCGATGCAGTCGCCGGGCCGTAACTCGCTGACGTCATAGCGCTCCGCGCCGGCGGGCAGCTCCGACACGGCCGTCGGCGACGGCAGCACGGAGGCAGACACGGATGCCGGGGCAGCGGCGGAGGGTGGAGCCGAGGCTGAGGCGCAGGCGGTGAGCGGGACGAGCAGGCAGGCCGCCACCACGGATGGCCGGATCATGAGCCCTAAGAATGGCATCACCGCAGCCGTTGCCTACGGCAGAGCAGGCGAAGCCCACATGCTCCGGACCGGGCGGGCGTACCGCTCGCCGGCCACGTCCTGCTCATCCACTCACACCGCCTGGCCCGCCGCCGACGCCGACTCCACCGCTGTCAGCGGAAGTCGGAGATGCGCAGCACCGCCAGCATGTCCGCCGCCCGGGAGCCGCCGGTCGAGAAGGAAGCTTCCGCGCCGACCCAGCCGCGGAAGGCTCCCGTGTCGTCGATGATCTGCATGAGCGGTTTGACGTGGGAGTTGCCGGTGTAGCAGAACTCACCGCGCTCCATCGCCAGACAGGTGCACCAGTGCCACAGCGTGTCGCGGCGGTCGGACTTGGAGATCGTCGTGAGGTAGTACTGGATGGAGCTGATGTTGGAGCGGGTTCCGCCGCCGTACTTGGGGCAGCCGCCCGACTTCTGGCACGCGCCACGCGAGGACGGCTGCAGGTAGGTCAGGCACGAGGTGGTCGAGGCGCAGGCGCGGAAGGCGGAGTGGCCGAACGGCTGATTGCCGGAGGCGACAAGCTTGCCGCCCGCCCAGCTCGTCAGGTCCTGCCTGAGCGAGCGGGGGAACGCCTTGACCGAACTCATCGCGCGCCGGGTGCTGAACGCGGCGTTGCTGCCGTAGCCGTACCCGTGCGTCGCCAGCGTGCTCCGCTTGAGGTCCAGACGGGCCAGCTTGCCATCAGGTGAGGACCGTACGTACCACTGCTCCGTCCAGGTCTGGGCGATCTTCCACCGGATGGTGAGCACGCCGCCCGCCACGGTGTACGTCCCGGTACGGCTCTCCGCGGGGGCGCCGGTGAACCCCCCGGCGGTGAGCACCTCGCAGCCGCGGGGCCGTGATGCGACACCGCCCTTCTTGGTGGTGCAGCTCGGATCGGGGACGGTGCCGGTGCGCTGCCTGGCCTTGGGATGCCGCTGCCACCACAGGTACATGGCGGCCTTCACCGTGCCGTTCGCGGCGAAGCGATAGTTGCCCAGGCGTACCCAGTTCTGCTGGGAGGCGGCCTTCAGATGTCCCTGGGAGACGACGAAGGTGGTCCTGCCGCCCGGCAGGGGCGAGGCGGACACCGCAGCGGTGGCCGGCTGGGCGGGCAGGATGGTGATGGCGAGCACGAAGGAGAGGATTGCCGCTGCGGTACGCATGAGAAGTCTCCGGGAGGCTTGCGAGCGGGGCGATCGTCAATGGGTCACCGTATTCGGTCCGCACCGGATATGTCTTCGAAACCGCGGCCATGCCCCGGGCAGCGGTGTGACCAGGCCGCCGGAGCCGACACCTGCCCGACGAACCGGTCGCGGGCGCGCCGCAGGTAGGCGAGGCCGAAGGGCGTGGCGCCGCTCGCACTTCGGCAGGCGGGGCCCAGCGGCTCGATCAGGGCCATGATGATCGGACCTGGCAGGGAGGCCATCGCCCCTCCCCCTGGCAGCCCTGATCGTCCGGCTCCGAGCCTGATCCCAGAACACCGCTTCGAGCCCGTGGGTGCAGGTCCAGCGGCGGTGCCGGACGCACCACCGCCTGCTGGGCTACGCGCTTCGGGGGGCGCTTGACGCTGCTTTTCTCTCGAGCGCCGCCAGCGTCGCGTCGGCCCAGTCGATCATCGTCTGCGCCTGCCGGAGCCCGAGATCCAGGGCGAAACGTCCGGTGAACTCCTCCGAGTCGGGAGCCCCCAGGCACTCCAGCCCGCTGAACCGCGCCTGCGCGTCGGCCTTGATCCGGGTGACCACCGCGATCGCCTCGTCGGGGTCGAGTGCTGTGAGCAGGAACGCCTTCAGCGCCGCCTCGCTACGGACCACCGTGGACGGGGCGTGCCCGACCATCCAGTCGTGCAGCCGCGCCGTCCCCTCGGGCGTGATCGCGTAGATCTTGCGGCCGCGCGCGCCCTCCGACTCGACCTTCACCAGGCCGTCGTCGGCCATCTTCACCAGCTCCGGATAGATCTGGGTGTGACCGGCCTGCCAGACGTGGATGAGCGACTTGTCGAACGCCTTGGTCAAGTCATAGCCGCTCGCCGGGCCTTTCGCGTCGAGCAGCCCGAGCAGGGCGATCCGTAGGGACATGCCCGTCAGCATATACGTCGATTGACATGTCATGACTTACATGTGAGTGTGCACGTGTGAATCCTGACATGAGAACGCGTGGCAACGGACTGCTCCTGCTCGCCGTCGTCGGCGGCATGTTCCTGGCCATGCTCGACCAGACGATCGTGGGCACCGCGCTACCACGCATCACCGCCGAACTGGGCGGCACCGCCCTCTACACCTGGGTGGTCACCTCCTATCTGCTGACCGCCACCGTGACCGTGCCGCTGTACGGCAGACTCTCCGACCAGCACGGCAGAAAGCCCCTGCTGCTCGTCGGCATGGCCTTGTTCATCGCCGGGTCCGTGCTGTGCGGCGTGGCGCAGGACATGCCGCAGCTCATCGCCTTCCGGGCGCTCCAGGGCCTCGGCGCGGGCGCGCTGATGCCACTTTCCATGGCGCTGGTGCTCGACCTGTTCCCGCCGGACCGCAGCGCCCGGGTGCAGGGCGCGCTCGGCGGGGTGATGGCGCTGAGCTTCCTCGCCGGCCCGTTCATCGGCGGGATCTTCACCGACCAGGCGAGCTGGCGCTGGGCCTTTCTGGTGAACGTGCCGCTCGGCCTCGCGCTGATGGCGATCGTCGTCCTGCGGCTCCCCCGGCTGCCCGGCACCGGCGGCGGACGCCCCGACTACCTCGGCATCGCCGTCTTCACCGTCGCCGTGAGCGCCCTGCTCGTCGGACTCACCCAGAAGGGCGACGGCGGCAACACCTGGACGAGCGCGCCCGTCGCGCTGCCGATCATGGCCGCACTGGTGCTGCTGGTGGTGTTCGTGCTCGTGGAACGCCGAACCGAGCATCCGATCATGCCCCTGCATCTGTTCGCCAACCGCAACTACACGCTCGTGATGATCATCTCGTTCTGCACCGCGTTCTGCATGTACGCCGGGGTGGTGTTCCTGCCCCGCTACTTCCAGGAGGCCCTCGCGGTCAGCGCGACCGAGTCCGGGATGCGCATCTACCCGCTCACCATGGCCATGGTCCTCGGCAGCGTCCTCACGGGCGCGCTGATGAGCCGGACCAACCTGCTCAAGCCGTGGCTGGCCGTGGCCCCGTTCCTGCTGGTCGCCGGGGCCTGGCTGTGCGCGAACCTGACGACCGCCACCTCAGGCTGGCTCCTGGCCGGATGGATGGCACTGATCGGGCTCGGCATGGGACCGATGCTGTCCGGGCTCACCGTGGCGGCCCAGCAGGCCGTGCCGCCCCAGCACATCGGCATGGCCGCAGCCAACCTGACCTTCTTCCGGCAGATCGGCGGCTCGGTCGCGCTCGCCGTCGGCGGCACCGCCTACAGCTCCGTGATCGGCCAGGCGGCACCCTCACACGGCCAGGCCGCCGCCCACGCCGAGGCGGCCGCCGTCGTCATTCCCCTGCTGGGCGTCACCGGCGCGCTCGTCGCGCTCGCCGCCATCCTCGCCCTGCGCGGCGGCAGACTCGTACGGACGACCGCGCCAGGCCGGGAAGGCACAGCGCTGGCCGCACAGGCGTGAACCGCGGGCACGAGTCTTCGTACGCCCGGCAGCCCCAGCGTCGGTGACGCCGTCATGCGGCGCTCGGGCGCATCAGCCATGCGGCAGCCGCGAGAGTGAGCGCCCAGCCGATCACTTCGATGAGCAGGTGATCCGTTGCGCTGGGAACGGACTGCAGCACGTACACCCGGACGCTGTTGATCGCGCCGTGCGTCAGGACCGCGGGCCAGACGCTCCCCGACCGCCGGCGCAGCGCGAGCAACAGCGGCGCCCACGGCAGCATGCCCGCGAAGTAGATGACGATGTCCCAGGTCGGCCGATCGCCGATGACGGCGAGGACCGGCAGGTGCCAGACGATCCAGACCAGACCGCTGACAAGGGCCAGCGGCCAGAATCCCCATGACGCGGCGCGGGTCGCCAGCCAGCCGCGCCAGCCGAACTCCTCGCCGATGGCGAAGACCGACTGCATGAGGAAGACCGGGACGACCCACATGGTCGCCGCGAGGATCTGGTCAAGCGGGTTGAGCTGCCAGATCCCCGATGCCAGTGCGATGGCGGTCTGCATCGCGGCGATCGCGGCGATGAGGAGGATTCCGATGCCGGCCCACTTGGGTGTGCCGCGCCATCTGGTGGCGAACGTCTCCCGGAACGTTCCGGGTCGCCGGGCGAGCCACATGATGATCGCTGCGAGCAGCGGGGTCAGTTGCAGGATCGGAGTGATCAGGTTGTTGACGTCCGCCGGGACGAGCCGGAAGACCATCGGGACGGACAGTGCGAAACACAGCAGGACGGCGATCGCGAAGAACCATGTGACATCGGAAATCGTCGATCCGGCAGAACGGGAGCGCGTGGGGGACGCGGTCATGATGATCTCGTTTCGTGCGGGCGAGCGTGCGGTGATCTTGTACGCGGTACCGAACCTAGGCCGGGGTGTCACCTGCGGACATCACCCCGCGGGGTGAGGCGGCACCACCCGGCGGGATGGGGTCTCAGCCGGGCAGATCGTTGCGGCCCACGAGCCCGTTCTCGTACGCGTGGATCACCGCGTGCACGCGGTCGCGCAGGCCCAGCTTCTGCAGGACGGCCCGGACGTGGGACTTCACCGTGTTCTCGCTCAGCGTCAGCTCCGCGCAGATCTCGCCGTTGGATCTGCCGCGGGCGAGCAGGCCGAAGATCTCGACCTCGCGTGGAGTGAGACCGTCCAGCGCCGCCGTCCGCCGTACCGGCACGTGCCGTACGAGATCGAGGATCGTCGCGGCCACTCCCGGAGCCAGCGCCGACGTGCCGGAGGCGACGTCGCACACGGCCTGGGCCAGGGCGGCGGGCCGGACGTCCTTGGTCAGGTAGCCGCTCGCGCCGGCCCGGACGGCGGCCACGACCAGCTCGTCGTCATCGAACGTCGTCAGCATGAGCACCCGGGTCGCCGGCGCGATCCTGACGATCTCCTTCGTGGCGGCGACCCCGTCCATGCGCGGCATGCGGATGTCCATGAGGACCACGTCGAGGCGGTGCCGCCGGACGACCTCGACGGCGTCGCCGCCGTTCGCGACGTCGTGGGTGACCTCGATGCGCTCGTCGGCCGACAGCACCGTGCGGAGGGAGGCCCGCAGCAACTCCTGATCGTCGACGAGCATGACACGGATCGCGTTCATGCCGCCTTCTTCGTGGGGAGCCGCGCACGCAGGACCCATCCGTCGTCCCCGTCGTCGATCGACAGGGTGCCGCCCGCGGTACGCACGCGTTCCTCGATCCCCATCAGGCCGGCCCCCTGGCCGCCGGCGCCGCGAAGCGCCGTGCCGCCGTCGTCGCGCACCTCCACCGCCACTTCGGCCGGGGTCCAGTGCAGGCGAACGGTCACCTCCACCGGTGGTACGAGGTGGCGCAGCGCGTTGGTGATGCCTTCTTGGACGGTACGGACCACCGCGACCTCGGCGCTCAGGCTCAACGGCCGCCGCGCGCCCACCTCGTCGAACGTCACCGCGTGGAGCGGGCTGGCCGCCGAGGCCACCAGGTCGGGGAGGGCGTCGAGCGAGATCGGCCGGGCATCGGCGCGCGGGCCCAGGGTGGCCAGCATCGCTCGCAGACCCTGGTGGGCGTCCCTGCCGGTCTCGGCGATGTCGCCGAGTTCGCGGCGGGTCGCCGGATCCGCCGTCGTCACCGCCGCGGCCTCGATCCGCGCGACCATGATGGTGACCGTGTGGGCGATCACGTCGTGCAGGTCGCGGCGGATGCCGGCCCGTTCGTCGGCGACGGCCGCGGCCAGCCGTTCGCTCTCGGCTCTGCGGCCGGCCTCGTGCCTGCGGCGTACCAGCAGGGCCGCGAGCCACACGCCGCCGACCACGAGCATCAGCAGCCCGCCCTCGCCCAGACGGGCCGGGAGGTCAGCGGGCAGCCGGGCCCACGCCACCAGCTCGGTGAGGACGATTCCGAGCACGGCGACGGCCAGCGCGGCCGCCGAGGACCTGAACGGGACCCGGGCGGTCAGCAGCCACAACATGAGCGGGAAGCACACGGCCGAGGGCAGCATGACGGGTGACCAGCTCAGGGAAGGCGTCGCGGCCAGGACGAGCATGCCGAGCGCGGCGAGCGCGTACCCGGTCCACGGCCGCCTGGCGGCTGTCAGCGCGCCCGCGTGAAGGAGTACGGCGGCGACTGCCAGGACCAGGAGCTGCCAGAGGTCCGCGCCGAGCAACCGGACGGCCACCAAGGTGAGCACGGACAGGAGGGCCATGACCACGTGTGCCACCACGGCCAAGGTCGTCGCCTCCCGATGGTTCGTGGTCCTGGTTCGACGTGCCACAGGATAGCGAGCGTGCGATCGCGCGGGCCCTGCTCACCCAGCCGGTGGTGATGGTGACGGCCGCCCGGCCTTTTCGGCTCCGCGGGAACATTTGTCCAATCCTGGCGGCCGGCCGCCCGTGCACAGTCTCCCCATGAGTGAATACGACACTGACCACCCGCCCGGCATGCACGTGGTCCATGACGGCCCGCGGCAGGCGCCGCCGTTGCTGCTCATCCACGGGTCGGGGGCCTCGGGCGGTTTCTGGGGTCCGGTGGTCCCGGCGCTGGCCGGCCACCATCACGTCATCCGGGTCGACCTGCCGGGTTGCGGCCAGTCCCCGCCCGCGCCGTCGTATGACGTGCCCGCGCAGGCGGGTCAGGTGGCGGCGCTGCTGGACCGCCTTGGGCTCCGTCACGTCGCCGTGGCCGGGCACTCCAGCGGCGGCTACGTCGCCACCGCGCTCGCCGAGCAGCGTCCCGACCTCGTCGGTTCGCTTTCGCTGATCAGCAGCGGCCCGAGCCCGGATGCGCTCCTCCGGCAGCCGTTCATTCTCCGGGTGCTGCTGGCCCCGCCGTTCGGCCCGCTCATCTGGCCGAGGCGTTCGGACGCGATGATCCGCAAGGGGATCGGCGCGACGGCCGTCCGCCCGGTGGACCTCCCGGACGACGTGGTCGCCGACGTACGGGGCATCACCTACCGCGTGATGCGGACCGTACTGCGCCAGAACACCGCCTACATCGCCGAACGGAGCGTGCCCGAGCGGCTGGCCGCCCTCGACGTCCCCGTACAGGTGATCTTCGGCGCCGCCGACCCCCGCTGGGAGCCGTCGTCGGCGCACCGGTACGACGCGGTGCCGGGCGCCCGGGTCGAGCTGCTGCCAGGCGTCGGGCACCTGCCCATGCTGGAAGCGCCCGAGACGGTCGGTGAACTGCTGCTGAGCTTCACGACGACGAGGCCGCCGACCACCCGTACTGCCTGATGCCCAGGCTGACTCGCCCGGTGCGGCCCTTCGGCGGGCCGCCCCGCGAAGGCCGGATGGCCACGGGTTGATCATCTGCCGGCCCTGGCTGACGGGCATGCCCTCAACGGCGCCAGCGGCCTGGCTGGACGAGGCCGGATTCGTAGGCGCAGATGACCGCCTGGATCCGGTCGCGCAGGCCGAGCTTGGACAGCACGTTGCTGACGTGGGTCTTCACCGTGTGCTCGCTGACCACCATGGCCGCGGCCATCTCGGTCGGCGGCGACCACGACGCGGATCGTCACGAGGCGGCTCCCGTCAGGCGCACCGTGACGGCGAAGCCGCGGCCTGCGCCGGGGAGGCCGTCAGCACCGAAGCGGTCATGAGTTTCAGCCGTACGGGACAACCCCCTCGGTTCCGCCGGCCAGGGCCGTGCTGGTGTTGAGAGGATATGCCGGACGGCAGATGCCCCGCGGGATCTGCGGTGCGAGGTTGGCCTCGTGAAGAAGTTCAGGACAACGCTCGCCGCTCTCGCTCTTGGGACGACGATGGCAGTCATACCCCAAGCGGCCCAGGCCCTGAATGCCGGGACCCTGACGTGGGTGAAGTGCGGGGATGGCATGGACTGCGCCAAACTGCCGGTGCCGATCGACTGGAAACAGCCTGGCGGCCCGAAAACTCAGGTCGACCTTGCCAAGCTGCCTGCGCGCGACCCCGCGCACAAGCTCGGCTCGCTGGTGGTCAACACCGGTGGTGGCGCGACCATCCAGCCCGTACGCGGGATGCCCGCCGTGGTGTCGGAGCTGACCACCTGGTTCGACGTGGTCCTCATCGACCCCCGGGGGATGGGCGACAAGGGCAGCACGTCGATGGTGACGTGCGATACACCGCAGGCCGGCAGCGCCGGGCTGATCCTGCGGCCCGGCGAGAAGGGCTGGCACGCGCAGGCCAAGGCCAACGCGGCCTACGACGCCTCCTGCCGCAAGGCCATGGGCGCCGCCTACGCGGGCATGACCTCCTGGCAGGTGGCCCACGATCTCGAGGCCCTGCGGGTCGCGCTCGGCGAGCCGAAACTGCGCTACTTGGGCAACTCCTACGGCACCTCCTACGGGCAGGCCTATATGGAGCTGTTCCCGGCCAAGGTCGGCAGGATGGTGCTGGACAGCGTCGCCGACCACACCCAGCCGTTGCTGGAACGCTGGCTGATGGACAACGCGGTCACCGAGGAGAAGCAGCTGGGTCGCTTCCGTGACTGGTGCGAGGATGGATGCGCGCTGGGCGGCGATGACGCGATCAAGGTGTTCGACGATCTGCTGGCCCGTGTCCGGAAAGGTCCCCTGCCCGCCGGCAAGGCCACGATGAACGAGCAGGAGTTCCTCGTCGCCGTACGCGAAGGACTGGCCCCGCCGCGCTGGCCCGCCCTGGCGGCGGCGCTGCGCAGGGCCGCCGACGGCGACGCCACGGAGCTGTCGAAGATCTGGCCCCTGCCTCCCGAGGTCCCCGCGAATCCCCACAACACGATGCTGTGCCACGACTACATGCCCGACCTGCCCAGCTATGGGGCCTTCCGCGCCCTGGAGTCGCGGCTGCGCAAGGCCGCGCCGCGGATCGGCTGGATCCAGGGCCGCTACCAGATCGGCCGGTGTCTCGGCATGGGCAAGAAGCCGGCCAACCCGCCGCACCCGCTGCGCGCCCAGGGTGTGCCACCGGTACTGGTCGCCATCGGTGACACCGACGACAACACTCCCAACCTCGCCGCAGAGCACTTCGCCTCCCAACTCCCGGGGGCGCGTGTGGTCAGGCACGGCGACGGGCACGCCGCCTACCTCATGCAGAGCGCCGGAGGGCTGGGCAGGACCTGTCTGCGCACGTACGTCCATGACTACCTGACGGCGGGTAGCCTGCCCCCACCCGGAGCGCGGTGCCCGGGCGACCTGGTGGCGAAGTTCCCGCGGGGGTGAGCCGGGCATGATCAAGGCTTGGAAGGCGGTGCCCGTGCTCGTCGGCGACGGCGGGCTGGCGGTGGCCCTGGCGCTGGTGACCTTGGGAGTTCCGCTGCTGGGGTCCGGCACGACGAACCCGAACGGGTTCACGCCGGTCTGGGCGGTGCTGGCCTGCGCGGTGTGCGCGCCATTGACCGTGCGCCGCCGTCTGCCACTGACCGCGGCGCTCGCCTCGGGCACCGCCGTCCTGCTCGCGATCATTCTCGGCCACCCTTCCGTCGCGACCTGGGTGACGGTCGTGGCGTTCGCCTCGGCGGCCTACCACCGCGACCGGGCACGGTGGTTGACCGCGGTCCTCGCGGCCTGCTGGCTGGTCACAGCCGGTCTGTTGACAGGCGATGCCCCGTCGGACCCGTCGAGTCTGTCCCGGCTGGCAATGTCGGTGTTCGCCGGCCTCGCCCCGGTCCTGCTCGGCCACGTGCTGCGGCTGAACCAGAGCAGGACCCAGCAACTCGTCCTGGTCGAGCGGGCCCAGGAGCGCACCCGGATCGCCCGGGACGTGCACGACGTGGTGGGCCACCATCTCAGCGCGATCCGGCTGCAGGCAGTGGGGGCGCGGAGGGGCACACCCGCCGACGCCGACCAGGCGCTGAAGACGATCGCGGAGATTTCCGCCACCGCGCTCGGCGACACTCGGCGGCTGCTCGGCCTGCTCCGCGACGACGACGGCGACACCGACCTCGGCTCGCTGGCCGCTCGCCTGTCGCAGCAGGGGCTTCGGGTGCGGCTGCGCGGCGGCGCCCTGCTGGAGGAGGCTGCCCTGCGGGTACGGCATGCGGCCTACCGGATCGTTCAGGAGTCGCTGACCAACGTGATGCGGCACTCCGGGAGCGCGCAGGCCACGGTGCGGATCGAACGCAGCGGCCACGACCTGACGATCGTCGTGCAGGATGACGGGCAGGCGACACCCAGCGATCCGGCCAGGCCCGACGGGGATGGGCTACGCGGGATGCGGGAGCGAGCGGAACTGCTCGGAGGCACGCTCACCGCGGGGCCGCGTACGTCTCGCGGTTGGCAGGTCACCGCCCGCCTGCCCGTCGATGATTCCGCCGGCCGGACGCCCACCGCGACAGGAGCGAGTCCTGCCCCGACCGCGAGCCGCCGCAAGCCGCGATCCGCAGCCGGCCGTGACACACAGGAGGCCACTTCGTGAGCATCCGTCTGATAGTCGCCGACGACCAGGCGCCGACCCGGGAGGGTCTGCGTCTGCTCCTGTCGTCCGAGCCGGACCTGGAGGTCGTGGCGCTGGCGTCCGACGGGTTCGAGCTGGTCGAGATGGCCCGGCGGCACCGGCCGGACGTTGTGCTCACCGACATCCGCATGCCGCGCATGGACGGACTTGCCGCGATCCGCGGCCTGCTGGCTCTCGACCCTGCGCCGGCCGTGGTGGCACTGACCACCTTCGACCTCGACGACTATCTGTTCGGCGCGTTGCAGGCCGGGGCGGTCGGGTTCCTGCTGAAGGAGAGCGACCCCGGCCTGATCCTGGACGCGGTGCGAGTCGCCCACAACGGGCAGGGACTGGTGGACCCTCGGGTGACCCCCCGTCTGCTGAGCCGCTTCATGGCGACCTCACCACGTCCGTCCACCGAACCGGCCACCCTGACGCCACGCGAGACCGACGTGTTGCGCCATCTCGCCGCAGGCTACAGCAACGCCGAGATCGCCCAGGCGCTGGTGATCTCGCCCGGTACGGTCAAGGTCCACATCGAGCGGATCCTGGCCAAGCTGGGGGTGCGGACTCGTGTGCAGGCGGCCATCTACGCCCACCGGCATGGCCTCGTCACCTGGGCCGACCTTCCCTGAGCGCGCAGGCCGTAGGTACGGCCGTTCTGGAAGCCCGAGCGTCAGCCCGATGGGGATCGCGGCGCAGGCGTTCAAGAGGCGTGCAGCGGGGCGGAAGACCTGTCGGCGACCCATCGACATCGCTGGGGCGCTCTGCCATGAATCCCTATGCTGGTGACATCGAAGCTCGAGCGTCACCGAGGATGGGGACGGGGTAACGCGGGATGCACGCAGAGGACCGTATCGAGCAGGCCAGGCTGGCCTATGAGCGGGCTGTCTACGCTGGCGACCAGGGCGTGCTGTCTGAGGCAGAGCGGGAGCTGGACAAGGTCGAGGCCGATCTCGCGCTGGCTCGAGGTCGGATCTTGCATGCGCGGTTCCTCGAGGAACGTCGCGAGGATTCCCACGAACTGGCCTTGGTGGAGCGTGCGGCACACCTCTATCGGAGGCTCGGCGATGTGGCCGGAGAAGCTGAGGCGCTGTTCTGGATGGGATGCGTCCACCAGGTCATTCGTGGCGATGCTGATTCCGCGATCCCTCTGTTCGAACAGTCTCTTGAGCTGGCGCTGAAAGCCGACGACCTGGGAATTCAATCCGAGGTGCTTCGTCACCTGGGCATCGCAGATCATTCTGCGGGCCGGTTGGACAGTGCACGGGAGAAGCTGGAGGAGTCGGTACGGCTGCGCCGGCGGATTGAGCTGTGGGCAGGAGTCGCGGCCAATCAGGTCGGCCTGATTTACATCGCTGCGGCGCAGGGGCGCAGTGACGACGCGCTGGCCCTGGCAGAGGAGGCCTACGCGATCGCGGAGGGCTGCGGTGCCGAGCGCATCGTGCGCCAGATCGTTGAGGCGAGAGCGCAGCTTCAGACCCCCGGTAACCGATCGGAACGAGACCAGGCGGAGGACACGTAGGGTCCTCGCCCTCGCCTTGATCGGGTCCTGAGGCACCAAATCTGGTAGAAAGCCGCCCATGACCACCGTCCCGCGGCCCAGCTTCATCGCCCTGCTGAGCGCCTTGGCCGTCGGCGCGGTATTCGGTGCCGCCACCTCGCTGGCCAACGCCGCGGCCACGCTGACCCTGGATCTGGAAAGCGCCGAGGCCACCACCCGAGGGTGGTCGATCATGGAGATCGTCAGCCTCCTGCTGGACGCCGGCTGGGCGTGGGCGGGACTGGGGGTGCTGGCGGGATGGCGGGCCACTCGTGGGGGCGCTCCCACGGGCCGCCGCCTGGCGCGAGGCGCCGTCGCCGGTGTGGTGGCCCTGCTCGCCGCCACCGCTGCCTACTACATCACCGACACGATCGTCCACGACGTCTCATCCGGCTCCTACGCCTACGACACGGTCTACTGGTGGGTGGCGAGCGCCTTGTTCGGTCCGGTGCTCGGCGCCGTCGGAGCCTGCGCCGGGCACCCGGGAGTGATCGGCATGCTCGCCCGGCTGACCGTGCCGGTCGGCGCGGCCGTCCAGATGGCCGTGCTGCCACCGGGCAGGAACGATGTGCTCACGAGCATCGGGCAGTGGATCGTGTGGACGGCGGCCGCGGTGGCTGGCGGCCTCGTCATTGCCCACTTCCTGCGCGTACGGCGACGGGCCTAGGCTGTCCCGGTGCTCAACTTGGTGGAGTGGACCAGGCTGGAGCCGTGGCGAGTCGCTCGTGCCCGCACCGACCGCGGCGAGTCCGTGATCGTCAAGTGGGCTGGTCCTCATGTCGACGGCAGGCACACCGACGCCTGGCGGCTGCGCACAGAGGTGGCCGCGCTGCGGTTTCTGGCAGACGATCTCCGTGTTGACCTGGCGCCACGCGTCCTGGCGGAGGATCTTCGCGCCGAGCGTGTCATCCTTCAGGATCTGGCGCCGCGCGTCGCGCTGGACGGACTCCTGCGGCGAGATGGCGTCGTCACACATGCCCCGCGCCTGGAGGCATTCGCCCGCGCCCGTGGCGAGCTGGGCGCGGTCACCGCCGGACACGCCGAGCTGTACTACCGGAGGCGGCGCCTCCTGGGGCCGGTCGATCCCGAGGCCGACCGGCTCGGGCACGTCACCCGGCTGCGCAGGGAGAGTTCCTCCCAGGCCGAGGCGCTGGGCGTGCCTCTCACCGGGGCCGTGGAGCGCGAACTGGCTCGCGCGCTGGACGTGCTGGCCGATCCGGGGCCGTTCCTGGCACTCAGCAACGGCGATCCGGAGACCAACAACGTCCTGGTCCGTACGGACGGGCCGGCCGACGCGCGCTTGATCGACTTCGAGTTCGCCGGCTTCACCCATGCCCTGCACGATGCCGTCTGCCTGTATGTCCCCGGTCCTGCCTGGATGTGGGTCGGCGGCTCCGCGACGCCGCCGCAGGTGGGGGACGTCTACCGGCGTGCCCTGGCGGCCGGGGTGCCGCAGGCCGAGGACGATCGGCTCTATGGGACGGCCTTGGCGGCGGCGTGCGTGGCGTTCGCGCTCGCCCGCCTGTCGCGCCGTCACCGGCTGGACGAGCGTCCGGCCGGTGACGACAGCCGGGCCCAGCTCGTCACCTCCTTGGAGGCCGCTGCTTCCGCTGCCCGGGAGCATCTGCCGTACCTGACGGCCCTGTGCCTGCACCTGGCGGAGGCCCTGCGCCGCCGCTGGCCCGACGCGGACGTGGACACCGCCGCTCTGGCGCCCTACACGCCACGCCGCCGCTGACGGGACGATCAGGAACCGCTCCGCCCGAATCGGGCGACGCCTGCCGAGCAGGACGCGTCAGCAGGCGCTCCCACTCCTGCCAGCCCTGCCCCAGTGAGGCGGAAGGCAGGTGCCAGCACGGCGGGGTCGCCGGGCAGGTCGAACCCGGCGGTCCGGAGCCGCTGGAGGGGCGGTCAGCAGAACATCGGCTTGGCCGCGTCCTTGGGAACCTCCGGTACGGAGTCGACGACCTTCACCGACATCACCGCCATGCTGCCGCCCGGGATCTCCTCGACCTGTCCGCCCTCCTTCCGGCCGATCCAGCTCCGGGATCCGAGGAACCGGTACGTGCCCGGCTCGAAGATGAGCTCCCCACGCTCCCAGCCGCTGGGATGCTCGAACTTGAGCGAGACGCCCACCCCGGGCCGCCCAGCGGTGTCGGTCAGCTCCGGCACGATGGTCACGGTCGGCATCTTCGACAGCGCGCCGAAGATCGTGGCCCTGGTCCGGGAGGAGATGAGCGGGTTCTGCGCCAGCTTGAGCAACCGGTTCGCGACGACCTTGTCGACCCGCATGTCGATCTCGCCCTGGCCCAGCTCTGTCTCACCTCGTCTGGCCTGGTCGGACCGTACGAACGCCGTCGCGTCCTGGCGGATCTTCGCCAGAAGCCGATCGGGATCGGCGGGAAGATCGGCGACCTGCGGAGGCACGCCCAGGGAGCCCCTGCGGCACTGCCCGGCACGCTCGTACTCCACGGTCCCGGGCGCTTGCACCTGCGTCGGGCCTGGTCCGCTGATGACCTGTATCTGCCCGTACGTCGAGCGCGTCAGCGCGGGCTTGGCGGGGTCCTCGGCGGGCATCCACATCTCTCGGCGCACGTGCCGGGTGTAGTCACCCTCGGAACCGCTGGCGAAGGCGACGGCCTCCTGGTCGACGTAGAAATACTGCCCCGGCCCGGGCCGTACGTCCTCCTTCGCCGCGACCGTGGCCGCGTTCCGGAGCAACTCGGCGGCGCTGGCCGGAGCGGCCCCGAACGGAGCGGAGTCTTCACCGCCACGCACCATGACGAGTCCAACGGTCACCGCCGCCGCGAGGCCGGCGGCCAGGCCGGCCCTCATCACCAGCCTGCGGCCCGGGAAGCGGCGAGCAGGCCGCGCGGTGCCGGCCCGTTCGGCCTCCATCTCTTCGGCCACCCGCACCCATGCGCGCGCGGTCACCTCGGGCGCGGGTTCGGGCAGGCTGTCGTGGTGAGCCTTGATCGCTTCGAGTTCGTTCATTACAGTGCCTCCCCGGCAGGACCGATGCTCTTGCGGAGCTTCTTGCGGGCGCGGTTGAGACGTGATCCCACCGTTCCCTGAGGTATGCCGAGGGCCTCGGCCACCTCCTCGTAGCTGAGCTGGGCGCAGGCGACCAGCACCAGGACATCCCGGTCCCCGGCCGAGAGCCGGGCGAGACCCGCGGCCAGCCGCGGTTGCATGGTCGCCGCAGAGACCCGCTGCACCACGCGCTCGTCGTGACTGGCGATCTGCGCGGCATCGGCGCTTCTGGCCAGCGCCCGGTATCTGCGCGCTTCACCACGGTGGTGGTCGGCGATCAGGTTGGAGGCGATGCCGTACAGCCAGGGGCGCGCGCTGGAGCAGGTGAGGTCGAAGCGGTCCCGGCTGCGAAAGGCGCGCAGGAAGGTCTCCGCGGTGAGGTCGTCCGCGGCGGACTCGCCCAAGCGCAGGTGAACGTAGCGGTGGATGGCCGCGAAATAGCGATCGAAGACCGCGCCGAAGCGATCCGGGTCACGCCACGACGCCTCTATCAACTGCGCGTCGGTGACCTCGCTGGGAGGCGCCGAATCTTGGGGTGGAGCTGGCATGCATGCTTGCCTTTCAGGCGGTTACCTCGGAACACCCCTGGTTCGGCGAACTCCCGATTCCTCTTCACGGTCCATCGCGTGACCCGAGGACGGCTGCATGCCTGACCCTGCCATACAGGCTCGCCGGACCTGGTGGCCGAGCGCTCCCGCCACCTCAGCCGAGAAGCAGGCATCCGCCGGAGCGGTCGGCCGGCCGGTGTCATGGTGCCGCGGCGGGGTGGTCACAGGCGAGCGGTCCACTCGCGGGCGGTGAGGACGTCAGCACCCCTGGCCGGGAAGACGCGGTTGACCAGGAAGTCGTGCACGTCCGGCTCCCCGTCGGCGCAGGCGTCGCTGAGCACGGTCACGTGGTAGTCGCGGTCGGAGGCGTCGTAGAGCGTGGCGGCGATCATCGCCCCGGTCGCGACGCCGGTCAACACGATCGAGTCGACGCGCTGGGCGCGCAGCAGGCGATCGAGGTCGGTCGCCGCGAACGCGCTGGCCCTGCGCTTGAGGACGACGGCCTCGCCCGGCAACGGCTCGATGCGCGAATGCACGAGCGTCTCGGGAGACTCTTCATGGAACAGCGTCCCCGCCCCATGCAGGCCCCTGATCAACTGGTTCCCCGTTGCCACGTCAAGCCCTGAGCCCCGGAGCCCGAAACGAATGAAGATCACCGGTATCCCGGCGGCCCTGGCCGCGGGCAGAACCTCTTCCACAACGGGGATCACCTTGGCGGCGAAGGGATAGTTGTCCACGATGCCCGCCTGCAGATCGCCGACGATGAGCGCGGTGGTGGTCATGAGGATTCCTTGTCTGTACGGCGCGCCACCGGCCCTTCCCCACGGTCGTGCCGTTGGCGCTGGGGTCGTCCATCCGAAGTGGCCGGTTCAGCCTACGGGGGCCGTCTTTCACGCCGACCTGACGTCCGGGGTGAGGAAGCGGGCGGATCTGATCCCGGTCACCGAGGCCGCGGCCGGTCCCCGCATCGGCGGGCGTCGGCGCGCCCTGGCTGTTCGAGCAGGGCCGCCGCGAGCATGGCGGCGAGCCCTCTTCGTGCCCGGATTCGCTCCACCCGCACACCTCGGTCAGCTTCTCGAAGTTCTCCGTCGAGGTGAGGACGTGGATCTGCTCGGCCGCCCGCCCCGGCGGGAGTCTGTTCAGCCTGCAGTCGTAGTAGCACGGTGTTGTCCAAGTGGCCGGGCCGACGGGTTGGTGATGGTCAAGGGTGTGGCGCTTCACCGGGTGATCGGTTGGCTGGTGAGCAGGGGCCGGACCTTGGTGAGCATCAGGTCGAGGAATTGGTCGGGGTGGCGGAAGGAGGCGAAGTGGCTCGCGTCCTGGATGAGGGCGAAGTCCTTGACCGGGGCGGTGACGTCGTTGAAGAACCGCCGGACCGGCTCGGGCGGGGTGATCACGTCGCGCTCGCCCTGGAAGATGAAGAACGGGATGGCGAACGTGGTGCCTTCGGCCCATTCGTCGATGGTCGCGGACTCGGGCGCGACGCGCTGGGAGAAGCTCATGGCCTTGGTGTAGGCGGGCAGCTCGCGCAGGGAGTGCAGGGGTGAGGACAGCAGGGAGCCGACCACGACGGTCTTGATGGTGTCGAAGGTGAGCGGGTCGGAGCCGACGGTGTGCTTGTTGTACTGTGACCAGTCCTCGACGCTCCAGGCCGACTTGTCCGGGCCCATCGCGGTGACGGCGGCCAGTTCCTTGCGTTTGCCGGCCGTGCCGAGCCGGTCCAGCAGCGCGCGGTAGGCGGTGTGGTCGCGGCCGCCGGCGTTGATGTTCTGGTCGGTGCCGACGTAGGCGGAGTACAGCTCCGGGTGGTTGCGGGCCAGGCGCAGCCCGACGAAGGAGCCGAAGGAGCAGCCGAGCAGCACGACGTTGCCGACGCCGAGCCGGGCACGGATGTGCTGGGTGACCTCCAGGGCGTCGCGCTCGAGTCGCTGCAGGCTCAGGTCGCCCTGCCCGTCGGGGCCGCCGCGAGCGAAGGTCTTGCCTGCGCCGCGCATGTCCCACCGCACGATGGTGAAGTGCCGCTCCCAGGCGCGGGTGCGCGAGGCGAAGATCAGGTTGGTGGCGCCGGGGCCGCCGTGGAGTTCCAGGATCACCGGATTGCGGTGGTCTTCGCCGCGGATGGTGATCCACTGGTCGATGCCGCCGATGCGGACGAACCCGGATTCCTCGATGCCGTGCGGGCTGGTGATGCGTAGCCGTCCGGCGTGGGCGGTGCGCCTGAGCCGGCGGTAGCCGAGCAGGCCGGCGACGGGTACGGCGATGGCAGCGGTGGCCGTTGCGGCGATAGCGATGCCCAGCATCTGTTACTTCCTTAAACTGTTTATAGTGATAACAGGCGTGTTTACGCTATATACAGTTGCGGGAGGGTGTCAACCGACGTCCGCGAACGACCTCACCAAGGGGAGCGACCATGGCCAGGGCAGCCAAGCCGCGCGAGAACAAGGACAAAAGGGCGCGCGACCTGCCGACAGGCATCGCGCTGCTGTGGGGCGAACAGGACCAACCCGCCCGCGGCCCCAAACCCAGCCTCACCCCCCAGCGCATCGCCCAGGCCGCCGTGACCCTCGCCGACGCCGAAGGGCTGGAGACCGTCTCGATGAACAAGGTCGCCACCGAATTCGGCGTCTCGGCCATGGCTCTGTACCGCTACGTGCCCGGCAAGACCGAACTTGTCGAGCTGATGGTCGAAGCCGTCCTCGCCGAACCTCCCGACCTGTCGGCCGCCGGCTCCGGCTGGCGAGCTCGGCTTTCCGCGTGGGCCCACCTCCAGTGGGCGGTCTACCAGGCCCATCCCTGGCTGCTGGCCGTCACCGCCATGCGCCGGCAGATCATGGGCCCCCACCAGCTCGCCTGGATGGACGCCGCACTGGCCGCCCTGGAACCGACCGGCCTGACCGCCGGCCAACGCCACCAGGTCTTCCTCCTGGTCGCTGGTCAGGTGCGCAGCCTCGCCCAGCAACGGGCCGACTTCGACGAGGACCACAACCGTGAATGGGGCCGCCTGACCAGCGAGCTGCTCAACCGCCACAGCGATCGCTTCCCCGCCCTGACCAAGGCGATCGCCGACGGCGCATTCACCTCCGCCGAGCTCGATCCACTCGACTTCGGCCTTGATCGCATCCTCGACGGCGTCCAGGTGCTCATCGACCGTGCCTAGCGAACCCCTACGATCGCTGACCTGCTGACAGCAGCGGGCGCAGGTGAACGACGGCAAAGGCGCTGGATGCCATGCTCGAGGAAGACTGATCGCCCGGGGCCCTCCCATCGGTCAGGACGACGCTACGCAGAATGGGCGGGAGGGGCCGCAACGCTGGTGATGGGACCGGCCAGGAGATTCTTCGCGGATCGCACGAACTCCGTGACGAGTGGGTTCGTGTCTGCCGTCCGGGTGGCTACGACGATCTGGCAAGGTTCGATCCCGTCGAGCGCAACGGTGACCAGACCGGGGCGCAGGGTGTGGCGCCGGTCGCCGGCCGGGACGATGGCGATGGCGGTGCCGTCGGCGATGGCCTCGAGTTTGTCCTCGTAGGTCTCGGCCAAGGTAGGACCCACCGGGGCGGGTTCGCTGTCCGATCGGGGTTCGAGCCGCCAGAAGGTGGTCCATGCGACGCCCATCCCGGTGCAGCCCACGAGTGGTTCCGCGGCGATGTCGTCGGCCGTGACCGCCTCTTTCCCGGCGAGGCGGTGCGAGGTGGGCACGAGCAGGACCCGGGCCTCGGAGTACAGGACCGTCACCTCCAGGTCCTCGGCCGGGATGGGCAGCGGCGTGCGGGTGACCAGGACGTCGACCTGCCGCTCCAGCAGCATGGAGGCGTCCTGTGAGCCGAGGTGACGAGTGCGGACGTGGGCGTCGGGACAGCGATGGCGCAGGTCGCGCACGGCGGGGGTGATGACGAGATCGTCGGCGTACCCGATGGTGATCGTGCGCGCCGGCGCCGCGGCCCGGGCGGTCTGGACCGCCTGCTGGGCGCCGTGCAGCAGTTGCTGTGCCTGGGGCAGGAAGGCCGCGCCCGCGGCGGTGAGGCGGCTGCCCTGGGTGGTGCGTTCCAGCAGACGCACGCCGAGACTGTTCTCCAGGCGCTGGATCTGGCGGCTCAGGGAAGGCTGGGCGACACGCAGTTCCTCGGCCGCTCGGGCGAAGTTCAGCTGCTCGGCGACGACCGTGAAGTACCGGACCAGTCGTAGGTCCAGATCGGGAAGCATGTCCTCAGGCTAGTCCCCCGTTATGCAGTTCTTGCATCACGAGGTGCAATACAGGACTTGGACGCCTACGCCGGCACGGTGGTGTCATACCTGGCATGACCATTGTCTTTGTCCACGGCGTCCCGGTGACCTCCGCGGTCTGGACCCCTCTGATCAGCGAGCTGCCGAAGCCCCGGCGGCAGGACGTCGTCCGGCTCTCACCTCCGGGCTTCGGCGCCGCACTTCCTGCGGACTTCGGTGCCACCTTCCTGGACTACCGGGACTGGCTCATTGACGAACTGTCGCGGCTCGGCACCCCGGTGGACCTGGTCGGTCACGACTTCGGCGGCGGTTACGTGCTGGAGGTCGCGATGGCCCGTCCCGACCTGGTGCGCAGCTGGACCAGCGACACCATCGGCGGGTACGAACCCGGCTTCACGTGGCATGAGATCGCAAAGACCTGGCAGACGCCGGGGGACGGGGAACGCCACATCGAGGACACGTTCTCGGGAGACGCCGCGGAACGGACGGCGCGCATGATCTCGTGGGGCATCCCGGAGCCGGCGGCCGGCCAGGTGGCGCTCGGGCAGGGCCCCGAGATGGGCAGAGCCATTCTGTCGCTGTACCGCTCGGTGCCCGAGAACCTGCTGGCCGAACGCGGGCGCGAGCTGGCAACCGCAGCGGCCCGGCCCGGTCTGGTTCCCGTGGCCACCGACGACCTCACTGCCGGCAGCGTTGCCCTCCGCCACCGCGCCGCCCAGCGCGCCGGCGCCCGTGCCGTCGACCTCGACGGGCTCGGTCACTGGTGGATGCTGCAGGACCCGGCCCGGTCCGCCCGCATGCTGTCGGACTTCTGGGACAGCCTGTGAAGCGGCACATCCGGAAGCCATCGATCTTGACCACCGCGCAACCCGATCACGGAAAGATCGACGTCACCTCATGACCATGCACATCCCCGATCAGACCGGCCGGACCGTCATCATCACCGGCGGCAGCAGCGGCATCGGCAAGGCCACCGCTGCCGCGCTGGCGGCGAAGGGCGCCCAGGTCATTCTCGCCGTACGCGACCAGACCCGCGGGCGCGCGGCCGCCGCCGAGATTGGCGGCCTCACCGAGTCACGCCCGCTCGACCTCGGGTCGCTGGCCTCCGTACGTGAGTTCGCCCGCACCGTGGACGGCCCCATCGACTATCTGATCAACAACGCCGGCTCCATGACCCATACCCTGCAGCACACCGCCGACGGCTTCGAGAGCCAGCTCGGCGTCAACCACCTCGGGCACTTCGCATTGACGAATCTGCTCCTGAGCCAGATCACCAGGCGGGTGATCACCGTGTCCTCCACCACTTACCGCAGCGCGCACATCGACTTCGAGGACCTGCAGTGGCGACGACGGCCCTACCGGCCGTTCGGCGCCTACGGACAGACCAAGCTGGCCAACCTGCTGTTCACCCGCGAACTGCAGCGCCGACTGAACAGGGCCGGCTCACCGATCCTGGCCACAGCAGCGCATCCGGGCTGGGCAGCCACCGGATTCACCATGACCACCGGCCGGCGGATCCTTGACCACGCCCTCGCACTGGGAACGCGGCTCCTGGCCCAAAGCGCCGAAGGCGGGGCCCGGCCGACCCTGCTGGCCACCGTCGGCAACGTCCCCGGCGCCAGCTTCTCCGGCCCCAGCCGGTTCGGGGTACGCGGCCCCGCCGCCCTCGAAGAACTGTCCGGTGAAGCCCTCAACGATGACACCGCGCGGAAGCTCTGGGAGGTTTCCGAACTCCTCACCCATGTCAAGTTTCCCCTGCCCACCGCCTGAGCAGCCGGCCTGACCAACTGGCGCCGTGGCTTCCGCTTCACAACTCATCGCGTGGTGCTGGACCTGCGGTGCTGACCTCCAGGCGCCGTCCGTGCAAGATCGCCGCCACCGAGCAGCCAAGCCAGCCCCAAGAAACACCAGCTCAGAACAGGTCTACGAGCCTGAAGCAGTACAGGCGCGAGCGGCTTTCGCCTGTCTGTCTTGGGAGGGGCCCTGCTCGACCATCGTCAGCGCGAGGGGCTCCGCAGGTGGCGGCGGCCGGGTAGCACGAGGATCGTCCGTCAGTAGGCTCCCTTGCCTGGCGGGTCCTCCGTCTCACGCGTCGAGCCCCTCCGCGTCGGCGTCCGGGCCCAGGGCCCGCCCCTGGTCGAATGCGGCCTCGAAGCCTGCTTCTCCCAACGCTGCCTTGAGCGCGGCGGTGATCCGGTCCACGTCGCCACGCTCGGCCGCCGGCAGCGGGGCGCCCGCCGAGGCGCGGGCCGCGGCCGCGGCGCCCAGCAGGCGCGCGGCCCGCACATGGTCTCCGGCGAGGGCCCACGCCCCGGCGAGCCCTTCCCGGGCCAGGGCGACGGCCCGGGGATCGCCGGTGTCCCGGGCCGCGGCCAGCCCTTCCAGGTGCAGCGCTCGGGCCGTCTCCGTGTCCCCGCGCAGCTCCGCGATGAAGCCGAGCTCGGCCAGGATCAGCGCCGCACCGTACTCCGCGTCGAACTGCCGGTTCCACTCCAGCCAGCGGCGCAGGTACGACTCCGCCCGATCGAACTGACCCTGCCGACGCGCCCCCAAGGCAAGCCCGAGCTCGGCGTACTCCTCAGCCGGCTGGTCCCCCTGCTCGACGGCAAGACGCCGGCCTCGCTCGTGGAACTCCTCGGCCCTGGCGTGGTCGCCGGTCAACAGGGAGATCCTGCCGAGTTCGGACCAGCGCATCGAGGCGTCGGTCCACAGTCCCAGGTCCTCAGTGATCTGCAGTCCCTCCCGGTGCAGGCGGCCCGCCTGCGGGTAGTCCCCCTCGATCTCCGCCACCCGCCCGAGCACGGCCATGGCCTGCGACTGCCCCCACCGGTCGCCGATCTCGCGGAAGAGCGTGAGGCTCTCCTCGGCGTCGCGCCGGGAAGCCTTGAGATCGCCGCACACGTACGTCTGCATCCCCCGGGCGCTGAGCCCGGCCGCGAGCGCCCAGCGGTCGCCGAGCGCGCGAGACCCGGTCAGCACCCGGTTCAGCAGTTCCTCGCCCACCGCGAATTCTCCGAACCGGGTGAGCGCGAAGCCGAGCAGCCAGCCCGCCCTGGTCCGCTCGTGCGGGTCGCGGATGCCCTCGTACACCTCCAGGACGGCGCGGCTGTGGCGTGCCGGCCCGTCGGGGGCGCCGGAAAGCAGACTCATCCCGGTCTGCCAGGCCACAGTGCCTGACCGGTCCGGCACCCGACCGGCGGTGGCGCCCTCCGCCGGGTCCGGCGTGCCCGCGTCGGATCCGGAAGGATCCTGCGGCTGGGCGAGGGCCAGGGCGAGGTAGCGGTTGGCCTCGCTGAGACGGCCGCGCAGGAACCAGTACCAGGTCATCGCGTGGACGAGCCGACGCATCAGATGAGCGTCGCCGTCGGCGGCGGCGCTGTCGAGGGCGCTGCGGAGGTTGGCGGTCTCGGCGTCCAGGCGGCGCAGCCCGTGCTGCTGGTTGGCGCCGCGCAGAAGGGAGTCGGCCCGCTCGGCGAACGCCGCGTAGTAGTGCGCGTGGGCGCGGCGCACCCGCTCGTGCTCGGATTCCCGTAGCCGCTCCAGGAGGTACGCCGAGACCGATTCGAGCAGCCGGTACCGGGGGCCGTCCGCCTCGTGGGCGACCAGCACGAGGGAGCGATCGACCAGGCGGGTCAGCAGGTCCAGGACCTCGGCGGGCTTCACGCCGGAGCCGGCGCATACGGCCTCGGCGGCCTCCAGGGTGCAGCCGTCGGAGTGGACGGCGAGCCGGCGCAGTACCGCCTGCTCGGCCGCGGTGAGCAGTTCCCAGCTCCAGTCGATCATCGCGCGCAAGGTCTGCTGCCGCGCGGGGGCGCCCCGATGGCCGCCGGTGAGCAGCCGGAACCGGTCGTCCAGGCGCCTGGCCAGCTCATGCACGCCGAGCACTCGTACCCGGGTGGACGCCAGCTCCAGGGCCAGCGGAATCCCGTCGAGCCGGCGGCAGATGGAGGCGATCGCCTGGGCGTTGTCCTCGGTGAGGTCGAAGCCGGGGGAGGCTGCGGCGGCACGCTCGAGGAACAACCGCACCGCGCTCGACGCACGCAGAACCGCCAGGTCGGCCGAGCTCCCGGGCAGGTCGGGCGGGGGCAGATCGAGCGGGGGCACTGTCCAGACCCACTCTCCCGGAACGCTCAGCGGCTCCTGGCTGGTGGCCAGGATCCGTACGTCCGGGGCGTTGCGCAGCAGCGCCTGGACCAGGTCGGCGGCGGCCTCGATGACGTGCTCGCAGTTGTCCAGGACCAGCAGCAGGCGCTGGGAGCGGAGCGCGTCGGACAGCCGGTCGAGCAGTGTGTGCGGCCGCCTGCCCGGCAGGGGGCCAGGATGGGTGTCGTCCCGGATTCCCAGCGTCGTGGCCACTACCTCGGCAAGTTCGTCTTCCGTGGCCGAGGTGCCGGGTCCGGTGGAGAAGGCCTGCGAGGCGAGCTCCACGAGCCAGACGCCGTCGGCGTAGGAATCGGTCAGGCCGGAGGCCACCTCTACCGCCAGGCGTGTCTTGCCGACCCCGCCGGGGCCGGTCAACGTCACCACGCGGCCTGCCGCGATCAGGGCGCGGATCCGCTCGACGGGCTTCGACCGTCCGATCAGGCCGGTGGCCGGGGTGGGCAGGTTGTTGTGGCGGCGCGGGGCGGGCGCGGGTGGCGGGACGGCCCGCAGAGCCGGGTCCTGTCGCAGGATCTCCTGCTGCAGGGCGGCCAGTTCGGGGCCCGGGTCAAGGCCCAGCTCCTCCTCCAGCCGGCGGCGTAGATCCTGGTAGCTGTCCAGGGCCTCGCTGGCCCGGCCCGCGCCGTACAGGGCGCGCATGTGGGCCGCGCGCAGCCGCTCCCGCAGGGGGTGGCGGGCGGTCAGGTCGCCGAGTTCCCCGGCGAGAAGGCTGTGCTCGCCCAGTTCGAGGCGGGCCTCGGCCTGCTCCTCCAGGGCCAGCAGGCGCTGCTCCTCCAGGCGCGTGACGGCTGCGCGGGTGAAGTCCTCGTCGATGAAGTCGGCGAAGGCGGGACCGCGCCACAGTGCCAGCGCCTCGGTGAGAAGCCCGGCACGCTCGCGGGGGTCGGCGATGGCACGGGCGCGCGTGGTGAGCGCGCTGAACCGGCCCGCGTCCACCGCGTCGTCCGCCACGTCGAGGAGGTAGCCGGGGCCTCGGCGTACCACCAGCTCCTGTTTCCCGGACCGGCCGAGTGCCCGCCGCAACCGCGACACCAGGGTCTGCAGGGCGCCTGTGGGATTCGCCGGCGCCGCGTCCCCCCACAGCTCGTCCACGAGCCGGTCGGCGGAGACCACCTGCCCCCAGGACGTCAGCAACGCCGCGAGCAGTGCGCGCACCTTCGACTCGGGCACCACCACGAGCTCGCCGTCCGCCGACCAGACGGCGAGCGGACCCAGCACCCCGAAACGCATGGACTCACCGTACGGCCACGTCGCCCCTGCCTGGCCTGTCAGCCCACCGCAAGCGGACCGAGAGAAAACCGCGAGCCCGGTCCCGCACGCTCTGGTGTGCCGGTCGGACCGGCACCCACCCGAACGTTTGAGCAGGGAGTCACCATGAGCAGGTTCGCAGGCAAGAAGGCCGTCGTCACGGGCGGCACTCACGGAATGGGCCTGGCCATCGTCCAGGCGCTCCTGGAGGGCGGCGCCGAGGTCGTCCTCACGGGCCGCAACGAGACGAAGATCGAGCAGGCGCGCACCGAGCTCAAGCCGGACTCCGCGCACGTCGTACGCTCCGACGCGGCCAGCATGGCCGACATCCGCGCGCTCGGCGACACCGTGCGGGACAAGCTCGGCCGCATCGACTACCTCTTCGTCAACCACGGCATCGCCGAGGTGCAGACGCTGGAGGACGTCACCGAGGACTCCTGGGACCGGCACTTCGCCGTCAACGCCAAGGGCGCCTTCTTCACCGTGCAGAGCCTGTCACCGCTGATCAACGAGGGCGGGGCGATCGTCTTCACCACCGTCGCCAACGACCTGATCTTCCCCGGGCTGAGCGCCTACTCCGGCTCCAAGGAAGCGGTACGCGCGGTCTCCCACGTCCTGGCGGCCGAGCTCCTGCCCCGCAAGATCCGCGTCAACTCCGTCGCCCCCGGCTACATCAAGACCCCCACCATGGGCGTCGCCGGGCTGAGCGAGGAGGAACGCCGTGAGTTCGAGCTGCAGGGCAGCCAGACCACTCCGCTCAAGCGCAACGGCACCGTCGAGGAGGTCGCCGCCGCCGCGCTCTTCCTGGCCGCCGACGCGACCTTCACCACCAATGTCGAACTCCCGGTCGACGGCGGCTTCGCTCAGGGCCTCAGCGGCGCCCACTGAGCCGACCCCCGCCACCAGCCGCCGCCCCGCCCACGGGCGGGACGGCGGCCCCGTGAACAGAAAGGTCACGACCATGAGCATCGATTTCGACACCTTCACGATCCCCGTCCATCCGGCCAGGCGTGAGCCCGCGGTCGGCGCCGAGCCCGTCCGGGGCAGCACCGAGGGAGGCCGCTGATGTGGGACGACGCCACGGACAGCCCTGACCCGTCAGTCGCCGAGCACGTGCGCCGCTATCTGGCCACGGACGGCCGCGACGGCTACCTGGAAGGAGGGGTGACCAACCTCGTCCTCACCGTCAAGGGACGCAAGTCGGGCCGGTGGCTGCGCACGGGACTGTTCTTCGGCGAGGACGACGGCCGCTACGTGCTGGTGGCGTCCGGCTCGGCCATCACCCACACGCATCCCGGTTGGTACCTCAACGTGGTGGCCAACCCGGAGGTCGGCGTGCAGATCCTCGGCGAGCGGTTCACCGCCAGGGCGCGTACCGCCGAAGGGCCGGAGCGGGAGCGGCTCTGGCGCATGATGACCGAGCTCGCGCCGGTCTACCGGACCTACGAGGCCAGGAGCCGTAGGGAGATCCCCGTGGTCGTCCTGGAGCCCATCAGACCGAGGCAGACAGATCCACACCCGCTGTAAGGACCCACGGACGTGACTCAGTGCGGACGGATCTCCCGACCCCATGGCCAGGACGGTCCGTCATGGCCTTCCGCCTGCGCACCCCCGTCGCGTCCCGAACCGGCCCAAGGATCCGCCCTCGCAATCGTTCGAGCAGCAAGGAGACAACGATGACCAACCACGTGGCGTCGTTCGACGAGATCAAGGACGAGTTCGACACCTACATCGGCGACATCGTGTATGCGACCATGACGACGGTCGACCAGAAGGGACGACCCCGTGCACGGGTGCTGATCCCCGTCTGGGAGAGCGTCGACGGCCTGCCACTGGGCTGGCTCGCCACCTACAGGACACCTGTCAAGGCCGCCCACCTGGCGGGCAACCCGCACAGCACGTTCTCCTACTGGACGCCGCGGCAGAACGCGGTGAGCATCGACACCGTCGCCACCTGGGTCGACGACCTGGAGACCAAGCGCCACGTCTGGGACCTTTACCGGCGTACGAGCCCCCAGGGGGCGGGCTACAACCTGGGCAACTTCTGGCGCGACCCGGAAGACCCGAAGCTGCACGTCCTGCGGCTGGAGCCGTGGCGTGTGCAAGTGATCAGACGCGGCAACCTGCCCGGCAGACTCTGGTACGCGCCAGGGAAACGCTGAACGGCGCCCGACCGCAGGTCCAGGACGCCGTCACGGGCTTCGCTGAGCGGCGGCCGCTCAGCTCCGGTCAGATCGCGGGACGCGGAGGATGGGCACTGGATCGGCGGCGAAGCGCGCGGTGCGCGGATCGCGCTCGTCGCCGAACCGGCGGGTGAGGATGTCGTACAGTTCGGGACGCCGGCCCTGCAGCCAGCGTCGTCCGGTGGACAAGGGCAGCAGGCTCAGGTCGAGGTCGGCAGCGACCATGGCATCAGCGGCGGCCCAGGTCTCGGCGAGGACGCGGCCATAGGGGTCGAGGATCATCGCGTTGCCGGTACGGATCTCGTCATCATCCTCCCCGACACCATTGCTGAACACGACAAATAGGCCGTTGTCGTGGGCCCGGGCGGGCAGCCAGCGCATCAGCCACTCGCGTCCGTTCGGTCCGCGCAGCTCCGCTTCGATCGCTTCGGGGTCGTGGTGCCTGCGGTGCCAGAGCTCCGCAGGGATGGGCCGCATGCCATGTGGGCTGCGGGAGGCGGTGCCGCCGGTCTGGTGGGGCGCGATGAGCACGGAGGCGCCCATCAGTGCGGTCGCCCGTACGTTCTCGACCAGGTTGTTGTCCCAGCAGATCAGGATGCCGACGCGTACGCCCCACGGAGTGTCGAAGACGGTGTAGGCATCGCCGCTGCTGATCGCCTCGTGTTCGAAGGCGTGCAGCTTGCGGTGCCGGTGGACCTGCCCGTCCGGCAGGCATACGGCATAGCTGTTGAACAGCCGCCCCTGCTCGCCGGCCTCCAGGAACCCCACACCCACAGCCACGCCGCGCTCCACCGCCAGATCGCGTACGCGGCCGACGGATGGCCCCGTCAACGGCTCGGCCAGCTCGCGCAGCCGCTCTGCCGAATGCCGGCGCAGGTGCCAGTAGCCCAGCAAGCACATCTCCGGGAAGGCGACGAGGTGCGCCCCACCGCCGACGGCCTCCCGCACGTAGTGTTCGACCCGGCCCAGGTTGTAGGCCTTGTCATCCGGCCGGTGCTCGAACTGCACGCTCGCGCATCTCAACCCGTCGCCGTTCGCCTGGTCTGGCTGCTCCATCATGGCCTCCCGTCACCCGTTCAGGACACCAGGACATCGCACGAGACTCCGATGCGTCCAATGAATGTTTTATGGCGTTCCATAGGATGAACGAATGGACATCGGGCTGCTCCGCGCCTTTCTCACCGTGGCCGAGCAGCGCAACTACGGGCGCGCCGCCCGGCTGCTCCTGGTGACGCAGCCCACGCTGACGAAGCAGATCCAGTCCCTGGAGGCACAGGTCGGGGGCCGGTTGTTCCACCGCGGGCGCCACGGCGCCACACCGACCGAGCTGGGAGCGGCCCTGTTGCCGGAGGCGCAGGATCTGGTGCGACGGGCCGACGCCTTGGCCGTGCGGATGGCCAGGATGGCCGGCGGCGAGATCGGCAGGCTGTCGGTCGGCTTCGGGCTCTCCAGCATCGACCTGACTCCCCGCCTGGTGGCGGCCTTCCGGCGCAGCCGTCCCGACGCGTACGTCACGCTGGAGGACATGTCCTCCCAGGAGCAGCTCGACAGGCTTCGCGCTGACGAACTGGACGTCGGCTTCGTCCGCCTTCCCGACGAGGACGGCTGGGGGCGGCTGATCCTGGGGACCGACCGCCTTGCGCTCGCCTCCGCCGATCATGGAGATCCCCCTCCGCCTGACCCGGCAGACATCTCACGCTGGGTGGATCGCCGGGATTTCGTCCAGCTGGTGACAGCCAGAGGCCCAGGACTGGCACGTCAGATCGACCGCTTCTGCACCGCCGTCGGGGCCCGGCCCAGAATCTTCCAGGAGGCGCATGACCTGCAGACCGTGCTGGCGCTCGTGGCGGCCGGGAGCGACGCCGCGTTCGTCCCGGCGAGCGCCGCCCGCATCGCTCCTTCGCCGATCATGATCACGCCACTCCGGCATCCGGCAGCGGAGTGGCGCATCGCCGCGGTCTGGAATCCCGGTCATCTTCCGCCGTTGGTCGCGAGCTTTCTCGACCTCGTCCGCGATGGCTCGGCTCGATGAGACGCAGGTGTGGCCACGCGTCAGATGCATGGACGAAAAGATGGCCGCCGCGACGCTGCACGCTGTAGCGCGCCTGCCTGCCCGGCCCCGGCCCGTGGCTCCTTCTCGCGCGGCGCTCTCCGCGTGAGAAGGGACGGCCTCCTGAACAGCCGTGACACCGACCGTTCCGGCCAGGACCGTGGCCATCAGACCTCTGCCTCAGCTCATACTTGCCTCTCAGCCCGAAGAGCAGGATCTACCTCCGGACGCCTTTGGGTGGCGAGAGGACCCGGGTTACCAACCCTGCCCGAGCCGGGGGCGTCACATCCGGCGGGACGTGGGAGGATCGCGTGCGTCCGCTGATCGAGTCGGGTCACGGTCAACGAATCGGAGGTCTCGTTCCATGGTCAGCGTCAGCAGGGAGACTCCGGAACAGACTCATGAGCGCCTCCGTCGCGTGATCACGATGGCGGATCTCACCGTGCACGATGGTGTGTGGTGCTTCGAGGAGTTCCCCGCCGACCGCCCGCCGGCACTCACCGCTGACACCTTGGCCGTGGTGCGTGACAGCGAGAGCTGGAGCCGGCTGGTCCCGCTGCGCCCCGGAGTCGCAGACGTCGAGCGCTTCGGGATCTTCTCCTTCCATTTCCCGGCCGAACTCGACAACAGCGGCTTCGTCGGCTGGCTGGCCGGCCACCTCAAAGCCGAGTTGGGGACCGGTGTGTTCGTCATCTGCGGCAGCAACCGAGCTCGGGGCGGCATCTATGACTACTGGGGCTGCCCGGTCGACCTCCTGGCGGAGGCCGTGGTGATCGTTCGGGCGCTGCGCCTTGCCCAGGGTTGATCAACCAGGGGCACCGGCCCCCGGATGTCCCGTCCGCCCGCGTTCAGGACCGTGATGGCTGTGCCGCCCCACTCCGATGTGTCGATGCTGACGTCCCTGCGGGCGAGCCGATGGTTCACCACGGCACCCGTCAGCGACGAGGAACTGCGCCAGGTGCTGGAGGCCGGCCGCTGGGCCGGCTCGGCCCGTAACCGGCAGCCGTGGAGGTTCGTGGTCGTACGCAGCGGTGCAGTCCGCCGCCGGCTTTCGGGCCTGGGCGCCTACGCCGCGCACCTCGCCACGGCGCCGGTCGTGATCGCCCTGGCCGTCGACGAGGACGCCGGCGGTGAGGACGCCCAGTTCGACGCGGGCCGCGCCGCGCAGAACATGATGCTCGCCGCCCACCTGCAGGGCCTGGGGAGCTGCCCCGTATCGTTCTTCCCCGCCACCAACGCCGACCGGGCCGGCCGGATCTGCCGGCTCACACCGCCCTGGCGAGTGCGTACCGCTGTATGCCTGGGCCACCCAGCCCCTGCCCCGCCCGGCAAGTCCGCCATCCCCACCGGCCGCCTGCCCCTGGCCGCACTCGTGACTGAGATCACTGACCCGACCGGCTGAGCGGCCTCACAAGATCCCATCTTTCTGCGCTGCAGGAAGGGATCTTTGAGCACATCACGCTCGTCTTCCAGCTCAGCGCGTTCCTTCTCCTACGCGGCTTGGTCCTGGGCGTGCTGCTTGGCCAGCTCAGCTTTCTCCCGCCGCAGCCGGGCCAAAGGCCACCTGAGTGGCCAGCAGCCGCGCGCCGCCGCCATGAGTGTGTCCGGCTGCACGCGATCAGTTTCGGCGGGGCCTGGTAGCCGCCGATGTCGGTCGCGGTCGGCCTGCGGCGTAGCGGCGGTTGTCGGACGCCATTGCGCCCGCCCGCAAGGGCACGCCGGTCAGGCGGGCAGCCTGGTCATCGAGGGTGGCGAACGGGGTGTGGGCGGGACTGCCCGCCTCGACGGTGGCGGCGAGGTGAAGGTGCGCGGCACCATCGAGCTCGATCACGAGCGTGTCAAGCGGAGTGGTGGGCCGAACCTCACGCGCCCCTTCTCCGCGTCCAGGAAGGCCACCGTCAACTCCAGCGCCTCGGGTAGCGCAGCGGCCGCCGGCACGCGGGCGGCCTGGCGTTCGGGGACACGCGCTCGGCTGGTGGTTCCGCCCCGGGCGCTGGGGCTCGGCGGCCGGCGCTCGGGTCGTCGGCGTGGCCTGTCAGACCGTCTTGGATTGGCCGCCGTCGATGACGTAGTCGGCGCCGTTGATGTTGCGGGCCTGTCCGGAGGCCAGGAACAGCACGAGTGCGGCGACTTCGGCGGGTTCGGTGAGTCGCCCGGTGTTGAAGCCCGCCTTGGCCGGGAAGCCGGTCAGGAAGTCCGCGACGGTGCTGCCGCCGGCTGCTGCCAGTGTTGCGCCGATGCCGTGCTCGCTCTCCCAGGCCGGAGTGCGGGTCGGTCCGGGAGAGACCGTGTTGATCCGCACCCCGCGCGGCCCGAGTTCCTCGGCCAGCGCCTTGCCCAGATTGGTCAGCGCGGCCTTGGATGCTCCGTAATCGACGGTGGCCGGCTGGGGGAAGCGTCCGCGGATCGAGGAGATGTTCACGATCGCTCCTTGGCGTTCCAGCAGGGACGGCAGGGCGGCGCGGATCGCGCGTACAGCGGAGAAGAAGTTGACCTCGAACGTGTACTGCCATTGGGCATCGGTGATCGCGCCGAACCCTTCGAGCCGCGCGTCGAAAGCGCCCACATTGTTGATCAGCACGTCGATGCCGCCGAGGACGTCGGCGGCTTGGCCTACCGCCTCGGCCGGGCCTTCGGCGGTGGCCAGATCGACCGCGATCGGATGTGCTCCGGTGGCCTTGAGCTCCGGCCTGGCCGTGCGGGCCACTCCCGCCACCCGGGCGCCCTGGGCGATCGCGTCGGTGACGATGGCCAGCCCGATCCCCTGGCTCGCTCCGGTCACCACGACTGCTTTTCCTGACAGGGACATGACGCTCTCCATCTGTAATGGTCGTTCCAAATTGAGGGTAAATAAAAAAGCCGTGGCCGCCTCACAGGGCGGCGATCGTCGCGTCCACCACCTCCTCCAGTTGCTGTCGGTCGGTGGCGGCCTTGCCGAGCACCCGCAGCCCGTAGACGGCGTTCAACACAAATCGCGCCAGGGCGGCAGCGCTGCGCTCGCGCGTGATCTCACCATCTCGCTGACCACGCGCCAGGGCCGCCGCCAACGCCTCCTCGACGCGGGCGAAGATGCGCCGCACCAGCGCGGTGACCGCCTCGTCCTTGCCGGCCAGCTCGATCGCGGCGTTCACCGCCAGACATCCCCGCCGTCCGGGATCGCCGAGTTCGGCATCGATCACCCCCAGCATCAACTGCCGGATGTGCTCCTTCACCGGCCCCGGCTCTTCCAGCAGTGCGATATCGGCCTCGGTGTTGCGTTCGAGGTATCGGCGCAGTGCCAGCTCGTAGAGCCGGTGCTTGCTGGCGAAGGCGTTGTAGAGACTGCTGCGCCCCAATCCGGTGCAGTCCACCAGATCCTGCGCGGACGTGGAGGCGTACCCGCGGGCCCAGAACGCCTCCATGGCGGCGTCAAGCACCTGCTCATCGTCGAAGCCTCGCGCCCGGGACATGACGATCAACCTACTCCATTAGTAATGGTCGTTTCAAATCGGCCGGACGGGGAGACCCGGCCTTGGCGTGCGACTCGCGTGCCGACCGCGCCTGAGCGACCAGCGCCGGCAGGATCGGATGGCGGCGCTCCCCCGGCCTGGCGCATCCCGCCCGAGCTGCCACATCGCTACTGATCACCTTGGTGGTGTGCAAGAGGTCGAGAATTGTCGGTGTGGAGCCGCCACTCCCCCGCCTGCCGCCGAGCGGGCCTCAAGCCGCCCACGCGGCTCTCACCCCGAACCGTGGAGCGTGACAGGCCCGATTTCGAGCGGCTGACCCTGACTCGCCGGGTGCGAACAACTCGTCGCAGCGACGGTCGTCACCGCCGCCACCCCTGAGCCGGCGCCGAGGCTGTGGTCCGGCCAGCGCGCTCCGATACGGACAGGTCATCACGAAAGAAGATCAGATGCCCCTCTAAAGCCTGAAGAACCGCTTTCGCTACTGTGTTCCAAGATCAGAAGGGGGTGGCTGGGAGCGCGACCCCGTTGCAGCCAATGGGAGGATCGATGGGGAACGGTGGACGCATGCACCTGGTCCGGTGGGCGCGAGGCGGTTTTGCCCTGTCCTGCAGTGCTCTTCTCGCTGCGTGCGGAGGGTGGGCGCCACCGGACCGGTCCGCCCCGGACCTGGCGGTCACGCCAGAGACGTCTGCCACGGTGAGCCCGTCGCCCTCTCCATCGGGTGCCTCGTTCGAGGGACGCGGTCCGGTGCTGTCTGTGAAGAAGGGGCCCTATCCGCACTCGGTTCAGATCGTGGACGCCCAGCTCAGTCCCGACGCTCCGCAATCCCCGGCGCCGCTGGGCCTGACATACATCCAGCTCGTGTTGAAGGTCACCAGCGCTCCGGGACGCCCCCTCAAGGCCCCGCATCCCCAGGCGTACTGGGTGGTTCACTACGACGGCTGCAAGTCCGCCCAGGAAGCCAACAGCCAGGTCGGCTGTGGTGGCATGGACAACGGGACCAACTACTTCACCGAAGAGGAAATGCATTCCCCGGAGTACGGCACCGGCGTTTCGAAGCAGTTTGGCGACCTGGTGGCGGACACTCCGTACTGGACTCGCGCCTGGCAACTGGTACCGGAGAAGGCCGACATGTCGCGGGCTCAACTGTGCGAGGGGGTACGTACCGGAACCCCGGACAACTGCATCCCCCTCGGGACGGTTCGCCATGACGGCGGGCAGCGCCCGGCGGCAGGCTGACAGGCCTCGGCCGAGAGCAGTACGGGGTGGGGCGGTCTGCCGTGCCCTACGGTTCGTGAGAACTGTCCCCTCCCGGTGCCGCGGCTCCCTGCTCCCCTGCCTTGCCCTGGGAACTGCGGGGACCCGTACTACTACTCCGCCTCCAGCACAGGCAGGCTCACCACCACGTTCCGCCGTGTGGCTGGTGTCGCTGGGACATGATCAGGCGCCCAAAGCCGTCGAGGTCACCCGACCGAAGCCGGACTGGTCCGATCATGCCCTCGAATCGTTCGGTCGATGGCGCTGTAGCGCGGTGCGGAAGGACTGGCGGTAGGCCGAGGGCGGGACGCCGATGGAGGCGGCGACACCCGCGCCCCGGCCGGCCGCGAGCTCAGGCGAGGACCGGGAAGTTGCTCCGGAAGACCCCGTGCGGGTCGCGGGCGTGCTTGAGGTCGCGGAGGCGGGCCAGAGTCGCGCCCGTGAAGGCGCTCGCGGCGCGTTCCCCCTGGCCGAGGAAGGTGTACGGCTTGCGCCCGCTGGTGTGCGCCAGCAGCGAGGTGCTGAGTTCGCGTTGCCGTTCGGTGACGGCGGCGCCCGCCTCCGGGGTGGGGGACAGGCCGAAGAGGTAGAGGGCGTACGGCTCGGCCAGGTGGCCCGCGGCCGTGTCCGAGGGGCGGCCCAGCGCGCCGCCCAGGTGCCGGAGCTGCACGCTGAGCAGCGGGTCGATGGGCCGCTCCAGCAGCACGTCGGCGACTTCCGGTCCCAGCCCGGTCAGCAGTTCCGCCCGGGAGCGGCCGGCGCCGGGATCGGTGGGTTCCGCGGTGATGGCGGGCAGGTCGGCGACGGCCATCATGGCGCGGGAGTCCGACAGCCCGCCGTCGATCTTGTCGAGCGGACGGAGCAGCCGTTCGGCGTCCCCCTGTGAACCGAGGAAAGTCACGTCCACGGCGACCATGGGCGGGGCGCCGGGGAAGCGCAGGAGGTCGTACCAGGCGGTGAGCTCTTCGGGCGCGTCGGCGGTGATCTCCCGGTAGGCCGCGAGGACGTCGCGGGCCTTGTCGCCCGGCCACAGCATCCGCCCGCCGTACAGAGCGGGAGCGGGGTGCAGGTCGAACTCGACGGCGGTGACGATCGCGAAATCACCGCCGCCGCCACGGAGGGCCCAGAACAAGTCGGGGTCGCTGTCGGCGTCGACCCAGGCACGAGCGCCGTCGGCGTCGACGACGGAGAAGGCGCGCACGCTGGAGGCGGCGAACCCGTGCTTGCGGCTGAACCAGCTCAGACCGCCGCCCAGCGTGTAGCCGGTGACGCTGACCACCGGGGAACTGCCCGCCAGTCCGGTGAGCGCGTGCGGGCTCGCCGCCTGCTGCACCCGGCCCCAGCTCACGCCGGCGCCCGCTCGGGCCCGCCGTTCCTGCGGGCGGATCACCAGGTCGTCCAGCCTGCCGGTGCGGAGCAGGATCACGTCGTCCACGTCACCGCTGGCGCCGTGGCCGTTCGGCTGGGTGGTGACGGTGAGACCGGCCAGGCGCGCGTGCCGTACCAAAGCCGCCACGTCGTCGGCGTCGGCGGCCTCCACGACCGCGCGGACGGGCTGCTCCACCGCCAGGTTCCACGGGCGGCGAGCCTGCTCGAAGCCGTCGTCCCCGGCCGCGAGCACGGCGCCCCTGACCACACTGCGCAGTTCGTCCCCGATGTTCATGTCGCATCCCCTTCGTCGGCGTTGGAGCAAGGCTCTCGCAGGTGAGCTGGGGTCGAGCTGGGGTCGAGCTGAGGTCCGGTTGAGGCGGGCGGCATATGCTGTGACCTCGGGGAATCTATCGACAAAGTGGGATGATGCTGGCGTTTCGGTTGTTCGGTGCGGTGCAGGTCTCCGACGCCTCCGGCGAGCCGTACGATCTGGGCACGCGCAAGCAGCGGGCGCTCGTGGCGATGCTGGCGCTGGAGCCGGGTCGCGTAGTCTCGCTCGACCGGCTGATCGACGAGCTCTGGACCGGCGAGCCACCGGCCGGGGCCACGCGCACGCTGCAGGCGTACATCGCGCACCTGCGCAGGATCCTGGAGCCCGGCCGGGCGGCGCGCACCCCGCCGAGGGTGCTTCTCACCCGCGAGCCCGGCTACCTGCTCGCCGTCGCTCCCGGCCAGGTGGACCTCGGGCGCTTCGTCTCGTACGCCGAGGAAGGGCGGCTGGCCCTGGCGCGCGGCGAGCACCAGGAGGCGATCTCGGCCCTCGACCACGCCATGGCCCTGTGGACGGGCGATCCGCTCGGGGAGTTCGCCGGCCAGGAGTTCGCGCGGCCCACCGTGGCGCGGCTGGCCGAGGTACGGACCGCGGCGCTGGAGGACCGCTTCGACGCGCGGCTCGCACTCGGCGAGGCGGCCTCGCTCGTCCCCGGCCTGCACGACCTCGTCGAAGCGCACCCCTACCGCGAGCGCGGATGGGCGCTGCTGGCGCTCGCCCTCTACCGCTCCGGACGCCAGGCCGACGCGCTGGCGGCGCTGCGCCGTGTGCGGGACCGGCTGTCGGAGGATCTCGGCCTCGATCCGGGACCCGAACTGCGCGCCCTGGAACAGGCCGTGCTCGGCCAGACGGCGGAGCTGCGCCCGGCCACACCTGCCCCTGAACCACCCGCCCCGCCCACCCCCGCGCCCGCCACTACCACGCTGATCGGCAGGTCGGACCAGCTCGCGGTGCTGGAACACCGGTTCGCCGAGACCCGCGCGGGCCGGGGCGGCGTCGTCCTGGTCACGGGCGAGGCGGGCATCGGCAAGTCCAGGCTCGCCCAGGTCGCGGCCGAGCTGGCGCAGGCGCGGGGCTTCCGCGTCGCCTGGGGGCGCTGCGCGGAGGGTACGGCTCCCGCCTTCTGGCCCTGGACGCAGATCATCCGGCAGAGCGGCCACGCGGGCGAGCCGCTGTCGGGTGAGGCCCTCGAACCGACCCTGTACGGCCGGTTCGAACAGGCCGTCGCGGCCCTCACCGAGGACCCCTGGCCGCTCCTGGTGATCCTGGACGACCTGCACTGGGCCGACGCCTCCTCGCTGAGGCTGCTCGCCTACGCGGCCGGCCCCTTCTCGCGGCTCCCGGTCCTGGCGGTCGTCACCGTCCGTCCCGAGCCCGGTGACCACCCCCAAGAGCTGGGCGACACACTCGCCGCGCTGGCCCGCCAGCACGGGGCGGACCGGCTGGAGCTGACCTCGTTCACCCTGGAGGAAGTCGCAGCCTACCTGCGCGCCAGGAACCTTGACGAGGAACCGGGCACGCTGCTGGAGCGCACCGGCGGCAACCCGTTCTACCTCGGCGAGGTGCTGCGGCTGCGGCAGAGCGAGCGCCGCGACCCCACCGCCGTGCCCAGGGGCGCGGGCGACGTGATCGACCGCCGGGTCGCCCGCCTGCCGGAGGAGACCCGCGAGCTCCTGCGCGCCGGGGCGGTCGTGGGGCGCGAACTCGAGGTCGAGACGCTCGTGGCCGTCACCTCCAGATCGGCGGAGGAGGTCATGCTCGCCCTGGAACCCGCTGTGGCGACGGGACTGCTGACCGAGCCCGCCGACGGACCCGACTACCGCTTCGGCCACGCTCTGGTCCGCCAGGCTCTGTACGGCAAGCTGTCCCGGGTCGAGCGAGCCCGCCTGCACCTGCGCGTCGGGCGGGCGCTGGAGCCGTACACCGCCGACGCCGAAGCCGCCACGCTGGCCCACCACTTCGCCCAGGCCGCCAAGGTCGGCGGCGCCGCCGACGCTGTACGGCACGCCGCCCGCGCGGCGGAGCACGCGGCGCGCCAGCTCGCCCACACCGAGGCCGTGCAGTTCTGGCAGCTCGCCCTGACCCACCTGCCGCCCGGCGACCAGGCCACCCGCGCCCGGCTGCTGATCGGCCAGGCGCACGCCAGGCGCGCCAACGGCGATGCCGAGGCCGCGGAGCGGGACCTGCTCGAAGCCATCGAGCTGGCCGACCGGCTCGGCGACCGCACCGCCATGATCGACGCGCTGAGCTTCTTCGGCACGCCCGCGCTCTGGTACTGGCGGCCCTACGGCCAGGTCGACGAGCGGATCGTGGCAGCCCTCGAAGGTCTGCTCGACGGGCCACTCCCGGACGACGACCGGGCCCGGCTGCTCGGCACGCTCGGCGTCGAGCTGCACTACGGCCCGAGGCAGGCCGAAGGCGAACGCCTCACCGCGCAGGCGATCGACCTGGCCGGCCGGACCGGCGACCGCATGCTGCAGGCGCGGACGTTGAGCAACTACCTGCTCGCCGCCTTCGTGCCCGGCCGTACCCACGAGCGCCGGGCCGTCGCCGAACGGATGGCGGCGCTGCCGGGACTGTCGCCGAGCACCGAACTGGTCGCCCGCGTCACCCGCCTGGCCTGCCTGTTGCGTACGGCGGAGCTGGACGAGTGGGACCGCGAGCTGGCCCGCTGCGAACGCCTCCTCGACCGCGACCGGCGGCCGGACCTGAAGGCGATGGTGCGCATCGCGCAGACCGGCCGCCACATGCTGGACGGCGACTGGGACCAGGTGGAACGGCTCGCGACCGGGCACGCGTCGCCGCGGTACGGCTCCAGCCTGTGGGGCGCGCCGTACCGGCGGCTGGCGACCGCCTACTCCCGCGCCCGCGCCCACGGTGAGAGCGGCACGGTGCTGGACGACCTCCTGGCCGCGGCCGAGGAGCGCCACCTGGAGCCCGTCCGGCCCCTCGCGATCCTCGCCGCCGCCGAATCCGGGCGGACCGATCTCGCCCACGACCTGATCGCCCGGTGGGGCACCCGGATCAGGCAGGACTGGACCGCCGACTTCCTCACCCCCGTCTGGGGTCTCGTCGCCGCCCGCCTCGGCACCCCTTCGCCGCACGACCTGTACGAGACGCTCCTGCCCTCCGCCGACCTGCTCGTCGTGCTCGGGATCGGCAGCGCGTGCTGGGGCTCCACCCATCAGGTCCTCGCCGAGCTGGCCGACCGCATGGGGCGGACGGAGACGGCCCGCGAGCACGCACGCGCCGCCCGCCGTCACAGGGTGCCGGGGAAGCCCGGGAGCACGAGCTGGAAGAAGCCCTGGGCGGTGTAGGTGGCGAGCTTCCTGGCCTTGCCGGTCTCGACGTTCACCGCGTACGCCGTGAAAGGGACGTAGGGCGGGTCGAAGCTCTGTGCGGGGGCGGCGTCGTCCCGCTCGCGGCAGGCCAGGGGCGTGGCCAGGGCGGTGATCTCGTGAGGGCCGGTCCAGCCGCGCAGGCGAACCCGGTTGGCCGTCATGGACAGGCCCCGCACGGGGACCCGCCGGAGCGCCTTGCCGGTCTTCCGGTCCAGATGCACCAGGTCGGGGCCGCTTCGCAGGCATCCGGTGATGCCCGCTTCCACGCTCTCCACCGCGACGACGCGGTTCCCGTCGGGTCCGAGCGCGCCGACCAGGTAGTCCCCGGCGACGTCGACGGTCGTCGTGTTGCCCGCCGTGGACGTCCGCCAGAGCCGGGTGATGGTCCGCAGCCGGGTTCTGGGCGCGTACTCCGCCAGGGTGATCGTGTCACCGTCCGGGGACAGGCCGATCGGGTTCCAGCCGTTGGGCAGCGGCCGGGACATGCGTTCGCGCAGGTCGAAGAGCATGGCCGGGTCCTTGAGCGGCGGCCTCTTGGTGAAGGCGAGGAAACGGCCGTCGTCCGACAGCAGGAGGTGCGCGATGCTGCCGAGCCAGGCCGTGGGCACCCTCGTCGGCGCCGTGGTCACCGCGCCGGAGGCGAGGTCGCGCACCGCGAAGGTGCTGGCCGCGGTGTCGTAGTACGCGATCTTGCGACCGTCGCGGCTGATCGCCAGCGGGCTCGTCCGAAGGGGTGCCCGGGCCCCGGCCAGGGCCCGCGCCACCCGGTACGTGGTGCCGTCACGGGTGACCACCCGCCAGCCGCCGTGCACGCATCCCGCCGGCGCCTTGCCGCCCGGCTTCCGGCAGAACGTCATGTAGGCGTGGCTCAGCGGCCCCACCCCGCGCGCCGGCAGGTCGGTCGCCGTCCCGGGCGCGACAGCGGGGGCCGGCCGTACGGCCTGCGTCCGTACGACGGCCGTCACGCCGAGCGCGACGGCGACCACCGCGGCCGCCGCGACGATCGAGGTCGTCCTGCGCCGCCGCCGGTTGCGGAGCCCGATCGTGCGCTCGGTCAGGTCGACCCGGGGGGCGCTGTCGGCCACGTCGTTCAGCATGTCTCGCAGCCCCGTCATCGGTGTGCTCCCTTCAGGTCTTCCAGCTCGGCGAACCGCGGCGCCAGTTCGGGCGCGAGCGCCCGTAACCGGGCGAGCGCGTGATGGGCGTGGCTCTTGACCGTGCCGATCGAGCAGTTCAGCAGCTTGGCGGTCTCGTGCTCGGTGAGATCCTCGTAGTAGCGCAGCACGGTGGAGTACGGCCGGTCCGGCGGCTCGGCGCTCGGCAGCTCGGTCACCCTGGCCAGCCGCCGGCGCCACGAGATGTACTGGTTGACCAGGGCCTTGCGGGCGTACGCCTGCGGGCTGGCGAGGCCCGCCAGCCTGGGCCATCGGCCGAGCACCTTGACCAGCACGCTCTGCAGCAGGTCCTCGGCCAGGTGGGCGTCCCCCGTGAGCAGGTACGCCGTCCGCATCAGCGACTGCCGCATGCCTGCGGCGGTGTATTGGCCCGCCCACCACGAAAGCGTGCCCTTCCATGGCACTCGCGCCGTGGACATCGACAGGGGCACGCCCAGCTCGACGCCGACGGGTGCCGGCCCCTACGCCCCACCCTCGACTGAGGTCAGGACCCGCCCGGCCTGCGGCAGTCCTGCTTCATGGTTTCAAGGGCGGGATCGTCTCGATGATCTCTTCGACGGCTTTGGCACGCAGCTGCGCGCCGGAAATGCCAGGATGTCTCCGGCTTACGGAGTCCTCCAACACCTTGGCCAGCCCCGGGCGGGCCTCCAGCCAGATCAGGGCCATCCCCACCATCTTGGGCCGGAAGTCATCGGGCTCGATCCCCGCAGGATTCACCACCAGGACGGCCTTGTCGAACGCCCATATCGCCTCTTGGGGCTTCATCTCCATCGCGCGGATCACCGCCAAGTGCAGCAGCGCCCGCCAGTGCCTGTAGATGCAGGCCTGTTCGATCTCCATGACCGCGAGGCTCTCCGAACCAGGAGTGGCGAGGCGCCTCTCAGCCTCCTGGTAGTGCTTCTCCCCGTTGGCGACGTTGGGGAGGCAGACGTCCAGGAGGCGGCGTGCCGCCTGGACCCGCACTTCCCACCGCCGTCGCCTCACGGCCGGGTCGACTTCGTTGTCGGCCGGCTTGGCTTCGGAGTCACCGGACACCAGCATGACAAACAGCAGCACAACCCCGAGGAGCCCCAACACACCAAGCACCTCGTGCACATCCGCGCCCACCTCATTCACAGTAGAGGCAGGACCATTCCGTGTGAACCTGATCTCGTAGCGGCAAGCAGGCATAAGCCGCCGGCGTTGGCCCGGGGAAGCGATGGGCAGCCCCACATGTGGTCCGGACGCCGCTCGCCCTCGGGCCGTTCCGTCCCCAGCGGGACACCGCCGCCAACGCCCTGAAGTGACCTGCGGGCAGATCGTCCGGTCGAAGGACTACGCGGCAGGTGACCGCGACCACCGCGACCAGCCGTCATCCGTCCACTGTGGTGAACCGCAGGTGTGCCGCCCGCGCCCGGCTGTCTCCCAGGTGTTCGAGGGCGGCGAGCCAGCTCGCCGCGCCCGGTCCGTCGCGGGCGGTGCGCAGACCGGTCACCTCCGCCAGGGCCGGTACGGGCTCCGGTCCGGTCAGTGACCGCATGACGGCTCTGCGGACCGGGCCGTGGTTGGCCAGGACGCCGCCCGCCAGCACGACCGGTCCGGCGCGGTGTACCCGGCGGGCCGTGGCCACCAGGCGTCGTGCGGCCTCGTGGACGATCGCGCGGGCGTCGGGGTCGCCCAGGTCGGCCGCCTGCCCGACCAGTGGGGCGCTGGCGGCCAGCGCCATCCGGTCCGCCTGCGCCGCTCGGACGATGTGGTCGGCCTGTCGCCGGGGCGGGCCGGAGGCGCCGAACCGCTGTGAGACCAGCTCGACGAGGGGGCCGTGCGGTGATCCGGCGTCCAGGGCGCGGACCGTGGCCCGTACCCCGGCCCGGCCGATCCAGAAGCCGCCGCCCTCGTCCCCGAGCAGCCACCCGAGCCCGTCGGCCACGCCGTCGATCTCCCGCTGGGCGAACCGGGCCGCGGCGGCCCCCGTTCCCGCGAGCAGCAGTGTGCCGGCCGGCGCGGGTGTGCCCGCGGCGTAGGCGACCGTGAGGTCGCTGACCAGGCTGGGCCGGTGGGTCAGACCGTGCTCGGCCCAGATCCGGTCGAGCACGGGAGCGAAGCCTTCGTCGGCGCCGGCGACCCCGGCCACGGACGCGGTCACCTCGGCGACGGGGAGAGCGTGGATCGCCTGGCGCAGGGCCGCCGCGATCGCCGCGCCTGCCGCGCCGGGCCCGTGGGCGGCCGGGTTGCCCCCGCCGGCCGTGCCGTGCCCGACTCTGTCGCCGGACGCGGTGTGCACGGCGACGCGGGTGGAGGTGCCGCCCGCGTCGACGCCTGCGAAGAGCATCAGGGTTCCCGCCGCAGCAGCCGGGCGGCGCCGGGGTCGAGGGTGAAGGTGGCGGGGCACGGGTCGTAGGACCCGGTGGCGGGGTCGAAGGCGCCGGCCCGGGCGGCGAGCGTGACGGTGGTGGCGGTGTCGTGGCGGGCGTTGCACACGAACAGGTGCCGCTCGCCGTAGCTGCCGGCGACGATCTCGCCCGAGGCGACGAGACCGTCCTGGAGGGGGTGTGCGCCGTCGGGGAGCGGGCCCGTGTGCCCGGCCGAGATCCACGGCTGACGGGCCAGCTCCTCCCCCACCGGTCGCAGCCAGCGGGTGTTCAGCTCGCGGATCGCGGCGTAGCGCTCGGTGGGCCGCCCGTCGTCGACCAGGGCCGGCCGGAAGCCTTCGCCTCGCGAGGGGTCGGGCGTCCAGTAGGTGAAGTACTGGATGCCGGTGTAGCCGTAGGCCAGCGCGGTGTTGACCTGCCAGGCGATCTCGGCGGCCGTGGGCGTGCGGTGCCCGTCGTAGGCGAGTGTCTGGACGTACATCCAGGCCGGCACCTCGGCCTTGGCGGCGTGGGCGCGGATCGTGGCCAGATCGGCGAAGTAGCCGGGGTCGTCGCCGGAGGAGAGGAAGGGGTAGCGGTCGAAGGAGAGCAGGGCGGGCCGGACGGCCGACACGAAGCCGCTCACGTATTCGTCGTACGGGCCGGTGGCGTGGCTCGGGAAGAGGTTGACGTACGGCAGGAAGCCGCGCGACCGCACGGCCGACACGCCGATCGCCAGGCGTCCGAACCGGTCAGGCAGCGGCTCGTCCATCAGGCTGATGCCGCGGAACGAGCGGTGGTCCCGGTAGTCGTCGATCACCCGCCCGATCAGCGCCCTGGTCTGCTCGTCGCCGGGGTCGAGGTCGCGCATGAGCACCTCGATCCTCGGGTCGGAGGCGACCAGCACGCCGAGCCCCGCCTCGTCGGCGCAGTTCAGGGCGTGCCGGATGGAGATCGCGTCGTTGAGGTAGTTGCCGGTGATGACCAGGTCGACGCCCGCGTCGGCGATCTGCCGGTAGCGCGCCACGGTGGTCTCGTGCGGGGGCGGCGGCCAGAAGGCCGCGATCGTCAGCGTCACAGCGCACCGATCCTGATGCGCCCGGCGTAGCGGGCCTGAAGGGCGTCGTTGTGCGCGTCGGCGCCGGGGATGTTGGCCGACAGGTAGGTGGGCGGGACCATCCCCGCCGCGCTCAGCAGGCCGATCGCCTCGGCGACCACCAGCTGCACGGCCAGCGCCGAGGTGATCGAGGAGATGCCGCACACCGGGCCGTGCTCGGTCTGCAGGACCGCGTCGCCGTACGGTGCGAGGTTGTCGATCACGACGTCGGCCAGCTCGAACAGCCTCTCGCCCGACGGGTGGCGTGAGGTGATCGCGCTCGTGTGCGCCATCGACGTGATCGCGACGAGCGGCAGCGCGCGCTCCTTGACCAGCTTCGCCATCTCCACGGTGGAGCCGTTGCCGCCGGAGTTGGAGGCGATCACGAAGACGTCCCGGGGGTCGATCGTGTGCAGGGCCAGCACCTGGTGGGCGGTGTCCGGGTCGCGCTCGGCCAGCGGATCGAAGTCGCCGGGCCTGGCCGAGCCGAGCACCACGGGGTCGCGCAGGGTGAGCCGGTTGGCCGGGATCAGCCCGCCCGCGCGCCCGGCCAGCTCCAGCGCGGCGGCCTCGGAATGGCCGGTGCCGTAGGCGTGGACCACCCCGCCTGCCCGCACCGCGCCGGCGATCAGCGCGCCCGCCTGCCTGATGGCCGGCAACTGAGTCGCCACAAGTTCGTCGACGCGTTCGCGCGTCTCGTCGGCGAAAGCTGTCACAAGGTCCACAGGGTGCTCCTCAACGGTTCATGCCGGCGGTGAGGCCGGCGACGATCTGGCGGGTGGCGAGGACGAAGAGCACGACGAGGGGGACCGTCGTCATCACCAGCCCGGCGAACAGCGTCCCCCAGTCGTTCTGGAACTCGCCGAAGAAGTGGGTGAGCCCGACGGGCAGCGTCAGCTTGCTCTCGTCGCGCATCAGGACGAGCGGGTAGAAGAAGTCATTCCACAGGGGTACGAACTGGAAGACGATCACGGTCGCGATGGCGGGCCGCACCAGGGGCAGCATCACGTGCCAGAACGTCGCCAGGGGCCCGGCCCCGTCCAGCGAGGCGGCCTCGTCGAGCTCGCCGGGAAGCTGCCGGAAGAACGCGGTCAGCACGAACACGTTGAACGGGACCGATCCGGCCGCGTAGACGAGGATCAGGCCGAGCAGTGAGTCGATCAGCCCCATGCTCTCCAGCAGGTAGAACAGGGGCAGCACGCCGAGGTGCGCGGGCAGGGTCATGCCGGAGATGAAGTAGGCGGTGAACAGCCCGCGCCCGGTGAAGCGCTTGCGGCCGAGCGGATAGGCGGCCAGCAGCGACACGGCGGCGCCGAGCAGCACCGCCGTCACCACGACGACCAGCGAGTTGATGACGTAGGTGGAGAAGGACGCCTCGGTCCACGCCTTGACGTAGTTGCCGAACTCCGGCCCGGCGGGCAGCCCGATCGGGTCGTCGAAGATGTCGCTGGTCGGCCGGAAGGAGCTCAGCAGCATCACGACCAGGGGCGCCATGGAGAAGACGGCGTAACCCCACAGCAGCAGCTTGATCCACAGGGTTTTCACGCCTTCCTCCTCAGTACGCGTTCGAGCAGGAGGGTCGAGCCGAAGATGAAGGTGAACATGAGGACAGCCAGCGCGGAGGAGGTGCCCATGGCGTTGACGTCGCCCGAGGCGAACGCCGCCCGGTAGAACAGCAGGCCCAGCACGTCGGTGGCGCCCGCGGGCGCGCCGTTGGAGCCGCCGAGCGCGTACACCAGGGCGAAGGTGTTCATGCTGCCGATGAAGCTCAGGATCGTGATGGTGCCCATCGCGGGGCGCAGCAGCGGCAGCGTGATGCGCCAGAAGACCTGCCACGCGTTGGCCCCGTCGGTCGTGGCCGCCTCGGCGTACTCCTGCGGGATGCCGCCGAGGGCGGCGCTGAACAGCAGCATGGGGAAGCCGACCCACTGCCAGGTGGTGATCGCGATGACGGTCGGCAGGGCGGTGGCGGGATCGCCCAGCCAGGGCATCGCCAGCCCGTCCAGCCCGGCGCCGCGCAGCAGCGCGTTGACCGGCCCGAACGTCGGGCTCAGCAGCAGGGTCCAGAGGTAGCCGATGACGAGCGGGTTGACCAGGTACGGCAGGGCGAACATCGTCTGCAGGACGCGCTTGCCCCGCCGTGCCCGCGACAGCGCGAGGGCCAGGGCCAGCCCGAGCGTGTTCTGCACGAGCATGGTCCCGGCGAACAGCAGGAAGTTGTGGCCGAGCGCGGGCAGGAGCTGGTCGAGGAACGAGCCGGTGAGCAGGTGCACGTAGTTGGCGAACCCGGCGAAGGTGTCGCGCAGCGTGCCCTTCCAGGTGAAGACGCTGTAGCTCAGGCCGGTGAGCAGCGGATAGATGACGAAGAGCGTGTACAGCAGGAAGGCGGGGATCAGGAACAGGTGCGACGATCCCCGCCGGGTGGTGCTCACAGCCATGTGGCCACGCTCTGGTCGAGCCGCCCGGCCGCTTCCTCGGCGGTGATGCGGCCCAGCAGCATCTCCTGCAGCGCCTTGGAGAAGACGGCCTGCGAGGAGGGGTTGCCGTACGCGAACTCGTTCATGAAGTACGTGGCGCCCTGCTTGTCGAAGGTCGTGGACACCTCCTTGAGCAGCGGGTCGGTGGGCGCGACGCCCGGCACGGCGGAGAAGACCCGCAACGTGTCGGTGTAGAGCTGGCCGTACTCCTTGGAGGCGAGCCAGGAGGCGAACTTCAGCGCCTCCGCCTTGTGCTTGGTCTTGGCGCTGATGCCGTACGAGCCGTCGGTGAAGCCGGGCATCAGGCCGGGTCCGCCGCCGGGCGCGGGCGGGGTGAAGACGCCCAGGTCGATCCCCTTGGCGTTCTCGGTGAAGAAGTTCAGCTCCCACAGGCCGCCGGGGAACATGGCCGCCTTGCCGGACGAGAAGAGGATCTGCGCGTCGGTGTAGGAGACGCCCGTCATCTGGTCGGGGAAGTAGGGCCGGAGCTTGTTGAGCTGGTCGATGCCCGCGACGAACGCGGGGTCGGTGAACTTCTTCTTCTTGGCCCGGACGTCGTCGAGGAAGGCGTCGCCGCCCCAGTTGGCGGTGCCGAAGATGCCGGCCACGATGGGCAGCATCCAGTCGTCCTTGCCGCCGAACGCGAACGGGACGATGTCCTCGGCCTTCAGCTTCTCGGCGGCCGCGATCATGTCGGCCCAGGTCTGCGGCGGGGTGAGGCCGTTGTCCGCGAAGATCTTCTTGTTGTAGATCACTTGTAGGGTCTGTACGGCGAACGGGACCCCGTAGACCTTGCCGTCCTTGTCGCCCTTGGCTGAGCGCAGCACGTCCTCGTCGTAGTCCTTGAGGCCGGGGACGTCGGCGGTCTCCAGCGGCAGCAGCCGGCCCGCCTCGACGAGCGGCTGCAGGTTGGGGCCGGCCCGCAGCCAGGCCAGGTCGGGGCCGCTGTCGCCGGCCAGGCCCGTGGCGAGGATCGTGTCGTACTCGGTGGCGGTGGTGAAGGACCGGGCGTCGACGTCGACGCCCGGGTTGAGCTTCTCGTACGCGGCGAACATCTTGTCGAAGTTTTCCTCGGGCCCCCAGCCCCAGACGGACAGGGTGACCTTGTCCTGGGACTGGGGGGTGGTCGAGGGCGAGCTGGGGGCGCAGGCGGCGACCGACAGCAGGACGGCGGCGGCGAGGGGGGCCAGACGCATGAAGGCTCCTGGTCAGCGTTGGGGCAGGCGGTGCTTGGCCACCGCCTCCGTGGCGGCGGTCAGCAACTGGTCACTGGTCTCGTGGGTGCGCTGGACCACGCCGATGTACAGGCAGTCCAGGACGAGCATCTGGGAGTGGCGGGCGGCCACTCCTCCGGCGCGGAAGGGGGTGTCGCGCGCCGCGGTGGTCAGGACGACGTCGGCGACCTCCCCCAGCGGGCTGCGGGGGAAGTTGGTGACGGCGATGGTGGTGGCGCCGCGCTCCTTGGCGATGGTCAGCGGCTCGACGACCTCGGCCGTGGTGCCGGAGTGGGAGATGCCGACTGCCACGTCGCGATGGTCTCGCGCGTTGGCGCTGCAGACGGCGTTGTGCACGTCGGTCCACAACGCGCACGGCCGGCCGATGGCGTGCAGCCTGAGGTGCAGGTCCATGGCGACGCCGGCGCTGCCCGCGACCGCGAAGAAGTCGATGAACCTGGCCCGCACGAGAGCGGAGACCGCCCGGTCCACGGCGGTGACGTCCAGGTGCGCCGCGGTCTCCTCCATGGCGCGCACGTCGCTGGCCAGCAGGCTGCGCAGCACCACGCTCGCCGGGTCGTCGGGAGAGAAGGCGATGAGCGCCGTATCGCGCGGATTGGCGTTCGTCCTGCCCTGTTCGGCCGCGAGCGCCAGCCGGAGCTCGGGGTAGCCGGCCAGCCCCAGCTCGCGGCAGAACCGGGTGATGGTGGTCAGCGAGGTGGCGCAGCGTTCGGCCAGCTCGGTGATGGTGGACGCGGCCACGGCGGCGGGCTCGGCGAGGATCATCTCGGCGATGCGCCGGTGGGCGGCGGTCAGCGTGGGCTCGACGCCACGGATGCGGGTGAGGATGGAGGAATAGTTCTCTGCCGGCTCGGCCATGGGAGAAATTTGCTCCATCCACGTTCTGTATGTCAATAGTTCACCAGACTGAGCTGGGTCGGGACAGATGGTCGTGTGAATAATTCCCCTGACCTACACCCGTCTACGGGAGTCTTTACTTTTTCGTGGACGCGTGGCTACGCTCGCCCCGCGACAGACACCCCCGAAGGGACGCACATGCGTAACCTGCTCACCACGCTGCTGCTGGGCGGAACAGCCCTGCTGCCCGTCCAGACCGCCACCGCCGCCACGACCGACACGGTGGACATCCAGCTCCTCGGGATCAACGACTTCCACTCGGCGCTGCCGTCCAGCGTCGCCATGACGCCGGACGGCCCGGTCGAGGCCGGCGGAGCCGAATACCTGGCGGCGCACCTGGACCGCCTCCAGCGCGACAACCCGACCGGCACGCTGCGGCTCGCAGTAGGCGACAACATCATCAACAGCCCCGCCTCCGCCGTCATGCACGACGAGCCGGGCATCGAGGCGCTGTCCCTCATGCGCCTGGACGCCTCCAGCGTCGGCAACCACGAGTTCGACCGCGGGCTGACCGAGCTGCGCAGGCTGGAGAACGGCGGCTGCCACCCGACCGGCTGCGTGCTGGGCCGCTTCGCCGGCGCCTCCTTCCCCTACCTGGGGGCGAACATCGTCGACACCACGACCGGGAAACCCGCCTTCGACCCCTACCTCGTCAAGACGGTGAAGGGTGTCAAGGTCGGCGTCATCGCCGTGACCCACAAGAGGTCCCTGTTCGAGGCCCCCTCGCCCACCGCGCCCTTGGAGGGCCGAGACGAGGCCGAGACCGTGAACACCTATGTCGGCGAGCTCAAGGCCAAGGGCGTGCGCACCATCGTCGTCCTGCTCCACCAGGGCGGAGGCCAGACCGGCGGCGGCCTGCCCAACGCGTGCGGCAACCTCGCAGGCCCGGTCAAGGACATCGTGGCGAAGTTCGACCCCGAGGTCGACGCCGTGTTCTCCGGCCACACGCACAACCCGTACAACTGCGTGATCAACGGGATTCCCGTCACCCAGACGTCCGGCTTCGGCCGCGAGGTCACCCGGATCAAGCTCACCGTCGACCGCGCCACCGGCAACCCGGTCGCGGCGAAGGCCGACAACATCACCACCACCCACGGCATCCGGCCCGACGCGCGGATCGCCGCGCTGCGCCGCCGGGCCGACGAGCAGGCCCACCGGCTGATGGACCGGCCCATCGGCATGATCCACCGTGACCTCACCGCGAGCCGCAACGCCGCCGGGGAGTCCACGATCGGGCACGCCCTCGCCGACGCCCGTCTCGCCGCCACCTCGTCCCCGGAGACCGGCGGCGCCCAGATCGCCGTCCAGCCCCCGTACGGCGGCGGCATCGGCGGCGACCTGTACGCCTCGGCCATGGGCAACGACGTGGCCAACCTGGTCACTCACGGGGAGGCGATCCGCGTCCAGCAGTTCGGCAACATGCTCGTGACGATGACTCTGACCGGTGCGCAGGTCGAGCGATTCCTGGAGCAGCAGTGGTGCGGCCAGGGCACGCCCCGCGTCCTCGGCGTCTCCCAGGGGCTCACCTTCGCCTACGACAACGCCAGGCCCGCCTGCGACAAGATCGACCCGGCGACCATCAAGCTCAACGGCACGACGATCAGCCCTGCCGAGAAGTACCGGGTGACCGCGAACTCCTTCATCGCCGAGGGCGGCGACGGGTTCAGCGTGCTCACCGAGGGCACCGACCGGGTCGAGAAGGTACGCGACATCGAGGCGCTGGAGGCCCACATCCGCGCGAACAGCCCGCTCCAGCCCCCGGCGCTGGGCCGCATCACCCGCCTCAACTGACGGACAGCCCGGCCGCCCGGAAGCGTCAGCTCGACGGCTGGGGCACGACGGCGGCCGGGATTGGCCCGCTGAGCGAGGCCCGCGGTACAGCACGTCAGCGTACGCAGGGGTCTACTTGGACTCGACGCGTCCGATCGGGGTGGTGCTGCCGTCGAGCGCTGCGGTGGCCCGCGTCCAGGCCGGATCATCGGGGTAGAGCTCGCTCCGCACTTAGGCCCAGATGAGCGCGCGTACGGCGGCAACCCGGTCGGGGTTCTCGTCGGTGGTCTCGACCGCGTCGAAGGTGGAGATGCCGCCGAGCCCGTGCTCGGCGTCGAAGATCTCCAGCCGGGTCTTCGGCCTGGGCGCCGCGACGTAGGGGTCGCTGCGCCAGTCCTGCCGGTCGGAGAAGAAGGGGTTCCAGTCCTTCTCGCCGACGACGATGAGCGCCTTGGGCGTCATGCCGTCGAAGCCGGTGCTGGTGAGTGCGGTGTAGAGCTGCGCCGCGGGACCGTTCAGGTCTTCGCCGCAGCCGGGAGCGGTGATCATGACGCGGGCGCTGAAGCGGTCGTCGACGGCTCCGACCGTCGACCCGTCGCTGGTGTCGGCGATGGTCTGTCCCGAGACCAGGCCGACGGTGTGGCCTCCGGCCGAGTGACCGACAGCGGCGATGCGGCCCGGGTCCAGGCGCCCAGCGAGTCCCGGAACGGCGCGTTCGATCTCGCCGAGGTGGTCCACGACCTGGCGAAGATCGTCGGCGCGCGACTTCAGGTACAGCGGCGCATCCGGATCGCCGGCCTCCCGCAGGCCGAGGAACGTGGCGTCGAGGTGCGTGGGCTGGATCACGACGAAGCCGTGCGCGGCCCAGAAGTTGACGAGCGGACCGTATCCGTAGAAGGAGGGGACGAAGGTCGACGGGCCGTGTCCATGCGAGAAGACGATGACCGGCAGGTCACTGCCGACGGCCGGAGCCGTCACGCGAACCGCCAGCGGAACGGGGCGCCCTGGGACATCGATCAGGACGGGGTGGTACGAGGAGACGGGCTCGGGGTCCGGCACCGGGATGCCGGCAGCGTATGTCGTCGGGTCTTTCGCAGAGTCGTTGAGTGCCATGGAGTGCTCCTTGAGGATCGTTCCCGTTGCCTGGGTGGAGGGCCCGGCGAGCCCTTCGCCTTCCGTCGCGGTGCAGCCGGAGCCGGGTGGCTGCCGGATTTCCGAGGAGTGGGTCACGCTTCCAGCATGGGTGGGATCGGGCGAACGATGAATGATTGACGGTGCGGATTTCCTTCGCGATAGTTCGGGGCGTGATAGTCGATCAGTTGTCGGAGGTGTTCGATCTCCTTGAGGTGCGCGGCCAGGTCTCCGGCGCGTTCGCGGTGGGGGGACGGTGGGTCACGCGGTCGGTGATCACGAGCCCGCTGAAGTTGACGGTGATGGTGCACGGCCGGTGCCGGCTGTCGGCCGACGGGTTGGATAGCCCGATCGAGATGGAGGCCGGTGACGTCGCAGTCCTGACCGGCCGCTCCTGGATGCGTGCCGAGGGCGGCACCGGTGACGGTCCGCCGGTCGAGTTCGTACCTGAGCCGGGTGATTACGCCCTGCGCGTCGGCGGTGCGGACTTCGCCGCCGACGACGTCATCCTCGGCGGTCACGTCGAGCTGAACCAGGCCGGCACGGCGCTGCTGACGCAGGCGCTGCCGCCGGTGGCGCTCGTTCGCTCCTGCCACACCGCCGCGCCCGCCCTGCGGGCGTGCGTCGACCGGCTGATCGAGGAGGTGACGGCCGGGCGGATGGGCGCGGCCTTCGCCGTACGCCAGCACGCCCAGCTGCTGATCTTGGAGGTGCTCCGGGCGTACCTGAACCAGGCCGAACTGCCGCCGGGGTGGCTGCGGGCGCTGACCGACGACGGCCTGCGCCCCGCGCTGACCCTCATGCACCGCGAACCCGGCCGGCCCTGGGGGCTGGAGGAACTGGCCCGTGCGGCGGCGATGTCGCGGACGTCGTTCGCCGTGCGCTTCCGCTCCGTTGCCGGTGTCCCGCCACTGACCTACCTCAGCTCCTGGCGGATGCTGCTGGCCCAGCGGGCGCTGCGCGACGGCGACGTCCGGATCGGGGAACTGGCCGCGCAGCTGGGCTACACCTCCGAGAGCGCCTTCAGCACCGCCTTCAAGCGAGAGGTGGGCGAGGCGCCCCTGCGCTATCGACAGCGGCACCGGCGAACGCGTGGGCGGCGGGCCGGCAGCTGATGCCGTGACCAGAAGGGTTCACGGGCGAACGTCTCCGGTCACGGCACCGGCCTCCAGCCCTTCGGCTGCGTAATGCTCAAGACACACTGCTCTCCGGCAGGCGCACGACGTGTGGCGCGTGACCTCACCCCTGAGTCAGGAGAAGCAATCCAGCCCGGTGAGTTCACCGGAGAGGGTCCATAGCCGAGATGCGGAATCGGGATCGGTCGCCCACGGCTTGACGCCGCCGACGAGCATGTCCTCGGTGGTCGCGGGCTCGGCAATGTCGCAGTCCTGGCAGTACGCGCCGCCGTACGCGTCGAGCAGGGGCGAGGTGGCCGCCCACACGGCCGTCGCCGCACCCTGCGCCGGGGTCTTGAAGCCGTCGGCCTGGCGGCCGTCCGAGGTGATCCAGCCCTGGGCGACCTGCTGCTCGCGGGGGATACGCCGTTGCAGCGGAGTAAGAATGCTACCCGGGTGCACCGCCAAGGCACGCATGCCACTGGCTGCGCCGAGGGCGTCGAGATGGACGGCGAACAAGGCGTTGGCCGTCTTGGACTGCCCGTAGGCAAGCCAGTGGTCGTAGCCGCGGCGGAAGTGCGGGTCGTCCCAGCGGATGTCCGACAAGAAGTGCCCGGACGAGGCGACGGACACCACTCGCGCCCCGGTAGGGGCCAGGGCCGGACGCAGGCGGTTGACCAGGGCGTAGTGCCCGAGGTGGTTGATGGCGAAATGCGCTTCCCAACCCGGACCGATGGGCGTGTTCGGGTAGGCCATGACACCCGCGTTGGCGATGACGATGTCGAGGCGCTGGCCGGTCTCCAGGAGCCGGTCACTGAACGTCCGGATGCTGCCGGGGTCCGCCAGGTCGAGTTCCCCCACCTCCGTTCGCGGAATGCCGCACAGCGCCTGTGCCGCCACGGCAGGGCGGCGAGCGGGCACGATGACACGCGCCCCGGCCCGGGCCAGCGCGCGCGTGGCCTCCAGCCCAAGACCCGAGTAGCCGCCGGTGATCAGGACGTTCTTGCCGGACAGGTCGATGCCGGCCAGGACGTCGTCCGCCGTGCTGCGTGCGTTGTATCCCGAGCCGATTTTGTGTTGCGTGATTGTCATGTGCTCGACGGTAAAATCTAGAGTGCAATCTAGGTCAAGCTATGGCGGTGCGGCATGAGCAGGAACGCGGACGGCCTATCCATCGGAGACGTCGCCAAGGCGACCGGCCTGGGCGTGCACGCCTTGCGGTTCTTCGAACGTGAGGAACTCTTCATCCGTCCGATTCCGCGCACGGCCGGAGGACAGCGCGTCTACGAACCGGCGGACGTGGAGTGGCTCCTGTTGTGCAACCGGCTACGAGAATCCGGCATGCCCATCGCCACCCTGAAGAGGTTCGCTCGGCTCGTCCGATCTGGTCCGGGCAACGAGGCGGAGCGGCTCGCGCTCCTGGAGGAGCACGAAAGAACCGTCCGGGACAAGATCGCCGATCTGACTGCCAGCCTAGAGATCATCCATGACAAAGTCGTCATCTATCGCAAGCACGTCGAGGAGGGAACCGCGACCGGACTCTGGTCACCGATGCCCTCCGCGTAGCTGTGGCCAAGACTGCCTCCCGCACCACTGTCCGCACCTGCTAGTGAGCTGGTTTTGAGATTCGGTCGCAGTAGCGGCAGATGCGATCGAGGATCTGGTCAGCGGTCTTGGTCCACCTGAACGGCTTGGCATCCT